>NZ_BAAKUJ010000002.1:0-1049454 GCF_059697885.1 Serratia sp. NCCP-200
TATTTTTTTGCTACCGAAGTAGCTGGATATCGTCTTGTGAGTGCCCACACAGATTGTCTGATAAATTGTTAAAGAGCAGTGAGTTACGCGCTTTCGCTTGCTAACTCGAGGTGGCGTATATTACGCTTTCCTCTTTCAGAGTCAACCTTAATTTCAGGTTTTTTCTCTGCGACCCCCGGAGACTCTGTGAAGTTGTTCACATGTTCCGTGTCGATGGAGGCGCATTATAGGGAGCTGGTTCAGAATGACAAGGGATAATATGCACTTTTCTTCCGACCGCTCACTATTCATGCATAACGCTGCTTAAACCCGCTTTTTAATCGCTGCCGGCAGCTCTTGCAGGCTGTTTAGTACCCAATCCGCCGCTTTCTCACCTTCTTCAGTCACTGGCTTGCCGGTGCGCACCAACACTTTAGTGCCTACCCCTGCAGCTGCGGCCGCCTGCATATCCTCGATTTTGTCGCCAACCATATAAGAAGCGGCCAAATCGATGTTCAGTTCTTTCTGCGCCTGCAACAACATGCCCGGCTGCGGTTTGCGGCAATCACAAACCTGGCGATACTCTTCTATTACTGCTTCAGGATGATGTGGGCAGAAATAGATGCCGTCCAGATCGACGTCGCGGTCAGCCATCGACCAGTCCATCCATTCTGTCAGACGCATAAACTGGTCTTCGCTGAATTTACCACGGGCAATGCCAGACTGGTTGGTGACCAGCACCAGTGCGAAGCCCATGCTTTTCAGTTCACGGCAGGCGTCAATCACGCCATCGATAAACTGGAAATCATCTATTTCATGGACGTAGCCATGATCGATATTAATCGTGCCGTCACGATCTAAGAAAATTGCTGGAACGCGTTGTGTCACCGGTATGCTCCTGAAAGCCTGAAAACCGCCACAGTATCGCATGTTTTCGCCGAGACTGAGAATGATGAAGAATAGCGTTAACGTTGACTTGGACGTCTAGACGCCTTAACATCTGATCCAGACCTTGGCGCTGATCAAGGTCTCTCTTTATTAGGCCACGGCAACCAAGCTAAAAATAAGAAGAATATGATTAAACTTTCCAACATCACCAAAGTGTTCCAGCAGGGGTCGCGTTCCATTAGCGCACTCTCTGACGTGACTCTTCACGTTCCTGCCGGACAGATTTATGGCGTCATCGGTGCCTCAGGCGCCGGTAAGAGTACGCTGATCCGCTGCGCCAACATGCTTGAGCGCCCAACGTCAGGTACCGTTCTGGTTGATGGCCAGGATCTGACCTCCCTGTCTGAAGGTGAGCTGACGCGCGCACGCCGCCAGATTGGCATGATCTTCCAACACTTTAACCTGCTCTCTTCACGTACGGTCTTCGGTAACGTTGCCCTGCCGTTGGAGCTGGACAACACCCCACGCGCGGAAATCAAAAAACGCGTGGTCGAGCTGCTGGAGTTGGTTGGTCTGTCAGATAAGCACGATGCCTACCCTGCCAATCTGTCAGGCGGCCAAAAACAGCGTGTGGCCATCGCCCGTGCGCTGGCTAGCAATCCTAAAGTGCTGCTGTGCGACGAAGCGACCAGTGCGCTGGACCCTGCCACCACCCGCTCCATTCTCGAACTGCTGAAAGATATCAACCGCCGCCTGGGGCTGACCATCCTGTTGATCACCCATGAAATGGACGTAGTGAAACGTATCTGCGATCAGGTCGCGGTTATCAGCCAAGGTCAATTGATTGAGAAAGACAGCGTTAGCGAAGTGTTCTCACACCCTAAGACGCCACTGGCACAGCAGTTTATCCAGGCTACTTTGCATCTGGATATCCCGGATGATTATGCCGCACGTCTGGTACCTGAGCGTACCGGAGGCCGTCAACCGCTGTTACGCCTGGAGTTTACCGGCCGCTCGGTCGATGCACCGTTACTGTCAGAAGCGGCTCGTCGCTTTAACGTGAACAACAATATTATCAGCGCACAGATGGATTACGCTGGCGGCGTGAAGTTCGGCGTGATGCTGGCTGAACTGCACGGCTCCGATGAAGATGCACAGGCAACGATTAAGTTCCTACAAGAAAATCAGGTAAAAGTAGAGGTTCTGGGTTATGTCTGAGGCAATGATGTGGTTAATGGCACGTGGCGTGTGGGAAACCGTTACGATGACCTTTGTCTCCGGCTTCTTTGGCTTTGTTCTTGGCTTACCGGTTGGCGTACTGTTATATGTGACCCGCCCTGGGCAAATCATTGCCAACAATACCGTCTATAAGGTGTTGTCCGGGTTGGTGAACATTTTCCGTTCCATCCCGTTCATTATCCTGCTGGTCTGGATGATCCCGTTCACTCGCATGATCGTTGGCACCTCTATCGGTTTGCAGGCGGCTATCGTTCCACTGACCGTGGGCGCGGCTCCCTTTATTGCCCGTATGGTAGAAAACGCCCTGTTGGAAATTCCGTCAGGTCTGGTTGAAGCTGCTCGTGCCATGGGTGCAACCCCAATGCAAATCATCACCAAAGTGCTGCTGCCTGAAGCGCTGCCAGGTTTGGTGAATGCAGCTACCATCACGCTGATCACCCTGGTGGGCTATTCTGCAATGGGCGGTGCCGTCGGTGCCGGTGGCTTAGGTCAAATTGGTTATCAGTATGGTTATATTGGTTATAACGCTACCGTGATGAATACGGTATTAATATTACTGGTGGTGCTGGTGTATCTGATCCAGTTTGGTGGCGACCGTATCGTGAAGGCCGTTACCCACAAATAGTTTTACCCACGCGCTGACATCTACTCGATAGTTTTGCTGCATCTGGCAGGATAAAGAGTAAGGCGTATTTCATATGCGAGTCTAATTGAGGAAGGGATATGTCGTTAAAGTTTAAATCCATCGCAACAATCGGCGCACTGATCGGTACTCTGGCTCTGGCCGGTTGTGGCCAGGATGAAAAAGATCCAAACCATATCAAAGTGGGTGTTATTGTTGGTGCTGAACAGCAAGTGGCTGAAGTGGCACAAAAAGTAGCAAAAGATAAGTACGGCCTGGACGTTGAGCTGGTCACCTTCAACGACTACGTGTTGCCAAACGAAGCCCTGAGCAAAGGCGATATCGATGTCAACGCCTTCCAGCACAAGCCTTACCTGGATCAGCAGATCAAAGATCGTGGTTATAAGCTGGTTACGGTAGGTAACACCTTCGTGTACCCGATCGCCGGTTACTCCAAAAAGATCAAATCCATTGATGAGCTGCAAGAAGGTTCACAGATAGCACTGCCTAACGATCCAACCAACCTGGGTCGTTCACTGTTGCTGCTGCAAAAACAGGGTCTGATCAAGCTGAAAGACGGTGTTGGCCTGCTGCCAACCGTGCTGGACGTGACCGAGAACCCGAAAAACCTGAAGCTGGTTGAACTGGAAGCACCACAGCTGCCACGTTCACTGGACGATCAGCAAATCGCTCTGGCCATTATCAACACCACTTACGCCAGCCAGATTGGTTTGACGCCGGCCAAAGACGGTCTGTTTGTTGAAGATAAAGACTCACCTTACGTCAACATCATGGTTGCCCGTGAAGATAACAAAGACGCGGAAAACGTGAAGAAATTCGTTCAGGCTTACCAGTCTGACGAAGTTAACGAAGCAGCCAACAAGATCTTTAACGGTGGCGCAGTAAAAGGCTGGTAATCATTCATCAGCCATTTTATTCCGATAATTGCAAGACGGGCTACGGCCCGTCTTGTTATTTGCGCCAGAGATTGCTTCAATAGCGCCACTTTGATTATAAAATGGCAGGGACTCTCAATGCGTGTTTTACCTCTCTGTTTGTTAGCGCTCGCGCTGACTGGATGCTCAACGCAGCACACGGCTCCATCCACAACAAACAGCACAACAACTACGGCCGCTCCCGCTCCGGTAAAAGCCACCCCAGCAGCCCGCCCGGCCCCGGTAAAACTGTACAAGAGTGCAGAAGAACTGGTCGGCAAGCCTTTCCGCGATTTAGGTGAGGTTTCTGGCGAATCCTGTCAGACCACGGTTCAGGACTCTCCGCCTAATCTGAATACCGCACGTAAACGTATGCAGACCCGAGCTTCCTACATGAAGGCCAATGCGGTGCTACTGCATGACTGTCAGATTGTCAGCGGCGTCGCCGGTTGTTACCAGCAGGCCATCTGTCAAGGCTCTGCGCTTAATGTCTCTGCCAAATGACCGAATTTGTCTTTGAGCAGATCGGCACCATCCGTTCTCCGTATAAAGAGAAATTCGCGGTTCCCCGTCAGCCTGGGCTAGTTGAAGACGGCGGCGGTGAACTGGTGCTGTTGCCGCCTTACAATCAGCCCGAAGCGGTACGTGGCCTCAGCGAATTCAGCCATCTGTGGGTGATGTTTGTGTTTCATCAAACCATGGAAGGAGGCTGGCGTCCTACCGTGCGGCCTCCTCGTCTGGGCGGCAATGCACGTATGGGCGTATTCGCCACCCGTTCGACCTTTCGCCCTAACCCGTTGGGTATGTCCTTGATCGAACTGAAAGGCATACGGACTCAAGGGGGCGAGGTGGTACTGGAGTTGGGCAGCCTGGATTTAGTTGACGGTACACCGGTGGTCGATATCAAACCCTATTTGCCGTTTGCCGAAAGCCATCCGCAAGCGCGAGCCGGTTTTGCTCAGGCTGCTCCGGCTGGTGATATGCCGGTGTATTTCTCACCCGAAGCGGAACAACAGCTGCAGCAACATGTGCGGCGCTACCCCAACCTGCGCCGTTTTATCACTCAGGTTCTGGCGCAAGATCCTCGCCCCGCCTATCGAAAAGAAGAAGCCAGCGGGCGCGAATATGCGGTATGGTTGTTGGAGTTCAACGTGCGCTGGCGGATCGTTGATCGTCAAAGCGAAGTGTTGTCGCTCGACGCCCGTTAAAATTCCGCCCGCTCTCTTTTGACAACCGGCTCGCGCTGGTAAACTAAGCCACTTTTGAAAATTTTGGCGGCCAACCCTGGCAGCCCGATGCAATTTGCAGTTCTAACGGAACCAAAACACCATGCGTACAAGCCAATATCTGCTCTCCACACTGAAGGAGACACCTGCCGACGCCGAAGTGATCAGCCACCAGCTGATGCTACGCGCCGGGATGATCCGCAAGCTGGCCTCCGGTCTTTACACCTGGTTGCCGACCGGCCTGCGCGTTCTGAAGAAGGTTGAAAACATCGTTCGCGAAGAAATGAACAATGCTAACGCGATCGAAGTTTCCATGCCGGTAGTTCAGCCCGCAGACCTCTGGCTGGAAAGCGGCCGCTGGGAGCAGTATGGCCCGGAATTGCTGCGCTTTGTCGATCGCGGCGAACGTCCCTTTGTACTTGGTCCAACCCATGAAGAAGTGATCACCGATCTGATCCGCAACGAAATCAGCTCCTACAAGCAGCTGCCGCTGAACTTCTTCCAGATCCAGACCAAATTCCGTGACGAGGTTCGCCCACGCTTTGGCGTAATGCGCTCGCGTGAATTCCTGATGAAGGACGCTTATTCCTTCCACACCACCCAGGAATCCTTGCAGGTCACCTACGACGCGATGTACGAGGCCTACAGCAAGATCTTCAACCGTATGGGCTTGGATTTCCGTCCGGTGCTGGCCGATACCGGTTCTATCGGCGGCAGCGCTTCACATGAGTTCCAGGTGCTGGCACACAGCGGTGAAGACGACATCGTGTTCTCAACCGGTTCCGACTATGCTGCCAACATCGAGTTGGCCGAAGCGGTTGCCCCTGCTCAGCCACGTGCTGCGGCAACCGAAGAACTGCGCATCATCGATACGCCGAACGCCAAAACCATCGCCGAGCTGGTAGAGCAATTCCAACTGCCAGTAGAGAAAACGGTGAAAACCTTGATGGTGCACGCCCGTGAAGATAGTGGCCACAAGCTGGTTGCCTTGCTGGTGCGCGGCGATCACGAGCTGAATGAAATCAAGGCCGAGAAACTGCCACAAGTTGCGGTTCCACTGACTTTCGCTACGGAAGAAGAAATCCGTGCAATCGTCGGCGCAGGCCCTGGCTCCCTTGGCCCAGTCAACCTGCCGATCCCAGTGGTTGTCGATCGCAGCGTAGCGGCCATGAGTGACTTTGGCGCGGGTGCCAACATCGATGGCAAACACTACTTTGGCATCAACTGGGAGCGTGATCTGCCGCTGCCACAGAGCGCCGATATCCGTAACGTGGTGGAAGGCGATGCCAGTCCAGATGGTAAAGGTACGCTGCTGATCAAGCGCGGTATCGAAGTGGGCCACATCTTCCAACTGGGTACCAAGTATTCAGAAGCGATGAAAGCCACCGTACAGGGTGAAGATGGCCGTAATCAAGTGCTGACCATGGGTTGCTACGGCATCGGCGTGACGCGCGTGGTAGCTGCTGCCATCGAACAGAATCACGATGACCGTGGCATTATCTGGCCAGACGCGATTGCCCCGTTCCAGGTAGCTATTCTGCCAATGAACATGCACAAATCATTCCGCGTGCAGGCTCTGGCTGAGGAACTGTACGATACCCTGCGTTCACATGGCATCGACGTGATCCTCGACGATCGTAAAGAGCGCCCAGGCGTGATGTTTGCCGATATGGAACTGATCGGCGTGCCTCACTCCATCGTGATTGGCGATCGTAACCTCGACAGCGAAGAGATTGAGTATAAAAATCGCCGCGTTGGCGAGAAGCAGATGATCAAAACCGGCGAAATCGTTGATTTCCTACTGGGCCAGATCCAACGTTAATTGATAGACCAAGCCCCCCAGATAGGGGGCTTTATTAATGGATATTGTTGTTAAAGGATTAACTTATGCCATTACGCAGCCCCTCGGCTACCTGCCTGTATGCTTTGCTTTCGGTGTTTTTGACCGGTTGCACCATGGACGTAGGCTTATCCGACCGTGAAAAACACTCCATCAATCCCGTCAACGTTCAGTTCCAATCGTTAAGCTCCGCCCCAGGAAAAACGCTGCGCGAAATCAATCAGGCCGACCTGCAAGAGGGTGACCTGCTGTTCTCCTCAACGATTGGTTTGAAATCACTCGGGATCCGTATCTTGAGTACTTCGTCAGTCAGCCATGTTGCCGTTTATATTGGCGAAGGGCAGGTTGCCGAAGCTGTAGGGGAAGGCGTGCAGATTATCAGCCTGAAAGACGCGCTGACCCATAGCGACAAGATGTTTGCTTTGCGCATCCCCGATCTGACACCGGAGCAGGCTAGCCAGATCCGCCAATTCGCCAGCCAAAAGGCCGGCAGCCGGTATAACTATCTGGGTATTGCCGAGATGGTGCCCTTTATGATGACCAAGCAGCTGTGTTCGCTGAACCCCTTCTCTGCCGATTTCCGCCAGCAATGTGTACAAGGCTTGGCCGCAGCCCAGCTCAAGGCACCGACCGGCACAGAGTCGTCCTATTTCTGTTCGGAGTTTGTGATTGCCGCGTTTGAAAACGCCGGACATCCGTTGACGTTGGCCGCTCCTGGCTGGGTCAGCCCGGGCGATTTACTGCATATGCGTGAAGGGGATATTGCTACGCTGGCACCTAGCAAAGCGCTGGTTTACGTTGGTCATATCAAGCCGGGGATCTATTTACGTTCGCGGGCGTTAGCTAAAAACCAACCCACACTGACAACTGCAACGGACAACAATAACGACCCCATCATCAAATGATGAGGCCATAATTCGTTGATTAATTAGCACAGCTCTTGCTGTTGTCGAAAGTTATTTTGCCACCCGGCTCCGGGATCAGCGCTTTTTGCATCTGCCCTTCCTCCATGGAGGGCTGCACGCTGAAATGCCCGTTCAACATCAGGAATACCGGTTCGCCCGGTGCCCGTTGGGCCTTCAGATAGCCCTGCTCCAGCGCAATATTATTCGCTACCGGGAAGGTTTTGCCGGTGGCACAATCCTGGAATACCGCCGCGTCGGCCATATAGGTATACAACCCGGTCAACGGCATCGGCGTTTTCGGCAAGGCTTTGGTCACCGGCGACAGCACATAATTAAGCTGAGAGATAATCGGTGCTCCACTGCGGTCCAGCATTCTCAATTGTTTACCTTCCGGGTGGAAATAGCGCTTTTCACCATTGCTCTCGGTCAGCACCAATTTATCTGCCGTGCGCGCCCATTTACCGTAGCTGGCAAAGGTGCTATCGCCATCTCTTGAACCGCGATAGGTTTCCTGCAAGATAAAGGTGCCGTCTTGATCGAGGAACAGTGTGGTGTCCAGCCCGCTGCAATCAGCACAGGGCAATAATCCCTGATAGCTCTGCTGCATCGGCTGAAGCGGCTGTTCTTTTGGCTGGTATTGATTGTTACATCCTAGCAATGAAAGGGCTCCTGCCGCTAAAAACAGGGCAATGGTTATTTGCTTCAAGTTATTCTCCTGTTGTCATCCGTTGATGCCAAGACGCCGCCTAAGGTAAAACCTTGCCGCGCAGCGCCTTGGTCGCGCCTTTACGCACTTTGCCTTCGAGACGGCGTAATTTGGCGCCTTTACTTGGTTTGGTGGCCCTGCGCGTCTTTTCGACCACCATCGCCTGTTGGATCAGCGCCACCAGCCGGGCCAATGCCGCTTCACGATTCATTTCCTGGCTGCGATATTCCTGCGCTTTGATAATCACCACCCCATCACCGGTCACTAAATGATGATTAAGCGCCAGCAGCCGTTCTTTATAGTACTCTGGCAGGCTGGACGCCCGGATGTCAAAGCGCAAATGGATCGCCGTTGAGGTTTTATTCACATGCTGGCCACCCGCACCCTGCGCGCGGATCGCCGTTAGTTCTATTTCGTTGTCCGGTATGGCTACGTTTCTTGACAGTTCCAGCACCGGTTATTCCTGCACCTGCTGCCATTCGGCAAATTGAATTTCCAGACTATTCTGAAGGTCTGACAGCCAGATAGTGCCTTCCTGCAGCGTGGCCTGTAGCGTCATATTGCGGCTGGCTAACGCGGTCAAGCGAGACAGTTGTTCATCATCGAGAAAGCGAATACTCAGGTTCTTGTGATTAGCCACCTTGCTCTGCATAGACTGCCACCAAACATGCCCGGCGCGGTCACCGTAGGCGTAAAGCACCACACGAGGTGACTGATTGCAGGCTTTCTTGATGCGCTTCTCGTCCGGCAGCCCCAGCTCTATCCACATCTCCAGCCCGTTATGGTCGTTGCGCCGCCAGATTTCCGGCTCGTCTTCCGCACTCAGGCCTTTGGTAAACACCAGGCGCTCATCGGCATGGCAGATCCAGGCCAGTAGGCGCAGCATCATGCGCTGTTCGGTTTCTGAAGGATGCTGGGCCAGGGTGAGTGTGGTATCAAAGTAAAAGTGACGGTCCATATCAGCGATATTGAGCGTGGCTTTGTAAATTGTTGCTTTCAGCGCCATGGGTAACCTCTTTATTAACAGGCCACATTGTACTTGATCAGGGCAGCCCGCAGCCAGCACGGGGAGCGTCAGGAGTGGACTAATGCCCAAAAAGAGGAACTAATAACTCACTAACACCTGTGCTATAGTCCTTTAGATAGGATTTAACCCCGAGTGTCTGTGCCTTATTGCAGCCTGCGTGGCGATAATGCAGAGATCCTAAAGGGAGGCCATTGTGCAACAATACTGTGAGTTAGTACGACGTTTTTACGCTCAGATCGGCAGTGGAGATCTAGGCTACGTGCCGGATGCACTAGCATGTGTGTTAAAGGCATTGGACGAGGTTGCCGCGAATAGCGAGCTACCGTCCTCCGTTAGGGAACAGGCGGCATTTGCCGCCGCTAACTTATTGGTGAGCGACCATGTTGATGAATGATGAGTACCAATCCATCAATTGCGATGACTATGAAAGCCTGGAACTCGCCTGTCAGCATAACTACATTCTGAAGCTAGAGTTACGCGACGGAGAGAAGTTCGAAGGCATTGCCACCGAGTTGAAATTTACCAAGGGCGTTGAGTACCTGATTGTCGATCAGGCCGGTAGCGCTCTCAGCTTGCGTCTGGATCACATCCTCAGTTTCAGTCATCCGGAAATCGGTACCGTGGTTGTCAGCCTGTCAGACTGATATAGCGGTAACGCCATCTCCACAGGGCAGCCCAAGGGCTGCCCTCGTCATTTAAGGCTTCAGGCTGGCGTAATAGGCCGCCAGGTCGGCAATATCCTCATCCGACAACCCCGAGACATAGGCCTTCATTACTTCCGCCTGCCCGCCAGAGCGCTCCCCTTTCTTGTAAGCCTGCAAAGAGTGCTCCAGATACATTTGATTCTGCCCGGCCAGGTTCGGGTACATGGGTACCGAAACCTTGCCTTCCGCGCCGTGGCAGGCCATGCAGCTGGCCGATTTATTCTTCCCTGCCGCCACATCGCCCGCCGCCATGGCGGAAAAACTCAGCACGCTTGCCATCACTACCATTACGCTCACCAATTTCATTGCCCACTCCTCACAGCAGATTGTTATTATTTTTTTTCCAGCCAAGCCGCCAAGCCGGTTGCCCCGCAGACGCTTGCCCTTCCTCAGTAATAAATACGCCCACGGCAGCGATTAACTGCTCATCATAGTAGAGCAACGGGATACGTTCACGTTGCCACGGTGGAATAGCCAACTCTTGCCACAGTTTTTTTATCGGACGTGAGCCGGCACGGCCAACAATCCGCGCCCTGCCCTTGGCGGTAAAACGCACGCTGACCGACTCATGCTCTAAAGGGGCACGTACCTGGCATTCACCTTCGCCCACGCACAGAGTACCCAGTCCGTCAGGTAACGCCAGTGGGGCCTCATTAGGCCAGGGCAATTGTGCGCCGCTCAGATCAGACATCAGCGGTAGCAGATACAAGCGCTGGCGAAAACGGCGGATCTGGTAGTTCCCGAGTTGCAGCTGAGGTTCGGCATCTTCCCGGCTTAACGCCACTTCCTGCCATAGCCGATGCAAGCCATCTCGCGCAGGCATGGTGACGCCAAACAGCCCAATCCAGCGCCGTAGCAAAGCATAGCGCCTGGCCGCAGAACAGGTAGCCAATTCGGCGATAGCGAGCGAGTTTTCCCCATCCAGCAGTTGGGCCAATTGCTCGGCCAGCAGCTCATCAAGCAGTTGCTCCTGCTCGGCACATAATTCAGCGCTGCGGGCGGTGGCGGCAGCAAAATGCGGCCAACGTTGATTCACTATCGGCAGAACGTTCAGACGTAAGAAGTTGCGATCGAAGCGGGGATCCTGATTGCTATCATCCTCGATCCACTGCAATTGATGCTGGTGTGCGTAGGCTTCCAACTGCTGGCGCGATATTCCCAACAGCGGGCGCAATAAGGGATTGTTACCCAAACGGGTTTGTGCCGCCATGGCAGACAGCCCCGCAGGGCCGCTGCCCCGTTTTAAGGCCAGCAAGAAGGTTTCACATTGATCGTCAAGATGCTGCGCCGTCAGCAAAGCCTCGTCTACGGCCAACGTTTCTGCGAAAGCAGCGTAGCGGGCCGAACGGGCCGCGGCCTCGATACCGCCAGGCCGCCCCTCTAGCTGAACATGTTTTATCACCAGCGGTACCTGCCAGCGTTCGCATTGCTGCTGGCAATGTGCCACCCAATCGTCGGCAAAACGACTCAGGCCATGGTGGACATGCACCGCGCGCAGTGCAATGTCCGGTTGCTGCTGGCGCAACAGCATCAGCAGATGCAACAGCACGCTGGAATCCAGGCCGCCGCTGAACGCCAGCAACAGTTGGCGCTCAGCCCCTAGAGGGTCGGCAATCTGTGTCAGGAGGTGGTGGGTCTTCATCAATTGAGCTTAGTGACATCTACATAGCTGCACGTTAACCAGCCCACCGCCATCAATCAAGCATTAACCGCGCTATCATTGCGCCGGGTCATTCCCCACCACAGCCCCAGAGCCGCCAGCACCAAGGCGGCACTTCCTGCAGCTCCCCAGCCAATCTGGGTGAAAACCTTGCCGTAAGCTTCAATCATCGCATTACCCAATTGGCTTTCGGTGGTCTGGTTGGCAATCAGGCCCGCGAGATAATTAGCCACCGAGCCGGTCGCCAGCATATAAATACCGGTCAACACGCCGGTGATGCCAGGAATATCCAACCGGGTGATTTGGGCCATCGCCACCGGATCGATAAACAGTTCGGCAAATCCCATCACCGCCAGCCCGGCCACCATCATCCCCATCGAGGCCTGGCCATGCAGTTCTCCCCAGCGCGCATTTAGCGCCATCAGCATAAAGCCCACGGCAATCAGCAGCAGGCCAAAGGCAAATTTGCACCAGATGCGCACGGTCTGAGCGTTCCCCTGGCTGCCACGCATCAGCCAGGCCAGCAGCACGCCGCCCAGCATGACCGCAAAGGCGTTTACCGACTGGAACAGCGCCGTAGGCACCGACCAGGAGAACCATTGCCGGTCAACAAAGTGATCGATAAACAGGCTGATCGAACTGCCGCCCTGTTGGGCAAAGGCCCAAAACAGCGTCCCCAGCAGCATCAAGATGATGATTTGCCATAATGCCCGACGCTGTTCACCACTCACCCGCCAGAGGATACACATGACGATCACTACCGCAGCGGCGCACACGACGCCAAGCAGATACCCGGCCCAGTTGTGAATAAACAACAGGGCGAAAAATAGTGGAGCACACAACACCCCAGCCACCAACCAGAACCAATGCGGCAAGCGTAGCGTGGTGGCCTGTATCAGCGGGATATTCACCCCACGCGTATGCCGAAAATGTTTACTCCCCGACAGGAAGATCATCAGCCCGGCAAACATCCCTATTCCCGCCAGCGCAAAGCCGACGTGCCAGCCATAGCGTTCAGCGGCCAACCCACAGGCGATCGGAGCCAGGATAGAGCCAACGTTCCCCGCTGCATACAGCAGAGAAAACCCGCCTTCCCGCCGTGGGTCCTGCGCCTGATAAAGCTCTCCCAACAGGCAGCTGATATTGGATTTAAACAGGCCATAGCCGCAGATGATAATGCCCAGCGCCAGATAAAGAGAGTTGGCAGAGACCGCCCCCAACCCCAATACGATATGGCCCAAGGTCATCAAGGCCGCCCCGGCAATCACCGAGACGCGGTTACCCAACAGGCGATCGGCCAGCAGGCCGCCCAGAATGGGGGTGACATAAACCAAAGAGGCATAAGCGCTGAAAAGGGTGATGGCGTGGCTATCGGAGTAGCCTAACTGGTGGGTCAGATAGAGGATCAGTAACGCGCGCATGCCGTAAAAACTAAAATACTCCCAGATTTGGATTGCAACGACATAGTTGATAGCGCGCGGTTGTGAGGGTGTTTTCATGGTGTACTCCCATCAGGATAACCAAGGGGAAAGCGTCTGTGCTTTCCCCTGTGATGTCATTATTCCGCTTTCAACACTTTCACCGTGTAGCGACCATCCGGCTGGCGGTAAGCCCCGTGAATATCGGTTTCAAAGCCCGGATAATGCGCGCCGATTTCACACAGCATTTGCAGGAACTCCAGCACCGGGCGGCTTTCTTCGGTCAGCATTTCCCCCGGCATCACCAACGGCACGCCTGGAGGATAAGGCAGGATCATATTGGCATTGACCTTGCCGACCATATCCTCCAGATAGACTTCCTCCACTTCGCCGTGCAGCTCTTTCTGGAAGGCGTGGTAAGGGTTCATCACCATGGTTGGCAGCACTTCAAACGCACGGTACATCAGGTCCGGCAGGTTGTGATGCTCGACCAGGCGATGGATGTTCTGCGCCAGATCCTGGATGCGCATGTTTTCATAGAACTCAGGCGCTTCCTGATACAGCGATGGCAGCATGTTTTTCACCCGCAGGTTCAAATCGAACGAGCGTTTGAAATCGGTCATCGCGCGCAGCAGGCTCAACGCTTTGGTTTTATCGATACCAATGCTGAAGAGGAACAGCAGGTTGTACGGGCCGGTTTTCTCCACGATGATGCCGCGCTCATCCAGGTATTTGGCTACCAGGCTGGCTGGGATACCGAACGGTTGCATCTCACCTTCTTTGCTCATCCCTGGGGTGAGGATGGTCACCTTGATCGGGTCGAGATACATATGTTCGTTATCGATGTTTTTGAAGCCGTGCCAGGCGCTGTCGGAACGCAGCGGCCAGCATTCTGGTTCATCGATATGCTCCGGCTGCCAGACGTCAAAGAACCAGCCTTCGGACTCCACTTTCAGCCGTTTGATTTCCTTACGGAACTTGATGGCACGCTCGATGGAACCGTTAATCATGCGCTTACCGGCGTTGCCCTTCATCATCGCAGCGGCGGTTTCGGTGGACGCCACGATGCCGTAATGAGGCGAGGTGGTGGTGTGCATCATATAGGCTTCGTTAAAGGTCTCTTCGTTGATGTCCCCTTTAACGTGGATCATCGAAGCCTGCGAGAACGCCGCCAGCAGTTTGTGGGTCGACTGGGTTTCATAGATCACCTTGCCTTCAACCCGGCCCCCGCTCATGCCGCATTTGCCTTTGTAGATCGGATGGAAGTTGGTGTAAGGCACCCAGGCGGAATCAAAGTGGATCGATTTAACGTCCAGAGTCTGTTTGATGAAATCGGTGTTGTACAGCAGGCCGTCGTAGGTGGAGTTGGTGATCACCGCGTGCGCTGGCCAACTGGCGTTCGGCGTTTCTTTCACCCGCTTGGCGATGGTGGCGCGGCTGAATTCGCTCTGCGGGATGCCGCCGAGAATACCGTAGGCATTACGGGTTGGCCGGAAGTAGATCGGCGTGATGTCACTCATCATCATCAGATGGGTCAATGATTTGTGGCAGTTACGGTCGATCAGTACGGTACTGCCTGCCGGAGCGGCATACATACCAACAATCTTGTTGGCGGTGGAGGTGCCGTTGGTCACCATGTAGCTGCGTTCGGCATTGAACACGCGGGAAATGTACTCTTCGGCCTCTTTGTGCGGGCCGGAGTGATCCAACAGCGAACCCAGTTCGGAAACCGAAATGGAGATGTCAGACTTCATGGTATTCGGGCCAAAGAAGTCATAGAACAGGCTGCCCACCGGGCTTTTCTGGAAGGCGGTGCCGCCCATATGGCCTGGAGTACAGAAGGTATATTTGCCTTCACGCACGTATTTGAACAGCGCCTTGGTCAGCGGTGGCAGGATGGCATCGATATACTCGTCGGTGTTCTGTTTGATCTTGGCGGCGATATCTTTTGCCGCGCCCAGCGCGTATTCGAAGAAGCGCACCTGCATGCGCAGATCGTTGAGGCTGACATCAAGCGTCGAATAGGTATTGGCAAAGGCATACAGCGGCATGTATTCATTGAGCTGGCTGATCTCTTCGCACAGCTCAAGGTTGTATTTGTCCCAGTCGAAAATTACGCCGCACAGGCGGGCATTGTTTTCGATCAGCTTTAATAAATCTTCACGGTCATTAGGGTAGACGATGCGGAAGTCCAGGCTTTCCAGCGCCTGATGCAGTTCGCGGATCGGCTCTTCTTTGAAGTAGACACCCATGTGATTCATGATGGCAATAACGTTCATAATCATTTCTCCAGGCAAAGCGGGCCCCTTCCCGTCGCGGCTGACAGGTCGGAAAGAAAGGGGCTGGGTAAATTCAGTGGGTCAGAGCACGCAATCTCAGTGCGCTTTGGCCGTGGTGCTGTCGTTGACCGGTGCGGCTGCTTTGGCAACCTGGCGGGTATTCATTTTGCGGGCATAGAACATCAGGATGATCAGGCTGACGATA
Source organism: Serratia sp. NCCP-200 (assembly GCF_059697885.1). Classification (NCBI taxonomy): domain Bacteria; kingdom Pseudomonadati; phylum Pseudomonadota; class Gammaproteobacteria; order Enterobacterales; family Yersiniaceae; genus Serratia; species Serratia sp. NCCP-200. The sequence goes on from NZ_BAAKUJ010000002.1 coordinate 15,634, forward strand.
AAGGTGCCGGACAGCTCGAAGGAGTTGGCGCCCATCAGGGCGATAAAGCAGAATCCACAGCCCAATACCGACGCCACCAGGCTCAGCAGGTTACGCACGTTGACACCTTCAAAGCGGATCAGGTCAACGCAGGAGTAGAAGTAAGGCAGCATGGTCAGCAGCACCGCGATACCGGTCAGTTCGCCGAACAGGTCGGAAGCCTTGCCACCGCTGGAGTTCATCACGGTGATCAACACCATCAGCGCGGTCATTTTGCAGCTAGCCAACAGCAGGCCCTTCTTCGGAATGCCGTTTTTATCCAGTTCGCCATACACTTTCGGGAAGTTGCCGTCGTTAGCCGCACGCACCCCGGCCTGACCTACCAGCATCATCCAGGAACCTAACGAGGTCAGGCAGGCAAAGGCGGTGAAAGCGGAAACCATCGGGGCCGCCCAGTTACCCATAATGGCGGAGGCGCTGATGGCGAAGGGAGCACCGCTGGCAGCCATTTGCGCTGCAGGGAACATCCCGCTCATTACCTGAGTGGCAGCAATATAGATAATCCCTGCCAGGCCGGTACCGAGCATGGTCGCCAGTGGTACGGTACGTTTAGGGTTTTTTACCATCCCGGTGCTGACGGCGGCGGATTCAACGCCGATAAACGCCCACAGGCAGAGCAGGATACTTTTCACCACGGCATGGCTATCGGTGGTACCCGAGGTATTCCAGTTGGCTTGATAGGTGGCAACGTCAAACCAGTGCCAACCGGCCACGGCGGTGACCACTACCGGGATCAAGACCAGTACCAGGCCCAGCGTGGTCAAGCGGCTGACCCAGGTGCCCCCCAGCAGATTGACAAAGGTGAATATCCAGACGATGGCGATACAGGCAATCCCGGCCGGTACCGGATTATTCAACGCGGGGAAGAAAGTCGAGAGATAAGAAACGGCGGTAATGCCGATTGCCAGGTTACCGATCCAGTTGGCATGGTAGTAAAGTACGCCAGTTTGGAAACCGAACGCCGGGGAGATTTCCCCCGCATAGGCAATTGGCCCACCCTGCTGCGGGTTTTTGGTCGCCAGGCGGGCGTAAACATAAGCCAATGACATCGCGCCGATGATAGAAATCACCCATCCCCAGATGGCGATAGATCCCAGACTTGCCAGGTTTGCCGGTAATAAGGCAATCCCGCTCCCCATCATATTACCGGCGACGACGCCGGTGCAGGCAATAAGCCCTATTTTCTTGGATGAAGCCATGGTCAGTTTCTCCTGATTATCGATGCTGGTAAGTGCTGAGCATTAAGAGGCGAGATTAATGAACAGACTTGATAATCAGGATGCTAACGGTCCGCCAAAATAAAGTCCTAAAGATAAGGTGAAATTACGCTCATGATCCTACAAATGATATCCGGAGGTTTTTGACTCACTTATCAAGAAGGCAGGATAAGCTAAAGAAAAGATAAAGTTTGTTTAGAAACAACAGGATATTTACATGGGATAGCGGGAATTAAGAGTGAAGCCGATGGGAGTCATGCAGAACGCCGACACGCCGTAAACCCATCCCTGGGGGCTCGCAATCGCGCATCCCTGCGCTCAACGGTCGGCTAACCTGCATGACTCCCACCGACCTTAGACTTTAAGTGTCGCTGTTTTAAAAGAACAGTTGGCAATAGAGTTATTTTTGCGTGTCGTAGTTGTCTAAATAAGGAACAACTGCGGTGACTGAGGTTTGGAATACGCCATTGCGGATCCAATGTAGCGTATTTTCACCGGGGCGCAGGTTAAAAGCGGTAATATAAGAGTCCGCAGCCTGATGGTTATGGCCCTGCATTTCGTAGACTTTGCCTAGTAATACATAGTTCAACCATGACATCTGTAGATCGATAGCTTTATTAATGGCGCGATAAGCCTCATCGGTTTTTCCCTGCGACAAGGCATCGACGGTAACTATCTGCTGCAAGATGGGTGAATTTACCAATGCTGGTAACGTCCCCAGCCGGGTAATATCCGTTCGTAGCTGTGCGAGTTCGGCCGCATCAAGGGGTTGGTAGGAGTTACGCAACAAATCCACCAGCGCTTTTTCGGCAACGGCATACTCAAAGTCCGGCGAGGCTTTGATTATTGCCTCCAATTGGCTGCTGGCGCGGGTCAGTGAGTCCGCATCCCCCTGTACCAGCAACTGATGTACCTGATAGAAACGCTGCAGCGCCGGGCCATTTTGCGGCAGTAGCTGTGCCAAACGCTGTGCCAGTTGCTGCGGCCAAGGCTGTTTCAACGCTGCCGACAGGCTGGCAAGGAAATCCTGCTGAATTTTTAGCTGATTATCGGTGGTAATAAAGTAGCGCTTATCCAGCATGATCGAGCTGTCGGCATTATCCACCAGCCGCACCGACAGGAAACATTGCTGGGCGCGGTAATGGCGTTGGTTAACGAACTCGATATACAGCGACTTGCCGGAGCTGCTCGGCCCGGCAAAGTTGTAGTTGGTCTGATCGTGTACCAGAAACGTGGAATAGGTATTCAGTGCGTCGGTGACCAGTTCACTCACGCCAACTACGTAAGAGAGCTGTGGCGTCCAGTTGCTGCAGCTGTTCCCCCCCTGGATACGAATATCGATATCACGTGGGTTGAGCAACACCGGCATAGTGGACACCGGTATGCGCTGAGACAGGGTTGCAATGCCAACAAAGGCGACGCAGGCAGACAGCGCCGCCAGGAAAGCCAGCCAGACCCAAAAGGGTGAGCGTTGATAAAAACGACCTGCCGCAGTAGGTAACAGGGTCTTTGGCTTGGTGGCCGGGCGCGGTGGTATATAGGCGGGAGCCTCTTCCTCGCTGCCATCTTCCGGCTCATGCATTACCACGGCCACTTGGGGTAGCAACGGCGGCGCGTCTTCCCCCTCTTCACACCACATGACCGGCGCCGTCAGTTTATAACCGCGTTTGGGAACGGTGATGATGTATTCAGGGCTGTCTGGATCACCGTCTTTCAGATATTTGCGCAGTTCGGAAATACACTGGGTCACCACATGGTTGGTGACGATATTACGCTTCCAGATGTTATCAATCAGCTCGTCGCGGCTGAGCACCACGTCCGGGTGCTGAGCAAAGTACTGCAACATATCGATCAGGCGCGGTTCCAGCGTCCGTTGACGCCCATCACGGCTTATGCGGTTGTCGGCCGGGGTGATCAGCCACTCCCCGACGCGGAAAACAGGCTCTTGCATGGCGGAAATAACTCTGTGGACACTGAGGGCAAGGGCGCGATGATAGCATAACGACCCATAACTTGGGCCGTTCTCAGCAGATTAAGCATTCATAGTTCATATAATTCGAGCGGTAATCCGTCAGGATCGCTGAAAAAGGTAAAGCGGGATTGGGTATAGGGATCGACCCGAACCGGCTCGCAAATGACCCCTGCCGCCTGTAAATGCGCTATCGATGCCTCGATGTCCTCTATGCTGAATGCCAGGTGACGCAGGCCACAGGCTTCCGGGCGGCTCGGCCTGGCTGGAGGGGATGGGAAAGAAAACAGTTCAATGACGTATTGGCCATTCAGCGCCAGATCGGCTTTCCAGGAGTCACGTTCTTCACGGTAATATTCCGCTAACAGGGTGAACCCCAGGATATCGCAGTAAAAGCGCTTACTGGCGGCGTAATCAGAACCAATCACCGCTATATGGTGAACCTGTCGTAATGCCAACATGGATGGACTCCGTAAGTTATTTAGTGACCCCTCACCCCAACCCTCTCCCACAGGGAGAGGGAGCTGATTCAGAGCCGTAATCAGGTTGAAGAGTTGATCTGTGAGGTTTTCAGCACCTTCACCAGATAGCGTCCATCCTCGGTCAACTTGGCCCCGTGGATATCGGTTTCAAAACCTGGGTAGCGTTCGCCGATCGAGCACAGCATCAGCAGGAAATCGAGCACCGCGCGGCTCTCTTCGGTGATCATCTCCCCCGGCATCACGACCGGTACGCCCGGCGGATAAGGCAGGATCATGTTCGCCGCCACCTTGCCGATCAACTGATCGATCTCGCAGGTTTCCACATTGCCGCGTACTTGCTGCTGGAACATCTCATAAGGCGTCAGCTTCATCTCCGGCAGGACGTCAAACGCACGCAGCATCAGGCCCGGTAAATCGTGCTGGCGGATCAGTTGGTGGATCCCGGCGGCCAGATCCTGAATGCGCATATGGCGGTAGAAGTCCGGATCTTCAGCATACAGATCCGGCAGCATGTTCTTCACCCGCAGGTTAAGATCGTAAGCTCGTTTGAAATCCGTCAGGCTGCGCAGCAGGCTCATCGCCTTGGTCTTGTCGATACCAATGCTAAACAGGAACAGCAAGTTGTACGGGCCGGTTTTCTCCACCACGATCCCACGCTCATCCAGGTATTTCGCTACCAGCGCGGCAGGGATCCCACTTTCCTCCAGTTCACCCAGTTCGTTCATCCCCGGCGTCAAAATGGTGACCTTGATCGGATCCAGGTACATATGATCGCTGTCGGTCTGGCCAAAGCCATGCCAGTTGTCGTCCGGGTTCAGCGGCCAGCACTGCGCCTCGTCAATCTCTTCCGGCTGCCAGATATCGAAGAACCAGGTGTCACTCTCGGCACGCAGGCGTTGCACTTCACGGCGAAAATGCAGGGCTCGCTCCACGGAGCGGTTAATCATGCGCCGCCCCGGATTGCCACGTAGCATCGCCGCGGCGGTTTCCATCGAAGCCACAATGCCGTAATGCGGCGAAGTAGTGGTGTGCATCATGTAGGCTTCGTTAAAGGTGTTCTCGTCATAATCCCCTTTAATGTGGATCATCGAAGCCTGAGAGAAGGCAGCCAGCAGCTTGTGGGTCGATTGAGTTTCATAGATCACCTTGCCAGGGATGCGATCGCCACTCATGCCGCTCTTGCCGTCATAAATCGGATGGAAATTGGTGTAAGGTACCCAGGCCGAATCGAAGTGGATCGACGCCACGTCCAGCGTTTGCTTGATGTAATCGGTGTTATACAGCAGGCCATCATAGGTGGAGTTGGTGATCACCGCATGCACCGGCCAGCTGGCGTTGGCTGTGTCTGCCACCCGCTTGGCAATGCTGTCGCGGGTAAATTCGCGCTGGGGAATACCGCCTAAAATACCGTATGCGTTACGCAGCGGGCGCAGGTAAATCGGCACGATGTCACACATCATCAGCAGGTGACACAGCGACTTATGGCAGTTACGGTCAATCAGCACCGTACTTCCGGCAGGTGCCGAATACATGCCGACAATCTTGTTGGCGGTAGAGGTGCCATTGGTCACCAGATAGCTTTGCTCCGCGTTGAAGGTACGGGCAATGTACTCCTCCGCCTCCAGATGCGGGCCGGTGTGATCCAGCAGCGAACCGAGCTCTGTCACCGAGATCGAAATATCCGCCTTCAGGGTATTGGCACCAAAGAAATCGTAGAACAGGCAGCCCACCGGGCTTTTCTGGAACGCGGTGCCCGCCATATGGCCCGGGGTACAGAAGGTATATTTCCCCTCCTTCACATAGGTGAACAGCGCCTTGGTCAGCGGAGGGGTGATGGTATCCATATACTCATCGGTATACTGGCGAATGCGCTGGGCGATATCGTCGGCAGCGTTCAGACCATACTCGAAGAAATAGAGCACCATACGCATTTCGTGCAGGTGAACGTCGAAGGTGGAGTGAGTGTTGATAAACGCATACAGCGGCAGGTATTCATTCAGCTCATTGATTTCGCTGCACAGCTCCAGGCTGTATTCATCCCAGTCAAAAATCACCCCACAGATACGCGCATTGTGTTCGATCAGCTTGAGCAGGTCACCGCTGTTCTTCGGGAACACCAGTTGGAAACCCATTGAGGCCAGCGCCACGTGCAGTTCGCGGATAGGCTCGTCTTTGTAATACACGCCCATCGGGCTCATGATCGCAATGATATTCATCGCAGCTATCCTTCAGTTAACTACCAATAGCTTATAACAACATAAAAAGCCGGGGCTGTCTTACGCGCATAAAAAAACCGCCCCGAAAGGCGGTTAGTCATCAGGCGAACAAACTCAGCAGTAACCGTAGTTCATCAGCCGTTGATAGCGACGGTTGAGCAACTCTTCGTTGTTCAGGCCATCCAGATCCGCCAGGTCCGCCAACAGTTGGGCTTTCAACGAAGCCGCCATTGCCGGTACGTCGCGGTGAGCGGAGCCCAAAGGCTCTGGGATCACAGAATCGATCAGCTTCAGCTCTTTCAGACGTGGTGCAGTGATGCCCATCGCTTCTGCGGCAATAGGTGCCTTATCGGCACTTTTCCACAGGATCGAGGCACAGCCCTCCGGCGAGATCACCGAATAGGTGCTGTACTGCAGCATATTCACTTTATCGCCCACGCCGATCGCCAATGCCCCGCCGGAGCCGCCTTCGCCGATCACGGTGCAGATCACCGGGATATTCAGGCGAGACATTTCACGCAGGTTGCGGGCGATCGCCTCAGACTGGCCACGCTCTTCCGCACCCACGCCAGGATAAGCACCTGGGGTGTCGATGAAGGTGATCAGCGGCATCTTGAAGCGGGAGGCCATTTCCATCAGGCGCAGCGCTTTGCGATAGCCTTCCGGTGCTGGCATACCGAAGTTGCGGCGGATTTTCTCTTTGGTTTCACGCCCTTTCTGATGACCAATGATCATCACCGGGCGGCCATCGAGGCGCGCAATACCACCGACAATGGCTTTGTCATCGGCATAGGCGCGATCGCCTGCCAGCTCTTCAAAATCGGTAAAGATGTGTTCGATATAATCCAGGGTATAAGGACGGCGCGGGTGGCGTGCCAATTGGGCAATCTGCCAGGCCCCAAGATCGGAAAAAATCTTGCGCGTCAGCTCAACGCTCTTCTCACGCAGGCGCTGAACCTCTTCGTCCAGATTAATATCTAATTTTTCGTCTTGACGGCTGACTGCGGTCAGCGAGTCAATTTTCGCTTCCAGCTCTGCAATCGGCTGTTCAAAATCAAGAAAATTCAGACTCATAGCATTCCTATTTTAGTCAAATTCCAGTTCCACCTGCTCATTACCTACCAAGGTCCGCAAATCTATCAACAAGCGGTCGGTCGGCGTCACGCGCCAAGTTGCACCAAAGCGCAATCTTGCCCGTGCATCTTCCCGTTGATAGTAGAGATGCACTGGAATCGTCCCCGAGCGATGGGGTTCCAAAGACTGACGGAGACGGTTCAAAAGCTGGTCATCAATTTGCCTGTCCGTCAGCGAGATAGCAAGCCCGCGAGCGTATTTTTCACGTGCTTCACTGATGTCCATTAATTCACGAGCGGTCATTTTAAGCCCGCCGTTAAAGTCATCAAAGCTGACCTGTCCAGTCGCGATCAGGATACGGTCTTTTTCCAACAAATGCTGGTATTTTTCCAAGGCATCGGTGAATAACATGATGTCCAGACGCCCAGAACGGTCATCCAACGTACAAATGCCGATGCGGTTACCGCGTTTGGTCATCATGATCTTGGAAGCAATCACCAGCCCGACGGCGGTAGTCATCTTGCCGCGATCCGTCGGGTGCATATCCTTCAGACGCTGGCCACCAGCATAGCGTTCGATTTCTTTGAGGTACTGGGTGATCGGGTGGCCGGTAAGATACAGCCCCAGCGTTTCTCGTTCACCATCCAGCACCACCTGTTCCTGCCAAGGGGGAACGTTGGCGTAGGATTGCTCCACCTGCTCCGGCGCTTCCGCCAGCACGCCAAACATATCCGCCTGGCCGATGGCTTCGGCTTTGGCGTGCTGATCGGCCGCTTTAAGCGCATCCCCCAGGGAGTTCATCAACGCGGCGCGGTGTGGCCCCAGGCGATCGAACGCCCCAGACATGATCAGCTTTTCCAGAATACGGCGGTTGAGCTTTTTAATATCGGAGCGGGCGCACAGGTCGAACAGATCTTTGAAATACCCCTGCTCGCCGGAATTACGCGCTTCGATAATTGCTTCGATCGGCCCTTCCCCCACGCCCTTGATGGCACCGATGCCATAGACGATCTCACCCTCGTCATTAACGTGGAAGTGATACTGCCCGCTGTTGATATCCGGTGGCAGGATTTTCAGGCCCATGCGCCAGCACTCATCCACCAGCCCCACCACCTTATCGGTGTTATCCATATCGGCGGTCATGACCGCGGCCATAAACTCAGCCGGATAGTGGGCCTTCAGCCACAGCGTCTGGTAAGACACCAACGCATAGGCAGCGGAGTGCGATTTGTTAAAGCCGTAACCCGCGAACTTCTCTACCAGATCGAAGATTTTTACCGACAGTTCGCCATCAATGCCGCGCGATTTCGCACCATCTTCAAAACCGCCGCGCTGCTTGGCCATCTCGACCGGGTTCTTTTTACCCATGGCGCGACGCAGCATATCCGCCCCGCCCAGCGTATAGCCAGCCAGTACCTGAGCGATCTGCATTACCTGTTCCTGGTACAGGATGATGCCATAGGTCGGCTCCAGCACCGGCTTCAACGATTCATGCTGCCACTGGATATCAGGGTAGGAGATCTCTTCGCGCCCGTGCTTACGGTCGATAAAGTTATCTACCATGCCGGACTGCAACGGGCCGGGGCGGAACAACGCTACCAGTGCGATCATGTCTTCGAAGCAGTCAGGCTTCAGACGTTTGATCAAATCCTTCATGCCGCGCGATTCAAGCTGGAATACCGCAGTGGTTTCCGAGCGTTGCAGCATGTCGAAGCTTTTCTTGTCATCGAGCGGAATGGCCGCGATATCTATCGGTTCCAACCCGGTCTTGGCGCGACGGGCGTTAATCATCTCCAACGCCCAGTCGATGATGGTTAGGGTACGCAGGCCGAGGAAGTCGAACTTCACCAGCCCGGCGTATTCCACGTCGTTCTTGTCAAACTGGGTGACCGGGTGGTTACCTTCGGCATCGCAATAAAGCGGGGCAAAGTCGGTGATCTTGGTTGGCGCAATCACCACGCCCCCGGCGTGCTTACCGGCGTTACGCGTCACGCCTTCCAGCTTGCGCGCCATGTCGATCAGCGCTTTGACCTCTTCGTCTGCCTCATAGATTTCTGGCAGCTGCGGCTCTGCGGCAAAGGCTTTTTCCAGCGTCATGCCCGGATCGGGCGGCACCAGCTTGGAGATACGGTCAACGAAGCCATAAGGATGGCCCAGCACGCGTCCCACGTCGCGGATCACCGCTTTCGCCGCCATGGTACCGAAGGTGATGATCTGCGATACCGCCTCACGGCCATACATGTCCGCCACGTGCTCGATCACCAGGTCACGTTTTTCCATGCAGAAGTCGACGTCGAAGTCGGGCATCGAGACACGTTCCGGGTTCAGGAAGCGTTCGAACAGCAGGTCAAACTCCAGCGGGTCGAGATCGGTGATTTTCAGCGCATAGGCCACCAACGAACCGGCACCAGAGCCACGCCCCGGGCCTACCGGCACGTCGTTATCTTTCGACCACTGGATGAATTCCATTACGATCAGGAAGTAGCCCGGGAATCCCATCTGGTTGATCACTTTCAGTTCCAGATCCAGACGCTCATCGTATTCAGGACGGCGCTCGGCACGGACTTCCGGATCCGGGAACAGGAACTCCAAACGTTCTTCCAATCCCTCTTTGGACTTGAGCACCAGGAAATCTTCGGTGGTCATATCGCCGGTGGGGAACTGTGGCAGGAAATATTCGCCCAGACGGATGGTGACGTTACAGCGCTTGGCAATTTCCACACTGTTTAGCAACGCTTCCGGGATGTCGGCAAACAGCTCGCACATATCTTCTTCGCTGCGCATGTACTGCTGCGGGCTGTAGTTTTTCGGGCGTTTGGGATCGTCGAGCGTGAAGCCATCATGGATCGCTACGCGGATCTCATGGGCATCAAAATCATCTTCTACCAGGAAACGGACGTCGTTGGTGGCAACTACCGGCAACCCGCGTTCGGTTGCCAGGGCTACGGCGGCGTGCAGATAGTTTTCTTCATCCGCACGGCCAGTGCGGATCAGTTCGAGATAATAGCTGTCTGGGAAATGCTGCTGGTAAAACTCCAGGCATTGATCGACCAGGGCCTGGTTGCCACGCAGCAGAAACTTGCCGACGTCGCCCATGCGCGCACCGGAAAGCAGGATCAACCCGCTGCGGTGTTCTATCAGCCAGTCGCGATCGATCACCGGACCGGCCGGGCCATAGCCGCGCTGATACGCCCTGGAGATTAATAGGGTGAGGTTTTGATAGCCAACGTTATCGGCTGCCAGCACGGTAAGCTGTGCCAGCTCATCGCCCAGCTCTTCGCTTTGCACATGGAAATCCGCACCGATGATCGGTTTGATCCCGGCACCGTGCGCACTGCCATAAAACTTCACCAGACCACACATATTGGTGAAGTCAGTGACGGCCAAGGCTGGCATGGCTAGCGCGGCAGCTCTTTTCACCAACGGGCCGATCTTGGCTAATCCATCAATCATGGAGTAGTCACTGTGGACGCGCAGATGAATAAAACGAGGTTCGGCCATATCCAGATACCAACGTGTTGGGGTTCAGCAAACTGAACCAGGGTTACATTAGGGTGTGGGGAAGATCACCGTAGCCATTTCCCCTCACCCCGACCCTCTCCCAAAAGGAGAGGGGGCGTAATATTAAGCATCGTGTGAACTATGCGGCTTGGTTACTTAGCTGACGAGCCAGACTCCAGCGCCCGTCTTACCGGGGCAAAACTGCGGCGATGATGCTCGGTGGCCCCCAACACGGCCAGCTTTTCCAGATGGAACGCGGTGGGATAGCCCTTGTGTTGGGCAAAGCCGTAATCCGGGAAAATCGCATCCAGCTCGGTCATCTCGCGATCGCGGGTCACCTTCGCCAGAATCGATGCGGCACTGATTTCCGCCACCCGGCTATCCCCTTTCACCACCGCTAACGAGCGCATCGGCAATTTGGGGCAACGGTTGCCATCAATCAACACCATGTCCGGTGCGATATGCAAACCCGCAACCGCACGCTGCATCGCCAGCATGGTGGCATGCAGGATATTCAGTTGGTCGATCTCGACCGGTTCAGCCCGCCCCAGGCTCCAGGACAGCGCCTTTTCCACGATCTCGTCGTATAACGCCAGGCGGCGCTTCTCGCTGAGCTTTTTGGAATCCGCCAGGCCAACAATCGGCCGTGCAGGATCGAGGATCACCGCAGCGGTCACTACGGCACCCACCAAAGGCCCGCGCCCTACTTCATCCACACCGGCAAACAGCCGGGCGGCAGGGTAAACAAAGGGTTCCATCATGCTTTTGCCAGCTCCAATACAGCCTGAGCGGCCTGTTCATCGGCACCACAGCGAATACTCTGATGCAGTTCAAGGAAGGTCTGCTTCAACAGCTCCGCCTGCGGGCTGTCTTCCAGCAGCGGCAATAACGCCGCGGCCAGCTTATCCGGTACACAATCGTGTTGCAGCAGTTCGGTGACGATTTCACGCCCCGCCAGCAGGTTAGGCAATGAGACATACGGGGTTTTCACCAGCCGCTCCGCCAGCCAGAAGGTAAATGGCTTCATGCGGTAGCCCACCACCATCGGGCATTTTGCCAACATGCATTCCAGCGCTGCGGTGCCGGAAGCCAGCAGGGCCGCATCGCTGGCCACCATCGCCTCACGCCCTTTGCCATCCAGCAGGTGAACCTTGAGCTCCGGCGCAACCTCGGCCTTGATGCGCTCAAACTGCTCACGGCGCTTGGCATTGACCAAAGGCACCACCACTTCCAGATCGGGATAATGCTCGCGTAGCAGTTGGGCGGTACGCAGGAAATCACCACTGAGCATTTCCACTTCGGCATTACGGCTGCCGGGTAGCAATGCCAAACAGCGAGCAGCAGGGTCAATGCCCAGCGTAGCGCGTGCGGCCAGCTTATCCGCCTGCAATGGCATCGCATCGGCCATGGTATGACCAATAAAGCGGCAAGGGACGTTGAAACGATCGTAAAACGCTTTTTCGAAAGGGAGGAACGCCAACACCAAGTCGGTCGCTTTACCAATTTTGAAAACGCGTTTCTGACGCCAGGCCCATACGGACGGGCTGACATAGTGAATAGTGCGGATACCGCGCTGTTTCAGGCGGCCTTCCAGCGTGAGGTTGAAGTCTGGCGCATCAATACCGACAAACACGTCAGGCTTCAGCTCACTGAACCGGCGGGTCAGATCCTTGCGGATCTTCAACAGGCGTGGCAGACGCTCAAGCACCTCTACCACGCCCATCACTGCCAGCTCTTCCATTTCGTACCAGGTTTCACACCCTTCGGCCTGCATCAGCGGGCCAGCGACACCGACAAAGCGGGCGCTTGGGTAGTGCGTCTTAAGCGCACGAATTAAACCGGCACCCAGAATATCACCGGAGGTTTCCCCGGCGACCAATCCGATAGTCAATGGACGATTTGGCATAACTCAGCGAATAATCCCACGGGTAGAACGCGCAAAGAAATCGAGGAACTGCTGCACCACGGGCTGCTGTTGCGCCAGGGTTTCGATCTCTGCTTTAGCCTCGTCGAAGGTCTTCTCGCTGCGATAAAGGATCTTGTAGGCATTGCGGATCGCCTGCATTTCATCCTTATCAAAACCACGGCGTTTCAGGCCTACGGCGTTAATACCAAATGGCGTCGCGTGGTTACCCTGCGCGATGACAAAAGGCGGTACGTCCTGAGCGACACCGGAGCAACCACCGACCATCACATGGGCACCAATCACGCAGAATTGGTGGATCGCGGTCATGCCGCCAATGATGGCGAAATCGTCGATCTCCACGTGACCAGCCAGCGTGGCGTTGTTGGCCAACACGCAGGAATTACCCACCACGCAGTCATGAGCAACGTGCACGTTGACCATCAGCAGGTTGTCATTACCGACTTTGGTCAGGCCCGTTCCCTGCGCAGTACCGCGATGAATGGTGACGCTCTCACGAATGCGGTTACGATCGCCGACTTCAACCCGAGTCGGTTCGCCAGCGTATTTCAGATCCTGATTCACTTCGCCGATAGAGGCAAACTGATAGATCTCGTTATCGCGGCCAATCTTGGTGATACCGTTCACCACCACATGCGATTTGAGGACCGTACCCGCGCCGATTTCCACCTGGGAGCCGACGTAGCAGAAGGGACCTATATGCGCACCAGCGCCGATGACGGCGCCTTCTTCAACGATCGCACTTGGATGGATAAAGGCGGTTTTATCAATCACGGATTATGCCTCCCGGCTGCGGGCACACATCATGGTTGCTTCGCAGACAATTTTTCCGTCGACGGTCGCCACGCCTTTAAAGCGGGTCAGACCACGGCGGGTTTTCTCGAAAGTGACTTCCATAATCATCTGATCGCCAGGCACCACAGGGCGCTTGAAGCGAGCTTCGTCAATACCGGCGAAATAGTACAGCTCGCCCGGTTCCAGTTTACCCACGCTCTTAAATGCCAGGATACCCGTGGCCTGAGCCATAGCTTCCAAAATCAGCACGCCTGGAAAAATCGGTTTACCAGGGAAATGCCCCTGGAAAAACGGCTCATTAACGGATACGTTCTTCACTGCACGCAGATATTTATGCTCTTCGAAATCCAATACACGGTCAACCAGCAAGAATGGATAACGGTGAGGAAGCAGTTCCAGAATTTCTGCAATATCTAGAGTATGAGTGTCAGTAGTCAAAATACTCTTCCTGTCTCTAAAAACTGATGGCATCAACAACACGGCCTGCGTTGACCCCAAAAAGGAGATCATCAGGCAGGCCGCAAATTAACAACTCTTTGCGCTTTTGGCATCATTGCCAACGCGTTTCGTTTTATACCCAGCATCCCGGGCCGTGGTGATTAGTCTTTTCCGACTTTTCGTTCGACAGCTTTCAAGCGCTTGCTAATCTCATCGATATTCATCACCAACGCCGCGGTTTTACGCCAAACTTTGTTGGGTTGTAACGGAATGCCAGAGGAGTATACCCCAGGTTCGGTGATTGGTCGCATAACCATTCCCATCCCGGTGACAACTACCTGGTCAGCAATCTCCATGTGACCATTGATCACACTGGCGCCGCCAATTTGGCAATAGCGCCCGATTTTCAGGCTACCCGCCATGATCACACCGCCCGCGACGGCGGTATTCTCGCCAATCACCACGTTGTGTGCAATCTGACACTGGTTATCTATGATAACACCATTCCCAATCTGGGTGTTATCCAACGCGCCGCGATCGATGGTGGTACAGGCCCCAATCTCAACGCGATCGCCAATAATCACCGTGCCAAGCTGCGGGATCTTGATCCAGTTGCCACGCTCGTTAGCGTAGCCGAAACCGTCCGCACCAATCACCGTTCCCGATTGGATCAGGCAGTGCTGGCCGATTTCCACTTCATGATAAATCGTCACGTTGGCCCACAGACGCGTACCTGCGCCGATGCGTGCCTGCTTGCCGATAAAGCACCCCGGGCCGATGACCACGTTATCACCGAGTTCAACACCGGATTCGATAACCGCGTTCGCCCCAATAGCAACGTTCTGTCCCAGCTTGGCCTGCGGAGAGATCACCGCGCTTGGCGCGATATCTGCTGCGGGTGCTGGCGTGGTGTCCATCAACTGCGCCATACGCGCATAGGTCAGGTAAGGGTTTTTCACCACCAGCGCTGCGCTACGGCAGTGTGGTAGGTCTGCTTCGGTAAGTACCACGGCACTCGCTTGGCAGGAAGACAACTGCTCTTGGTAGCGGCTGTTTGACAAAAACGTGATTTGGCCAGGCTGTGCGGAATGCATAGAAGCAATGCCGGTGATGACGAGATCGCCATCACCGTGCAATTGTGCATCCAACTGCTGCGCTAAATCAGCCAGTCGAATTGAAGGCATGGCGTTATTTAACCTGTTTCAGCACGTCTGCAGTAATATCTTTGCCTGCCGCGAAGTAAGCAGTAGCGTTAACATCGACGACGACGTCATAGCCTTCTTTGCTAGCAATGACTTTCACAGCATCCTGAATACGGCTCAGGATCTTGTTACGCTCTTCCATCTGGCGACGACGATTATCCTGCTCAAAAGCCTGCGCTTTCTGAGAGAACTTCTCACGCTGAGCCATCACGTCTTTTTCCATCTTGGTGCGATCGCTGGCTTTCATGGTAGAACCATCACGCTGCAGTTTCTGCATTTTGGTTTGCAGATCGCGTTCCATGTTCTGGAGTTCGCTTGCACGGCCTTTGAATTCGCTTTCCAACTGCTTGGCTACGGTTTCACGAGCTGGCAGCTGTTGGAAAATGCTAGAAACGTTAACAACAGCAATCTTGTCTGCTGCCTGAACGCCTGCAGAAGCAGCCATTGCTAAACCGAGGCCTGCGGCACATAACCACTTTTTCACTATAAACTCCTTACCATCACCCATTTGTGTCACATGACACTTTTGAAAGTACACAATCTGCCAGACTTATCACGTTACACAATGAGATTTCTCTCGCTATGAGCTGGTTTAAGCCTGGCATTTGCGATTCTTGTACCGCTATGCCCACGGGTGAAACCGGTTATTACCAGGTTTTACCGATGTTAAACTGGAACTGCTCTGACCTGTCGCCGTCGTATTTCTTGATCGGATCCGCATAGGAGAAGACCAACGGCCCCAGTGGAGACATCCACTGCAGCGCAAGACCGGCAGACACGCGAATGTTGCTCGCCTTGCTGTAGTCTGGCACCCCGTACATCAGCGTCTGATCGGTGTTTTCCCAGTGGGTATCCCACACGGTACCGGCATCGACAAACAGTGAGGTACGCACCGAGTTGGCGTATTTCTCGCTGAGGAACGGCGTAGGCGTGATCAACTCCATACTTGCCACGGCCATGGCGTTACCGCCTACCGCATCGTTCGAGCTACAAATCGGCTGAGCGGTGCTGGTGCCTGGCGCGTACTGGCAAGAATACGAGTTGGAATTGTAGTACACGGCTTTTGGACCAATAGTGTTGGACTGGAAGCCACGTACGGTACTTGAACCACCCGCATAGAAGTTTTCATAGAACGGCATTTCTTTACCGCCCAACCCATCCGCATAGCCCAGACGGCCACGACCCAGCAACACCCAGGTCTTGTCATCGTTAAGCGGCATATACTGCGCGGTGTCCAACGTCATCTTGTAGTATGAGTTGTCGGAACCCGGCACGGTCACCTTGGTGTTGAACGTAGTGCGGTTACCCTGGGTAGGGAAATAGCCACGGTCCAGATTATTATAGGTCCAGCCCAGGTTCAGCGTGAAGTCATCGGCTGTAAAGCTGGCGCGATCCTTAAAGTCAGGATAATCGCCCATCGAGTTCAGATAGCGCCACATGGCAATCTGCGGCTGCATTTCTGACAAGGAGTTATGGACGTAACCCAGGCCAGCTCGCAGCGAGTTGTTCTCGTTGATTGGGAAGCCCAGCGTGCCGTCAACACCATAACTGCTGTTGGTATAGTCAGACAGATCGGCATTATTCGCTTTAAAGTCGTTATAGAAGATACGGCCGCCCAGACTCACACCGTCAACGGTGAAGTACGGGTTGGTCACCGACAGCTCGGTATAGGTCTGGTAGTCGTTCTTGGTACCGCTGATGCCAACAGAGTAGCCAGTGCCCAGCCAGTTATCCTGCTGTACACCCGCCTGGAAGCTGACGCCACTTTCGGTACCGTAACCCACACCAAAGTTCAGCGTCCCGGTGTTACGTTCTTTCACCTTATAGGTGATATCAACCTGATCGGGGGAACCCGGTACACGCTGGGTTTCAACATCGACCGTCTCGAAGTAACCCAGACGGTTCAGACGCTCTTTACCCTGCTCGACCTGATCGTTACCCAGCCACGCCCCTTCCATCTGGCGCATTTCGCGGCGCAGAACGGAATCTTTACTGGTGTCGTTGCCTTCGAACTTGATGCGACGCACATAGAAACGGTTACCCGCGTCGATGTTGACGTTCAGCTTCACGGTTTTATCCGCGTCGTTGATTTCAGGCTGAGTTTGTACGCGAGGATAGGCGTAACCATAACGGCCAAACATCTTCTTGATGTTATCTTCCATTTTGGTCACTTTGGTGCCGTTAAACAGCTCACCTGGCTCAATCTTGGTCAACTGGGCCACCTCTGCCGAATGACCGGCCAGGTTGCCATTGACCACCACGCCGGAAAGCTTGTACTGATCGCCTTCGGTGATGTTAACGGTGATATAGATGCCTTTTTTATCTGGCGTCAGGCTGACCTGCGTCGAATCGATATTGAAACGGGCATAGCCGCGATCCAGATAGAAGCTGCGCAGGCTCTCAAGATCCCCCGCCAGCTTTTGCTTCTGGTATTTGCGATCGGCCACTACGTTCCACCACGGCACATCATCACGCAACTGGAAGTGCGCGATCAGCTCATCGTTGGTGAAGGCCTGGTTGCCGACAATGTTGATTTGTTGAATCTTGGCGGAAACCCCTTCCGTGAACACCAGTTTCAGGTCAACACGGTTACGCGGCAACGGCGTGACAACGGCTTTCACCGAGGCACTGTATTTACCGACGCTGTAGTAGAAGTCTTCCAACCCTTTTTCAATGCTGGATAAGGTGGTGCGGTCGAGTGCTTCACCAACCCGGACGCCAGAGGCTTCCAGGTTTTGCTTGAGCATGTCATCTTTCACCGATTTGTTACCGGAGAAAGTGATGCTGGCAATGGTAGGGCGTTCCTTAACCTGAACAATCAGCGTATCACCATCGCGCAGGACGCGAACGTCCTCGAAGTTGCCAGTGGCAAACAACGCACGGATGGTATTACCGATATCATCATCAGAGACGGTATCGCCTACGCGAACCGGCATGTTGAGTAACGCCGCACCGACGGCGACTCGTTGCAGGCCTTCGAAATGAATATCCTTCACTACGAACCCGTCTGCACCGTATACGGTGGCGCTGCCAAACAGCAGCGACGCTATGAGCAACTTTTTCATCGCCATCGTTGTTATGCGTTCTTCCTAACCTGTCCCCGCCCCTAAAGACGAGAAAAATCATTGAAAAGTGCAAGACCCATCAGCAGTACCAACAAGATCGAACCAATGCGGTAGCTGTAGTCCTGTACTCGCTCAGAAACTGGCCCCCCCTTCAGCTTTTCTATCGCCAGGAAGAGGAGATGCCCACCATCTAATACCGGTAATGGGAAGAGGTTGATGATCCCTAAGTTGACGCTAATCAACGCCAGGAACATCATATAATACACAAAACCCACCTCTGCTGATGCCCCTGCTCCCTGTGCAATGGAAATCGGGCCACTCAGGTTGTTCAGCTTTACATCACCGGTAATTAATTTACCTATCATGCTGACCGTAAGGTGCATCAGCTGCCAGGTTTTGTCCCCCGCCTGATACAGCGCAGAGAACGGCCCATATTGACGGATGGTCTTGTACTCATCCGGCAGAGGGATAACTTTAGGTATAATCCCGGCAAACCCCACCGCTTTGTCTTTTCCCACCGGCTTTGTATCTGGTATCAGCGTTAAAGACAAGGGGGCGCCGTTTCTTTCTATCTCTAAAACCAGCGGAAGCCCTGGAGCATTGTGGATACGTTTAACCAACGTAACCCAACGACCAAGTGGCTGACCATCGACTTTAACGATCCTGTCCCCCGCTTGTAAACCTGCCTTTTGCGCAGCCGACCCGGTCTGGACTTCTGCCAGCACGGATTCAATCTGCGGGCCACGCGGGATCATGCCTAGAGAACGCACGGGATCTTCTTTGTCCGGCTCAAAGCTCCAGTGGCGCAAATCCAGGGTTTTGCTCACCTTTTGTGAGGTACCAAACGGAGCAATTTCTACCTCGGTTTGCGCATCACCGATTTTGGTCACCAACGCCAGACGAACAGATTCCCAATCAGGCGTTTCGATACCGTCAACGGACTTAAGTTCCATTCCCGGAGAAATTTCGGCATGAGCGGCAATGGATTGCGGAGTAATTTCACCGATGACCGGGCGGTAACTCGGCACGCCGATGATAAAGACGACCCAATAGGCAAGAATGGCAAACAGGAAATTGGCAATAGGGCCCGCGCTGACAATCGCCGCGCGCTGCCAGACGGTTTTATTATTGAACGCCTCATGACGCAGCTCGGGAGCTACCGTTTCAACGCGCTCATCGAGCATTTTGACATAGCCGCCAAGGGGGATCATGGCGACGACATATTCGGTGCCCTGGCGATCGGTGCGGCGCCATAGCGCACGGCCAAAGCCGATAGAGAAGCGCTCCACGCGGACGCCACAGCGGCGGGCCACCCAAAAGTGCCCGAACTCATGCACGGTGATCAATATACCCAGAGCGATAATAAACGCGACCAAGTTCCAGAGTACGCTGACCATAGAATCCCTTTACTCCCCCCGCCGATGACGGATTAAAACACTAACAGCATCAAGCAGGCAAATACCGGTACCGCTGCGGTCAGGCTATCGATACGATCCAGAATACCGCCGTGCCCCGGGATCAGATGACCACTGTCCTTGATACCGGCTTCGCGTTTGAACATGCTTTCCGTCAGATCGCCCAACACCGAAGCCAGGGCCGCAATTACCGAACAGACCAATAGGGTCATAGGCACCACGTTCAGCGGCGCATAGCGGCCAAACAGCCACGAAATCACGGCAGACGTGACCAGCCCACCGACCAGCCCTTCCCAGGTTTTGCCTGGGGAGACCTTCGGTGCCAGCTTGTGTTTGCCAAACAGCTTGCCGAACATGTAGGCGCCGGAATCTGCGCCCCAGACCAGCAGCATAACGTACAGCAACCACCAGGCACCGGTAAAATGATTCTCTTCATAGCCAAACTGACGCAGTGCCAGCATGCCCCAGAAAAACGGCACGATGGTCAACAGGCCAAAGACCAGCCGCAAGGTGCGCGAATTACGCCACAGCGCCGCCGAGCCTGGATAGAACAGCACCAGCAGCAGAGCCACCAGCCACCATCCCAGCGACAACCATAGCGGGCCAGCGATCTGCAATTGGTGAACAGACTGATGGTAGGCAGGCACGCTGAGCATCATCAGCGCCAATAGGAAACCGCACAATATCGCCAGCCAGATACGTTGGGGGCGGGCAGCAAAGCCAGCCAACTGCCCCCATTCCCAGGCGGCTAACATGCACACAGCGAGTGTTACCAGGGCAAAGCCCATCGGCGGCAGCAAGAACAGCGCTGCGATAACAATCGGAATTAAAATCAGAGCCGTTATGATGCGAGACTTCAGCAAAAGTTCCCCCTAGGACGCATTGGCGTCGATAGGTGTTGTTCCTCCGAAGCGACGCTCGCGTTGTGCAAATGCATTCAGCGCACCTTCAAAGACAAGTTCATCAAAATCTGGCCAGAGTACATCAGTAAAGTAAAGCTCGGCGTAAGCAATTTGCCACAACAAAAAGTTACTGATGCGATGTTCGCCACCGGTACGGATCACCAGATCCACCGGAGACAGGTCGCTCATGCAGACGCGCTCGCCCAGTAACTCTTCGCTGATCTGGTCCACACACAGCGTACCCTGCTGCACTTGCTCAGCCAGATCCTTCACTCCCTGAATAATATCCCAACGGCCACCGTAATTGGCGGCAACGTTAAGCGTCAGGCCATCGTTATTTTCTGTCAGTTGCTCCGAGCGGCGGATACGCTCTTGCAAACGTGCGCTGAACCGGCTGACATCGCCGATCACACGCAACCTGACATTATGTTTATGCAGGCTTTTTACTTCGCTGTCCAGTGCGCGGACAAAAAGCTCCATCAGCGCGGAGACTTCCTGCGCCGGGCGGTTCCAGTTTTCGCTGCTGAAGGCATAAAGCGTGAGTGCATCTAAATGGTGACTGGCGGCAAAACTGACCGCGCGGCGTACCGATTTCACCCCTGCTTTATGACCGAAGACACGTAACTTGCCCTGGCGTTTAGCCCAACGCCCATTGCCGTCCATAATGATCGCGACATGACGTGGCCCATGAGCAGAAAGATTAGCTTCTTGTTGGTTTGCGGACGACATAACTCGTACTTATTTCCTCGGTAGAAACACCACAGCCTTGCCGGAATATCGGACCTTACGCGCAAAAAAAGCCGTGTGCCTGACACAGCTTTTCATTCTGCCTGCCTGGTGCCCCAAGGAGCTCCCGGCAAAGATTGGCGTAAGTTTTCCCCGTTCTCTGGCTTGGCAGTGCCCTATTGGCCGCGTTTGTCAGGTAAAAAGGGCTGCCAATCCGGCCATTATTCAACGGTATAACCGGTGATTATGGCGCAGACTATAACACCTCCGTGAAGCCTGAACAAACGGCCACACGGCGGCCTGGCGAGTTTACCAGCAAATTCAGACAATGTAGCAGAGCCGAATTTGCCCTCAGTACAACCCGTCCAAGTGATTAAACCCGCAGGTTACGAACCAGACCGCGAGCCACCTCACGCGCCTGACGATCGATCTCCAACACCATCTCAATACTGGTTGGCTCCGGCAACGCCATACATTCAACAACCTTTTGGTTCACGGCTGAAATATCAGTGAAACGAATTTGTTGCTGCAAAAATGCCGCTACGGCAATTTCATTGGCCGCGTTGAGCGCGGTGGTCGCCGCCTGGCCCGCATCGAAAGCTTCGATCGCCAAATACAGGCAAGGATAGCGCTCACGTTCCGGCTCAGAGAAGGTCAGCGCTCCGATACGGCAGAAATCGAGTGCTGCCACCCCGGAGTGGACCCTCTGCGGATAAGCCATGGCATGGGCAATAGGCGTGCGCATATCCGGCGTACCCAGTTGGGCCAGCACGCTACCATCGGCATAGCGCACCATGGAGTGGATCACCGACTGCGGATGGAGGATCACTTCCATCTGCTCTGCCGAGGCGTTGAACAGCCAGCGAGCCTCGATATACTCCAGCCCCTTGTTCATCATGGTGGCGGAATCTACCGAGATTTTACGCCCCATCGACCAGTTGGGATGCGCACAGGCCTGATCCGGCGTCATAGTGGCGAACTGTTCCATCGGCGTAGTACGGAACGGGCCACCGGAACCGGTCAGCACGATGCGCGAAACGCCGTGGGCTTCCAGCGAGCTATAACCCAGTTGGCGTTGGATGCTTTCTGGCAGGCTCTGGAAGATGGCGTTGTGCTCGCTGTCCAGCGGCAGCAACTGTGCCTGGCTCTTTTGCACCGCGTCCATAAACAGGCGGCCACAGGTGACCAGAGACTCTTTGTTCGCCAGCAGCACCTGCTTACCGGCACGAATAGCGGCCAGGGTGGGCAACAGCCCAGCGGCCCCGACGATAGCGGCCGTCACCTGATCGACGTCGTCTAATGCGGCCAGCTCGCAGGCTGCCTTTTCACCGGCCAACACGTCGGTTTTCACACCGTTTTCTGCCAGCACGGCGCGTAACTCATTGGCGGCCTGCTCATCGGCCATTGCCGCATAACTCGGGCGGAACTCTATGCACTGCTGCGCCATGACCGCCACATTACGGCCAGCTACCAGTGCCTTGATCGCGAAAAGGTCGGGATTTTCCCTGACCACGGCCAGGGTGCTGGTGCCCACGGAACCGGTGGAACCCAGAATTGTCAGTTGCTTCATGAGATCGCTCTGAATCTACTGCGTGATGAGATCGGACGTACACCACAGTGTAACTTGCATCACGGCTGGTTTACGCTCTGTGCGTACGATAAAACGAGATCTGCACCACAAAAAATAAAGCGCCGCCAAGGCGACGCTTTATTTCAAGGCGATGGAGATTAGAAATCCATCAGTTCTTTTTCTTTATCGGCCAATGCCGCATCAAGCAGTTTGATGTAGGCATCGGTCATTTTCTGGATATCGTCTTGTGAACGGCGATCTTCATCTTCGCTGATTTCTTTGTCTTTCAGCAGTGCCTTCACTTTATCGTTGGCATCGCGGCGCACGTTACGCACAGCCACACGGCCCTGCTCGGCTTCACCACGTACGACCTTGATCAGATCCTTACGGCGCTCTTCCGTCAACGGAGGAAGCGGAACACGGATCACGGTGCCAGCCGAGCTTGGGTTCAGGCCCAGATCGGAAGACATAATGGCTTTTTCTACCGCCGAGCCCAAAGAACGGTCAAACAGGTTGATCGCCAGCGTACGGGAATCTTCTACCGTGACGTTGGCCAGTTGGCGCAGCGGCGTTGCTGCACCGTAGTATTCCACCATGATGCCGTCCAGGATGCTTGGAGAAGCACGGCCAGTACGGATCTTGCTGATTTGGTTTTTAAATGCTTCGACGCTTTTTTCCATGCGTGAATCAGCATCTTTTCTGATTTCATTAATCACGTTGCGAACCCTTGGAAGCTGGTTACTTGGCAGGCTGTACTGAAAAGTATAGCCCGTGAATTTTACTTATCAGAAGCACACAACGCCTGGCGTTACCCGCTCCTGCGAAATTTGGCCAAACAGCCGTTATTTGGTGATCAGAGTACCTTCGTTCTCACCCATCACCACGCGACGCAGTGCGCCCGGCTTGTTCATGTTGAATACGCGGATCGGCAAGCCATGATCGCGGGCCAGCGTAAACGCCGCCAGATCCATCACTTTTAACTCACGCTCCAACACGTCCTGGTAGGTGATCTGTTCGTACAGCGTTGCGTCCGGGTTTTTCACCGGGTCAGCGGAGTATACACCATCCACTTTAGTCGCTTTCAATACCACATCGGCTTCAATTTCGATGCCGCGCAGGCAGGCCGCAGAATCCGTGGTAAAGAACGGGTTACCCGTACCGGCGGAGAAAATCACCACGCGGTTGTTACGCAGCAGGCTGATCGCCTCTGCCCAGCTGTAGTTGTCACATACGCCATTCAACGGAATGGCAGACATCAGGCGGGCGTTCACATAGGCACGGTGCAGTGCATCACGCATAGCCAGGCCGTTCATCACGGTAGCCAGCATTCCCATGTGGTCGCCCACTACGCGGTTCATGCCGGCTTGTGCCAGACCTGCACCACGGAAAAGATTGCCACCGCCAATAACTACACCGACCTGGATGCCCAGCTCGACCAGCTCTTTTACTTCCTGAGCCATGCGATCCAAAACGCTAGCGTCGATCCCAAAGCCTTCTGCACCTTGCAGGGCTTCACCACTCAGTTTGAGCAGGATACGCTGATAAACGGGTTTTGCATTGGTTGCCATGGTGTTCTGTCCTAAGAAGCAGTAGTAATAGTATTGGGGTTTTCAACCGATTAGCCTGGGCACGAGGGGCCCATCATCGGCGTTTCTCTGGCTGGATAAAATGGAGCCGCCTCGCGGCGGCTCCATTAACAGCATTAAGACTGTTTGCTCATTGCTGCAACTTCAGCAGCAAAGTCAGCTTCAACTTTCTCGATGCCTTCACCCACTTCAAAGCGGATGAAATTGGTTACGTCAGTGTTGTGCTCTTTCAGCACCTGAGCAACGCTCTTGCTTGGTTCGATCACGAAAGGCTGACCGGTCAGAGAGACTTCGCCGGTGAATTTCTTCATGCGGCCTTCAACCATCTTCTCTGCGATTTCTTTCGGTTTGCCAGACTGCATGGCGATGTCCAACTGAACTTGGTACTCTTTCTCTACCACTTCAGCAGACACATCTTCAGGCTTGACGAATTCAGGCTTGCTAGCGGCAACGTGCATTGCCAGCTGCTTAACCAGCTCTTCATCCGCGCCTTTGGTAGCGGCAACCAGAACACCGATGCGAGCACCGTGCAGGTAGCTACCCAACACGTCGCCTTCCAGAGCAGCAATGCGGCGAATGTTGATGTTCTCACCGATTTTTGCCACCAGCGCAACGCGCTCTTCTTCGAACTGCGCTTTCAGCACGTCAACGTCAGTGATTTTGCCAGCAAAAGCCGCATCCAACACTTTGTCAGCGAAAGCCTGGAAACCGCCGTCTTTAGCAACGAAGTCGGTCTGGCAGTTAACTTCCACGATCATGCCGAAGTTGCCTTCGATCTTGGTTTTGATCACGCCGTCAGCAGCTACGTTGCCTGCTTTTTTCGCCGCTTTGATCGCGCCAGATTTACGCATGTTCTCGATTGCCAGCTCGATGTCGCCGTTAGATTCGATCAGCGCTTTTTTGCAATCCATCATACCTGCGCTGGTACGCTCACGCAGTTCTTTTACCAGGGCAGCGGTAATATCAGCCATTTCTTTTTCCTCGGTTATCTCGCTCGGAGATAGTTCTCATTCAGATAAGCAAAGGGGGCCCTTAAAGGCCCCCCTAACCAACATATTCAATACCTGGTTAATAAGGGCTTGACCTTATTATTCAGCTTCTACGAAGCTTTCTTCCGCCTGAACGGCCAGATCTTGAGAACGACCTTCACGGATGGCGGCAGAAACGGCGGTCAGGTACAATTTGATTGCACGGATTGCGTCGTCGTTACCAGGGATGATGAAGTCAACGCCGTCTGGATCGGAGTTGGTATCAACGATAGAGAATACCGGGATACCCAGGTTGTTGGCTTCTTTGATCGCGATGTGTTCGTGATCGGCATCGATAACAAACAGAGCGTCTGGCAGACCACCCATGTCCTTGATACCACCCAGGGAGTTTTCCAGCTTGGCCAGTTCACGAGTGCGCATCAGCGCTTCTTTCTTGGTCAGCTTGTCGAAGGTGCCGTCTTGGGACTGGATTTCCAGATCTTTCAAACGTTTGATTGACTGACGAACCGTTTTCCAGTTAGTCAGCATGCCGCCCAACCAGCGATGGTTCACGAAGAACTGATCGCAGCCGTTAGCATATTCTTTTACCGCTTCGCTTGCTGCGCGCTTGGTACCAACGAACAGGATCTTACCTTTACGGGAAGAGATCTTGGTCAGTTCAGCCAAAGCCAGGTTGGCCATTGGTACGGTTTTTTCCAGGTTGATGATGTGAACCTTGTTACGTGCGCCGAAGATGAAAGGCTTCATTTTCGGGTTCCAGTAACGGGTCTGGTGACCAAAGTGTACACCAGCCTGGAGCATGTCGCGCATGGAAACAGTTGCCATGATTAAAACCTCTATTAGAGTTGATTGGGGTTATGCCTCCACGTATCCCATAACGCCGACCCGGACAATGACGTGAGTCATCTCAAGGCACCCCGGCGGATGTGTCGATACGTGTGTGTTATTTACACAATGTGAGTGCAGTTAAAACTACCTCGGTCATTTCCTCACTGGCACTCAAGGCCGAATGCGGATCTGCCGGCGCGCTTTATACCATAAAGCCGCCCCAGACACCAACTTTTGTTGCAGTTGGCCTAGCCCTTCACAAATGAAATTTGGCAGCCTCAAGCCGGGCTGATACCATAACTCAATGCCTTATCTTTCTACCTTGTCGACCATAACGACACCTGCGGACTAACTTTCATGGCAATTTCAATTAAAACACCTGATGACATTCAAAAGATGCGCGTTGCGGGCCGCCTGGCCGCAGAAGTGCTGGAAATCATCGAGCCCCACGTTAAACCCGGCGTCACCACCGGCGAGCTGGACAGGATCTGCCACGAGCATATCACCAATGAACAGCAGGCGATCTCGGCCTGCCTGGGCTACCACGGCTTCCCAAAATCGGTCTGTATCTCGGTGAACGAAGTGGTGTGCCACGGCATCCCAAGTGACGACAAGGTGCTGAAAGACGGGGATATCGTCAATATCGATGTGACCGTAATCAAAGACGGCTTCCACGGCGACACCTCCAAGATGTTCATCGTCGGTAAACCCACCATTCTGGGCGAGCGCCTGTGCCGTATCACCCAGGAAAGCCTGTATCTGGCCTTGAAGATGGTCAAACCGGGTATCCGCCTGCGCACTCTGGGTAAAGCCATCCAGCAGTTTGTTGAAGCAGAGAAGTTCTCCGTCGTGCGCGAATATTGCGGCCACGGCATCGGCGAAGGTTTCCACGAAGAGCCGCAGGTACTGCATTACGATGCCGATGACGGCGGCGTGGTGCTACAGGCCGGTATGGCCTTCACCATTGAGCCTATGGTCAACGCCGGTGATTACCGCATCCGCACCATGAAAGACGGCTGGACGGTGAAAACCAAAGATCGCAGCTTGTCGGCACAGTATGAGCATACTATTGTGGTGACTGATAACGGCTGCGAGATAATGACGTTGCGCAAGGATGACACCATCCCCAACATCATTACGCACGAGATGTAAGAACCGCAGGGTTCTTGTGACAAGCCGGCCTATGCCGGCTTTTTTTATGGGCGGCGAAACATGTCTGAAAATTATCGTGAGCTAGAAACCCCGGCCGTACCCAAGAAGCCGGATGCTCCCAGCACCTATGCCGATGAAGATATCAATTGCCTGGCCCTCAAACAGCGGCTTGAGCAGTTTCAGCAGTGGCTGGCAGCGGCCTTCAATGCTGGTGCCAGTGCCGAAAGCCTGGTGGCGGCGCGCAGCAAGTTTATCGATCGGCTATTGCGGCGGCTGTGGCTGTTTTACGGCTTTGACACTATCCCTGAAACGGCGCTGCTGGCCGTCGGCGGCTATGGCCGTGGTGAACTGCACCCGCTGTCTGATATCGACGTGCTGGTACTCAGCCAGACTCGCCTGAACGATGAACAGGCCGCTCGCGTCGGTGAATTCATTACCCTGCTGTGGGATCTCAAACTGGAAGTCGGCCACAGCGTGCGCACGCTCGAAGAGTGCCTGCTGGAAGGCTTGGCGGACCTGACCGTTGCCACCAACCTGATCGAATCCCGCATGATCTGCGGCGACGTCGCCCTGTTCCTGCAATTGCAAAAGCACATTTTCAGCGACGGCTTCTGGCCTTCGCCCAAATTCTTTGACGCCAAGCTGATCGAACAGCAGCAACGCCACCAGCGCTATCACGGTACCAGCTACAACCTGGAGCCGGATATCAAGAGCAGCCCCGGTGGCCTGCGTGATATTCATACGCTGATGTGGGTGGCCCGCCGCCATTTCGGCGCCACCTCGCTCGATGAGATGGTCGGTTTTGGCTTCCTGACTCAGGCCGAGCGCAACGAATTGAACGAATGCCAAAGCTTCCTGTGGCGTATTCGTTTTGCCCTGCACCTGGCGCTGCCGCGTTATGACAACCGCCTGCTGTTCGATCGCCAGCTCAGCGTGGCCCAGCTGTTGCGCTACGAAGGGGAAGGCAATGAACCGGTAGAGCGCATGATGAAGGATTTCTATCGCATGACGCGCCGCGTCGGCGAGCTGAACCACATGCTGCTACAGCTGTTCGATGAAGCGATCCTGGCATTGGACGCCACGGAGAAACCCCGCCCGCTGAACGATGATTTTCAGCTGCGTGGCGATCTGATCGATTTGCGCGACGAAACGCTGTTTATCCGCCAGCCCGAAGCCATCATGCGCATGTTCTACCTGATGGTACGCAACCGCGAAATCAAAGGCATCTACTCCACCACCGTGCGCCAGTTGCGCCATGCGCGCCGCCACCTGAAACAGCCACTGTGCAACATTCCCGAGGCCAGAGAGCTGTTTATGGCCATTCTGCGACACCCAGGCGCGGTCTCACGGGCGTTGGTGCCAATGCATCGCCACAGCGTGCTGTGGGCCTATATGCCGCAATGGGGCAGCATCGTCGGCCAGATGCAGTTTGACCTGTTCCATGCCTATACCGTCGATGAACATACCGTGCGCGTGCTGCAAAAGCTGGAAAGCTTCTCCGATGAGGAAACTCGCCCACGCCATCCGCTGTGCGTGGAGCTTTATCCTCGCCTGCCTCACCCGGAATTGCTGTTGCTGGCAGCGCTGTTCCACGATATCGCCAAAGGGCGCGGGGGCGATCACTCCATTTTAGGCGCCCAAGACGCCCTGGAGTTTGCTGCATTGCATGGCTTGAACTCACGCGAAGCACAGCTGGTTGCCTGGCTGGTACGCTGCCACCTGCTGATGTCGGTTACCGCGCAACGGCGTGACATTCAGGACCCGACCGTGATCCAGCAGTTCAGTAGCGAAGTGCAAAGCGAAACCCGTCTACGCTACCTGGTTTGCCTGACGGTCGCCGATATCTGTGCCACCAACGAGACCTTGTGGAACAGTTGGAAACAGAGCCTGTTGCGCGAGCTGTATTTCGCCACCGAGAAGCAACTGCGTCGTGGTATGCAGAACAGCCCGGACCTACGCGAGCGGGTGCGCCACCATCGTTTACAGGCGCTGGCACTGTTGCGTATGGATAATATCGATGAAGAAGCGCTGCACCATATCTGGAGCCGCTGCCGCGCCGACTATTTCCTGCGTCACTCGCCGAATCAGCTCGCCTGGCACGCCCGCCACCTGCTGGCCCATGACTCAACCAAGCCATTGGTGCTGGTCAGCCACCAGGCCACGCGTGGCGGCACCGAGATCTTTATCTGGAGCCCGGATCGCCCTTATCTGTTCGCCGCCGTTGCCGGTGAGCTGGATCGGCGCAATCTCAGCGTGCATGACGCCCAGATCTTCACCAACCGCGACGGTATGGCCATGGACACCTTTATCGTGCTGGAGCCGGATGGCAGCCCGCTGGCCCAGGATCGTCATGCCGCGATCCGCCATGCGCTGGAGCAAGCTATCACCCAGCGAGATTATCAACCGCCGCGCGCTCGACGTCCGTCGTCCAAACTACGCCATTTCAGCGTACCGACAGAGGTCAGCTTCCTGCCAACTCATACCGATCGCCGCAGCTATCTGGAGCTAATTGCCCTCGATCAGCCCGGCCTGCTGGCACGCGTGGGTGAGGTTTTCGCCGATCTGGGCCTGTCGCTGCACGGCGCACGTATCTCCACTATCGGCGAACGGGTCGAGGATTTGTTTATTTTGGCCGATGCCGATCGCCGGGCGCTGGATCCGCAAACACGCAGAAAATTAGAACAACGGTTGACAGAGGCACTCAATCCAACCGATAAAATGTGATAAAAGTAACCTTTCGTAAATAAAATCAGGACAGAGAACAGCATGCAGCAATTACAGAACGTTATTGAAAGCGCCTTCGAACGCCGCGCGGATATTACCCCGGCCAACGTAGACACCGTAACGCGTGAAGCGGTAAACCAGGTGATCGCCCTGCTGGACAGCGGCGCCCTGCGCGTTGCCGAGAAGATCGAGGGGCAATGGGTTACCCATCAGTGGCTGAAAAAAGCCGTCCTGCTGTCTTTCCGTATCAACGACAACAAGGTAATGGACGGTGCAGAAACCCGCTATTACGACAAAGTGCCGATGAAGTTCGCTGACTACGATGAAGCTCGCTTCCAGAAGGAAGGCTTCCGCGTAGTGCCACCGGCTACCGTGCGTCAGGGGGCATTTATCGCTCGTAACACCGTGCTGATGCCTTCTTACGTCAACATCGGTGCCTACGTCGACGAAGGCACCATGGTAGATACCTGGGCCACCGTAGGCTCTTGTGCGCAGATCGGCAAAAACGTTCACCTGTCCGGCGGCGTCGGCATCGGTGGCGTGCTGGAGCCGTTGCAGGCCAACCCAACCATCATCGAAGACAACTGCTTTATCGGCGCGCGTTCAGAAGTGGTTGAAGGCGTGATCGTGGAAGAAGGTTCGGTGATCTCAATGGGCGTTTATCTGGGCCAAAGCACCCGCATCTACGATCGTGAAACCGGTGAAGTGCACTATGGCCGCGTACCTGCTGGCTCCGTGGTTGTATCCGGCAACCTGCCTTCCAAAGATGGTTCCTACAGCCTGTATTGCGCTGTGATCGTCAAGAAAGTGGACGCCAAGACCCGTGGCAAAGTCGGGATTAATGAGTTATTGCGCACTATCGACTAAGCTTGAACGGCGGGTGCAGCACCCGCCATTTTTTTGCCTTCAATACGCGGGCCGTCACAGTCTGTGACGGGCGTTTTCGCCATACTCTCTGGCAGTGGAATATTCCTGATGTGTTTCAGTTTGCAGCTCACAACACTGCATATTGGCTAATCAGGCAAATATAGTTGATTAAAAGGTGGCGCTATTATGTATGACAACCTGAAAAGCTTGGGTATCAATCAACCGGAAGATATCGATCGCTATAGCCTGCGTCAGGAGGCCAATAACGACATCCTCAAGATTTACTTCCGCAAAGATAAGGGCGAGTTCTTTGCCAAGAGCGTGAAGTTCAAGTATCCACGCCAGCGCAAAACCGTGGTAGCAGACAATGCCGGCCAGGGTTACAAAGAGATCCATGAGATCAACCCTAACCTGCGCTACGTGATCGATGAACTGGATCAACTCTGCCAGCGCGACCAGGTGGAAGTGGATCTGAAACGCAAGATCCTCGATGACCTGCAGCATCTGCAAAACGTGGTCACCAACAAGATTGCCGAGATCGAATCCGACCTGGAAAAGCTGACGCGCGGTAAATAACTGCCACCCTCGGTCTACTATTTGTCAGTTTAGGACGATTGGTCGCCCCTCACCCCTGCCCTCTCCCGCTGTAGAGTCCAGGGATCTCATAAACACAGAGATTGGGAGAGGGAGCGAGCCCGGAGTCGCAGGCAGGTACAGGTGGTAAGTTGTGGCACGTTCAGTCCCCTCGCCCTGTGGGAGAGGGTTAGGGGTGAATAGGGTAAATCGGTAATCGATAGAGTTATTACTGCTCCGGCAGGCAAAACCTAATTCTTTAACGCTTGATGGCTGCGGCCTTGAGTGCTTAAGGGATTAGGTTTTTTTTCTTTATATTCCCCACACTATCCCAGACCGATAGCAGGAATAAAGTCGTGCCTGGCCGCTCGCCACCAGGCATCGAGAGGCTATTTCAACAAGGCGCCCCACTGCTCTACCCACGGGCAGGAAACCACTTCCGGTTCAGGTTGCTCGATCGCATCGATCTCCAGCACTTCACCTACGCGCGTCGCCCCCTGCTCCTGCAGCAAAGCATCAAAGGTACGCCCGGCACCGCAGAAGTTGTCATAGCTGCTATCACCCAGAGCAATCAAGCCATAACGCAGCTCCGGCTGATAGCCCACCTGGTCGCGAATAGCCTGGAACAGGGGGGCAATACTGTCAGGCAAGTCCCCTTGCCCGGTGGTGGAAGTCACGACCAGCGCATAATGCTGACGATAAAACTGCCACTCTGCCAGCGTCCCTTCCTCAAACACTTTGACCTCATGGCCCTGTTGTTGCAGGATATTTTCTGCCTCTTCCGCCACTAACAAAGAGTTACCGTAGACCGTTCCGACGAAAATGCCGACCTGAGCCATCGTTGCTGCTCCCTTATGACCGTTAAAAAATGATTAGCTATCCTGACCGTTAGCCTGCGGAAACTCAAGTTCTGGCAGCACGTTATGCCAGCCAAATTGTGACATGACACCTTGCCAATCCGCTTCCCAGGGCGCGGAAATATGCAGCGGTTGGCCGCTCACCGGATGAGTAAGTTGAAGATGGCTGGCGTGAAGCATCAGGCGTGAACAACCAAAATGTTCGGCCATCCCACGGTTTTGCCGCAGATCGCCGTGAGCGGTATCACCAATAATCGGATGGCGCAGGTGCACCATATGACGACGCAGCTGATGCTTACGCCCGGTCTCTGGTTTCAGCTCAACCAGGCTGTAGCGCGAAGTGTCATAGCGGCCAATCGCCACCGGCATCTCCACCGTTGCCAAAGGCTGATAATGACTTACCGCCGGTTTTGGACCTTTATCCGGATTGGCATGTTTATCCGCCAACTTATCCAGCTCTTCCGTCAGCGCATAGTCAACGGTGCCGCCCTCTAAAACATAGCCCCGCACCACCGCGTGATAGGTTTTCTGTACCTGATGCAGTTCAAACTGTTGCGACAATAACCGAGCCACATCGCTGGACAACGCCATCAGCAATACGCCGGAAGTAGGACGATCCAGACGGTGTACGGTAAATACGTGCTGGCCAATCTGATCGCGCACGGTTTGCATGACAAACCTCGTCTCGTGACGATCCAGCCAGCTACGATGCACCAGCCAACCTGAGGGTTTGTTAACGGCGATCAGATGTTCGTCCTGGTACAACACCTTCATAGAGTGATTTTTTCCATAGATTAATCATGCATTTTATCTCCTTGCCCCTGCAAGCTGCACGGTTTGCAGGGGCAAGGAGATAGGTAATTGATTGATTCTATCGTCAAACATAAATAATAACGAAACGAAAATCCCGTTTGGCGCTCTCGTTTTTGCCCCACGGGTCAGTAGTGCCTACACTGTACAAAAAGTAGCAAGGAGAGATAACAGTGAATTGGAATATAACGCTTTTGATAACCCCCCTTTTACTGTCTATGTGCGGCATTCTGTTTTCACCACAGTTGGCAATGGCCTGTACTCGCGCGGTCTACCACGGCGAAGATAACCTGGTGATCACCGGCCGCACTATGGACTGGAAAGAACAGCTGCACTCTGACCTGTGGATTTTCCCACAAGGAATGGAGCGCAATGGTAATGCAGGCAGCAACTCGATCAAATGGACATCTAAATACGGCAGCGTCGTGACTTCCGCCTATGGTGTTGCAACCACCGATGGTATGAATGAAAAAGGTCTGGTAGCCAATATGCTGTGGTTGGTTGAATCTCAATACCCGGCATTCGATGGCCAGCAGCCAACCTTATCATTGGCAGCATGGGCACAGTATGCGTTGGATAACTTCGCCACGGTGCAAGAAGCGGTTAACTCACTGGAAAAGGCCCCTTTTATCGTTGTGACCGGCGGTGTGCCTGGCCAGGAACGTTTGGCCTCCCTTCATTTGTCGTTGTCCGATGCCAGTGGGGACAGTGCCATTTTCGAATACATTAACGGCAAATTAGTGATTCACCATAGCCGCGACTATCAGGTCCTGACCAATTCCCCTACCTTCGAGCAGCAGTTGGCCATCACCAAGTACTGGCAAGGGATTGGGGGTAACGTCATGCTGCCTGGCACAAACCGTGCTGCCGACCGTTTTGTACGCGCGCAGTTTTATATCAACGCTATCCCGAAATATCATCAGGCCAGGCTGGCAGCCTCTAGCGTGCTGAGCGTTATGCGCAATGTTTCTGTGCCCTTTGGCATCACGACCCCTGAAGAACCCAATATTTCTTCCACTCGTTGGCGCACCTTGGCCGATCAAAAGAACAAGCTGTATTACTTTGAATCGGCACTGGGCAGCAGTACTTTTTGGGTAGACCTGAAACGGGTCGACTTTGCTGCTGGCGCTCCGGTTAAAAAGCTGGCGCTGGGTAAAGATGAGATGGCAGATTTTACCGGTGAGGTTTCCGCTGAGTTTAAAACCAGCCCTCCCTTTGAGTTCCTTGCTGCCGACGTTATCGATAACGGCTGAGCCCGAGCGATGTTGACTGGTGGCCCCCGCCACCAGCCCTTACTTTGTATTCATCAGTCAAGAATACTTATTCAGTCACATTCTCACACAAATTGGCTGAAATTTAATCATTTGTGCATTTGCTAAGTTCCTTCCTCCTGTTACGCTGATGTTCACTCTTCAAACTCCGGACCATTGTTGCTTATCGATAAAATAGAGTAGATCTGAACGTTCCAGGTAAACACCGATATGGCATTAAAATAACCGGCAGAAAAAAGAGAACACCATAACAGGGAGAGAAAAACATGAGCGTTGCACGAGAATATTTGTTGCCAGCGATCTGGGTACGTGAACACCTGGTCCAGGTCCCGCTGAATTGGTTCAATAACAAGGATACCCGCACCATTGAGATCTTTGCCCGTGAGTTGGTTGACCCGTTACGCCGTGATGAACAACTCCCCTGTCTGCTGTTTTTACAAGGTGGTCCCGGAGGGAAAAGCCCACGCCCTACGGCACGCAGCAGTTGGATTGCCGAAGCCCTCAAAAGTTATCGGGTGATCCTGCTCGATCAGCGTGGCACCGGGCGCAGCAGCCGCATTGAAGGTAAGAGTCTTGCCGGGCTAACCGCCCACCAGGCGGCAGATTACCTGGCCTGCTTCCGCGCCGACTCGATAGTGAGCGATGCCGAATATCTGCGTAAAAACTGCTTTGGCGATCGCCCGTGGAGCACGCTGGGGCAAAGCTATGGCGGCTTTATCACGCTGACCTATCTTTCTCAGGCTCCGGAAGGCCTACACTGCTGCTTTATGACCGGAGGCCTGGCAAGCCTGCAGCCCGATGCCGATGAAGTCTACGCTCATACCTATCCGCAGGTGATCGCCAAAAATCGCATCTTCTATCAGCGTTACCCACATCTGGAGCCGCTTATCGGTCAGATTGCCGACAAGCTGGAGCAGGAAGAGGTGTTGTTGCCTGATGGCGACCGGCTGACCGTACGCCGCCTGCAAAGCCTGGGGATCGATCTTGGCATGAGTGAAGGCTACGAGCGGCTACTTTGGCTGTTTGACGAAGCCTTCAACCCGGACGGTGAATTCAGCGACACCTTTTTGTCACAGGTGATGGCGTTGACCAGCTACGCGGAGAATCCGCTGTTTGCCGCGCTGCATGAAAGTATCTACGCACAGGATAAGGCCACCAACTGGGCCGCCCAGCGGCAACGGGGCAACTTCAATGCTTTCGCCGAAGATCGGCGCCCGCTTTACCTGACCGGGGAAATGATCTATCCCTGGATGTTCACCGAGATCGCCGCTCTGCGCCCCTTCAATGAACCTGCTAAGCTGCTGGCCGATCGCCGCGTGTGGTCACCGCTGTATAACAGCGATCGCCTGCTCGACAATCAGGTACCGGTATTCGCCGCCATTTATTTCAGCGATATGTATGTCGATTTGCAGCTCTCGCTGGCGACGGCGCAACAGGTGGGTAATTTGACACCGTGGATCACCAACGAGTATGAGCATAACGGCTTACGCGTTGGTAATGTTTTTGGTCATTTGCAGACGATGGCGCAGAAAGCGGGCATTTACGCCCCCTCATCCCAACCCTCTTTCGCAAGGATTGCGAGCTGATGGCCCTGCTCTTTTGGCAGTAAAGAGAAAATCTCAAGCAAACTCTAAAGCTGTTTTGGAAGTAGAAGCAAACTCAATAACCTTCTTTATCCAAGGTAAGTCACTACCATTTCAAACACGCTCGATCTGTCCCCTCTCCCTGTGGGAGAGGGTTAGGGTGAGGGGAGAGGCATCTTAGTTCACCAGCTCAATGGTGATCAGGCGGCTATCGGCCCGGCCATGATCGTCCACCGCCCGGATGCGATACTGGCCATTGTTGACCGGCCGCCAATCGATGGCGGTTTTACTGCCGCTGCTGCCTAGATAAATATCATCGACAAACCAATACACCGTTTTACTGTCCGCGTCCGTCACCGCATTGAAGGAGATTTTGTCACGCCCCTGCTGCGACTGCCGCAAGGTATAGGTGGTATTTTTCAGCGGCGAGGTAATGCGCGGCGGGCTGCCACCGATCGCCACCGCATTATCCTTGCAATGGTTTACCGGCGGAGCTCGCTTGGGTAATCCAGCCTGCGCAAACACGTTAGCCAGATCGGAAGGCCAGAACTCAAACACTTCGGTGCGGGTTTGTGTTTCATCATACGGCGGGCAGGCCACCTCACCGCTGTGAATATCCAACACCACCGGGCGATAGACGGTATCGACCTTGATCGGCGACTTGCCGGGGATAAACCAGGCTTTGCCTTTCTGCTGGCACCACTGCGTCGGCAGGTTGCCGCTAGCCAAGCAAATATCCACCCGCTTCAACTGTTTCGGGAAGGGGTGTTTCGGCTCCTGCAAGGCCGGATAGCTGGCGTTAATGCTGTCGATAATATTGAAAAATAGCGGGGCTGCCGCATCGGCCCCCACAAACACGTTGTTGCCTCTGCTGTCGAAATTCCCTTCCCATACCACCAGCACGTAAGGCCCGAAGATCCCGACGCTCCAGGCATCGCGGAAGCCCCAGGAGGTCCCTGTTTTCCAATAGACCGGCAGGGATGACGAGCGTTGTGCCAAAGTATCACCAGGCCGGCGGTGCTGGCGCAGCATATCCAGCGTAGTAAAGCTGGCTTCTTCGCTGAGCAAACGGATTGGTGGCGGATAGGCATCACTCTTTTGCATCCGTAATGGGCGCAATGCGCCCCGGTTAGCCAACAGTGCATACAGCTTCGCCAGTTCCTGAGCAGTGATTTCACCGCCCCCCAACACCAGCGACAATCCATAATGGTTTTCACTGGCCAAGTTGGCGATGCCGGACAGGCTTAAAAACTGGTAAAACGTCGGTTGCCGTAGTTGTGAAGCTACGTACACCGCAGGAATATTACGGCTGAAATTCAACGCATCCGTCGCCGTTACCGGCCCCAGGAAACGTCGGTCAAAGTTTTCTGGCGCATAGGCGCCAAAGGATGAAGGCACGTCCTTCAGGATGGTCATCGGATGCAGTACGCCCTGCTCCATCCCCAAAGCATAAATAAAGGGCTTGAGGGTCGAACCAGGGGATCGCTTGGCATTGGTCCCGTTCACCTGCCCCTGGATCTCGCGGTTGTAATAATCGGCAGAGCCTACCAGCGCCCTTATCCCCATATCACGGCTATCCACCAACAGCACCGAGGCATTATGGATCCCCCGGCTCTGGTTACGGACGATAAACGCGTTCACCTGCCTTTCGATCAGCCGCTGGAGCCCGGCATCCAACGTGGTATCCACACGGGTATCCAACTGCACTAACTGCTGGGTCTGTTGACGCAACTGTTCGATAAAGTGTGGAGCAATGTACGGCATCTGTTCTGGTTGGCGCAGTGCCAAAGGGAGTTGAAACAAGGCACGCTGACTACTGTCGGTGCTATACACGCCCTGCCAGCGTTGAAACAGGCGGTTACGGGCCTGCGTCAGGGCTTGCCCCAACACGCCGGTTTTAGGATCGATACGATAGCTGGGTGACTGTGGTAACACCGAGAGCGTCAGCGCCTCCGGCAAGGTCAGATCCTGCGGTGCCTTGGCAAAATAGATCAGGCTGGCCGCACCGATGCTTTCAATATTGCGGCCATAGGGGGCGTAATTGAGATAGGCTTCCAGAATATCGTGCTTGGAGTAGCGGAGTTCCAACTGCACGGCCCGCAGAACCTGCATCAGTTTACCACCAGGTGTACGGGTATTCAGATGCCAATGCATGCGCGCCAGCTGCATGGTGATGGTCGAACCGCCCTGCATTTTGCCGCCGGCTACGTAGCTGCGCCAAAAGCCACGCAGCAGACTGACGGGGTTAAATCCGGGGTTGTAATAGAACCAGCGATCTTCATGCAGCAAAATACCCTGCACCGCCAACGGCGAGATCTTTTCCAACGGCGTCCACAGGCGATAACGGTCGTCATTGGCCAACGTGAGGCGCATCAGCGTCCCGTGGCGATCGTAGTAAACCGTAGAGAAGGGCACGCCCTGCGAAAGAGGAGGATGCGGCCACAGCCGGGCACCTACCAGGCCCAGCGCCAGCAGAAATACCGCCATCAGGATATTTTGCAGCCAGCGTTTTGCCACAGCAGATACAGGAAGGATTTTCATGGAGTCTCGATACCCACGAACCCCGCAGCTCAACGCTGCGGGGCATCGCGATGGCTTATTGACTTTCCGCCGGTACAACCACCAGTTTACCGCTGCTGGCCGACATGGCCTGCACTTCACGATCGTACATGGCTTCGCCATAAGCCGGAGGGATCACAAAGCTACCGGTGTTGGTCGCTTTAATCTGGTAGACAAACTCCTGCACATCGGTGCTGGCGCTACCATAGATAATCACCCGGTCTTCGCGGATATCACTGTAATCAGGTGCCCAAGTGGAGCCCGAGGCAGCCAGTGGTGACTGCCACCCTGCATCCGTATTCTCGCTGGCTTCACCGTCTTCGCCGGTCGATTCTGGCTCTGGTGCCGTTTGCTGCACCACTTCAAATCCGCCAGGCAGCAGATCGACAATCGCCAGGTTGCTCTGCCCTTCTTTCGAATTGGCGCGGATTTTCAGATGAACGTTGATCTTCTGTCCTAACGTTACCTGAGTGACCGGTTTGCCCTGTTCATCGGTGTAATCACGGGTAATTTCCAAACCGCGAGCAATGGCTTTCTGTGGAGCAGCCAGATCGTAACCGGCCTGAGTGACCACATACCAGGCCGGAGCGTCGGCGCTGTTGGTAAAGCGGATAGCCTTGGCCTCGGCCGTAAACTGGCCTTTGGCAAACAGCCCTATCATCTCTGAAATCACCTGCGGATCGACGTTACCTTGCTTGCCGATCTGCGCAATCGTCAGCGAATCGCTAGCATTGGCCTGCGCCGCCACCTGAGCCGAGTAGCTTTCCAGCGCCAGGATACTCATCGCCGAAGAATAGGTGGTGTAGCGCTCTTCTTTCAACGCCTTGACCATGTTCTCCAGCACCTGCGGAGGGATGGAAGACACCTTCTCCGGGAAGTGGCGAGCGATCAGGTACAGACGCGTTGCGTCCTGCACCAGCGGATCAAAGTAATTCTGCGTCCACCAGCCTTTATCATAGGCTTTGCTCAGTTGCTTCCAGCTAGGCTGCAACAAGGCATTAGCCTCATCGTCCATTTTCAGCAGACGGTAAGACGATGCCAGATACAGGGCACTCAGATCGGTTTTCCAGCTGTCTGGATACAGTTTCTGCAACGTATCCTGCACCGAGGCCAGCGAGTTGGTGGTAATTTCGCCCTGCAAGGTCAGCAGGTAGACCGCCCAGGTACGCAAACGCAGATGATACATATCATCATAACGGTTGGCTGCAAGTTCACGCAGCGCACCGTTGGCATCTTCCAGCATCCCTACCGGCAAGGCATAACCCGCCGCTTTGGCTTCCAGCAGGTATTGCACCACGTATGGCGTGACGAAAGGATCGGTTTCCGGCGATGAACGCCAGGCGCCAATGGCCCCGCTGTCGTTCTGGCGGGAACGCAGTACGCCGAGCAGGTTTTTCAGCTGTTTGCTGACTTCGGCCTGACTCAGGCTGCTTTTCATTTCCGGATGCTGGCTTTGCATGATCAGCGGAATGGAACGGCTGACGATCTGCTCAGAACAGTAGTACGGATAATCCGCCAGATACTGCGCCAGGCCGTTGGTCAGCACCAACGGGGAGTGAGATACCGCCGCGCTACGCTGCGCATAGGCATCAAACATCTGCCGCAGATTATCAATATTCTGGCTGCTGCCGCTCATCCGGCCCATCACCGTCTGGGTGCGGTAAGGCATTGCCGGACGTACCGAGGTGCTAACGGTACGGCGGCTGGTTTTATCACCGTAACGCGCATCAAACACCAGCGGAGCATCACCCAGTGCCGCCTTGGCACGCAGGCGGAAGGTGATCACGCCTTCACGCTTCTCCGCCAATGACAGGCTTTGCTCGGCCTTACCCACCACTTCCAACTGTGGCGGCGGCGTCAACTGCACGGCGATCGCCACAGGTTTACCGTTCAGTTCTTCAAGGTTATTGCTGACCCCTACGCTGACATCAAACTCATCCCCCGGTGCTACCATGTAAGGCACGTTCGGCGTCATGATGAAGTTGTCACGTACCGTCGCTGAGGTTTGGGCCTTGCCGATTTTGTTTGGCGTAACCGAAATGGCCATCACGCGGATCTTGCCGTTGAAGTAATCCGGCACCGGATAGGTAAACTGCTTCTCGCCGTTGACTTCGGTAATGCCAGACCAATAGGCCACCGGCTTGTCGCGCTTGCGCTTGAAGGGATTCAGGTTGAGATCCAGCCCTTCACCCGCATCACCGCCCGGTGCCGCAGAAAGCGCCATCAGCTTACTGAATTCCGGCAGGATCAGATCGAGGATCTGCGAACTTTCCACGCTCAACTCACGCTTACGGAAGAAGTACTCCAGCGGATCTTTCAGGCGGTAACGCGCTACCTGCAAGATCCCTTCATCTACGGCAAACAGTGCCACCTGCTGTGGACCATCGGTTTTCACCGTCATGGTCAGGTTTTCACCCGGCTTAATCACCTCTGGCGTCACTATTTCCAGGCCGTTTTGCCTGGCTTTGGTACTGATTTTAAACGGCATGACGCCATAGCTCAGCGGGCTCATAAAGATCTCGCTGGAGTTCACGTCGCGCACAAACTGCACGTTGATATAACCGTTGCCTTCCATCCCGGCCGGAACCCGGATTTTCTGCACCGAGCTGGTGGTGTCGGTGTGGAACCACTGCCAGGCATAGACACGGTCTTTTTCGATGGTGATCAAACCGCTGCCGGTATAAGGCGCGTTGATCGCCACTTCAATTTCTTCACCCGGCTGATATTCCGCCTGGTTCAGTTTCAACTTCAGTTCGGCATTGCGATCCAGCGAACGGCTGAGGTTGGCATTGCCCGCCACGCTATAGGCGATACGGTTGAGCACCTTACCCTGCGCATCTTCGATCACCAGAACAAAGTCACCCGGGGTGTCGGTTGCCAAGGTCAGATCGGTGCCCTGCTCGCTCAGCGCCAACGGCTGCTCGGACAACTGCACCTCTTTCATCTTCGACTGGTATTTATAAACGCCAGAATCCTGCTTGGTCAGCACCGAGATGTATTTCTGCTCGATCAACACCTGCTTCAGATCGGAAAGTGCGATCTGTTTCAGGGAAGGATCGACGGCAATCACGTTCAGATGCCGCGCCGAACCCCGGTTGATGTAGCCTAAATCACCGTCTGGCTTCACGCCCACCAGATAGTCATACGGCGACACCAGCACCCGAGCGGTGGCGGCAACGGAACGCCCGCCCCCCGCGACGAAGGCTTCCGACAGCAGTTGCAGCTGATAGGTGGCATCCGCATAGGACTTCAGATCCAGTGGGATATTCGCCACGCCCTGCTCGTTGGTGGTACGGTCTTCCAGCTCGGTTTCAAAACCGTCGCTATTCTGGCGGTTCTCAAAGAAGGCGTAATCCGGGAAGCGATCAAAGCTTGGATACATTGGCCGTAGCGTCAGCTTCGAGGTAACTCGGCGATCCTGGGCAGGTGTGCCAAACAGGTTCTGCACATCGATGTTCGCCTGCAGCTCAGAAGGTTTTACCCACCCTTGCTGCCGGTTCGGTGTCAACTCCAGCTTCACCTTCAACTGGTCTGGCTCAAACTCCTTCACGTTGACAGCGGTATGGCCGAGCAAGGTGGAAGTGTCGTTATTCTTGCCAATCAGATACAGGTAGACGTTCCATTCGCCCGTTGGCGCATTCTCGTCGGTGGTGTAACTCAACTCATTGAAACCACTGCCACCGAGAGTCAGCGGCACCGTTGTCATCAATTTGTCGCGCGGATCGCGGATCTCGGCACGCACCGGTACGCCAGCCAGGGCTACGCCCCAATCGGCAGCACGGGTAATCAGACCAATATTGAAGGTATCGCCCGGACGGTACACGCCACGATCGGAGAACAGGTAACTGCTCAGGGTGCGTGGATCGATCGGAGTTTCTTCGCCTTCAATATCAAAGCGGGAGAAATCCAGCCCGCGGTCGTTGTAGCGGGTGGTCGGCAAGAAGGACACATCGCCCTCTTTTTCCACCAGGAACATCACCGGCTGACGTTCGTTGGTATACACGTCCAACGATGGGAAACGCACGTGCCCATTGGCATCGGTCACCTGGCTGAGCAGCGTCACGCCGTTTTTGGCGATCACCGAAACCTTGGCGTTACCGACTGGCGCACCGCTGTGGATAGATTGGACAAACACATCACGCGTTTTATCCTGCGAGCGTTTGGCAATGATGCCCAGATCGGTGACGACAACAAAGCGCGAATCTCCTACGCTTGGTGAATCATCCCCTTCCTGCTCGCCCTGATCGCCTTCCTCCTCTGCGGCCTGCGTCTTTTTCTTTTCCGGCTGCCATTCCGACAGCGTCAGCAGGAACACGCCGCGATGGGAATCCGTGCTGGTAGACAGGTAACGTGAGAGATCTATGCCCTTGTAGCTCACTTCACCCGGCTGATCGTTGTTGATGACCGTTTGATAGTTAAAGTGTTCGGTAAAATATTCATCGTTAAGCTGGTTGAACTGGGCTGAAGAGTATTCGCTGCTTTTGAATGAGACGATATGCTGCAGCTGGCTTGGGATCACCCGCTTGATATCCAGACGCAGGCCGGGCACGTTACGCGCCGCCACGCTGATTTGCTTGTCACCATTCACCGACAGCAGAGAACCCTGTGACATAAACTGCAAGGTTTTCGGGAAGTCTGGTACTTCGACGATACGGTAGACCTTCTCTGGCATTTTATAGCCGCCCGAAGAAGTCATCAGATTGGTGATTTCCAGCAGCATAAAGCGGTGAGCCGGTGCGTCAAACTTGAAGCTGAACTGCGGTTGATAGGTCTCCTCCGCTTCATTCAGGGTCAGCGTCAGCGGCGTAGACTGAGCCATCACGCTGTTTTCGATGCTCTCGGTCCCGCCCCACTGATAAAAATCGTCCGGTTCGTTACTGGCTTCGGAATCGTTAGGATTATGCTGCGGCAACAGCCAGGCCTTGACCGCGCGGCCGGCATCTTTGTCTTTGATCGCATCGCTGAAGGCGACGATCAGCGCACGCTGGCCTTTGCTACCATCGCTATCGACCACCTGGGCGCTAGCATCCTTCACAGTGAGGCTATACAGAGTTGGCACCGACACCCAGCTGTCTTTCGATTGAGCGATCTCATTGGCGGACACCACCGACTTGATGCCCTTGCCCAGTACCAGATGCACTTTACCACCGTGATCCAGCGCTTTCAGCGGTTCAGAATGCACCCAGGCGTTCAGCTTCTTGGCATCGTAAACCAGGGAGAAATTGAGTTTCTTTTCAGATTT
The DNA here is from genome assembly GCF_059697885.1 of Serratia sp. NCCP-200. Classification (NCBI taxonomy): domain Bacteria; kingdom Pseudomonadati; phylum Pseudomonadota; class Gammaproteobacteria; order Enterobacterales; family Yersiniaceae; genus Serratia; species Serratia sp. NCCP-200. The sequence goes on from NZ_BAAKUJ010000002.1 coordinate 59,210, forward strand.
GGCGTTGGCTTCGATCAACCCCATGGCGATCTGCTTTTCAAAGCTGGCCACGTCCACTGGCGCATTGAATTTGACGTTGAAGATAGCGCTGCGCTTTTGCGGATCTTGTGGGTCTTGATAATACTCAGCTTGCCCAAGTTGATAGTCAAAAGCCGGGGCACTAAAGCTGTAGTGGGTGTTGGCGAGTTTAATCTGCGGGGCCAACAACACAGCGGGCTCGAGCTTAACCTCATATTTGCTGCCCATCGGCAATGGGTTTTTCGGCGTGAAGACCAGGGTCCAGGCGTTATTCCACTTCCACTGCCCTTCAAGGGCCGGGCTGATGGAGATGCCTTTTTCCACGACCTTGCCAGCATCGGTCAACGGTGCCACGGAGTTTCTAAAGGTGAGAGTGACCTGCTGCGGCGCAGGTTTCTGCACGGCATAGTTAACCGGCTCAGGATCGGATACCCGCACGCTGGTTTCCTGGTACACCATCGGTGCTGGTTCAATCGGCTGTGGTCGATTCAGCCACCAGTGCCATCCATAGAAGGCGCCACCAGCGGCACACAACAGCACCAGCAACGCCATGCTAATGGCTTTGGGATATTTGTCTATCCCACCTTCCAGCCGCAGGAAGCCGCGCTTCACCCCGCCGGATACCGCTTCCCACCAGGCAGGTGCATTCCAGTTCAGGTTGCCCACCACCGGCTTGAACAGCCGCCCCAACAGGCCAAAAATCAGGGCCAACAGGCGGAACAGGCCTTTTATCAACGTAAAAGGCAAACGGAGGATAAACTTCAGCAAATCCATGATTGCAGCACCTTTTTAATCCTTGAAAGACACCCAGAGACAAGGTTTCCGACGACGGAGCCTAAGCAGCTAACAGCCTACACCCATTCCAGAAATCAGTGACAATACCAACACAATAAGAAGAATGGTCATGATCACGCCAAAAGCAAACATGGCAATTTGAAAAGCCAGCGTGCCAATACCGAGCAATACCGCAGCGGAAACCGCGCGCGGATTTTCCTTACACACACCAGCAATGGCGCCCAGGATCACGGCCCCCACCGCCAATACGGCAGTGACGATCTTCAAAATCCGATCCACATCATAATGAGGCCGCGAGACCTTTTCAGGGATTTGCTGGCCAGCCAATGAGGCCAGCAGTGATTCTTTGATGGCCACCGCTTTACCCGCAACAAGGCTTTCCAACGTCTGCTGAGGGGCAAATGGCCCGGCATAGAAATGCACCATCGCCAATAACAGCGCCAGGCCGCCTAGCGCGATCCCCGACCAACCGAATATATTTTGTCTGAGCAAGCGAAACCCTCCCTGGTGACTCGCGATAATATGCACATTATCTACTAGTTCCACATAGCGGTGGAAACTCTATTTTAGCCATACCGCGTGAATTGCGCATTGCTACGCATAAATCGGAAATGGCTTATAAACCCCGACGAGCTAACAACGAGAGGCGCAGCATGCGGCGCGATTACAACTCGATATTGAGCAGTGAATCCAGCTGTTGTAACAGCAACAGCAGCGGCAGGCAGTTCGGCTGTTTATCCTTTAACGCTTCTTCAAAATAGGGGGTGATGGCAAAACGCGTTGGCAGTGGCGCATTGGCATCGAGCAGCGCATGCATCCTTGGCAACAGTATCCACTGCAACCACTCTTCGGCCTGCATGCTGTCGATGCAAAAGGGTTCCGTGCTGGCAAAAGCCTCGGCTTCTGGCGGCGTCAACTGCCACAACGCCAAATCCCGCATGGACTGTTCAATCGCCTGTAAATTATGGCGAACCTGGTTGGATATACTCATCGACATTCCCGACAATTTAAGCATGTTAATCAGCCTACGGCTGCAAGCCGCAAAGCATAACATTTAAGCCCAAAGCACCCAATTTTATCTGGTGGCGCCACGCCTGGCACGGCACAATACGCGCACCCAAAAATCACACATGATAAAAGACATGCCCGCAACATCACTCAATAAAAATCACGCTACGCCCGGTAAAGCCATGCTGGCTTCGGTTACCGGTTATGCTATGGACGGCTTCGATCTGTTGATACTCGGCTTTATGCTGCCGGTGATCACCACTGAGCTGGGTCTCACCTCATCACAAGCCGGTTCGCTGGTGACCTGGACATTGATCGGCGCAGTGATTGGCGGCGTGATCTTCGGCCATCTCAGCGACCGTTTTGGCCGCATCCGCGTGCTGACCATCACTATCCTGATGTTTTCGCTGTTTACCGGCCTGTGCGCCGTTGCCGTCGGCTACTGGGACTTGCTGGCCTATCGCACCCTTGCCGGGATTGGGCTGGGTGGCGAATTCGGTATTGGCATGGCGTTGATCGCCGAAGCCTGGCCCGCTGAGAAGCGCAACCGTGCCTCGGCCTATGTGGGCATGGGCTGGCAGCTCGGTGTACTTGCCGCGGCCTTCCTCACCCCGCTGTTGCTACCTTACATCGGCTGGCGTGGCATGTTCCTGGTAGGCCTGCTGCCGGCGCTGGTTTCCTTCCTTATTCGCCGAACCATGGGCGAACCCAAAGAGTTTACACAGCAAAAAACCAGCGAACAGCAGCTCTCCTTTACTCAACGATTAAAGCTGCTATTTAAGGATCGCGCCACCGGCAAGGCCAGCCTGGGGATCTTTATCCTCTGCTCGGTGCAGAACTTTGGCTATTACGGGCTGATGATCTGGATGCCGACCTATCTGGCCAAAAACTTTGGCTTCTCGCTGACCAAATCCGGCGTCTGGACGGGGGTCACGGTGATCGGCATGACCTTCGGTATCTGGCTGTTCGGCGTATTGGCCGACCGCTTTCCCCGTTGGATCATCTTTGTCATTTATCAGGTTGGCGCCGTGGTGATGGTCATAAGCTATGCGCAACTCACCGATCCGACGCTGATGCTGTTTGCGGGTGCTCTGATGGGGGTGTTTGTTAACGGGATGATTGGTGGCTACGGCGCGCTGATTTCTGACACCTACCCGGTACAGGCTCGCGCCACGGCGCAGAATATCCTGTTCAACCTGGGCCGCGGCGTCGGTGGGTTGGGGCCATTGGTGATCGGTGCGCTGGTCACTCAGGTTTCCTTTACCGCCGCGATCAGCCTGCTGGCCGCTATTTACCTGTTGGATATTTTCGCCACGCTGTTCCTGCTACCGAAGAAACAAAGCACGGGCGATACGTTGGGGGCAATCGGGTAAACCTTGAGGGGGAAGTCAGGCAGGATTTGCTGTCTGGCTTTTGCTACAGACAAGCTGTCTGGCTTTGTTCCAGACAAAAAGTTGGGGGCACTGCGTTAACAGTGCCCCCGGTTCGTTTTATAGCTAATCCCGCTACAAGTGTGCTCCCTGCTCAATCCCTGAAAACTTTTCCTTTCGGCCATCCTGACCAAAACAATCCTTCGCAAAATCCTCTAGCATCATCCTGACGCGGTTCCTCGGCCTTCCTGACCCACCAACAATCCTGTGCTGGCTCTCTATCTCCGTCCTGGAGGTGTCCTTGGTTTCAATCCTGAAACATCCTGTGTATCATCCTGATACCAATCCTTTCCACTCTTCCTGAGTGCATCCCTTTCTTCTTCCTGAAGCTGCATCATCCTGACGCTTTCCTGCTCCATCCGGCTTCCTTCCGGTAGACATAAGATCGCTTATTTCCTTCCCGTTAACAAGGGCATGTAGGACGGATTACAGTAAATTTGACTAAACCCACATCGACAAAAACACATAACAAACTGATATATATAACTAATAATTAAAAAATGGCTAACTAAATCGAAAAATTAAAAGCGATCTCTCACAGCTTTTGTAAGAGATCTCGCACACGCACTAAAGGCAAATTAGCCGATTAATTAACTCTAGGGCGTAACGCATTGAGAAAATTCCCCAAACTGGCAGCTAATAGCGTGCGTTTTTTGCTGCCAAATTGCTCTAGCAGCACGTTGCCGCTGACATTACACAGCGACACCACCGTCATTTCCGATTCTGTGGTCGCCAGGAACAACGTAGGCGAGAGCTTAAGGCGTTTTTGCGTCACCAGATGCCCAATCAGATTTTCCTGCAGCCGAATAAAGTCGTCTTCACTCCAGACCTGCAATAGCGTCAACGGATGCTCGCCAAACTCCGCATTCATATCCCCGGCATACTGTTGGGTATAGAAGGTGTGGATATCCGGCTGTAGTTGCAGTTCCAGCGCCTGCTCCACCTTTTCCAGGCTGGCCGCTGGCGTAAAAGGCTGTGGCAGCCACAGCACCGTATCATCGCGATTTTCGACAATACAGGGGGAAGCCACGCCGTACAGTTCCTGGCTAGCCGGGGCATGGCCATACTGCTGCTGCCATTTGTCGACATAGCGCTGGGTAAATTCACGCAGGGCGTGCGATACATCATGGTCCATATTTTTTCTCGCATACGGTAAACTGGTGCCTATTGTACCTATCTAAGACCAAGGTGACAGCTCATGTCCTCCTATCAAGATCATCAGGCTCTGGCGGCACTGACGCTGGGCAAGCCAACCGCATACCGTGACTGCTACGATGCCTCACTGTTACAAGCGGTTCCTCGCAGCATGAACCGGGAGCCGCTGGGGCTTTATCCCGATAACCTGCCGTTCCACGGTGCCGATATCTGGACGCTGTATGAACTGTCCTGGCTCAATGCCAAGGGGCTGCCGCAGGTCGCGGTGGGAGAAATCAGCCTGAATGCCAACAGCGTCAACCTGATCGAGTCCAAAAGCTTCAAGCTCTATCTCAACAGCTTTAACCAAACCCACTTCCCAGACTGGGAAGCGGTACGCTCTACGCTACAACGCGATCTCGCCGCCTGCGCACAAGGGGATGTCAGCGTGAGCCTGTTCAGCGTCGATCGGCTTGAAGGCAGCCCTATCGCCCGGTTGGAGGGTGAATGCCTCGACCAGCAAGACATCAGCATTGATAACTACGAGTTCGACACGGGTTACCTGGAAGGCGCAGCCGGTAGCCAAATCGTCGAGGAAACGCTGGTCAGCCATCTGCTGAAATCCAACTGCCTGATCACCAACCAGCCCGATTGGGGCTCGGTGCAAATCCGCTATCGCGGTCCGCAGATCAACCGTGAAGCCCTGCTACGCTATCTGGTTTCGTTCCGTCATCACAACGAATTCCATGAACAGTGCGTTGAGCGGATCTTTAACGATCTGCTGCGTTTCTGCCAGCCGCAACAATTGAGCGTTTATGCCCGCTACACCCGGCGTGGGGGTCTGGATATCAATCCTTGGCGCAGCAATGTGGCGTTCGAACCAGCGCATGGCCGTCTGGCCCGCCAATAATGCTCAACAACTGAGCTAACAGGCGGTTTGTATTGGTAAAAATCCGGAGACGGCGGTAAGGTTAAATCAAGAGTGCCCGCTTTTTGCTCAGGCATTCCAGTAGGCAATACAAAATTCTTACCGCAGTGCACAGAGACAGGTAAGGATTATTATCGCCCTATTTATGGGCGCAAAGGAGTTACCTTGATTACACATATCAGCCCACTTGGCGCTATGGATTTGTTGTCGCAGCTGGAAGTAGACATGCTGAAGCGTACCGCCAGCAGCGACCTGTACCGTTTGTTCCGCAACTGCTCCCTGGCGGTGTTAAACTCCGGCAGCCAGACCGACAACAGCAAACAGCTGCTATCGCGTTATGAAAACTTTGATATCAACGTGCTGCGCCGTGAACGCGGCGTAAAACTGGAGCTGGTGAACCCGCCAGAAGAGGCTTTCGTTGATGGCCGCATTATTCGTTCACTGCAGGCCAACCTGTTTGCGGTGCTGCGCGATATCCTGTTTGTCCACGGCCAAATTGACAGCGCCGGGCGTTTCCAACACCTGAATTCGGAAGACTCCATTCATATCACCAATCTGGTGTTCTCCATCCTGCGTAATGCCCGCACGCTGCACCTCGACGAAGACCCGAATATGGTAGTGTGCTGGGGTGGCCACTCGATCAATGAAAACGAATATCTGTATGCCCGTAAGGTCGGTAGCCAGCTGGGCCTGCGCGAGCTGAATATCTGTACCGGCTGTGGGCCAGGGGCGATGGAAGCGCCAATGAAAGGGGCCGCCGTCGGCCATGCGCAGCAGCGCTACCACAACAGCCGCTTTATCGGCATGACAGAGCCCTCCATCATTGCCGCCGAGCCGCCAAATCCTCTGGTTAACGAGCTGGTGATCATGCCAGATATCGAAAAACGTCTGGAAGCCTTTGTGCGGATCGCGCACGGCATCATCATTTTCCCTGGCGGGGTCGGTACAGCGGAAGAACTGCTGTATCTGTTGGGCATTCTGATGAACCCGGAAAACAGCGAGCAGGTACTGCCGCTGATCCTCACCGGGCCGAAAGAGAGCGCCGATTATTTCCGCGTGCTGGACGAATTCATCATGAATACGCTGGGCGAGAAGGCCCGCCGCCACTACACCATCATCATCGACGATCCGGCCGAAGTGGCCCGTCAGATGAAAAAGGCCATGCCGCTGGTGAAAGAAAACCGCCGCAATACCGGTGATGCCTACAGTTTTAACTGGTCGATGCGTATTGCACCGGACCTGCAGCTCCCCTTCGAGCCAAGCCATGAAAACATGGCCAACCTCAACCTGTACCCGAATCAACCTGCAGAACAGTTGGCCGCGGCCCTGCGCCGTGCATTCTCAGGGATCGTGGCGGGTAACGTGAAGGAGAACGGCATCCATGCCATCGAACAGTTCGGCCCTTACAAGCTGCATGGCGATCCGTTGATGATGAAGCAGATGGATAACCTGTTGCAGGGCTTTGTCGCCCAGCACCGCATGAAATTGCCGGGAACTGCCTACGTGCCTTGCTACGAGATCGTAGCCTGATCATCACCTCTGGGCGGCGTAATAGTCGCCCTTATTTTTCTGACGTTGTTGCTTTGCCTATGCCTATACATTTACTGATTGTCGATGCTCTGAACCTAATCCGCCGCATTCATGCGGTGCAAGGCTCCCCTTGTGTCAACGCTTGCAAGCATGCGCTACAGCAGTTGATTCAACACAGCCAGCCCACCCACGCCGTGGCGGTGTTCGACGAAGACGACCGTAGCGAGAGCTGGCGCCATCAAATTCTGCCCGATTACAAAGCCGGACGTTCGCCGATGCCGGAAAACCTGCATCAGGAAATGCCGCAGCTGCGCGAAGCGTTTGCCGAGCTTGGGGTGGCCAGTTGGCATTCGGCTGGCAATGAGGCGGACGATCTGGCTGCGACGCTGACGGTCAAAATTGCCGCAGGCGGGCACCAGGTGACGATTGTCTCTACCGACAAAGGCTACTGCCAGCTGCTGGCACCCAGCGTACAGATCCGTGACTACTTCCAGAAACGTTGGTTGGATATGCCGTTTGTGCAGCAAGAGTTTGGTGTGTTGCCGCAACAACTCACGGATTATTGGGGACTGGCAGGCATTGGTAGCAGCAAGATCCCAGGCGTTGCCGGTATCGGGCCAAAAACGGCGGTATTGCTACTGCAACAGATGGGGAGTCTGGATGGTCTGTATCAACACCTGGAGCAGGTGCCGGAGAAGTGGCACAGCAAGCTGTTAGAGCACCGCGAGCTGGCCTATATCAGCAAGCAGGTCGCCACTTTGCGTACCGATCTGACGCTGGACGGCAATCTGCAACAGTTACGTTTGCCAATAAATTAAGGGCGCTGCCAGCAGCAACGCCCTTACGCCTTACTCGCGCTCGTCGCGGCGGCCGGGAATGGCCGACCACATGCGGCGCACGTGTACGGTGATCTCTTCACGATCGTGGTACAGCTGCTTGGCGTGGATCTCTGCGCTAATCCCCTCGTTGGCCAAGGCTTCGTGGATGCTTTGCAGGTTCTGCGCCACCTCTTCGTAGCGCTTCTTCATCGGCAGCTTCAGGTTAAAGATCGCCTCACGGCACCAGCCTTTGAGCAACCATTGGATCATCAGGCTGGTCACTTTTGCCGGCTTCTCCACCATATCGCACACTACCCAGTAGTTTTTGCTGGTGGTCGGTTCAAAGCGGAAGCCGTCGACACGATGGTGGGTCACCTGCCCGGTATCCATCAGGCTCGGAGCCATCGGGCCGTTGTCCACCGAATGGACCATCATGCTGCGTTTGACCAACTGATAGGTCCAGCCGCCAGGGCAAGCCCCCAGATCGACCGCAAACATCCCACTGCCTAAACGCTCGTCCCATTCGTCTGCCGGGATGAAAACGTGGAAAGCCTCTTCCAGCTTCAGCGTAGAGCGGCTTGGCGCATCGGACGGGAACTTCAGGCGTGGGATCCCCATATAGAACGGGGAGTTGTTGTTGCTATAGGAATATCCCACGTAGCAACAGCCCGGTGCGATAAAGAACACGTGTACCACCGGGCGAGAGGGATTCTCACGCGCCATCAGCACTTTCTGCTCACGCAATGCGCCGCGCAGCGGCACAGTCAGCTTGCGGCAGAACTTCAGCAGCTCTTTGCTTTCGTTGGTATCCGGTACTTCTACCCGTAATTCACCGCCCCGATCGACCACGCCCATCAGCATGCCGACAATCGGTGAAACCCGATCTTCCGGCGGCAAATCACGCAGCAGTTCTCCCACCACCAGCATCTGGCGGGCAAAGATCAGCTCACGGAACGGGATTTCTTTCGCCAGGCGATCGGCATCGTCCGGCTGATAGCATTCAAACAGCACATAGCCGCTGTTGTCTTTAACCCTGGCAAAGCCAAACACTTCCAACTGGGCGGCCTTGTCGGTAATTTCCGCCGCGCACTCTTTCTCAAAGCCTTGGCGGCAGTACAACGCGATCTTATTCATGGCGCTCGGCCTTTTTCCTCAGACGCAAAGCGCCAATCAACATCAATGCCCAACCGATCAGGAAGCAGGTCCCGCCCACTGGCGTGACATAAACCCAAACCTTTTGGTGAGACAGCGCCAGACAGTACAGGCTGCCGCTGAACAACACGGTGCCGAGCGCCAACAGCGCTCCGCTCCAGTAAAACCACAGGCTGACCCGACGCTGCATGGCAACGGCCAGCCCCAGGATCGCCAGAGTATGGAACCCCTGGTAATCAAGCCCGGTGCGGATCCAGGCCATTTCATTGACCCCAAGCGCACTACTCAATACGTGCGCACCAAACGCGCCCAGAGCAACATAGACAAAACCACTGATAGCAGCAAAAATCAGCATAGAACGGCTACTCATCATTATTCACCTTAATCGAGATTAACCAGCCACAACGTCACCGCAGCCGGCCTTATTGTTCATAGCGAAAGCGGAACTTCTCCTGTTCGCTGGCCGCACGCGCCAAGATCCATTGGCGAAAGGCGGCTATTTTACCCAGTTCTGCCTGGCTGTCATGACATACCAGATAAAAAGCGTTTTTACTTACCAACACATCGTTAAACGGGCAGACCAGCCGACCGGCTTCGATCTCGGTTTGCGCCATCACGTTATTCACCAGCGCAATCCCCTGGCCATGAACGGCCGCCTGAACCACCATGGCGCTATGGCTAAAGATTGGCCCTTGCTGCACGTTGATATGCTGTAACCCCAGTTGGCGGGTGTATGCCAGCCAGTCGCGGCGTGAAGTATCATGCAGAAGCGTATGATAAGCCAGATCGCCCGGCACTTTCAGTGCATGATCGCCCATTAACAGGCTGGGAGAACAAACCGGCAGCAGATATTCCGCATACAGACGCTCGGCGCGTACTCCCGGCCAGTTGCCACGGCCATAAAAGATCGCCACGTCAACGTCATCCGCCAGCTTTTCTTCTTCGCGGTCAATGGCCTGGATGCGCACATCGATCCCCGGATAAGCTGAGTTAAAGCTGGAAAGACGTGGCACCAACCACTGAATGGCGAAACTGGGCGGCAGGCTGACGGTCAAAGCCCCCTTGGCACTGCGTGCCTGAAGCTTGCGTGTTGCCTCATTGATCGAAGAGAAAATCTCTTTGATATCCAGGTAATAACTCTGCCCCTCTTCCGTCAGCAACAGCGAACGGTTGCGCCGTCGAAACAGTTTCAGCCCCAGGAAATCCTCCAGAGACTTGATCTGATGGCTGACTGCGGCCTGGGTAACAAACAGCTCCTCTGCCGCCTTGGTAAAGCTCAAATGGCGGGCTGCCGCGTCAAAAACCCGCAGAGCATTAAGAGGAGGGAGACGTTTAGACATTCATTGACCCTTTTGTATGGCAAACTGCGGCGTTGTCGGCTGAACGCGTCCTTACCGCTACCTAGCTGTGCCGAAAAATGCCGCGAGCGCAGGGACACGCCAGAGCGGCCAATTTGCAATTCATCGGCTTTAGTTACATTTATGTAACAAATGACCACCGGGTTTCGCAAACGAGATCAGGCTGCATGATACATAACGCCACTAGCCCATCCGCGTGGACTATTGCCATTAGTTTTTTTAATCCGAGCCATTATAAATTGTCCGTTGAGCATGCGCCAGTAAATACCTATAGTGGCGACACTTCCTGGGCCGGAACGAAAAGGGATTGGGTGTCGAAGACGCCGATGAACTTTTGGCTTGTGGTTGTGATGTTGTGTTTGCAATTTGTCCGCCAATTCGGACATGGTAGCTAGGCTACTGTTTTTCACTTCCTGTACATTTACCCTGTCTGTCCATAGTGATTTTATGCAGCACCGCCAACTTCGCGGTGCTTTTTTTTGCCTGGAAGTTACTGATTACCTTCAACCATCTCCTTCACATCGGCACGGTTAATCTGCTGCTCAACGCCGTTGGCATCTTTGTAGCTGATCATCCCGGTATCGTCATCCACCTTGGGTTTTCCATCGGCGACAATGGTGCGCCCATCGCTGGTATGCATGACGTAGTTGCTTGAGCAGGCTGCCAGGGTAAACGTGAGCATCAGGGCAGAGATAACTGCGGCTGTCTTGTTCATTTGTGACTCCTTGTAGATAAAAATGCTGAAAAAATCATTTCTGTTATTTAAGGGACTCATTCGAACGCCAATATTCAGCATAACAAACTTTCGTCAGATTTCCAGGAAACAGCGACAATTGTTCGGGATAACTTGTCTCTGACGGCAAAATAGGACAGGATCAATGGCTGACAAAGCCACTGATAATCAGCCGATGAAGCCTTTTGAGCCTACCTTGTTCCGCAGCCAGTTCCCGGCCCTTCAACAGGCAGGAATTTATCTGGACAGTGCCGCTACCGCGCTAAAACCGCAGGCGGTGATCGACGCCACGCAGCAGTTTTACAGCGCAGATGCCGCCACCGTACACCGCAGCCAACATCGTGCGGCGCAGGATTTGACCCAGCGCTTTGAGCAGGCACGCCAGCAGGTTGCCACCTTGATTAATGCCCCTTGTGCGGACGACATCGTTTGGACCCGCGGCACCACGGAAGCCATCAATTTAGTCGCGCAGAGCTATGCTCGCCCACGCCTGCAGCCGGGGGAGCAGATCCTGGTTAGCGAGGCGGAGCATCATGCCAACCTGATCCCATGGTTGATGGTGGCAGAACAGACCGGTGCCAAAGTGGTGAAGCTGCCGATTGGCCCCGATCGCCTGCCAGATTTGACGCTGCTCCCTACGCTGTTGTGCGAGAAAACCCGCATTCTGGCCTTGGGGCAAATGTCCAACGTCACGGGAGGCTGCCCGGATATCGCGCTGGCTATTGAGTTGGCCCATGCGGTGAACGCGGTAGTGATGATCGACGGCGCACAGGGTATTGTGCATTGCCCTGCCGACGTTCAGCGGCTCGATATCGATTTCTACGCCTTCTCAGCGCATAAACTCTATGGCCCAACTGGCATTGGTGCGTTATATGGCAAAACCGCGTTGCTGGCTCAAATGGGGCCATGGCAAGGCGGGGGGAAAATGCTGACGCAGGCTTCTTTCAGCGGCTTTACGCCACAAAAACCGCCGCACTGTTTTGAAGCCGGTACGCCAAATATTGCCGGAGTACTGGGGCTGGGTGCCGCGTTGAGCTGGCTGGAAACGCAGGATATGGCCGCCGCCGAGCAATACAGCCGCGCCCTGGCGCAAAATGCCGAACAGCGTTTACAGCAGTTACCCGGATTTCGCAGCTTCCGCAGTTCCGGCTCCAGCCTGCTGGCCTTTGATATCGCCGGGATCCACCACAGTGATATCGTCACCCTGTTAGCCGAACAGAACATCGCGGTACGCGCTGGCCAACACTGCGCCCAACCTTTGATCGCCGCATTAGGGGTCAGCGGAACGTTACGTGCGTCATTTGCGCCTTATAATACGCCGCAAGACGTCGATGCTCTGGTGCTGGCGTTAACTAACGCCATCGAACTACTGGCGGAATAAGATGCACAACGGAGAACCGATGCTTGCCCCTCACCCTTTTGGCCGTGAAATCACCGCCGAGACGCTGATAACAACCTTCAGCGCGCTAAAACAGTGGGAAGACCGTTACCGCCAACTGATCATGCTGGCGAAACGCTTGCCATCGCTGGCGGCCGATCTGCGGCAAACGGAGATGGAACTGAGCGGTTGCGAAAACCGGGTCTGGTTGGGGCACCAGCGGTTGGCTGATGGAACACTGCATTTTTATGGCGATAGCGAAGGACGCATTGTGCGCGGCCTGCTGGCGATCCTGCTAACCGCAGTCGAAGGCAAAACGCCTCAGCAGGTCTTAGCTATCGATCCTTTGGCCCTGTTTGATAGCTTGGCGCTGCGTGCCCAGCTCAGCGCCACACGAGCCAGCGGCCTGGCAGCCTTGGCGGCCAGGGTACACGCCATCGCTGCCAGCTATGCCTGACGTGCCGCCTTTGCCACCATCTTCTTCAACGCGTGGGAGACGGCAATAAAGCCAAAGGTCGCGGTGACCATGGTCGCCGCGCCAAAACCCGCGCTGCAATCCATTCTCTTCGGCCCTTCTGCGGTACTGCGTGAGGCGCACACTGAACCATCCGGCTGCGGATATACCAGCGGCTCGGTGGAGAAGACGCAGTCGATCCCCAGCTTGCCTTTGCTGTTTTTCACCACGTTAAAGTCGTTCTTCAACCTTTCACGCAGCTTGGCTGCCAGCGGATCCTGGATGGTTTTGGCCAGGTCGGCCACGGCGATCTGCGTAGGATCGATCTGCCCACCGGCACCGCCGGTAGTCACCACCGGGATCTTGAAGCGTCGGCAATAGGCCAGCAACGCCGCTTTGGGCCGTACGCTGTCAATCGCATCAATCACATAGCTGAAATTATGGTTCAACAGCTCGGCGACGTTGTCCGGGGTAATAAAATCATCTACGCAGGTCACCCGGCATTCCGGGTTGATCGCCAGGATCCGTTCCGCCATCACTTCGGTTTTCGATTGGCCAACATGCTGGCGCAAAGCATGGATCTGCCGATTGGTGTTGGTGACGCAGACGTCATCCATGTCGATCAGGGTGATCGCACCAATGCCGGTGCGTGCCAGCGCTTCAGCTGCCCATGAACCGACCCCGCCAATGCCGATCACACAAAAGTGCGCCTGGGCAAACAGGGCCAATGCCGGCTGACCATACAGGCGTGCCGTGCCGCCAAAACGCTGTAGATAGGCCTCTGAATAGGCTGTACTCATTTTGCTTTACTTACCTTGGTTGCAAATAGGCAGGGCCGGAAGATCCGGCCCTGCGGGTCAAGCTATATGCCATCGTTCTTAGCGGGTAACCAACTGGGAACCACTCGAGGTGGTCAACGGTTGATTGGCACTAAACAGCTGTGCCCCAGGATTACCGCCTTTCAATACCCAGACCCGGCCATAGTGATTATAGAACCCTGCCGAGTGTCCGGCTTCTGGGCCAATCCCCTGGTACATATCAAAGTGCTGGCCCTTGATGGCACCGCCCACATCGAGGGCAACCATCAGGCGCATTTCATATTTTCCCGTGAACTTGCCCTTGTTGTCCAGTAGCGGGACTTCTGCCAGCAACGTGGTACCGGCCGGGATCAGGGAGCGATCGGAGGCCACGGAGGCTTTGGCAATCAGCGGCACCGCGCTGGCCCCTTTCACCGGAGCGAAAGGCACCGGGTGGAAGAACACGAACGACGGGTTTTGCTCCAGCAGTTCACGCACCTCGGCTTCGCTGTGGGTATCCGCCCACTGGCGAATGGCCTGCATTGACATGTCGGCCTTGGCCACTTCACCGCGATCGATCAGCACCTTGCCGATACTGCGGTAAGCATGGCCGTTCTTGCCGCTATAACCAAAGAACACCAATGGCTGGCCATTGCCGAAATCGACATAGCCGCTGCCCTGCACTTCCATCATGAAGTTATCCATCAGGGAGTTGGTGTAAGCGATGATATAACGGCTGCCCAGCGCCCCTGAGTAGATACCGGCACGATCCGGCAGGCGGCGCTTGCCTTTGGCTGGCATGCTGTACAGCGGGTAGCGGAATTCGCCCTGTTGGGTATAACGCGCCTGCAGCACCGGGGTGTAATAGCCGGTGAACTGGACGTTGCCATAGCTATCGACGCCTTCCATCTGATAGGCGCTGAGGCCGAACTGGTTCAGTTGGCGCGTATCCGCACCCGCCGCCATCCAGTTTTGCACCGCCTGATAGGTGGAGTTATTGCGGTTAAACAGCGACGGCGAAGCATATTTAATCTCCATCAGTTGGTTGGCGTAATCCTGGCCGTTGATCGGGGCGCCTCTGGCATTGGGGCGATTCACCAACTCCAGCGACTGATCCAGATGACCATCTTTATACTGCTGCCCCCGGTCGGTCGGTTTTGACGAACAACCGGCCAGTACCGCAATCACTAACCCACCGAGCAGGTATTTGCCCCAACGTCCTTTCATTGCACACTCTCTCAGACTGATATGTTCCATACCCAATGGATACGGGTAAACTGGCTGAACGATAACAAACGGCCATAGATAAAGGAATCGCTACTGCTAAAAATTCCCAGCCAGATGATTATGATGAAAAAAAACGCAAATTGGGGACTAATGCAGCATAAAAATGGCTTTCGGTGAATTATATGCAAAAAGGGTTTGCAACAAAATGCCTGGAGAGTATAGTGCGCTTCCATCGGACGCGGGGTGGAGCAGCCTGGTAGCTCGTCGGGCTCATAACCCGAAGGTCGTCAGTTCAAATCTGGCCCCCGCAACCAACCGATACTGTGATAACGGTATCAAAAATGTGTTGGATTCGATGAAAGAAAAGGTATTATACGGACGCGGGGTGGAGCAGCCTGGTAGCTCGTCGGGCTCATAACCCGAAGGTCGTCGGTTCAAATCCGGCCCCCGCAACCAACCGATACGGCAATAGCAGTATCACATGAAGGGTTGGTTCGATAATATCAGTATCAAGACGGACGCGGGGTGGAGCAGCCCGGTAGCTCGTCGGGCTCATAACCCGAAGGTCGTCAGTTCAAATCTGGCCCCCGCAACCAATCTTGATAACATCAGACAAGCACCTTAACGGGTGTTTTTTTGTATCTGAATTTCCCCTACCTTCCCAATTAACTACGCCGCCCCTCCTTGGGCTACGTTTGCTTCAACGCCGTGCCAATGCGCCACCGTTGGCGAAATAGGCTTTGATCCCGGCCAGAATAGATTGCGCCACCTGCTGCTGAAAATGGCTGGTGCGCAGCTTGCGCTCTTCTTCCAGATTGCTGATAAACGCCGTTTCCACCAGGATCGACGGAATATCCGGGGCCTTCAATACGGCAAAGCCGGCCTGATCGACACGATTCTTATGCAAACGGTTAATTTTACCCATCCGGTTCAGCACTTCCTTACCGAATTTCAGGCTGTCATTGACGGTGGCGGTCTGCAAGAGATCGAACATGGTGTGATCCAGGTAGCGATCGCCACTCTTGCTGACTCCGCCGATATCGTCGGCGGCGTTCTGGGTTTGCGCCAGAAACTTGGCGGCGTTACTGGTTGCCCCTTTGGTAGAAAGCGCAAACACCGAGGAACCGCGTGCCGCACGGTTGCTGAAGGCATCGGCGTGGATCGAGACAAACAGATCGGCCCGCTGCTTACGCGCTTTGGCTACACGTACCTTTAATGGGATAAACACGTCTTCATTACGCGTCATAAACACTTTCATGTTGGGTTCGCGTTTGATCAGCGCACTGAGACGACGGGCAATCTGCAGCACGATATCTTTTTCACGGGTTTTATTTTTGCCGATGGCCCCCGGATCTTCCCCGCCATGCCCAGGATCGAGCATGATCACAATTGGCCGATCACGCCCTGCCTTACCGGCCTGTGGTGCTTCTGCCGGTAACGTCCGCTCCAGATCGCCCTTGTTGTAATCTTCCAGTAACGCCAACAGCGGATCATACTCTTCACCGCTGCCCCCCTTGGTAGGATAAAGATCCATTACCAGGCGGTTGCGATATTCGGAGACGGGAGTCAGGGTAAACATATTTGGGCTGACGCTTTGCTTGAGTTCCAGCACCAGCCTGACGGTATTCTTGTCAAACTGGCCGACCCGCGCCTGTTTCAGATAGGGATCTTCTTTGCGCACCTGTCCGGCGATGCCTTTAAGCACGCTATTCAGCTGTACCCCTTCCACATCCACCACGATGCGTTCTGGATTGGTCAGCGCAAACTGTTTGTATTTTAGCGGGACATTGGATTCCAGCGTGACTCGGGTATAGGTCGAGGAAGGCCAGACACGGACGGCAATCACATGAGAAGCAGCGGCGAAACCAACGCGACTCACACTCAGCAACCAGGTTGCAGCAACCCCCTGCAACAAACGACGGCGACCCGGATTGTGATTAGAGTTAGGCATGCGGCTCCGGTAAAAATAACGATTAAAAAAACAGCAAAAAAAAACAATGGCAAAAACTTTACCCAATCCATTCACCGCTGTCATCAGAAAATCTTTTTATGATCTTTCAATTTATTAATCAGTTAGCGTATTTATCAGAAAAATCACTGTCATTTCCTGCTTGCCTTTGGCGCAATAAAAGAATAAAAATACAAAAATACCGTATAAATATGCAAATGAGGTCTTGCCGTGAAGGAACGTAGTACAGAGCTGGTGCAAGGATTCCGTCACTCAGTTCCCTATATCAATACTCACCGTGGCAAGACCTTTGTCGTCATGCTGGGTGGCGAAGCTATTGAACATGAAAACTTTTCTAGTATCGTCAACGATATCGGGCTGTTACACAGCCTGGGTATTCGTCTGGTGGTGGTCTACGGTGCACGGCCGCAGATTGACGCCAATCTGGCGCAGCATAACTACGAGCCGATTTACCATAAGCATACCCGGGTGACCGACGCCCATACGCTAGAGCTGGTCAAGCAGGCCGCCGGCTTGTTACAGCTGGATATTACCGCACGGCTTTCCATGAGCCTGAATAACACCCCATTGCAAGGGGCGCACATTAACGTAGTGAGCGGCAACTTTATTATCGCTCAACCGCTGGGCGTGGATGACGGCGTCGATTATTGCCACAGCGGCCGTATCCGCCGTATTGATGAAGAAGCCATTCATCGCCAACTCGATAGTAAGGCCATCGTGCTGATTGGCCCGGTGGCGGTATCGGTGACTGGCGAAAGCTTTAACCTGACCTCGGAAGAAGTCGCTACCCAGTTGGCAATCAAGCTGAAGGCCGAGAAAATGATCGGCTTCTGTTCATCACAAGGGGTGACAGATGCGGAAGGCAATATCCTTTCCGAACTGTTCCCCAACGATGCACAAAAACGTATCGAGCAGTTGGAAGAGGCAGGTGACTACCATTCCGGCACCGTGCGCTTCCTGCGCGGCGCGGTAAAGGCCTGCCGCAGCGGGGTACGCCGCAGCCACCTGATCAGCTATCAGGAGGATGGGGCACTGGTACAGGAGCTGTTTTCACGCGACGGTATCGGTACCCAAATCGTTATGGAGAGCGCCGAGCAGGTACGCCGGGCGACCATCAATGATATCGGTGGGATACTTGAGCTGATCCGCCCATTGGAGCAACAGGGGATTTTAGTCCGCCGTTCGCGCGAACAGTTGGAGATGGAGATCGACAAGTTCACGATTATCGAACGCGATAACCTGACCATCGCCTGCGCGGCGCTCTATCCGTTCCCGGAAGAGAAGATTGGTGAGATGGCCTGCGTGGCGGTGCATCCGGATTACCGCAGCTCGTCGCGGGGCGAGATGCTGCTGCAGCGGGTAGAAAGCCAGGCGCGCCAGATGGGGCTACAGAAGCTGTTTGTGCTGACCACACGCAGCATCCACTGGTTCCAGGAGCGCGGCTTCACTCCGGCGGAAGTCGACGTGCTGCCGATGCAGAAGCAGGCTTTATATAACTACCAGCGCCGCTCGAAGATCCTGTTGGCCGATCTTTGACTTACCCTAGCTAACCCATTGATTATCCGGACGGGCGCAGCGTGCTGCGCCCCTACGTGGTGAACCCGGCGAGGGTTTGTCAACGATATCAAACCCCATCATCTGTCGTTTTTTATGTTTGATTGTAAGGCAGCACTAGCAAGCGCCCACCCGTTGTTACTTCCCGATCTGCAAGCGTTCTGCCAACCCGCTGCGGCGCTGCGTGGGGGTGCGGATAGCGCTTACCAACACCTTGTCTACCGCATAGAGCGACAACCGCTGGCGCGCGCGGGTAATGGCGGTATAAACCAATTCACGGGTCAGTACCGGCAGAAAATGGTTCGGCAGCACCAGCGCCGTATGGTCGAACTCCGAACCCTGTGATTTATGCACCGTCATCGCATAGGCGGTTTCATGCGCCGGTAAGCGGCTAGGCTGTACCGATTTGATGCTGCCGTCCGGTAATTGGAAATGCACGCGCAGCTCGCCGCCCTCACCGGGCAAGGCAATGCCTATATCGCCGTTAAACAGCCCCAGCGCGCTATCGTTGCGGCCAATCATCACCGGTCGCCCTAAATACCAACGCCCGGCGGGGCCAGGATTAC
The DNA here is from genome assembly GCF_059697885.1 of Serratia sp. NCCP-200. NCBI lineage: Bacteria > Pseudomonadati > Pseudomonadota > Gammaproteobacteria > Enterobacterales > Yersiniaceae > Serratia > Serratia sp. NCCP-200. The sequence goes on from NZ_BAAKUJ010000002.1 coordinate 78,059, forward strand.
GCCGAATCAAACCGGCACGCTGCAACCCACTTTCGATACGCTCATTCAACCCAGCAACGCCAAATGGCCCTTCGCGCAGTGCGCAGAGCAACTGGAAACGGCCAAAGGCATCCAGGATCGTTACGGCCCCCGCCCCTTCTGCTACCAGCCGCAGATAGTCGCGATAACCGGCAACGCAGCTATCCAGCAGCCGTTGATAATCTTCGGTTTCTGCCAGCGGATAACCCGCCACGTCGGCATAGCTGCCGTTCAACGCCGCCAGGGCGCGCTTGCTATCGCCAGCATTCACCGCCAAAGCCAACTGGCCAATGCCGGATTTGGCATCAAACCGGTAACTCTTGCGCAGCAGACACAGGCTGTCGCGCACCGCTGCCTCGGCCTGCGCTGGCTGCCCTTGCAAAGGGCAACCGGTCAGGCGCGACAACTGTGCCGCACGGGTTTCGCTATATCCCTGCTCGGCAAACCGACAGATATCCCCCAGCACGGCTCCAGCCTCCACCGAGGCCAGTTGATCGCGATCGCCAAGGAAGATGACCCGCGCCTTGGGGGGCAAGGCGGCAATCAACCTTGCCATCATGGGCAAGTCCACCATCGAAGCCTCGTCTACGATCAGCACATCCAGATGCAGCGGGTTCCCCCGGTGATAGCGCATGCGCTGGCTGTTTGGCTGGGCCCCCAGCAAGCGGTGTAACGTCGCCGCTTCCGTAGGAAACAAGGCACGTTGCTCCGGGGTTAAGTCCAACTGACGGCTAGCGCTTCCCAAGGATTCGGTTAGACGAGCCGCTGCTTTACCGGTAGGTGCAGCAAGCTGGATACGCAGACGCTCCCCGTCCGCCAACTGCACCAGCGCCGCCAACAGCTTGGCGACGGTGGTCGTTTTGCCAGTACCGGGGCCGCCGGAAATAATTGCGATGCGGCGCGTGGCCGCTACCGCTGCGGCAATTTTTTGCCAATCAGGTTCGTCCGTGGCCGCGCCAAATAACCGATCGAGGATAGTGCGCAGCTGCGCCTCTTCAAGTTCCTGTGGCACGCTGTCGCTGCTGATAAAAGTGGCGACGTCACCTTCGCTCTGCCACATGCGTTGCAGATACAGCCGCTGCTGTTGCAGTACCATCGGCGTTGCCGTACTGCCATCGCTAATCGCTGGCGAGACCGCCAGACGCTGTTGCCAACTCGCCACGTCCGGTTGCCCGCAGGCCTGCCAGGCAGCCAAGGCCAACTCCGGCTGGCGGCCACCAAACAGATTTTCCGGCAATAGTTGTTCGAGCAACAGACAAACGTGGCCCGCACCGGCCTCCGAGCTCAGGCAGGCGGCGGCCAGCAGGATATCCGGCTCATCATCATTGGCGACCACCTGGGCAAATTGCACGTCCAGCGGTCGCAAGGCGCCCAGAGCCAACGCCTGATGCAAAATCTCAATCATTGCCCATCCTCAACGTCGACCGTTTCACCGCTAAACAGGCGATCCATTCCTTCAACCAGAGCGAACTCCGGACGACAGGCAAAAATACCGTTGCCCTCATGCTCGGCATCTACCCCGCGTAGAAACAGATAAATTACCCCGCCAAAATGGCGCTGGTAATCGTAATCCGCCAGACGATGCCCCAGATAGCGGTGCAGCGCCAAGGTATAGAGTTGGTATTGCAGATCGTAGCGGTGTTCAGCCATCGCCCGCGCCATCGCCTCTTGGGTATAGGCGCTGCTGTCTTCGCCCAGCCAGTTGGATTTGTAATCCAGTAGGTAGTATTTGCCCTGCCAGCAGAACACCAGATCGATAAAGCCTTTCAGCATGCCCTGAACCTGTTGGAAATCCAGAGCCGGGCAGCCAGCAGAAAGGGGATCGTAGCGTTTTACCAGTTCATCCAACTGCTGCGCTTGCAGCAAGCCACCGATCGGCAGATAGAACTGTAGTTCTGCCTGCCTGGCTCCCGCCGGTAAGGCGGATAGCGCGACGCCGCTGCTATTAAGTGGCGCATTCAGCAACACCTGCATCCAGCCGGATAATATCGGCAACCAATGCTCCTCCAGCCCTTGCAGTTGTAACTGCGCCAACAGCCACTGTTCATCTAGCGGTTGGGTAAAGTCCAACTCCTCAAACAGGCTGTGCAGGAAGGTTCCAGGTGCCGCGCCGCGCGGGAAAGTATGGGGAGTCAATGCGGGTGGTGTAGCCGTATCGCCCTCACCAACGGCATCAACGTCCAGGCGCGGCAACAGCTCCTGCATCCGGCTTGCGCCATGCTGTTGCAAGCCGGTATAGCTGGTAACCCGCCAGAAATCCTGCATCCTGCGTGGAAACTGCCTGGCCGTCAGTTCTGCGGCGGCGGCCATCTGTGGCTGCCAGCTCTGTTCACCCGGTGCATCCACCAGCGACAGCGCGATGCCCTGAGTTGCCAGCTGTTGCAGGCAGTTTTGCAGATAAGCCGCATCGCCCGCCTGCCCCGCCTGCACCAGATATCCCAGCGCGCTGCGGTGCAAATCCGTATCGCCCTGCTTCTTGCGCGTACCGAGGAACAACGGCGCAATACCGATGCTGCAGTGATACACCGAACGGGTCAGCGCCACGTACAGCAGGCGCAAATCCTCTGCCAACCGTTCCTCTTCCGCCCAGGCCACGCTTTCTTCGTTGGCATTCAGATCCAGCAGGGCTTTAAAGGTCTGGCGATCGTGGTACAGCACCTGTTGCTGCTGGCGGAAATTCCCCACAAAAGGCAGCCATACCAGATCGAACTCTAACCCTTTCGACTTGTGGATGGTGATCACCTGCACCAGATGGCGGTCGCTTTCCAGCCGCAGTTGCTGATTGTCCGACTGGCGATTCGGCTGAGCGATCTGCTGCGCCAACCAGCGCACCAGCGCGTGTTCACCGTCCAGCTGCGCCGTGGCTTCCTGCAACAGTTCCCCCAGGTGCATGACATCGGTCAAACGGCGCTCCCCCCCAGGGCTGGCCAGCAGGTTTTCTGCCAGATGCCGCTTGGCCATCACCTCACGCAGCATTGGTAACACGCCACGGCGCAACCAGTGGCTACGATATTCATCAAACTCGTTGACCAAATCATCCCAAGCGGACTCGTTATGATTTAGTCCATCCAGCGTCAAGGCATCCAACCCCAATAGGCCGGTGGCCAAAGCGCAACGCAAGGTTCGCTCCTGTTCGGGAGCCAGTACCGCCTGTAGCAGCCACAGTAAATCTTTGGCTTCCGGCGTATCAAACACGCTGTCACGGTTGGAAAGGTAAACCGAGGGAATGGCCAGCGCGCTCAGTGCATCACGCACCAACGCCGCTTCGGCGCGGCTACGCACCAGAATGGTAATATCCGAAGCCTGAACGTGGCGGCGTTGCTCCCCTTTGACCAGCCAGGCTTCTCCGGCCTGCCCGGCACTCAGCCAGTCGCGGATCTGGGCTGCACACAAGCGCGCCATTAATTGTTGGTAATCACTTACTCCGGCCCCATCCCCAGGTTGCAGCCAAAATTGCATAGCCGGTTGCGGCTTATTCTGCCACTCGAAGACCAGTTCCTGATTCTTCGCTGCGGCAGCCACCTCGATAAACGGGATTTGGCCAAACAGGAATGGTTTTTCCACCTGAGCAAACAGGCGGTTAACGCTGCCAACCATCGCCGGTGATGAGCGCCAGTTGGTCTCTAAGGTATAGTGGGCACTTACCTCTGAACGAGCCTTCATATAGGTAAAAATGTCTGCCCCACGGAAGGCGTAAATCGCTTGTTTGGGATCTCCGATCAGCAGCAGGCCACACTCTTCCCGGCCAACATACAGTTTCTGGAAGATCCGGTACTGCTGTGGGTCGGTATCCTGAAACTCATCGATCATCGCCACCGGATAACGCTGACGGATCGCCAGCGCCAGTTGTTCACCACCTGCGCTTTGCAGTGCCGCATCCAGCCTGCTGAGTAGATCGTCAAACCCCAGTTCGGCACGCTGGCGTTTTTCCTGTTGAATGGAAAGGCGTATTTCGCTCAGCGCCCGTGCCATGATCAGGTCGCGCAGGGTCAAGGGTTCGGCAAACAGCTCATCAATCGCCACAAACAGCGGATGCCGCGGAGCTTCACCTTTTTTGGTTTTCTCCAGCAGCACCGATTGGCGGAACTTCTCCAGCTCTTTGGGTAACTGGTAATCTTCGGTTTCCTGCCCCGCCCATTCCCCCACCTTATTCAGCCAGTTGGGTAAATGTTTGCTGCTGTAGCTGCGTTTGTCGACGCCAGACTGACTGATGAGCGCTTCCAGATCGGCCGCCGCTGCCTGCCATTGCGCCTTGAGGGCATCGATCCGCGCAACTATCTGTTCATGGCGCATCAGCACCGTTTCGTCATCTTTCGGCGGCTGACGCAGAGTGGGAGCTTCGCCATGCAAATAGCCCGAGAGATCGCTCAACAAAGCCTCTGGGCCGCTCCACTCCTGACTGACCGCCCGGGCAACGCCCAGTGGCAATGGATAACAGTGACGCCGCCAAAAATCGGCGCAGGCCTGACGACGCAACGGCAGTTCGTCCTGCACCAGCGTTTGTTCAAACAGAATGCCCGACTCGAATGCGTTATGAGTGAGCATTCGCTGACAAAAACCGTGGATAGTGTAGATCGCCGCTTCGTCCATCTGGCGCTCGGCAGCCAGCAATTGCGCTGCGGCCTCTGGCAGATCGCCAATCTCCGCCATCAGCGCGGCAAACAGCGGGTCTGAGCTATGCCCGCGTACGCAGGCAATGCGTAATGCGTGGATATTGCTGCGAATGCGGCCCCGGAGTTCCTCCGTCGCCGCTTCGGTAAAGGTAACTACCAGGATCTCTTCTACCGTGAGCGGCCGTGGAAACGCCGCTGCCTGGCCTAAGCCAAGCAGCAGGCGCAGATACAAAGCACCGATAGTGAAGGTCTTCCCTGTCCCTGCCGAGGCTTCGATCAGCCGTTCACCAAACAGCGGCAACGTCAGTGGATCAAGCCGCTGAGGAACGCCTTTCGTCATGGCGTCGCCACTTTACGAGGCAGCGTTTTTTGCAGGGACGAGGCGTTAGGATAGGTCACCCAACCCTCACCCGGCGCCGCAAAATCGGCTTTCTGCTGGCTGCTGCCACTCACCTGAGACAACAGTGCCAGACCCTGTGGCTTAATCACCGCCTGATGGAAATAATCCGCCAGCTTGGCAGGCGTCAGAGTCTGTACCTGAGCGATCAGCTTTTCACGGGTATCGAAGGCGAAATTACCGCGATCGAAATCGCTGCTAAAGCGGCCCGCTTCTTCACCTAAGGTCTGTGGACGCTGTTGCAGTTCATTGATCATGGCCTGTTTGTATTGGGCAAAATCGGCATCACTCAATTCACGCAGACGCTTTTCCGTTTTCGGGTAGAAATCTTGATAACGCTGGTAGAGGTAGGCTGGCTGCTTACTGTTGCTTTGCAGTAGGAAGCCAATGCCCCACTGGCGGCCAACCGGCATCGCAAAGGAGAACACCGCATAGCCGAGCTGCTCTTGTGTACGCAATTGGCTGTAGAACCACGGCTGGATGATCTGCCCCAGCAATGAGCTATACGCCATGCTGGTCACTTCATCATATCCCGTTGGGACATACACCGCCGCCAGCGCCGAATCGGTGCTGCTGCCAGGGCGCTGCAGGTTGGCAAACTGGTTTTTGGCAATCACGATGTTTTCGCCGTGCCACCATTCCAGACCAGTACAACCCAGGCTCTGCTTCAGTGAAGAAGCCAACGTGTCCACCTGTTGCTTGCTCATATTGCCCACTACCAGTAACTCCGGCGTGGCCCCGGCCATCAGGCTGTCACGGTAAGCCAGCACGTCTTGCAACGTAATGGTTTTCAGCACTTCGCGGCGTTCGCTACGCTCGGAGTAAGGCACGCGGGACAGCATCTGTACCGGCTGGATCGCCAGCTCAAAGGCTTTACCCTTCTCGGCGGAATCCAACTGTTCCAGATACCAGGATTTCGCCTGTTCCAACTGCTCTTGCGTTGGGGTAAAGCTGGAGTAGCCTTCAATCAGCGAGGTCAACAGCTGTGGCAGACGCTGGGTAAAGCCATTGGCGCTAAACATCAGGCCATTATTAGGCGAGGTAGAGAAGCTAATCCCACCCACAGAAGCCTGATAGCTCAACTCATCTAGCGAGATCCCCGCCAGATAATCCATCAACGAGAACAGCACCTGATTACGCGCGGAATCCATGGTTTTGGCGTTACGCAACGCGACAGTCACATCGGCCTTGGGTTCATCGGCAAAATAGCGGCTTGGCATATACAGCACCCGCAGCCCTGGCTGGTTCACCACCATTTCCGGTTTGGTAAACTCATGTGAGGGTTTGTTCAGGGTAAACTCATCCGGAATATAAGGATTCAGCCCCGGCAGAGAAAGTGCGATATCTTTACCCAACTGCTGCCATTTCGCGAAACGTTCCGCGCTGATTTTCTCGACCTGATAAGGTGCCTCGACAAAGTAAGCCGTTTTGTTGTGTGGCTCATTCGGGCTGATAAACCAGATACGCGCATTTTGTGGCGTCATTTGCCCCAGGCGTTCAGCAATGGCTTCAGGATCGTAGCGATCGGCCAGATACGGCGCATCCAGCGTATGCTCTACAGGCACGCGCAGCATGGTGTCCACCAACCATTCGATGTAATTCATGTCGCGGGTAATCGACGGATAGCGGAAATCCAGATTCAGTACATGAGCGATCTCGTCAAAATAACTTTGCTTGATCCCTTCACCACGTAGCATTTTCAGATAGCTGAAGATCGCTGCCACCACCCGGTCACGTTCCGCCAGCCCCTTATCGGTCAAGGAAACGCTGATTGAGAACACGCCACCGTTGCGATCGATCATCGGGTCGGCACCCGCATTGATGGCATCTGCCAGCCCCTGCTTCTGTAGCCAGTCGGAAAGCGTATTGGTGCTGCGGTTGCCAATCAGGTAGCTGATATAGGTATCGGTTTTGCTGCGGAACTCGGCGCTGTTGTTATCGATACGGAATTCGACCTTCAGCTGCTTGCGCGGCTGCGCCGGTACATAATGAATAATGATGCCCTGCTGCTCCGAGGTGACCGCCGGAACGGTGATCGGTGGCACTTTCGCATCGTGATTAGGAATGCGGCCGAAGGTTTTGACCGCCAGCGCTCTCAGTTCAGGCAAGGATTGGTTGCTGTACAGCACGCCCTTCATCAGGTTGGCAGAATAGTAACGCTTATAAAAACTAACCAGTTCTTCATGCAGCTTGCTGCCTGGCTTGTCCTGCAACGTCTCGAGGTTGCCGCCAGAAAAACGTGCGCTAGGGTGAGCCGGATTGAGGGTTTCTGCCCCAACCTGCGCCATGCGCATACCGTCACGAGAGCGCGCCATCGTCAACTCGGCATTCACCGCGTTGCGTTCGCGGTCCGCATTGCCGGGATCCAAAATAGGTTCGGCAATGGCATCGGCCATACGATCGACAGCGGGTTCTAAAGCGTCATTTTCCACTTCCAGATAGTACGCAGTACGGTAAGACGCGGTGCTGGCATTGTGGCTACCACCGTGCTTTTTCAAAAACTCGGAGAGGTTCTCGGGTTCTGGATAGCGCTTGGAACCCATCAGTACCATATGTTCCAGGTAGTGAGCCAGGCCAAGTTGGCTGTTGGGATCTTCCAGCGAGCCGACCGGCAGCGCCAGAGCAGCCAGTGACTTTGGTGCCAACGCGTCGGACACCAACAGTACGGTCATGCCGTTATCCAGCTTGATAGCCTGGTATTCACGCGGATCGTGATCGCTTTTGTTGATCTTTTCCGCCAGCGGTTGCCAGCCTTGCGCGGCCCAGCTTAACGGCGCCCAAAACATAACCAATAACATCAACCCGGTAATGCGGGTCAACAGTCTGCGCATATCCAAAATAAACCCCTGTTCTCTGGCTGTCTCGCCAACTCCCTGACGGTGACAGCACGGTGCAAAATGACACAACCGAAAGCGATGCCCAATGAAATTCAATTTCTAACTCAAAGCATTACGGTTTTAAACACTCAACTCACTATAGCCCACATCGTTGGGGGCGCAGCGTACGCCACTCTACAACGTATATGCCTATACGTTATGTAAGACCAGACTTAACCTCAATGGTTGAGTATAAAAGCGTAAAATTTTTATCACTTCACTGCGACCTGTGCCACCGTGAGGGGGGTTACCCCAGGTTATTGCGGGCCACGGGCAACAGGTAACACTCTGTTTCTTTCAGGATTTGTTCAAGGCGAACATTATCCATTTGGCGGAAAACGCGCTGGGTATAGGGATCTGCTCCCTCGCCCGGGATCCGCTGATCGCCCTGCCAGGCTTGTAGCAGCTTGGCACGCGCCTTGATCTGGACTTCTTCATCCCAGTCTATCTGCTGCGTTTGTGCCTGATAACATTGACTCAACCAGGCCCAGCCGCTTTTATTGAGCAGCATCAGCGGCTGCGACAGGCCACGGCGGTAGCCCGCTACCAGCTCCGCCAACTGCGCGTGGGCATCCTCGCTTGCGAGCGCAGCGAAGCGCCAGGCGGAATTCTTGCTGCCAAACATACGGCTTTCCCCGCTACCGCCAACGCAGCAATACACCAAGTGCTCCAGCCAAAGCAAGATGCCGTCTACGGCCGAAAGCGTTGCCGGCCGCCAGCGTAGCAAGCCATCCTGCTGTACCTGATGCAGCCAGCCAGTGATACGCATGCCCGCCACGTCGATATCCAGCTCCAGGCTGCCATTCTCCTGGCGCTGTTCACGCACCCGCTCGGCCAGCTCCGCCATTTCTTCCTGCTGCTTTTGCCAGTAAATCTCACCGAAAGCCCCGTAAGGTAATCCCCCCGATGCACGCACACGTTGGTATAACTTGCCTGCGTCCTCCCCCTCGATCAGCGTGTTCAGCAATTGGCTGTTGAACTGATAGCGGCTGAGGTTATCCAGCGTAAAAGGCTCGTCTTCCGGCAGATCGGTCTCTTCCAGAATAAAGTTAACGCCAAGACGTAGCTGGAAGAAGGCACGGATCGGATGGCGGTAAAAACGGAGCAGTTCATCAAGAGAAACCTGGGTTTTCTCATCCTCCGCCAGCGGTTGATTAAATTCTGGATGTGCAGCGCCACGGCCATCGGCAGCGGCCAACCATTCTGCCGCATAGCTTTGATCTTCGCTCCCCGGCAGGAAGTTTTCCGCAGCAAACGGCATGCGGGCATGGCGTTTAAGCAAGTGCTCACCGACCCTGCGTGCGCTGCCGTCCGCATCCAGCCCTTCATCGCCGGGCAGGCAATAGCTTTGCTGCAGATATTCCAACAGTTCAGTGACCAATACGGAAGGATAGCGCTCGCTGTTATCCTGAATGGAACGGCCAATAAAGCTGATATACAGCTGCTGCTGGGCAGAGAGGATCGCCTCCAGAAACAGGTAGCGGTCATCGTCACGGCGGCTGCGATCGCCGCGCTTAATCTGCTGCGCCATCAGGTCAAACCCCAGCGGCGGCAAGGTGCGAGGGTAGACACCGTCGTTCATGCCCAGCAGGCAGACCACCTTGAACGGAATGGAACGCATGGGCATCAAGGTACAGAAGTTGATCTGGCCAGCCAGGAAACGCTGGCTGATACGCTGCTGATCGAGCCGAGCGGCCAGTTCATCGCGCAGCAACGTCAACGGCACGGCATCGGGATAACGCGCCGCCAGGCCAAAGCTGGCCACTTTCTGCCACTGCTCTTCGATCAGCGCCAACGCCTCTTCCGTTTCGCTGTCCGTCTCAAAGAAGCTATTGAGCAGTTGGCGGCACAACGGCAACCATTCGGCTAACGGTCGTTCTTCACTGAGGATTTGCCGCCAACGGCTGAGTTGTGCCAGCAGATCGGCCAGTTGCCCGGCCAGTTCGGCTACTAATCCACTCGACTCATCGTAAGGTAATACGCCCTGCCAATCCCCGGCGTTACTGTCCATGGCGTAGCCCAGCAGCATCCGCGTCAGGCCAAACCGCCAGGTATGCTGCCCGGTTGCAGGCAGATCCAGCTCACGCACGTTGTCATCATCCAGCCCCCAACGTACCCCGGATTCGCCAGTCCAGTGGCGTAACAGGCTTAAGCCCTCTTCCTGAATCGAGAAACGTGCCGCTAGCGCGGGCACGTCCAACAGCGCCAGTACCTGCTCTGAGGTAAAACGGCTTTGCGGCAGATCCAGCAGGGAAATAAAGGCTTGTAGCGCAGGATGTGCCTGCCTGGCCTTGCGGTCGGAAATGGCAAACGGTAGATAGCGCCCGGCGGGGGCATTGCCAAACACCGCCTGAATATACGGGGTGTAGCTGTCGATATCCGCCACCATCACGATGATGTCGCGCGCGGTAAGTTGGGGATCTTCTGCCAGCATGGTCAGCAACCGATCGTGCAGCACCTCGACTTCGCGCTGCGGGCTGTGGCAGGCATGCAGACTGATGGAGCGATCCTGCGGATCGAGCTGGCGTTTATTGTCACTGCGCTCCAGGGTTTCCGGCGTGGTGCCGATCAGTGCGTGATCTTCCAGCTCCAGCATGTCGTGCTGAATGGCGTGCAGCAAGCTATCAGCCGGGATCTCGACAAAGGCATCGACTTCCTGCACCGCCTCCATCTGCGACAGTAAATACAGATGATCGCGCCCCAACTTGCCCCAGGAAGCCAGCAGCGGGTTACTCAGTTGTTGCTCGCCCTCGGCATCAAATAGTTGGGCTGCCTGTTCCGGCTGACGGAACAAGCCTTGCTCCCGTGCCTGGTGATAGTGGCGGCGTTTGCGGCTCTGCAAACGGGCCAGGAAGGCATAGTCCTGAATGTCGCCCCAGTAATAGCGGCAGGGGTTGGTAAACATCAGATGGATATCAATATGTTTACCCAAAGCCTGCAGCGCTTCCAGGTAGATTGGCGGCAAGGCAGAAATCCCACAGATAAACACCCGTGGCGGCAATCCCGCAGGGCATTGAGTGGCATTCTCCAGGGTACTAATAAACCGGCGATATAAGTTGGCACGGTGCCATTCAGGCTGACCCAGCTCGTGGGTATATTCCACCAGCCGATGCCACAGGGGGGCTTGCCAGCTTTGCGCCTCTGCCAGCCCTTCTACCGTTTCCCCACGCTGCCAACTCTCCAGCCACTGCGGGCGATAAACCAGATATTGGTCAAACAGATCGGCAACACGCCCGGCGAGCTGGTGGATCTTGCGCTTGTCGGCGTCATCGGTCAGGTAATGCTGTAAAGGAGTAAACTCGGGCCGGGTCAGCATGCCTGGCAGCAGCCACATCAGCTTCCAGGTCATGGCATCTTTGCTAAAGGCGCTCTCTTTGGGTATGCCGGGCAATACCTTGGTGAACATGTCCCAGATAAAGGTCGCCGGGAGCGGGAAAACAATATTCGCGGCAATGCCAAACTGCTCGGCCAGCTGCATCTGCAACCATTGCGCCATGCCGGGGCTTTGCACCAGCACCACTTCCTGCTGAAACGGATCGGCCAAAGGTTCTCTCGCTATCAGCGCGCTGGTCAGCGTTTTCAGCAAGTCCAGTTGATTGGAATGATAAACCGTAAACATGAGGCTCCTTGGAAGCGAAAAAGGGCATTACCGACTACTGAGTCAACGGCCCCTCACCCTAACCCTCTCCCACAGGGAGAGGGAACCGATCGAGAACACCTCGGCAAAAAGAGTCCGGGCAAGTCTAACAACACTCGTGCTACTGGCCGTAATTTTAGTGACCAAATTCCCCCTCACCCTAACCCTCTCCCACAGGGAGAGGGAACCGATCGAGAACATCTCGACCAATATTTAGAGGGATGCCGATCAAGACGACTGACAAACCTCACTGGCCCACTACATAGGGGCGCTACATGCAACGCCCAAGCTACTGCCCGCAATACCAGCGGCTGAGTTCAATCTGTTGGTGAAGCGGCGTTTGTATCTTCACCGTACGCCGCAGGCATGAGCCTTGCGCCTGGTAGGTTTCGACCTGGTAGTGCCAATTTGGTGGTAGCGATATGGCATGGCTTATTTCGGCACCGGCACTGAATATTTCCAGCTGTTGGTGCGCCAGAGACCAGGCCTGTCGATATTGCCACTGCCGTTGAAATGCCAGCAACAGCACCTGCTGATATTGTAACAGCCCTAGCAGCGAGACGGTGAACAACAATGCCGCGATCAACACTTCGGGCAGGCTGAAACCCCGCTGAGTTCGCCGGCCAGCTGGTTTATTCAGCACAGTCGCTTTCCCGCTTTTCCGGACAGAAATCCAGCCAGCCGCCTTTTTGCGCTTTCAGCAGGTGGTCACCAGCCCCGCCTTGCTGTGTAGCCAGTTGGTATAGCCACAAGGGCTCCGCTCCCGCAACATCTCCAGCCCCACGCACCATTACCAGACCGGTACGGGCTGATAGCCGGGCGCAGGCTTGCAGAGCTTCGCCGCTTAGCTGCTGACAGGACCAGTGGTTCGCCTGTAGAGACTCCCGTGGCCACGGCTGCGCCAGCCCCCAGTTTAGGGCCGAAGCCGCCTCGTTGTAGGCCCGCAGATAGCGCTGCTGATCGACGGCCAGCAGTAGCGCACTGTCCAATTGCCGCTGCTGGGCGGTGAGCAGCATCAGCCCCATCACCAGCAACAACATCACCGCAGCCAATGTGCTGCCCCCCTGCTGCCTATCCATCTCTAGGGTGCCTCCATGCTAACCGCCCACTCCAGGCGGCGTTCTATATTTGCCCGCACCGTTGAGCGGCCACTTAGGGTAAACAACATCAAGAACTTGCCATCGCGCCCCGCAATCTGGCTGACAGAAAAAGACTCAATCCGTACCTCCTCCTGATCGAGCAAACGTTCCCAGCCGCTGCCCTGACACTGGGTCACGCCGCTTTGCCCCTCCAACCCACCGGCCCGCAGGCGGTAACCAAAATACTCGGCATCGCCGCCGCTTTCCCAGTTACCATTGCGGTTAAGGTCGTAGGCTACGATCACACAGCTGCCCAGCGCTTCCCCCGCTGCATGGCCAATCAGCAACGAACGCCCCTGACACTGCCCGGCACAAAACCCGCTGCGGCGCAGATCCTTTTCAATCCCGAAAGCCAGCTGGCGTAACACCAGCTCCAACCGATAATGACGGCCTACATCAACCGTCTGCTGACGCAGTATCGGTAAGGTTTTCGCCGCCGCCAATGCAATCAGGCTGCCGAATGTCATCGCCAGCAGCACCTCCGGCAGGGTAAAGCCTTGTTCTAAGGTTCGCATAAGGGCAGGCTCCGGATAGCAGTTTCTTCGCTGCACAGCCGCAGCCGACCTTTGGCAGACAGCACCAGACGTATGCGGCCAGCCGGATTGCCCAGCAGGATATGCCCGGCCTGCGCATTGTTGCGCACCCCATAAAATCCCATCTCCTTTTGGGTATAACCTTGTAACTCCACATCCAGGTGTTCTGGGGTAAAAACCCGGTCCGCCAATGCACTACAAGGTGCCACCTGCGGGCCGCTGCCTATGCACCAGATTTTCCCAGGCCGAAACCACAATAACGCGTTGCGGTTATGCCAGTTGGCATCGGCCTGTAAGCGCGTTAAGAATGCCAGCAGTTGCTGGGCGGTCTGCTCAAGCCGTAGCGCCTGTTGATAATGATGCCACTGGCTAATCCCCCAAGAGGTCAGCATCCCCGCCAGCACCATCACGATCATCAGTTCGATCAGCGTCAAGCCTTGCTGGTGTTCGGGGCTATTTTTATATCGGTTCATACGGCGAGTGTAATCAGCCAGAGGCACGATGAAAGGCACCTTTTCTCAGGCTGGCAAATGATACGCAGAATTTTTAGTTAGCGGGTAACAAGCTGGGGGAAGTTGAGTACGGCTTCGCATTTTTGGCAATGCAGCACGAGCGCAGCATGCGGCGCGCCTACTTTCAGTGGGAGTAAGAAAGAGGGCCGGATACGGCCCTCAGCAAATCAGATAGCGACAGGAGCCTTGATCGGCGGGTGCGGATCGTAGCCTTCAATCTCAAAATCTTCAAAGCGATAATCAAACAGCGAGGCAGGCTTGCGTTTGATCACCAGCTTCGGCAACGCACGCGGCTCGCGGGTTAATTGCAGCTGCGTCTGCTCCATGTGGTTGCTGTACAGATGGGTATCGCCACCGGTCCAGACGAAATCGCCCACTTCCAGATCGCACTGCTGCGCCATCATATGGACCAGCAACGCATAGCTGGCAATATTGAACGGCAGGCCGAGGAACACGTCACACGAGCGCTGATATAGCTGGCAGGAGAGTTTGCCGTCTGCCACATAGAACTGGAAGAAGGCATGGCACGGTGCCAAGGCCATCTTATCCAGCTCCCCCACGTTCCAGGCAGAAACAATAATACGGCGTGAATCCGGATCCTGTTTCAGCTGTTGCAACACGGTGCTTAGCTGGTCAATCTCGCGACCATCCGCCGCGCCCCAGGCACGCCATTGCTTGCCATAGACCGGGCCAAGATCGCCGTTTTCATCAGCCCATTCGTCCCAGATGCTGACGTTGTTTTCGCGCAGATACGCCACGTTGGTATCGCCGTTCAGGAACCACAGCAGCTCATGAATGATCGACCGCAGGTGGCATTTCTTGGTAGTCACCAACGGGAAGCCTTCCTGCAGGTTGAAACGCATCTGGTGGCCGAAAATCGACAACGTGCCAGTGCCGGTACGGTCGGCTTTAGGGGTGCCCTCGGCGAGCACTTTGTTCATCAAATCCAGATACTGTTTCATTTTTCCTCACGACTGTTGTTGCTGTGGACGACGACGATACGCCCAGATCATCATAATAATACCGGCGAGCACCATCGGCACGGACAGGATTTGCCCCATGCTGATCACCCCGTCAAACAGGCCAAGCTGAGCATCCGGCTGGCGGAACGCCTCGACGATAATGCGGAACGTGCCATAGCCAATCAGGAACAGGCCCGAAACGGCCCCCATCGGACGAGGTTTGCGGATGAACAGGTTCAGAATGATAAACAGCACGATGCCTTCCAGCACCATTTCATACAGCTGCGACGGATGACGTGGCAACACGCCATATTCGTTGAGCAGCGGCAGCAGTTGAGGATTGGCGGCAGCGATGGCGATATCTTCCGGACGCGAGCTTGGGAACAGCATCGCCCAAGGAGTATTGGTAGTAACACGCCCCCACAACTCCCCGTTGATAAAGTTACCCAGGCGGCCAGCGCCCAGACCAAACGGGATCAGTGGGGCAATAAAATCAGAAACCTGGAAGAAGTTGCGCTTGGTGCGACGGGCAAACCACAGCATCACCGCGATCACGCCAATCAGGCCGCCGTGGAATGACATACCGCCATCCCAGACTTTGAACAGGTAGAGCGGGTTATCCAGGAACAGCGGCAGGTTGTAGAACAGCACGTAACCGACACGGCCACCAATAAAGACCCCAAGGAAACCGGCATACAGCATGTTTTCCACTTCGTCTTTGGTCCAACCGCTGCCGGGCTTGTTCGCGCGGCGTACCGCCAACCACATGGCAAAAACAAAGCCAACCAGGTACATCAAACCGTACCAGTGCAAAGAGACCGGGCCGATAGAGAAAATCACCGGATCAAATTTTGGAAACGCCAGATAGCTAGTGCTCATCTATCACCACAATATGTCTGTTATTCATCCCCAAGCGGGGGCGGCAGGTGCCAAACGCGGTGCAAAGCCCGTGCAACGGGAGCACCGCATTGAGATGGCGCATCATAACATAGGCTTAACCACGTCCGGGCTTGCCGGCAGGGAAAAGTTCTGTAAAAAAATAGGTCAACGCTTAACGGGCTGGACAACGCCTAATCAACGGCCGCCGCGGATCAGCCCCCCCATGCCACGGCGTTCCATAAACGCCGCTACCTGGTGGCGAACCTCGGTGGTCATCTGGGCACTCAATACCCGCTGGGCCAGCCCTTGCGCATCTTCCAGCTCGATATGGCGCAACAGATATTTGATCCGTGCGACGCTGCGCCCGTTCATGCTCAGATTACGGTAACCCATACCCACCAGCAGCAGAGCGCCCATCGGGTCTCCCGCCAGTTCACCGCACAGGCTTACCTGCAGCCCGGCCGCCGTCCCCTGATCGATGATCAATTTCAGCACCTGCAACATGGCTGGATGCAGGCTGTCGTACAGCGAAGCAACGCGGGTATTATTACGATCCACTGCCAGCAGATACTGAGTTAAATCGTTGGTTCCCACCGAGATAAAATCGACGCGTGCGGCCAGATAAGGGATCAGGAAGATCATCGACGGCACTTCCAGCATGACGCCAATCCGCGGCTTGGGAATGTCGTACCCCAGCATCTCTTCCACTTCTCGCCCGGCGCGATCGATCAGGCGCTTGGCCTCGTCGATCTCTTCCAGGCTGGTGATCATCGGCAACAGGATCCCCAGATTGCCGGTTCCCGCATTGGCACGCAGCATGGCGCGCACCTGGATCAGGAAGATTTCTGGCTGATCCAGCGTAATGCGGATCCCCCGCCAACCGAGGCACGGGTTTTCCTCGCTGATCGGCATGTAGGGCAACTGTTTATCAGCGCCGATATCCAGCGTACGCAGCGTCACCGGCTTGTGCGGATAGAAGAGTTGCAGCATGCCCTGATATTGCGCCACCTGCTCCTCCTCCGACGGGAAGCCGCTTTGCAGCATGAACGGGATCTCGGTGCGGTACAGGCCAACGCCGTCCACGCGCGCACCCAGCAGTTGTTCATGTTCCGGGCTAAGGCCGGCGTTCAGCATCACCTGGATCCGCTCACCGCTTTTCAGCTCTGCGGGCTGTTCAACGTCGTCTTCTGCCAGCTTGCTGAGCTCCTGCTCTTCGCTGATCAGACGTTGATATTCCTTCACCAGCACCGGTTCCGGATCGACCAGCAGCTCGCCGCGATAGCCATCAACAATCAGCATTCGCTGGGCCAACAGCGCAGGCTGGATGTCCGCCCCCATCACCGTTGGCACGCCCATAGCCCGCACCAGGATCGCGGCATGGGAGTTGGCAGCACCGTCCCGCACTACCACGCCAGCCAGGCGATCCTGCGGCACTTCGGCCAACAGGGTTGCCGTCAGCTCATCGGCGACCAGCACAAATCGGGCTGGCCATTGGCTGGCCCCTTGGGTGGTATCGTCGAGGTGGAATAGCAGACGTTGGCCAAGCGCACGCAGGTCGCTGGCACGCTCGCGCATATAGGTATCTTGCAAGGTAGCAAACTGGGCAGCGAAGGCTTCAATCACCTGTTTTACCGCCCACTCGGCTACCGAACCGGCATCGATCTCCGCGTACAGTTCACGTTTGAGGCGAGCATCGTTGAGCAGGTGGGAATAGAGATCGAAGATCGCCGCGCTCTCTTTTTGCGAGCTGGCGCTAAAACGCTTACTGAAGCGGCGGAACTCTGCCCCAGCCTCTTCCAACGCCTGTGTCAGGCGTTCGCGCTCGCTGACGGTATCCAGCGTGGAGGCTTTATACACCTGATCAAGTGAAGGCTGGCTGCTATCTAACCACCCCTCCGCCACTGCCACGCCAGGAGCCGCAGCCAGCGCCCGAATGCGGGTCTGGCGATACTGGCCAAAAATGGCGTTTAGCTGTGATAACGAGAGGATCCCGGCCATTTGGGTAGCCAGGGTAACCATGAAGGATTCTTCGCTTTCGTCAAACTGGCGCAGTTCACGTTGCTGCACCACCAACACGCCAAGCAACTGGCGGCGATGAATGATCGGCACGCCAAGGAAGGATCGGAAACGATCCTCTTTGACCTGCGGAATATATTTGAAGCTGGGATGGCTTTGGGCATCCGCCAGGTTGATCGGCTCTGCCCGCCGCCCGACCAGGCCGACGATGCCTTCGTCAAAGGCCAGGGCGATAGTTCGCCCACGGGGCTTTTTCAACCCGCGCGTCGCCATCAGGTAATAACAGCGGCGGTCGTTGTCTGCCAGATAGATGGAGCAAACTTCGGTGTCCATCGCCAGACAGGTTTCATTGACCAAAAGATCCAGCGCATCTGTCAGACTGGCCGCCGCGGCCACTTTCTCAACAATTTCTCGCAAGCGCGTGAGCATAGTCGGTTTGACTTAACCTCTCTTTCGGCGATAAGCAGGAGGCTGCCGCTGCGCTGCCAGTTCCTGCATAGGCATGACGGTTGCGGCAAACTCTTTCATAACCCGGCGGTACACGTCGCGTTTAAACGACACCACCTGGCGCACCGGATACCAGAAGCTCACCCAGCGCCAGCCGTCAAACTCCGGCGTACTGCTGCGCTGCATGTTGATATCCGCGTCATTGCACATTAACTGCAGCAGAAACCATTTCTGCTTTTGGCCGATACAAACCGGCTTTGTGTCCCAACGCACCAAACGTTTTGGCAATTTATAGCGCAACCAGTTGCGGGTTGAGGCCAGGATACGCACATCCTTTTTACTCAGCCCCACTTCTTCGAACAGCTCACGGTACATCGCCTGCTCAGGCGTTTCGCCAGGGTTTATTCCCCCTTGGGGAAACTGCCAGGAGTGCTGACCGTAACGGCGGGCCCATAGGACCTGCCCCTGACGATTACAGATTACGATACCAACATTCGGGCGGTAGCCATCATCATCGATCACCGGACTACCTCGATAAGCATAAATTCGTATTGATAACCTGATTGTTTCACACAAGCCACAGGCGGTAAACCACTGCTTTGCAGCACCGTCGCTCGGATAACATTGGGATAACTCACAGATAATGGCAAAGTTATAAACATGTAACGAGGTTCGAGGGCGGTTTTATTCACTTTTTCTGTGGATAGGTGTGTGAAGAACTCTAGGGATAAGCCGGGAAAACTCGATTGAACTTAAAATTCGCCGTATTTTTAATTTTTTATTATTCCTTTAAATACAATGTAATAATGACTTAAACACAGTTATGAACAGGGTAAAAATGTGATCTATGCACGCTTTGGATCTTTCTCTGGCGAAAGATCCACCAATGCGGATTTTATCCACAGATTATTATACCCAGTGACCTATAAAACCGCCAAATTCGTAAAAAATGCCCCGCGTCAAGGCTGTAAATCAAACCAGTGATCGGCAAAAAGTTGGGTTATCCCAGAAATCTGTGGATAAATAGGTGTAAGATCCTGTTTATTGTCGGTGGCTACAGGTGCACAACCCCACATTGAAATTTTTCTACCGCGATGGGGTAGCCAAAAAGTCATGCAAAATCATGCTACTATTGTTGTTTTCCCCAGCCTGCTTTTCCCTTTTAAGGCTGTGAGTAAATTCGGTACATTTTTTAACCATAATGCATAGGTCTGATTTATGGCGTGTTTATCCCCGCTGCCGCCAGAAAACGAGCAGCAATTATTAGCCCGTGCCCAGGCGCTGGCTGGCTTTAACCTTGGTGAACTGGCAGCTCGTGCCCAGGTCAGCATTCCCAAGGATCTCAAACGGGATAAAGGTTGGGTCGGCATGCTGCTGGAGTTCTATCTGGGTGCCATGGCGGGCAGCAAGCCTGAACAGGATTTCCCAGAGCTGGGCATTGAGTTGAAAACCATCCCGGTCGACGCCGCCGGTAACCCGTTGGAAACCACTTTCGTCTGCGTAGCCCCGCTGACAGGCAATAGCGGCGTCACTTGGGAAAGCAGCCACGTACGCCACAAACTGGCACGCGTGCTGTGGATCCCGGTGGAAGGAGAACGACAAATCCCATTGGCACAGCGCCGCGTAGGTTCCCCGCTGCTGTGGCAGCCCAATCAGGAAGAAACCGAGATGCTGCGCCGGGATTGGGAAGAACTGATGGATCTTATCGTTCTCGGCCAGGTTGAGCGGATCACTGCCCGCCATGGCGAAGTGCTACAGCTGCGGCCAAAAGCGGCCAACAACAAGGCACTGACCGAAGCCACCGGCGAACAGGGCCAACCGATCCTCACCTTACCGCGCGGCTTCTATCTGAAGAAAAACTTCACCCGGGCGCTGCTGGCCAGGCACTTTACGCTTTGATTAGCCCTGCGCCCCTTGATTTCACCGTCATTTCTCCTTACACAGATGGGATACGTCCGAGAGCCATCTTTGGCAGAGTTTGCTACTCTATTAAGACAATTATTCTAGGTATATAAGGTGTTCGGCATGAAAAAGTGGGTAATGGCTATTTCCGCCCTGATGATGGTCGCCGGATTAGCAGGCTGTTCCAGCAACTATGTGATGGCCACTAAAGATGGCAATATGATCCTCACGCAGGGTAAGCCTAAAATCGATAAGGATACCGGCCTGATCAGCTATCAGGACGAGCAAGGCAACCAGCGCCAGATTAACGGCGATCGGGTCTCGCAGGTTATCGAGCGTTAATCCCAGCCCCGCATCTTCCTGACCCCTGACGGATTATCAATCAGGGGTTTAGCCCTACCCCCGGCAGTTATATTCCTCTTTCACCATCTTCTTAGCTTGGTTATAGTCAAGTAAGGCGTGTTACGCCGTTGGATCTCTGGCTTCTGTTTTACCGGGCATCACGCCCGTAAGCGCTAACATTGAAGGAAGGCCGTTAATGCAATACCACCGTATTCCCCACAGTTCTTTAGAAGTGAGCGTGCTGGGACTGGGCACCATGACCTTTGGCGAACAAAACAGCGAAGCCGATGCCCACGCACAGCTGGATTATGCATTAGCCGCTGGCATCAACCTGATTGATACCGCAGAGATGTATCCAGTGCCGCCGCGCCCAGAAACACAGGGGCTGACAGAGCAGTACATTGGCAGTTGGATCAAGGCACGCGGCAACCGCGATAAAATCGTGCTGGCAAGCAAAGTCTCCGGGCCGATCCGGGGAAATGACGCGGGCATTCGCCCACAGCAGGCGTTGGATCGCAAAAATATCCGCGCCGCCCTGGACGCCAGCCTGAAACGGTTAAACACCGATTATCTAGATCTGTACCAGCTACACTGGCCGCAGCGCACCACCAACTGTTTCGGCAAGCTCAATTATCAGTACACCGATGAGAAAGCCACCATCCCACTGTTGGAAACCCTGGAAGCGTTAACTGAGCAGGTCCGGGCCGGCAAAATTCGCTATATCGGCGTCTCTAACGAAACCCCTTGGGGCGTGATGCGCTACCTGCAACTGGCAGAAAAACACGAATTACCGCGTATCGTCTCGATCCAGAACCCCTACAGCCTGTTAAACCGCAGCTTTGAGATTGGTCTGGCGGAGATCAGCCAACATGAGGGTATCGAACTGTTAGCCTATTCCAGCCTGGCCTTCGGTACGCTGTCGGGTAAATACCTCAACGGTGCCAAACCAGCCGGGGCACGTAATACCCTGTTCAGCCGCTTTACCCGCTACTCTTCAGCCCAGAGCCAGGCGGCGATCGCCGAATACGTGGCGCTGGCGAAAAAGCACGGTCTGGACCCTTCACAGATGGCACTGGCATTCGTGCGCCAGCAGCCGTTCGTTGCCAGCACCTTGCTGGGTGCCACCACGCTGGAGCAGTTGAAGATAAATATCGACAGTTTTGACGTGGTGTTGAATGAGGAAGTGTTGCAGGCTCTGGAAGAGATCCACAGCCGCTTCACCATTCCTGCACCATAAATGCCCCTCACCCTAACCCTCTCCCACAGGGAGAGGGGACCGATCGAGTTCGATTTCGGTTACAGAAATCTACCTGAACACCGCACTGAATCAGCTTTCTTTTATTGAGTAAGCTACCTGACCACCGCACCGAATCAGCTCTCTTTTATTGAACACGCTATCTGACAAGACACTGTACCTGCCCCTTTGCGGAGGTAGCAGAGTGATCACGGTACCTAATTACGACACCATTCCAGCTCCCTCTCCCTGTGGGAGAGGGTTGGGGTGAGGGGTTAGGCTTTCGAGCGGAATTGAGATATCCACAGGACGGTGATGGCAAGGCCGAACACGACGCCAAAACCGATCCCGACGCCGATCACCGGCACACCTAATTTGACCACCAAAGAGTAGAGGCCAAGCATCAGCAGCATGGCGGTGTTTTCACCCAGGTTCTGTACCGCAATAGCGTTCCCCGCCCCAACGGAGCGTTTGCCCCGCTCTTGCAACAGCGCATTCAGCGGCACCACAAAGAACCCCCCCAGCACACCAATCACCAGCAGCACGCCATAAGCATTCAGCATGCTGGTTTGCACGGCAAAGAAGGCTACGGCGATGCCGATCAGGATCCCGGCAGGCATACAGCGCTTAACCGTTTCCAGCGTCACAAAGCGGGCTGCCGCCCCGGCCCCGACCACGATACCTATTGCCACCATCGCATTGAGCATGGTTGGCGTGGCGTTATCGCTAATGCCCAGCGCCACCGGCACCCACAGCACCAGCAGGAAGCGCAGGGTAACCCCAGCGCCCCAGAACAGGCTGGTACCAATCAGTGAGAAACGGGTTTGCCCATCGCGCCACAGCACCACGCAAGCGTTGAAGAAAGTGCTCCCCATGACGCGTGGGTGCCAGGAGGCCACCTTATGGGCAGCGGGCAAGCGCGGGATATACAGGTTGGCAACGACTGCCGCGCCGTAAACAACGGCACACACCGCCAGTGCAGCTACAATATGCCAGTCTGCCAGCAGGCCACCGGCTACCGAGCCCACCAGGATGGCGGCAATGGTGGAAGCTTCCATCAGCCCATTGGCCTTCACCAGCTTATCGCCGCTGGTGATCTCCCCCAGGATGCCGTACTTCGCCGGTGAATAAGCCGCCGCCCCGATGCCGACCAGGGTATAGCCCAGGAACGGGTTCAGCCCAAAGCAGATCACCAGCGCACCGGCCAGCTTCAAGCCGTTAGCGACCATCATCACCCGGCCTTTGGAGAAGCTGTCGGCGATTTGGCCGACAAACGGAGCCAGGATGATATAGGTGGCCACGAAGGCCATTTGCAGTATCGGTTGGCTCCAATCGGGGTACATTTGCTGTTTGATCAGCGCCAGGGTAGCAAACAGCAAGGCGTTATCGCCAAAGGCCGAGAGAAACTGGGCACAGATCACCGCGATCATCGAACGTGACAGCAGTGGGGAATCAGTTGCATTCATTATGCCTTCTCCGGCTGTTCAGCCATTTGGCGCAAAGTAACGAAATCCGGTTTGCCGCTGCCCAGTAACGGCAACGCCTTCACCAGGCGAATATCACGCGGCACCGCCAGCTCCGGGGTGCCCTGCTCACGAGCCACCCGCAGCAAGCTATCACGGGTAATGCTGGCGTCGTTGGTGAACAACACCAGCGCTTCGCCTTTGCTGCTGTCGCTTTTCACCGTGGCCGCATGCAGCCCTTCCGGTGACAGGCGCACGGCCAACTGTTCCACGCTCTCCAGCGAGATCATTTCCCCCGCCAGTTTGGCAAAGCGCTTCACGCGGCCACGAATGGTGCAATAGCCCTGTTCGTCGAAGCTGACAATATCACCGGTATCATACCAGCCAGCTTGCAACACGCCGTTTTCGTCCTCGGCTGCCGGAGTTTCCAGTTCGCCTGGGCGTTCAACCCGCAGGTAGCCCTTCATGATGTTCGGGCCTTTCAATTGCAGACGGCCACCGTTATCGATCCCGGCCATCTTGATCAAACGTGCTTCCATCTGCGGCATAATGCGGCCTACGGTGCCAACTTTGGCCGCCAGAGGCACGTTGATCGACACTACCGGAGCACACTCAGTGACGCCGTAGCCTTCTAAAATGCGGATGCCGTACTTGTCCTGATAAATCTGTTTGGTGCTTTCGGCCAGCTTCTCGGCCCCGGCCACCACATAGCGCAAACGGGCAAAATCGTAAGGATGGGCGAAACGGGCGTAGTTGTTGAGGAAAGTCGCTGTCCCAAACAGCACGGTGCAGTTACGGTCATAGACCAGCTCCGGTACCACGCGATAATGCAGTGGGCTTGGGTAGAGGAATACCCGGCTACCGGTCATCAACGGGGTGATCAACCCAACCGTCAGGCCGAAAGAGTGGAACAGCGGCAGCGAGGACATAAAGCGATCGCGCGGGGTGAAATCCGCAATGGTTCGGATCTGCTCCACGTTGGCCAGCAGGCTGGCATGGGAATGCACCACGCCCTTCGGATGGCCTTCCGAGCCGGAGGTAAACAGGATCAGCGCCGCATCTTCTGGCTGCTGCGGCACCATGGCCTTTTGTGGCTGGAACAGGTGACGCAGGATCCACAGCTTGTCGTCGCGGGTGACGGTATCTTTCAAATCTTCCAGATAGACCCAGTTGGCTTCCGGCACCTGCTCTGGCAGGTGAGTCAACTTGCCCTTTTCCAGGAACTGGCGCGAGGTGACGATGGTTTTAATGGTGGCCGCGGTCATCGCGCTTTTCAGCCCGTTCACACCGGCGGTGTAATTGAGCATCGCCGGAATACGGCCCCGCAATGAAGCGCCAAATATAGCGGCAGCGGTAATAGTGGCATTGGGCAACAGCAGGCCAACATGCTCTTTCGGCGCGGTAAAGCGCTCCAGGATGCGGCTGACGCCCAGCGATTTTTTAAGCAGCGTATGATAGCTGTCTTCCTTGAAACCTATGTCTTCGATGCAGGGCTTGAAGCGGCCATAACGATGCTGTGCGGCCAACAGCGCGCCGAACAGGGTTTGCGGTTTGAGGGTATCCATGCGCGCCTGCATCATGATCTGATGCAGCCTGTCGCCGGCCAACTGCCGGCGTTGACTGGCTTTTGGCGCGTCTGGCATCGGTAAAGTGGTTGGCGGCAGAATGCTGATGGTGGTCTGTGGGAAGGCGCGGAGTTTATACACCCCGGCCATACGGCCAAACACGCTGAACTCCGGGCCATCGATACGTACCGGCACGATGGTGGCGCCAGATTTGGCGGCGATAAAGGCTGCCCCGTCGTAGACCTTCATCAATGAACCGGTCACCGTAATGCGCCCTTCCGGGAATACCACGATCGGCCTGCCCTGTTCAACCATGCGCACCAGATGCTTGATGGCCATCGGTTTGGTGGGATCCAGTGGCACAAAATCGATATAAGGCTTCAACCAGCGCATAAACCAACGTTCGGAAATGCTGGAGTAAACGGCAAACACCGGTTTGATCGGTAAGAACAACGCCAGCAGCGCGCCATCCATGAAAGAAACGTGATTCGGGGTGATCAGCAGTTTCTGCTGATCAAAATGCCTGGCGTCGCCTTCGACACGAACACGAAACAACAGGCGAAACAGTGCACGTAACACGGTATATATCATCCCACTCTCCCTCGGGGTTGATGGCCTTAACAATGGTCTGAGGGAAGAATACTATACGGCAGGCAAAAAAAAACCTACGCATCCGCGTAGGTTGGTGCAATTGAAAATGGCTTCAACATACAGAGTATGCCGATTGCTCACCAATCAATACCTCTGGGACAGTCAATTTACCCCGCCACGCTAAACTCTCGCCAGCGGCCAATCGCAACAGTCCGGCGCAAAGTGTAACCAGCGATGTAGTTTTTCCTTTGATAGACATGGTTTTGAAACTATTGAAAAACCTCAACCAACCCGGATCGTTGGGGCACCGCACGTTGCGCCCGTTAACCCTGGATCCTCTTGGGGTGAAAAGGTGAATTTAAAAGCCATAAATGCAACGCTCACCACAAGTTAACGATACCAGCCCTTGCGGCGCGCGATTTTTTCCGCAAAACTGAGGAATGTAAGCGATTACCCAGGAAGTGTTGCAGATATGGCCACGATTAAGGATGTTGCCAGGCTGGCGGGTGTTTCCGTCGCCACGGTATCCCGCGTAATAAATAACTCCCCAAAAGCCAGCGAAAGTTCACGAACCGCCGTGCTGGCCGCCATGGAGGGATTGCAGTATCACCCCAACGCCAATGCCCGTGCGCTGGCACAGCAATCCACCGAAACCCTGGGCCTGATTGTCTCTGACGTTTCCGATCCCTTCTTTGGCGCTATGGTAAAAGCCGTTGAGCAGGTGGCCTACGCCACGCATAATTTTCTGCTGATTGGTAACGGTTACCACAATGCCGAAAAAGAGCGCCAGGCCATTGAGCAACTGGTGCGCCATCGCTGTGCGGCCCTGGTGGTGCATGCCAAGAAGCTGACCGACGATGAGCTGACCGTCTGGATGCGTCAGATCCCAGGCATGGTGCTAATCAACCGTACGCTGCCTGGGTTTGAGCCCCGCTGCGTAGCGCTTGACGATCGTTACGGTGCCTGGCTGGCCACCCGCCATCTGATCCAGCAGGGCCACCAGCGGATCGCCTTTATCTGCTCCAACCATCAGATTTCAGATGCTGCCGATCGACTACAGGGCTACCTGGATGCATTGGAAGAACACGGTATTGCGGTGGATGAAAAGCTGGTTGCCTACGGCAAGCCGGATGAGATTGGCGGCGAGCAGGCCATGACCGAGTTGCTGGGCCGTGGTAAGCAGTTTACCGCCATCACCTGCTATAACGATCCGATGGCCGCCGGGGCGCTTTCGGTGCTCAGTGATAACAGCGTGGACGTTCCGGGCCAGATTTCGCTGATTGGTTTTGACGACGTGCTGATTTCCCGCTATCTGCGCCCACGTCTGACTACTATCCGCTACCCGGTGGTGGCGATGGCAACGCAAGCAGCAGAGCTGGCATTAGCGCTGGCCAACAACCAGCCGCTACCGGAGATCACCAATATGTTCAGCCCGACGCTGGTCCGCCGCCATTCGGTCGCCAGCATCAATAACGCTTTCGAGCAAAATTAATCTAACTGGCGGTGGTAGAGGCGCACGGGGCGATCCGGGTACTCCAGCGCCTCGCCGATGTGCTGCCAACCATGGCGTTCGTAATAACCGCTAAACTCGGCATACAGATATAGCCCCTTGAACCCGGCCCGGCGGCTGTATTCCTGCACATATTGCTGGAGCTGCAACCCCAGCCCGCTGCCGCGCTGACTCTCTTCAACGTAAAGCGCGGCCAGCCACGGCGTTAAATCCTGGCGGCTAATCAAATCACAGCGCCACAGCCCCACGGTGCCTACCGGCTGGTCATCCAACAGGGCGATAAAGGTGATCGGCAAACCTTCATGCCGCAGGCTGCTGGCCACCACGCTGGCAAAGAATTCCCGGCTATTTTCGCTGCCAAACGCCTGCCACTGCCAATCGATAACCTGTTGCTGATGCTGCGGATAGTCCGCCAGATGCACAATACGAAACACGCTAATCCCCTCGGAAAAATGCCTTAAACGCCTGCACCGTCAGTGTACGCCAATCAATGCATGGGTGCCCCAACAACATAGGTTGCTGAATTTGTAGGGGTCGAACATGTTCGAGCCGATCTCACCCTATGCTAGACTCAGCACTATTTACCGCAGCGGACGTTGAAAGAGGGTAGCCATTGATGATCACCATGTTGGATGTTTCCATGCGCGCGGGGGTGTCCAAAGCCACGGTTTCCCGCGTTTTAAATGGCACCGGCCAGGTGAAGAAAAGCACGCGTGATGCGGTGTTCAAGGCAATGGATGAATTGGGCTACCGGCCGAACTTTCTCGCCCAATCGCTGGCCAATAAAAGCTCCAACAGTATTGGGCTGGTAGTGTCCAATTTTGACGGCCCCTACTTTGGCCGTTTGCTGCGCCAGGCTGCCAAACTGGTCGAGGCCAGCGGCAAGCACCTGATCGTCACCGACGGCCACGACACGCCAGAAGATGAATTGCAGGCAGTACGACTGCTGGCGGATCGCCGCTGCGACGCCATTATCCTGTACACCCGCTTTATGAGTGAAAGCGCCCTGATGGAGCTGCTGGAAGACCTGCCGGTTCCGGTGATGGTCATTAACCGCGATCTGCCGCAAGCCCGTGAACGCTGCGTGTTCTTCGAACAGCAACAGGCCGCCTTCAACGTGGTGGATTACCTGATCCGTCAAGGGCACCGTGAGATCGCCTGCATTACCGGGCCGATCGATACACCCACCGCCCAATCCCGCTTGGCGGGTTATCGTCAGGCGTTGGAACACCACCAGGTTGCGTTCAATGATGCCTTGATCACCAACGGCGACAGCAGCGTACCCGGCGGATACCTCAGTTGTAAGGCACTGCTGGCTAGCGGCAACTCCTTCAGCGCGCTGTTTGCCAGCAACGATGATATGGCCATCGGCGCGATGAAGGCCCTGCACCAGGCTGGCAAACGCCTGCCTGAGGACGTTTCGCTGTTTGGTTTCGACGATGAACCAAGCGCCGCCTATCTGCAACCGGCGTTGTCCACCGTCTACCTGCCGATCGACGCGATGATCGAAGCGGCGATCGCTCAAGCCCTGCGTCTGATCAACGGCGAAGCGCTACAACCGCTAACGCCGTTTGTCGGTGAGTTAAAACTGCGTGAGTCCGTGGTGCCTGGCCCCTACGCTTAAATTAACTCCAGCCCGATCAATTCTTCAATCGTCTGGCGGCGACGGATCAGCCGAGGCTCACCGTTTTCAAACAGTACTTCCGGCAGCAGAGGGCGGCTGTTGTAGTTGGAGGACATCGACGAGCCATAGGCTCCGGTATCATGGAATACCAGATAATCCCCGACCCGCACCTGCGGCAACGGACGGGTTTCAATACCGCCGCCCGCCTGCTGGGTAAACACATCACCTGACTCACACAACGGCCCGGCAATCACGGTGTCTTGCAGCGGTTGATGATCAGTATTGCGGCCATCGGCAGGCAGTAGGGAGATATGGTGATAGCTGCCATACATCGCCGGGCGCATCAGATCGTTGAACCCAGCGTCTACCAGGACAAAGTGGCGGCTGCCCATCTGTTTTACCGAACGCACTTCGGCCACCAGCACGCCCGCTTCCGCCATCAGGAAACGCCCCGGCTCGATTTCCAACTTCACCGGATGGCCCAGATGTGCGGCAACTCGCTCACGCGCGCGGTTCCACAGGCCGTAATAGTGTTCGGTATTAATCGCCTCTTCACCCTGCTGATAAGGGATAGAAAGACCGCCACCGGCGGAAATCGCCGTAATGTCCTGCCCCAGGGCAATCACCTGCTGCACCATGGCATCACAGACGCGCTCCAGGTGCTGGTAATCCACCCCGGAACCGATGTGCATATGCAGCCCAATAAGTTTCAGACCGTATTGCTGCACCTTGGCGACCGCCTGCGGCAGATCGGCATACCAGATACCGTGCTTGCTGTTTTCACCGCCGGTATTGGTTTTCTGGCTATGGCCGTGGCCAAAACCAGGGTTGATACGTAGCCACACCGGATGCCCGGCAGACACCTGACCAAGCTGTTCCAGCATATCGATAGAACCAGCGTTGACCGGGATTTTCAATTCGCTGACGCGCGCCAGCGTGGCGTGATCCAGCACATCGGCGGTAAATACGATATCCTCGCCACCCGGCTCAAAACCGGCTTTTAACGCGCGCTCAATCTCACCCAGCGACACCGAATCCACCTTGACGCCCTGCTCGCGCATCAGGCGCAGAATATGAATATTCGAGCAGGCTTTCTGGGCAAAACGGATCACGTCAAAGTGCTGCAACTGGCTGATACGCTGGCTGATGATATCTGCATCATAGGCCCAGACCGGGCAACCAAAGCGGTGGGGCAGCGCCAACAGATTGGCGGCGTTCAGGGCGGTAGAGGTATCGTTCAAGGCGCGTGGCATGGTTCGGTTCCCATAATCAAATTTTCCACTATCATGCCGCAGCAGCCTCTGTGTGAAAAATATCTATTTCGCCATAGTCTATTCATTTATGATATGGTTTTCCCTCTCCGTGGAGTTTCGCCATGTATGCCATTACCCTGCGCCAGATTGAGATTTTCCACGCGGTGATGACCACCGGCAATCTGACCGAGGCGGCGGCGCTGCTGCAAACTTCACAACCGACCGTCAGCCGCGAACTGGCCCGCTTCGAGAAGCTGATCCAACTGCAACTGTTTGACCGCGTACGTGGCCGTCTTTACCCCACGGTGCAAGGCTTGCGGCTGTTTGAAGAAGTGCAGCGCTCTTATTACGGCCTGGATCGCATCAAGAATGCAGCGGCAGGTATCCGGCAATTCCAGCAGGCGCAGCTTTCCATTGCCTGTCTGCCGGTGTTTTCCCAATCGCTGCTGCCTGCCGTGTGTAAACCTTTTGTCGATCGTTATCCGGAAGTGAGCTTCAGCGTGATCCCGCAGGAGTCACCGTTGCTGGAAGAGTGGCTTTCGGCACAGCGCCACGATCTGGGCCTGACGGAGAATACCCTGACGCCCGCTGGCACCGAGCGCATGACGCTGCTGACAATGAATGAAGTGTGTGTGCTGCCTGCCGGGCACCCAATGCTTGCGAAAAGCACGCTGACGCCGCAGGACTTCAACGCAGAAAACTTTATCAGCCTGTCGAGCACCGACAGCTATCGGCAACTGCTGGATGCATTGTTCCATGAGCAAGGCATAGAGCGCCGGATGGTGATGGAGACCCACAGCGCCGCTTCGGTCTGTGCGATGGTCAAGGCCGGAGTCGGCATCTCGATCGTCAACCCACTGACCGCGTTAGATTACGCCAATAATGGCGTTCATGTGCGATCCTTCAGCGTCGAGGTGCCGTTTACCGTGAGCCTGATCCGCCCGCTGCACCGCCCCTCTTCTGCGCTGGTCACCGCCTTTGTGCAGCACTTGCAGCAGCAGGCGCAACAGTTGCCCGCCCGTCTGGCTTCGGTGATCCAACGCTAGCGTAGCGTGGCACGCCAGCCAGGATCGGTGGCAAACCATTCCACCAGGAAGTCCAGCATGGTACGCAACGTGGCGGGCATTTGGCGGCGCGAGGTGTAGATGCCGTAGATCCCCATCGTCTGTGACAGATACCCCGGCAGCAGTTCCACCAACTCCCCCTTTGCCAACAGTGGCGCAGCGGAATAGTAAGGCTGCATGGAGATTCCCGCCCCTTGTAAAGTCCCTGCGAGTAGCACCACCGACTCGTTGGCGCTGAGGTTGCCACTGACCGCCACCGCCGACTTCACACCCTGCTCATCAAAGTGCCACAGGCTTTTACCAAAGTAGGAGTAGGTCAGGCAATTGTGCAGAGCTAAATCTTGCGGGTGACGCGGGGTGCCATGGGCGGCCAGATAGGCTGGAGACGCACAGATCACCGAAGCGCAGTTGGAAAGCGGCCGGGCAATCAGATTGGGATCCAACTCATTGGTGATGCGTAGCGCCAGATCGATCCGTTCTTCCACCAGATTGACCGCCCGATTATCCATTTGCAGATCCACCGCAACCTGAGGATGGCGCTTCAGATACTGTGCTACAGCCCCTACCAACGCCGTTTGGCCAAGCGATTGCGAGCAACTGATGCGCAGCAGGCCACGTAAATCGTCACTCTGTTCGTTTTCCACCAGATCGATATCTTTCGCTACTGCCAGCATTTGGCGGCAACGTTCCAAAGTGCGCTCCCCGGCATCGGTCAGGCTGAGCCTACGCGTAGTTCGGTGCAGCAGCCGTGCGCCAGCCCATTGTTCCATCTGCGCCAGATAGCGCGTCACCATAGCCCGCGACATCGCCAGGGTATCCGCTGCCGCAATCATGCTGCCGCGTTCAACGATAGTGACAAAAACCTCTGCAGCGGTAATGCGATCCATGATTCGCTCGATTTACGCAATGAATAATTGCTTATTATCCGGTTTTTCTCCCGTTCTATGCAACCTATCATCTGGCCAACGACAACAAATACCCAAAAGGCACCTGCACATGTTTAAGAAATCATTACTGACCCTGGCCGTAACCGGCTTCGTTTCATTCAGCACCTTCGCCAATGCGGCTAATACGTTGACCCTGGAAGTGTACAACCCAGGCGAAAAGAGCGTATTCCCGGTCTCTTCCGAGATTGTCAGCGGCCCACACGAAGTGGCGCTGATCGATGCCCAATTCCAGCGTAACGACGCGCAGGAGCTGGTGAAAAAGATCCAGGCCACTGGTAAGAAGCTGACCACGGTCTATATCAGCCATTCGGATCCGGATTTCTATTTCGGGCTGGACGTGATCAAAGCCGCCTTCCCAGAGGCAAATATCATTGCTTCACCGGAAACGATCAAAGCGATCAATGCGACCCAGGCAGGTAAACTCGCCTATTGGGGGCCGATCCTGAAGGAGAATGCGCCGAAAACCGTGATCGTGCCGCAGCCGTTGCAGGGCAGCAGCTTTAGCATCGATGGCCAGCAGGTCGAAGTGAAAGGCCTCAATGGCCCAACGCCAGACCGCACCTTTGTGTGGATCCCATCGTTGAAAGCCGTGGTGGGTGGTGTGCCGGTAGCCGGTGACAATATTCATCCGTGGATTGCGGATAATCAGACTGTCGAGTCACGCGCTCATTGGCAGCAAACGCTGGAAAGCATCAAGGCGCTGAAACCGCAGGTAGTGGTTCCGGGGCACTTCCTGCCGGGAGCGGCGCAAACGCTTGAGTCGGTGACCTTTACCCACAATTACCTGACCACGCTGGAAAGCGAGTTGCCAAAAACCAAGAACTCCGCGGAACTGATCGCGGCCATGCAGCAGCACTATCCAAAGCTGCAAGATGGTTCCAGCCTGGAACTGAGCGCCAAGGTGCTGAAAGGCGAAATGAAGTGGCCGCAGTAAAACGGTAGGAGCAAAAACATGACGACCCTGCATTACATTTTCGATCCGCTGTGCGGCTGGTGTTACGGTGCAGCCCCGCTGGCCAAGGCTGCGCAAGCTATTCCGGGCCTGACCGTTGCCCTGCACGCCGGTGGCATGATGACCGGCAATGCCCGCCGAACCATCAACGAGGAATGGCGCAATTACGTCATGCCCCATGATAAACGTATTGCCGAGCTAACCGGCCAGCCCTTCGGCGACGGTTACTTCAACGGACTGCTGCGTGACACCATGGCGGTGATGGACTCTGAGCCGCCGATCGTCGCGATCCTGGCCGCTGAACAACTCGCCGGAAGGGGCCTGGATATGCTGCACCGCATTCAGGAAGCTCACTACCGGGAAGGACGACGTATTGCCGATACGCCGGTGTTGGAAGCGCTGGCGAGTGAGCTGGGCCTGGATCCTGCTGCCTTTATTGCCGAGATGCGTTTGAACAGCGGCGCGCCAACGGCACAGCATATTGCCGACAGCCGCGCACTGCTTGCCAAAGTCCGAGGGCATGGCTTCCCGACCTTTGCCCTGGAGGACACTCAAGGGCGGCTATCCCAGATCCCAGTGCAGGAGTATTTGGGGAATGTTGAAGGCTGGAAAGCCTTGCTGAAAGATGCCATGAAATAAATCTGTCGGGGCGAGCACTGTTCGCCCCGGACATAGTTGTAACAATTTCATTTTGTGTTGTGTTTTGCCGCCGCGCCAAAGACGCCCTCGCCTTACGCTACTCAACGTTTCTTGCGCTCGTTTTATCTCCGCTGTATTGCAAATAATGAGCCACGTCAAAACTGCTTACATGTGGCGGTTTGTTTGTTACCAGCCTCGTGCCCATGCTAGAAGAAAACGATACCTTCTGGATTTTCATGAACACGAGCACCACACAAAAACGGGCCGTCTGGCAGTTGATCAAACCCTTTTGGGTTTCGGAAGAAAAATGGCGCGCCTGGGCGATGCTGATCGCCATCGTTGGCCTATCCCTGGGGCTGGTCTATATCAGCGTGCTGATCAACCAGTGGAACCAGGTGTTCTACGATGCCCTGCAGAATAAAAACTATCCGGTATTCAAAGCCCAACTGTGGCGCTTTACCTATCTGGCGTTGGCTTTCATCGTGCTGGCAGTCTACAAAATCTACCTGACCCAGGGCCTACAGATGCGCTGGCGGCGCTGGATGACGGAAAAATTTATGGGCAAGTGGCTGGCGCATCAGGCCTATTACCATACCGAACAGCAGCAGATTATCGATAACCCCGACCAACGTATCTCCGACGATCTCAACGTCCTGACCCAGTACACCTTATCTTTGTCGCTCGGCCTCCTTTCCAGTTTGGTGACGCTTTGTTCGTTTATTACCATTCTCTGGCATATCAGCGGGCCGATGACCTTTGTGATCGCCCAACATACCATTACCCTGCCTGGCTATATGGTGTGGTTTGCCCTGCTGTACGCGGCACTGGGATCGTTGCTGATCTGGTGGGTCGGCAAGCCGCTGGTTATGCTCGGCTTTAATCAGGAACGCTATGAGGCGAACTTCCGTTTCGGGCTGATCCGTATCCGTGAAAATAACGATGCCATCGCGCTGTATCACGGTGAACCACGTGAGAAGCAGCAGCTAAGTAACCGCTTTGAAGCCATCCGCAGCAACTGGTGGTCGATCATGCGCATCACCCGGCGGCTAAATATCGCCAGCAACTTCTACGGCCAGTTTGCCATTGTCTTTCCGCTGCTGGTGGCGGCACCACGCTATTTCTCCGGTGCGATCCAGATGGGCGGGCTGATGCAGATCTCCTCCGCGTTTGGCCAGGTGCAAGGCTCGCTGTCGTGGTTTATCGACGCGTTTTCCAATCTGGCCACCTGGAAAGCCTGCGTTAACCGTCTGGCTGGCTTTAACGCGGCGGTGGACGAAGTCCATAACCTGACCCGCGGCATCAGCCTGCAACAGGAAGACCACTCATCGCTAATGCTGCGCGATGTTGGCCTGACGTTGCCCGATGGACAGCCGCTGTTAAGTTCGGCAACCATGACGCTGCAACGCGGCGAGCGCGTGCTGGTCGTCGGCCCTTCTGGCTGTGGTAAATCTACGCTGCTACGTGCGATTGCCGGGATTTGGCCTTACGGTTCTGGTGAGATCGGCCTGGATAAACATCTCACTACGCTGTTCCTGCCGCAGCGCAGCTATATCCCGATCGGTACGCTGCGTGAAGCGCTAAGCTATCCACTCCAGGATAAAGACTACAGCGATGAGCAGTTGTTGAAAGTCCTGGAAAACTGCCGGCTGAAGCACCTGCAACGCTGGCTGGATACCAGCGCCAACTGGAGCCATCGTCTTTCACCGGGCGAGCAGCAGCGGTTGGCGTTTGCCCGTGCGATCCTTACCCGCCCGGATGTGCTGTTCCTGGATGAGGCCACCAGCGCGCTGGATGATGAAACCGAGCAATTGATGTATTGCCTGCTGGTCGACGAACTGCCGGAGGTCACGCTGGTCAGCGTGGCACACCGCAACAGCGTGGCGAAATATCATCAGACCTGCTGGCGTTTCAGCCGCGACGAACATGGCCCGGCCCAGATGGCGCTTAGCCCGTTGCCGATACCGAGTTAGCCTCAATAGCTCCTCTCACTCCAACCCTTGGAATGTAGCGACTCAGCTTGGCTCAGGGGTGCTCGAGGTTGCTGATATGATCTCTATACTTCCAAAAGAGCAGAGGCTATCAACTCCCTCTCCCTGTGGGAGAGGGTTGGGGTGAGGGTCAAATCCCATCAGCCTCGGCGTTGGCGCATTTCACCTTACGCCGCTCATGCCACAGGCTGGTCAAGCCGCGTTTGCCGCAGGCCAGCGCCATGTCGCGAAACTCGATCAGGCTCAGCCCTTCGCGCTCCAGCATCATTTCGGCAGCCAACTGCATATTCACCCCGGTCAACACCTCACAGTTGCCATGCGCATCGGCCAACTCGCAGGCACTACGGAAAGGCGATCCCCCCAGCATATCAGTAAGGAAAACCACGCCGTCCGCTTGTTCTACCGCTTGCAGCGCCGCACTCAATGCGACTTTCAGCTCCACCGTACCCATATGGACCGGGAAGTCCACCGCGATACAGGCAGGCTGTTCCCCTACCACCTGCTCTACCGCCTGTAGCAGGCCACTGGCGAAACCGCCGTGGCCGGTAATGACAATTCCTGGCATGTTCTCTTCCTCACAGCAAACCGATAAATTTACCCACTACGCCAATCACCACCGTCACACCGATCAGTTTCACCGGTGAGAAACCGCGCTTCATCAGGAAGAACACCAGCAACGTGAAACACAGCGGTAACAGGTTGGGCATCAACTTATCGAGCACGTCCGTTTGCAACGCCACGGTGGCCTTACCGGCATGCATGATCAGCGGCGTGGAAAGATGTACATAAGAGGCCACCAGCGCGCCGATGACCGTCATGCCCACGATCGACGCCGCATGGGATATTCGTTTGGTATGGGTTTTCAACAGCGTCAGCGCACTGGTGCCCGCCTGATAGCCATAGTGCGCCAGCCCAAAGCGCAGCCCGAAGTGGAACACGTTGAACAACAGCAGGAACACTATCGGCCCGAACAGGCTGCCTTCCAGCGCCAGAGATGCTCCGATGCCCGCACAAATCGGCAACAGCGTCAGCCAGAACAGCGCATCACCAATGCCTCCCAACGGCCCCATCAGCGCCACCTTCACCGCTCGAATGGTGGAGACTTTCTCCTTGTTTTGCTCCATCGCCAGCACCAGTCCCGAAAGGAAGGTGACGTCGAAGGGATGCACGTTGATAAACTCCATATGCATCTTCATCGAATTCGCCAGATCCTGAGGATTGCGGTGGATCTTGCGCAAGCCAGGGATCAGGGTATACAGCCAACCACCGGCCTGCATACGTTCATAGTTGAACGATGCCTGCAGCAGCAGCGAGCGCCAGGCCATGCGGTTAATATCGCTACGCGTCAGCGCTTCTGCTGGCTGGCTATCAACATAGTCATCCTGCTCTACCTGGCTGGTGGCCAATGCCTGTTCCAGGCGTTTTGCTGCCTTTTGCGCCAGCAGATCGTCAGAATCATCAAATGCCATCTTCGGCGTCCTCCGGTTGAACAGGCTTTCTGGTCACGTCCGCATCTGCCCGTTGACTGTTAAAGAAATCGATCAGCGCGATCGCCAATGCCCCCAGCGCCACCGCCAGGATCGGCAGCTTAAGGAACGTCACCGAAATAAAGCCGAGGATGAAATACGCCACGTAGGTTTTCTTCATCATCACTTTCATCAGCAGTGAGAAGCCGATAGCCGGCATCATGCCACCCGCCACCGCCAGCCCATCCAGCAGCCAGGTCGGCGCTTTCTGTACCATGGCACTGGCCGCATCGGCACCGAAGTAGATCGGCAAAAACGCCACCACAAAGTAGAAAACAAACAGGATGCTGATGCCGAGATAGTTCACCCGCTCAACGCCGCGCCAGTTCAGTTCCTGTACCATGCGATCGCAGCGGTGCATCATGGGTGAAAACGCGGTGAACAACAGAGTGATGCAGCCCTGTACCGCAATGGCGAACGGCACCGCCACGCCAATAGCCACCTTCGGATCGGCCTTGGTGAGAATGGCAAACGCCGTGCCGACCACCCCGCCAATCACCACGTTCGGCGGCTGCGCACCGGCCAGTGGCACCATGCCCATCCATACCAGCTCCAGCGTCCCGCCCACCAGCAAGCCGGTGGTGACATCCCCGAGGATCAGGCCAACCAGCGGCCCCATCACTACCGGGCGGTGGAAGTGGGTCAGGCCGTCGAACAGGTCGACCCCGGCCAACCCCGCCAGCAATGCAATCAATAACGCGTCAGTTAACATGCTTCCCCCTGCGCTCAAGCGAGCAGTTTGCCTATCGCTTCGCCGGCTTCATCCGGCACCCGGCGCACCTCGCAGGCTACGCCCAACGCCGCCAGCTCACGAAAGGCGGCAATGTCATCGTCATCCACCGAGACCGTCTTGTGGATTTGCCGTTTCCCTGCGGCGAAGTGCATATTGCCAACGTTGACGAAGGTGATGGGCACCCCGCCCTGCACCAGCTTCAATACGTCCTGCGGCGTTTTGCACACCAGAAAAATCTTTTGCCGATCCGCCGCCTTATGGATCACATC
Source organism: Serratia sp. NCCP-200 (assembly GCF_059697885.1). Lineage (NCBI taxonomy): Bacteria > Pseudomonadati > Pseudomonadota > Gammaproteobacteria > Enterobacterales > Yersiniaceae > Serratia > Serratia sp. NCCP-200. Next base: position 115,690 of record NZ_BAAKUJ010000002.1, read on the forward strand.
GATGGTTTTTTGCAGGGTGAAGTACCGAGTCTGCACGCCTTCGGCTACCACCATGTCCATCAGGTTTTGCTGTACCGGATCGGCAGCGGCATCATCGTTGGCCACCACCACCAGATTGGCTCCCAGCGTATTGGTCCAGGTCACCCCGACCTGGCCATGCACCAGGCGGTTGTCGATACGGGTCATCAGAATATTGGGCATATCAGCGCACCTCCGGGTAACAGGCTGAGTGGTAGTCGTCGAGCACCTGGGTAATTTTGTGGATCACCCAATCTTGCGGATCCTGGCTCAGCTCACCGGCATTCAAGGCCCGTGCCTGATCGGGTAAATACTGGCTGAGCAAGGCCAGCGGGATTGGGTTGCTCCGTAGATTGTCCATCAGCGCATTCACTGCCTGCTGAACCTGTGGCTGCGGCCAGTAATAGCGCACGCGATCGCTCAGGCTGTAGTGCCGGTCCAGATACTGTTGATGCGGGCTGCCGTGATAATAGCGGCTCCACTGCTGCGGCTGTTCACGCATCACCTGCTCAAGCGTGGCGCACAACTGGGCTGAACAATGCTCCCCCAACCATTCACGCTCGATCCGATCGAGGGCAAACAGCGCCTCACGCAGCGCAAAGGTGAGCGCCGGGCCGACTTTCAGAATGGCGAAATGGTCACGCACCAGTTGCGAATAAGCCTTCGGTGCCTGGTAGTCGGTCGAATGGGCCTCATACAGCAAACCCGGTTGGCGTTCGATAAAGCGACTCAATTCCTGCGCCGCCTGCGGTTGGTAATGTTCGACGCTGTGATGGTCGAACTCGACGCCGGGTTGCACCACCAAGGCGATCACTCGTGACCAGGCGCTGCTCAGCTCTGCCTGCTGCCAGGCATGACGGTGCGCTTCTAACGTGGCGGAGACTGCCTGTGGCGTAGTCACCTGGATGCCTTGCAGCGTTTCCTGCGCACCGCCCGGCACCGGTACTTCGGTTCCGATCACATATACCGGAGCTTCACCACCCGCTTGCTGCCAGGCTCGTTCTGCCACCGCACACAGACGCGCCGCACGCTGCGCCACCACTTCATCACCCAACGGGGTGGGATCGTCAGCGCAGGACATGGAGCAGTCGAGGTGGATCTTGCGAAATCCGGCGCGCACATAGTCGTCAATCAGGGTTTCGGATAGCGCCATCGCCTCTTGTGCCGGACGGTCTTGCCAGGCGTTGGGGCCAAGATGATCGCCCCCCAGCCAAATAGCGCTCCTTGGTAACCCGATGTCATCCGCCATCTGCCACAGCGCATCACGAAACTGTGCGGCGGTCTGGCCGGTGTAGCCGCCAAACTGGTTAACCTGGTTTGACGTCGCTTCGATCAATACCGACGTGCCACGTGCCTTTGCCTGCCGCAAGGCGGCCTGCAATACCCAAGGATGCGCGGAGCAAACGGAAAATATCCCCACCGGCTGGCCGGCCTTGTGCTGTGCTACCAGTTGTAACCACTGCTGCATGAATCCCCCATGAGGGCGCCCTACTCGCGATCGGCTATCACCACATCTACGCCTAAATCGCTGAGCGCCTGCTGATAATCTTGTGGAAGACGGCTATCTGTGATCAGCCGATGAATTTGCCCGACTTCGCGGATCATGCAAAAGCTCTTGCGACCAAACTTGCTGGCATCCGCTACCGCGATTATTTCGCGCGCCACCTCGCACATCACACGATTGAGGTGTGCCTCACCGGGGTGAGGCGTAGTGATCCCCGCAACCAGATCGAAACCGTCGACGCCCAGAAACAGTTTGTCGAAGCGGTACTGGCGCAATTGCTGCTCGGCAGCCGGGCCATAGAGCGAATAGGAGTTCTGCCGGACGCTTCCCCCCAATACCATCACTTCCACCCCGTCGTAACCTGACAGCTCATAGGCAATGTTCAGCGCATTGGTCATCACCACCAGATCGCGGCGCGGTTTCAACCAGGGCACGATCTGGGCCGTGGTGGAACCGGAGTCCAGGATCAGCGCATCACCGTCACGCACGTAGCTTGCCGCTCGGCAGGCAATCTGTGATTTCACATCGCGGTTCAAGCGCCCCTTGTCATGTAGCGGGCGGTCGAAGGCAAACTGCTGGTTGAGCATCGCCCCGCCATAGGCACGCAGCGCACAGCCTTTGCGTTCCAGAAAGCGCAGATCGTTGCGGATCGTCACCGTGGAAACGGCAAACTGTTTGCTGAGCTGTTCCACCCGCACGCTTCCGTGCTCGCAGAGCAGATCGATAATGTGTTCACGTCGTTTAGCGGTGTTCACTGGCATGAGCAATAGGTCCTCAGATTTCCGGTTTTGGCCGGGAGATGATGGCTTTCGCTCTACTGCGGCGGTATTACAACAAAGCGAAAGCAATGAAATTGTGATCGGGGTTACAGGGCAGTTTTAGCAGCAAATGGGGGTAAAAAGCTTTCGGATCGAAATGAAATGAAACTATTTCCTCGGCGGGCGCGAGAAAAGTGAAATCTGCCGCAGGCCGATAGGGCGGCAGGTTAAGAGTATGTGAAAAATAGCACAGTGAAAGCGGCTTTGGCGGGCAGCAGCGGAAAGGCTTTTCTTTCCTTAGGTGATCAACATCACAAAACTGTTAATTGGCTCAGTTTAGCCAACCGACACCCAGGTGGGTCACCAGACCGACAATCACCAAAATCACGATCACGGCGATGGTGTAAAGCACAATACGGCGGGGGCTGTAGAAAGAAGACATAGCGATTCCTCACAATAAGTTTACTGCTGTTACTATCCGTTATGGCGAGCAATGCTGCCAGCAATAGTTTCCCTCGCTTTGATCAAAGTCACCTGGCGGGTGCCAAGCGCCGCTTCCTTAACCTCTTGTCAGGCGGGGATATCTTTCCTAAACTGGCGCGTAGATACTGGCAGCCCTGCCTGTACGTAAGCGTTAACGTCAATCAACGCATCTCGTCATGCAGTAATGATTGGCTGCATGCCTGATGCGAGGATCTCATGCCCCAACCCGAACCATCCGCAAATTGTGTTGTTAAACGCAGCCGTTTGACGCGTTTCTTATTGCTGGCCGGTATCATGCTGGTGGCGGCTAATCTGCGCGCTCCTTTAACCAGCGTAGGCCCGTTACTGGAACAGATCCAGCGCCAACTAATGCTTTCTGCCACTGCCGCCGGGTTACTCAACTCCCTGCCGCTGATCCTGTTTGCGGTGTTATCGCCATTAACGCCATCGCTGGCCAAGCGCATCGGGATTGAGCGTACCCTTGGGCTGGCGCTGGCGCTGCTGGTCGCCGGGATCGTGCTGCGTTCACAACCGTGGGATGGCATGCTGTGGTTGGGAACGGTGTTGATCGGCGCAGCCATCGCCTTTGCCAACGTGGTATTACCCACGCTGGTAAAACGCGATTTTCCTCATCGGGCTGCGGTGATGATCAGTACCTATGCGGCCGTGATGTCACTGGTGGCCGCTATCGCCTCCGGCATGGCGGTACCGTTAGCGGCATTCAACGATAACGGCTGGCGTTTTTCACTGCTATGCTGGAGCCTGCCGGCGCTTATCGCATTGGCGATCTGGCTACCCCAACTGAAGCGCAAGCCCACCCCGGTTACCCGAACCGGCACGCCAGTGACGACGGAAACCTTTCGCTCCCCCTGGAGCAGCGCCCTGGGTTGGCAGGTGGCCTTGTTCATGGGGCTGCAATCCATCACCTTCTACACCATTATCGGTTGGTTCAGCGCCTTTGCCGCCAGCCACGGCACCTCACCGCAGCAGGCAGGATTCGAGCTGTTTGTTTATCAGATCGTGGCGATCGCCGCCAACTTTGTGATGGTGTTTGCACTGCCGCGCGCGCGCGACCAGCGGGGGATCGCACTGGTCAGTTCGCTGTTGATCTTTATTGGCGTCGGCGGATTGCTGTTGCTGCCTGCGCACTCGCTTATCTGGCTGATATTTGCCGGGCTGGGGGCGGGGAGTTCGTTGGTGTTGGCGCTGTCCTTCTTTGGTCTGCGCAGCCAGCACCATCATCAGGCAACGGTGCTGTCAGGGATGGCGCAGTCCATCGGCTATCTGCTGGCCGCACTGGGGCCGACCTTGTTTGGCCTGGTGCATGATTTGACGCAAGGCTGGACGGTGCCGTTGACGATTTTGCTAGGGTTAACGCTGCTGCAGATGCTGTTCGGCATCTTGGCCGGGCGACGCAAGATTATCGGCTGAACCGGGCACGGTATGATTTTCCGCCAGCCAAAGATCTTCGATGAAGCGCTGTTGCCGCTCATTGAGCTGCCAGGATGGCGGAAATCTTAGTGTTTCCGCTATTGGGACCTCTGTGGTGGGAATGAGTGAGTGATTATCCATCGGCGCGTTCCTGCTCCCCTGACTACCCTGTTGCCAATTAAAATCGGTACCACGAGCGCAATGCCATGTACCGTTTTCCCCAAGACACAGAGTAAATCATTGGCGGCGATTTTGATTATCGATATAAACAATCACTCAACTAGCCTAAACCTATGAGGCGACAGATATTCCTTAACCGACTCGCTATGTCGGGGCGAATATTAGCGCCTCAATAAATTAAGCAATTCAATCAAGCTGGCTAACGGAGTCCCGGCTCGCCTGATGGCGCTCATCCCCAATCAGTTCGCTCAGATGGCCATCTCGCATTTGCAACAGGCGATCCGCATGTTCAAAGTAATGGTCGTCATGGCTGATGGCAAATACGGTCTTTCCCATTTCGCGCAGCTGAGGCAGTAACTCGCGGTAGAAAGTACGGCGGAACTGGGGATCCTGATCCGCCGCCCACTCATCCAGCAGTAAAATATCCCGCTTTTCAGCTACCGCCAGCAACAGAGCCAGGCGCTTGCGCTGCCCTTGTGACAGTTGCGGATTGGTGACGCGCGTACCGTCGAACTCCAATTTGCTTTTCATTTTCAGGCGCTGCAACCAGGTTTCCACCAGTTCGGCGTCCGGCTGTTCCCCTTGCGGCCCCAACAGATGATGAAACTGGTAGAAATCCGTAAAGATGGCAGAGAACAGGCGGCGATAATCCTCACGATCGGCAACCGTAATCGGTTGACCATCCAGCAGGATCTGCCCACTAACGGGCACATACAGCCCAGTGAGCAGCATGGCCAGCGTCGATTTACCGCTGCCGTTGCCGCCAATCAGGAATACCAGTTCGCCCCGCCGTAACGTCAAATTGATCGGTCCAACCGCAAACCCTGATTGCTTTTCACCCGCCGCATAGTGGAATGCCACGTCGCGCAGTTCCAGCGTTTGCCACGCGCGAGTCTGTGGGGCCGGAAATGCCGGATCATAGTCCGCCAGTTTGAGCGCCTTCACTTTATTGAAGGCCACTTCGGCCGCAATCAGCGTCGGGAATGCCCCAACCGCCTGTAATAAGGGGGTACGCAGGAACAATAATGTCAGGGAATAGGTCGCCGCCACCGTGGTGTTCGCCCAGCCCAGGCTGTTTGCCATATAGAACACCAGGCCGATGGCGCCCAGCATCATGATATTCGACCAGTTCACGGCACTAAGGTGGAAGGTATCTGCGCGGATAATATGGTAACGGTAGTCACCGGCATCGGGCTGGTAAGCCTGCTGGAATAACATTTTTGCCCGATCGCGGTTCAGCGCCAACTCTTTACGCCCGTCGATCGCCGCTTGATAATGCAGATAGAGCCGCTCTTCCGCTTCGCGCACGCTGCTCAGGTGGCTATAAACCCGCGAGACCAGATACCAACTTCCCAAAATGGTGATCGTCACCCATATCGCGTTCACACCCAGCATGGCAGGCGACAGCCAGCCCAGATAGGCAGCCGATCCCAGGGTCAGGATCACTCCCTGAACCAACTCCGGTAGGCGGACAAAAGCAATGGTGATATTGCGAATATCGCTCGATAGGCTAGCCAACAGTGAGGCACTGCCCAACTGCTCCAACCGTTCAATATGGGTATCCAATATGCGCTTTACCAGTTGACCACGCAGCCGATAAACAAAATAGTGCCCCAAAGTGGTCAACGCCAACTGAGAACCGAGCGTAACTGCCATCAACAGAGCCAACAGGCCAAGAAACTGCGGCAACACCACTAGCGGGTTACCCGCCGCGCCCATCAGTTGCACGTTAATAAATGCAATGATACCAATCCCCAGCGCCGCACTGGCCATGGTTAACGCCATTACCGCCAGAAACGGCCAGCGATACTGCTGGAACACTACCCGTAACAACTCCATCAGAAACCCTATTCAAAAATCATGCACTGGCGGGCATTGTAGTGGGCGAAAGCGTGATATCAATAACAATTCTCATTTTGTTGGCTGAGCAGATGCTGGTGCAGACCTTCCTGTGCAGGCCAAACGCGGGACGATGACTAAGGAAAAGAGAGGGCAAGTAGTTGCTTGTCGAGCAAAAAAACATTATTAACACAATAATAAAAATCTCAGAAATAGACATAATCCAATATATGTTCAAGTCGTTTTAGTTAAACAGCTAAACGGTTAGGTTGGGTAAATCATTTCTAAACATATGGTTTAAACCTTTCCAACGCTTTGTTGAACAAATCAGATTTAGATATCAGCTCCTCCTATCAGTTATTTTCCCAGACAATACTTACACTTTCTGGCATACCTGCACGCGTCATTTTGTTTAAAGCACAGAACATGGGCATAGTTTCTCCAATTTGGACATCATAATACCGTAGGAATAGCCAAAACCATAAGACGGAAAATGATTTAGATCATAACCAAGAATCATCTTAATCCGTACCATCATCGGCATCCTGCCACCGTGGGTACTCATTATCTTAGTCTCGAAATCATTAGCATTAATGAATTAGCCATAGCCCAAAACCGGGCCAACGGCATGAACTGAAGATAATTTACTCACGTTGGCAAACGGCATACTAAGCTTGAAGAGTCTACGAGTGGTTGAAACTGAAGGAAACAACATTGATTACGCACGCCCACTAGCGGGTAAGGGGTATAGCGCCGGGAGTGCGTGAAATCCGAGGTGGTTGTGTCCTACGGTCACAGTAGCAAGATTACGTTCCCGCAGCAGCGTGAACAAAGGCCGGAGCTGGCCTAGACGAGCGGTAAGACGTGATGCATATGGTCAACGAGTTAACTCATCGCTCCCCTAAAATCCGATCCTAAGAGATTGCATCGTGAATATAAAACTGGTTGCCGTTGTGCTTTGCACACTTTTTCTTACCGCCTGCGACAGAGAGACGCCTGAAGAACTCGAAAGCGTCCGTCCGGTGAATATCTTTGAAGTTAGCAACAGTGCCCAGCAAGGAGTACGCATCTTCCCAGCCAGGATTATCGCGGGTGACCGTACCGACCTGGCTTTTAAGCGCCCGGGGCAACTGCAACAATTGCTGGTACGCGAAGGGGAACGAGTCAACCAGGGGCAAGTGATTGCCGAGCTAAACAGTAATGACGCACGCCTGCGGCTACGTGATCGGCAGGCCACGTTCGATCTGGCCCAGGCGCAATTCAATCGTTTCGCCACCCTGAGTGCCCGCAATGTTATTCCCCGTGCCGAACTGGATGTTCATCGCGCAGCGCGTGATTCGGCCCAGGCCGCCTTGAAGTTGGCCAGGGAAGAAGTCAGCGATATGCAAATCCGTGCCCCCTTTACCGGTGTGATTGCCACGCTCACTGCCCGTAACTATCAAGTGATCCCGGCAGGCCAACCGATAGCGACCCTGAACTCACTGGATTCGCTGGATGTGGTCTTCAGCATCCCCGAAAATCTGTTTATTGTGATTGATGAAAACAATGCACAGTACCAACCTATTGTTCTGTTGAACAACTTACCGGGCCGCGAGTTTACCGCCCGCTATAAAGAACACACCACCAATACCACCGCAGGCTCATTGACCTATCAAATGACCCTGACCATGCCGCGCCCAAAAGATCTGCCACTGCTCTCGGGGATGAGCGGCAGCGTGAAAATCAATCTCGGTAATCTGGCTGGGGCTGCTCAGACGACCAGCGTTATTGTTCCCGTCGAGGCAGTATTTAACCCGGATAACAGCCCACGCAATCAGCCCCACGTGTGGGTGATCAAAGAGCGTGATGGCAAACTGTTTGTTGAATCTCGTCAGGTTGAAACCGGGCAACTGACCGCTAACGGAATACAGATCGTCTCCGGTCTGGCCGATGGTGAACGGATCGTCGCCGCCGGTACTCGCGAACTGCGCCCCAATCAGGAAGTGCGCGCCTGGGTCCGTGAGCGAGGTCTGTAATGAAACTGACAGAGAACTTTATCAACAACGGCACCCGAATCTGGCTGGCTATCCTGCTGCTAGGTATTGGCGGCGTGCTGGCGTTTCTCAACATCGGCAGGCTGGAGGATCCGGCCTTTACCATCAAGACTGCGGTGGTGGTCACCCGCTATGACGGCGCTTCGGCCCAGCAGGTGGAGGAAGAAGTCACCCTGCCGCTGGAAAATGCCATTCAGCAGTTGCCATATATCGACAACGTGACCTCCATCTCCAGCGTGGGGCTGTCGCAGATCACCATTAATATCCGTGCCGAATACGGAGCCGCCGAATTGCCGCAAATCTGGGATGTGCTGCGCCGGCGCATTGGCGATGCCGCGATACGGTTGCCGCCCGGTGCCAGCCCACCGATAGTGAACGATGATTTTGGCGATGTGTACGGCTTCTTCTTCTCGCTGTATGGCGACGGCTTTAGCAATCAGGAGCTGCGCAACTTTGCCGAGCTGTTACGCCGTGAGTTAGTGGTGGTGCCAGGCGTGGGCAAGGTGGGGATTGTCGGGGTGATCCCGGAAGAAGTACAGATTGAGATTTCCCGCGCCCAGATGACCGCCGCCAATATTATCCCACAGCGGCTTTACGATCTGTTGAGCCGGCAGAACGTGGTGTCCAACGCCGGGGATCTGTTGGTGGGCAGCGAGTCGATCAGGCTGCATCCCACCGGGGAATTTGCCAGCGTGCAAGAGTTGGGTAACCTGCTGATTAGCGAGCCGGGTAGCCCGCGCAGCGTTTACCTGCGCGATATCGCCACTATCAGCCAGGGCGTAACCCACTCCCCCAATAATATCTACCGTGCCAACGGGCGGCCTGCGCTCTCCATCGGCGTATCCTTTGCCCCGAATGTGAACGTGATTGTGGTGGGCGAAGCGGTCAAGGCCCGGTTGGCCCAACTGCAAGCCGAACGCCCCGCCGGGATGGATATCAGCGTTTTCTACGATCAGTCCCATGAAGTAGAAGGCGCGGTGAACGGCTTTATCATGAACTTCTTGCTGGCGCTGCTGATCGTGGTCGGCACCCTGCTGATCTTTATGGGGGTGCGCAGCGGGCTGGTGATCGCCGCCTCGCTGGCGCTGAACGTGCTTGGCACCCTGCTGATCATGAAGCTGTTTAACATTGAGCTGCAGCGCGTTTCGCTAGGGGCGTTGGTGATCGCCTTAAGTATGTTGGTGGATAACGCCATTGTGATCGTCGAGGGCGTGCTGGTTGGGCGACAACAGGGTGAGAAAACCCTGCAGGCCATTAATAACGTGGTCAAACGCACCATGTTCCCGCTACTGGGGGCGACGGTGATTGCCATTCTGGCGTTTGCACCGATCGGCTTATCCAACGATGCCACCGGGGAATACTGTAAGTCACTGTTCCAGGTGCTGCTGATCTCCCTGATGCTGAGCTGGTTCACCGCCTTGACCCTGACGCCGGTATTCACCAAATGGGCGTTTGAAAAACAGAAAATGGCCGAGCCAAAACCCGATGAGCCGGTCAAATCGCCTTATGATGGTTGGCTATTCCGCGTCTATCGCAATCTGTTGGGCAAACTGCTGCGCCAGCGCACCATTACGCTGGGGGTGCTGGCCGCGCTGATGGTCGCCTCGGTGATCGGCTTTGGCAACGTGCGCCAAAGCTTCTTCCCGCCGTCCAATACGCCGATCTTCTTCGTCGATCTCTGGCTGCCCTACGGCACCGATATCGCCTACACCGAAAAGATAGCCGCCGAGATCGAGCAGCATATCCAGGCGCAAGAAGGCGTCAGCGATACCATGGTCACCATCGGCCAGGGTGCGATGCGCTTTATGCTCACCTACAACGCACAGCGGCAATATTCCAACTATGCACAGATCATGGTACGAGCCAAACAGCTCAACCAGATCCCCGGTATGATCGGCCAAATAGAGGGCTACGTACGCAACAATTTCCCTCAGGTGAACGCCCAGGCCAAGCGCATCATGTTCGGGCCTTCGAATAACAGTTCCATCGAAGCGCGCTTTATCGGCCCGGATCCGAACGTGCTGCGAACGCTGGCGGCCAAGGCAGAAACCATCGCCAGCGCCGACCCCAATGCCGACGGCGTGATGCACGATTGGCAACAACGCAGCAAGGTCATTCGTCCGCAGTTCTCGGATTATCTTGGCCGTGAATTAGGGGTGGATAAACGCGAAATCGACAGTGCGCTGCGCATGAGTTTTGGCGGGATCGCCGTTGGCCTATATCGTGATGGCACGCGGTTAATGCCGATTGTGTTAAGAACGCCGGACTCGGAGCGGTTGAATGCCGAACGGCTGAACGACGTGATGATCTGGAGCCAGGCACGGCAGGCGTTTATTCCTATCGACAACGTGGTTAACGGCTTTACTACCGAGTGGGAAGATCCACTGATCATGCGCCGGGATCGCAAACGCACCCTGACGGTTCAGGCCGATCCTAGCTCCCAGAGCGGTGAAACCTCTGCCGAACTGTTGCAACGCATCAAACCGGATATTGATGCCATCCCATTACCGCGCGGCTATGAACTGAATTGGGGCGGCGACTATGAAAGTACCAAGGAAGCCCAGGCAGGGTTGTTCACCAGCCTGCCGGTGGCCTTTGTGATCATGTTCATCATCACCGTGCTGATGTTCAGCTCACTAAAAAATGCCGTCGCCATCTGGCTGACCATTCCGCTAGCGTTGATTGGGGTAACCGTGGGCTTCCTGCTAACCGGTATTCCGTTTGGCTTTATGGCGCTGATTGGCCTGTTGAGTTTAAGCGGCATGTTGATACGTAACGGCATTGTGCTGGTAGAGGAGATCGGGTTACAGCGGCAGGAAAAACCGATCCTGGAGGCCATCATCGATGCCTCTACCTCACGCTTGCGCCCTATCCTGCTGACGGCCTTTACCACCGTACTCGGCCTGGCCCCACTGCTTAGCGATGCCTTCTTCCAAAGCATGGCGGTGGTGATCATGTTCGGCCTGGGCTTTGCTACCGTGCTGACGCTGTTGGTGCTGCCGGTGATCTACAGCTGTATGAACTCCGATAAGCAAAAGGTCACACCGCATACCGAGGCTTGAGACTTAAGTAAGGGCACCGCATACGCCCGGTTGAATTTTTGTCTTCAATCGGGCTATTGCAAAATGCGGCATTGGTTTACTGTGTAGCCAGTTCAAAACCAAACACGGAGAAGTGCAAAGTGATTAAAGAAACAATCTTGGGATGTTCGCTGCTGTTGGTCTCTGCCACTACGTTGGCCGGTGGTTGTGACAGCCCGCGCACCCCTTATGACGTGACCTACTGCGCGGCATTGGAGATGGTGCAACTGGATCAAGAGATCAATGTGCAATACAAGAAGGTGATGGGGTTGCTGACCCAACCGCAAAAGCAGACGCTGAAGCAGTCGCAGATCGAATGGCTTAAAAATCGGGACAGTCAATGTAGCGACGATTCCATGATCAATGTCGCCTGCTCAAACAAGACCATGCAAAGCCGTATCGATTTTCTGAAAAGCGTAGAGCGGGAATGTAAAAGTACCGGCTGTGACAGCAAAAAACTGGCTCAACAGCAGTAATAGGATCGGGGCGCCTATGCTGCGCCCCGACTAAAAAATCACTATTTGGTTAACGCGATAATACCCAATGTCAGGCCAGCGACCGCTGCCGCCCCGCCTGCAATCGCCCCGGCAGTTTCCCAGTTATCCTGGGTGGTGCCTTTCATACAGGTATTAGTATGAACCAGACGGCCTTGGTCGTCATAGACCGGTACGCAAGGCGACTCGGTAGCACACCCGGACAGTAAAACGGCCAGCAGGCCCGCTGCAATAAACTTACTCATACTCACACCTCGGCGTTCAACAGCCAAAAAAACATCAAAATGAATGAAAATCGGGCCACTGTACCACCGATGCCTATCGCGATGGATCCGGAATAGTCGCAAAATGTGTGGGGGTGAAACAATTAAATTCGGGCCTGTAATAGCAGGTGGTTCATGGTTTATCGCGCTGCCTTCAATGGATGGCGGCACAGCACGATAAGAGCCAACTTTGATGACCACAAAGTTCAGCCCCCAGGCTCCACCACAAACAGCGCCAACAACTTATCCTTTACTGACATCATGCATTCCTTTTTATTCCCGTAGAGAGGCTGCGACCTCTTCAGGTCTGCGGCCATCTGTATCAAGACGATTTATTGTTTATTGCCAAAATGTTAGCATTACCGGGCGGCATAAGATGCTGCTGCACCACCTCTCGTATTATCGCGGCTGCTGAACCCCGATAACACCGATGAGGCATTAACATGACTGACATACGTGGCCGGGCCTGGCGCCTGGTAAATAACAAACGCAACAAACACCGTGAGATGGGGGATTTTCAACCCAAGTTCACCAAAGAGAAAAAGTGGAAAATGCTCTATACCCGCTCACATAAAGTGACCCGGGCGAGGCAACTAGGCATTGAATACCCACAAGTATCCCGCGCCGTAGCCCGGCGTAACTCACTTGATGAGATTGATTAACCATGAATGTGCTGTTTGTCTGTAGCCGTAACCAATGGCGCAGCCCTACCGCAGAACGCATATGGCAACGGACTCCCGGCCTGACCACCAGGTCGGCCGGGACCAGCCGCAATGCCATAAAAACGGTGACGCCAGAATTGTTGCACTGGGCGGATATGATTTTTGTCATGGAGCAAAAACACAAAAATCGGCTGCTGGCCGAGTATCGCCGCCTGTTGGAACACAAACCGCTGCACGTTCTCGATATCCCCGATGACTATCAATATATGGCTCCTGAGCTTATCACTCTGCTAGAGCATTCTACGGAGCCGTTCCTGGCGCCTTTCATCCTGAAATAATCTTGTCGGGCACATGTCCTCGAAAGCGGTGTTCTCCCTTGCAGTGAGCGGTTTATCGTAAGCAGAAAATAGCCCCTAAGTTTGGTAATCTACCAGGCTTGAGTTCTTGGGTTTTAAGCCTTCCGGCTAACTAGCTAGGGTACAGTAAGACACTAATTCAGGATTATGTGATTGATTATAGGGATATAAAAGTATGATTACCGAACATACCGCGTTTTTCGCCAGCCCCTCCAAGCGATGTGATGATGTGTCTGCCATCGAGCGTAGAATAGCGACAAAGACGCTCTACTTATTGCTTTCTCCCGTTTTCACACTTGTTTTCATTGCATCTCTGGCTACGCCAACCCTATTTTTTATCGAGGGTGACACCTTTCTACTTGGTATTTTATTTTTATTGATCCTTCTCCCCCTGAATTATTTATTTTTTAAAAGAATTAGCGACAACTTAAAATTAAAGCATGGAGAGGTATACTTTAACGTCACCTCTCAAGGTGTTTCCTATACGCGATACAACGATCTTTCAGGCGGTGTAAGTCATTATCAGCTATTATGGCCAGAAGTCACAGGTTCGTTAGAGGACGGCACCAAGGCCACGATTGGCTTTCGTAATACGGGCTATAAAAATAACACTAAAAACCTGACTATCTACACCCTAAACCAATCCGGTGAAACGAAAGAAAATTTAATCCCGGTGCATGAAATAAAGAAATTCAAGCATCACTGGGAGATTACACGTGCAATACTGATGCAGATTGCCTCTCTACAACGGCCCGAACTGGTGATTTCTGAGGAGGTTTTCTATGACTTCAATGTTAACCCCTCGACGTTTGAGTTTCAGAAGAAAAGCCGACGAAGAAGGCTGGCAAATTTCGTTGGGATCACTATATCACTTATCCTCATTTTCGGGGCTTTGTATAGTGCATCTATAGGGCTTACAACGATTGAAATGAGTGGCTTCTGGTTTGTGTTGTCTCTGGTGGTTTTGTTGTTGGTTATGATATTAATCATCGCGTTCACCGTGGTGATCTTTGAGCGCATCCCTTTCTTTAGGAATAGTTTTCCAGCGTATACCTTGGTTTCGTACAGGGCTGAACAAGAACGACCAAGCGTTGCCATCAAGGTGAGCACACCGTAGTATGGACCGTTGATTTAAGGGATAGAGAACGATTAAGGAATTGTAACCATGCGCATTTTTGCTTTGCTCTGTTTCTCTCTGCTTTCGTTTGCTGCACTTACGCAGCCCGCATCGGCCATTGAAAATCCCAGTAACTTTATAGCACGGATCTATGCCACCTATGGCCATGATGATGTTTCAACCGCATTCATCGGCGAAACGGGCCCGAAACGGATTGCTTCAAAGCAATTCCTCGCGGTGTTGGAAGAGGATCAGGCGCTAACCTTACCGGGCGATATAGGCTATCTTGACGCCGACCCGATCTGCCAGTGTCAGGATTATCAGAACCTGGTGGTGACGGATATCAATATTCTCTCGAACGATAATAAACAATCGCATGCCGCAGTCACTTTTCGCGCTTTTAGTGATAACAGTCTCACGACTACCACCACGTTTGATTTAGTGGCTGAGAATGGGCAGTGGTTTATTGACGATATTTTTGATGCCAATCAGCACAGTGTTCGTAATGCTATTGATGCAAATAACAAAGCCCTGCGTATAAAAGGGGAAACATTACCATAATCGCTACTTGCCTTTGTCATTTGAGGGCTCACTGCGAACATCTGACGCTATCGTGCCCTGCGCTTTTTCATCACGCCATTGCTTGCGCAAAGATAACATTTTCTCCAGGGCTCGTCGTATGGTGGTTATCCAACCGGCCGGCCGGGGATCCGCCAACATGCTTAATGCACGTGCATAGTCAAGCATCAGCCCTGGTGTCCAGGCCATTGTTTTTGCGCGTTTACGTATTTGTACCGCCACCCATAATTCCGGCGTCGTGAGAATTTTACTCAACACCCACCAGTGGCCACGTTGTCCCCATATCTTACTCACTACGCCTTCCAGCGCTGCTTCAAGACCCCGCGCCACACTGCTTGAGCAGTTACGATGCGTGAGATTATACGTATTGTCTTCACGATAAACTTCCCAGAACCGTTTCAGACGTTCAGCATCGTAGTTCCTGATCCGCACACGCTGGGTTGAAGGACACCATGCCCCTGACTCCGTCACATAATCCGGTTGGAATTTCCCTTCAACATTATTGTCTGCGGTTGCCCGCAGCAAGCGGGTAAATTGATCTGGCGACCGATCAATATCGACCGCTGGATACAAACTGATATATATACCTTCCGGAGATTCAAGTGCAGCATGGCCGGTGGAAATCACCCCATTTTTATCCACCGCAGCAATATAACGATCAATCACAGGATGAGGCACCGTTTTACTCTTCGAGGATCCCACGGGAGTCCAGACATGTATGGTCAGTGCAGGTTCATCATCAGCCGGAGGGCCTTCCCATTCAGTCACCAAAGGCGTGGTGATTGCACTACTGGCTTCCTCTGCGGCCTTATTACCCAAAACCGCGGGGTTGACCTCCAGCTTTTTGACGCGCATCGCCAACATAACCATATTCCACCCACCAAACATCAACCCCAGTCCTAAACAATAAGGCACGGTGCCGACATAATGGGTCGGATAGGGCTGAAAGAAGAAAATAGCCAACATCACTTCCAATACACCGCCAGCCACCACCAACTTCCAGTTTTTATAGCGCACGACCCCAGCGGAGACAATTTGCAATAGCCCATCAGCCAAAAACAACGTGCCAAAAATCATCGATAAAATAAAGTGGCCATGGTGTTGCCCACTCAATATCAATATCGCGGCCAGGGAAAATGCGCCTCCTTTTACGTAACGCAAGGTACGTTGCCCGCCGATGCCGGTATGCGCGACCATCAGCGTTGCCATTCCCTCGATCAACAACAGGAAAGCAAAGGGATGCAAAGGGAAATAAATCGCGTTATCCAACGCATCGATGAAAACGATTAAGCCCGCTAACACGCCTAACCAACCGGCAATCATCAACCCTCGCCAGCGATTACGCAAATAATCTACCCCAAGTAAAATCATTACCAACCGAACCATGCCTTATCCCCTCTCATTGTAAGGCGGCTTGTCAGATCTACGCAGAAGTGGTTTTCCAAGATGGCATGAGTATAGTTTCCACCGCTGAAATCACGCAATTTGTGTCGTTTCAAACTGCATAGGTGCAACTAAACACACTTCTGTACAAGATAATGGATTAATTGGGGAAACACGGGTTGAACCAAGTTGATATGGAAAATGATAAAAACGCTATTAAATCAGAGAGTAGTTGAATTTAGTGGAGTTCGGAGTGACTTGAGATTGGAGCGGGTGAAGGGAATCGAACCCTCGTATGCAGCTTGGGAAGCTGCCGTTCTACCATTGAACTACACCCGCTTAGGTGTGCGACTGGCATTATAACCGGTTATGCGCGCCGGGCAAGCGAAGATAACGCATAACTGCCGATGTTTTAAGCGGTTAGCAACAACCGGTTCTCTTCGGGCGAAAAAAAACCGGCACAGTCGCCTGTACCGGCTTAATCACTCAGCAAACGTTACTTGCTCGGGCGCATGGCCGGGAACAGGATCACGTCGCGGATGGTGTGGCTGTTGGTCAACAGCATCACCATACGGTCAATACCGATGCCCAGGCCCGCGGTTGGCGGCAGGCCGTGTTCCAGCGCGGTGACGTAGTCTTCGTCGTAGAACATCGCTTCGTCGTCACCAGCATCCTTCGCACTAACCTGATCGGCAAAACGCTGCGCCTGATCTTCTGCGTCGTTCAGCTCTGAGAAGCCGTTACCAATTTCACGCCCGCCGATGAAGAATTCGAAACGGTCGGTGATTTCCGGGTTCTCGTCGTTACGACGTGCCAGCGGAGAAACCTCTGCCGGGTACTCGGTGATGAAGGTTGGCTGGATCAGATGGCTTTCTGCGGTCTCTTCGAAGATCTCGGTAACCACGCGACCCAGACCCCAGCTCTTCTCTACCTTAATGCCGATGGATTCGGCAATCGCTACCGCGCTAGCCATCTCGTTCAGATCGTCGAGGTTGGTTTCCGGGCGGTATTTCTTGATCGCTTCACGCATGGTCAGCTTTTCAAACGGCTTGCCGAAGTCGAACACCTCATCACCATAAGGCACCTTGACGTCACCCAACACGTCCTGCGCCAGCGTACGGAACAGCGACTCGGTCAGCTCGATCAGGTCTTTGTAATCCGCATACGCCATATAGAGTTCCATCATGGTGAACTCTGGGTTATGACGCGGGGAAACGCCTTCGTTACGGAAGTTACGGTTGATCTCGAACACGCGCTCGAAGCCACCTACCACCAGGCGCTTCAGATACAGCTCTGGCGCGATACGCAGGTACATGTCGATGTCCAACGCGTTGTGGTGCGTGACGAACGGACGAGCAGACGCGCCGCCAGGGATCACCTGCATCATCGGGGTTTCGACTTCCATAAAGCCTCGGCCCACCATGAAGTTACGGATCGCCGCCATCACCTGCGAACGGATCTTGAAGGTATTGCGGGATTCTTCGTTGGCGATCAGATCCAGATAACGCTGACGATAACGGGTTTCCTGATCGGCCAGGCCGTGGAACTTGTCTGGCAGTGGACGCAGTGCTTTGGTCAGCAGACGTAGCTCGGTACAGTGGATAGACAGTTCGCCAGTTTTGGTCTTGAACAGCTTACCGCGTGCGCCGAGGATATCGCCCAGGTCCCATTTCTTGAACTGCTCGTTGTAAACACCTTCAGGCAGATCGTCGCGTGCGACGTAGAGCTGAATGCGGCCACCCACGTCCTGCAGCGTCACGAAGGAGGCTTTACCCATGATACGGCGGGTCATCATACGGCCAGCTACGGTCACTTCGATACCCAGTGATTCCAGCTCTTCGTTTTCTTTGCTGCCGTATTCGACATGCAGCTTGTCAGAGGTGGTATCACGACGGAAGTCGTTCGGGAACGCAATGCCGTTCTCGCGCAGCGCGGCCAGTTTTTCACGGCGTGACTGCAGCTCGTTGTTGAGATCCAACGCCTGTTCGGCGCCTTGTGCTTGTTGCTCAGACATTTCTGTTCCTCATAACCCGGCTTTCAAACTTGCCTCAATGAATTTATCCAGGTCGCCATCCAGTACGGCCTGCGTATTACGTGTTTCGACGTTGGTGCGCAAATCCTTGATGCGGGAGTCATCCAGCACGTAAGAACGGATTTGGCTGCCCCAGCCGATATCGGACTTGTTGTCTTCCAGCATTTGCTTGTCAGCATTTTTCTTTTGCATCTCGTATTCATACAGCTTGGCGCGCAGCTGTTTGAATGCCTGATCCTTGTTCTTATGCTGAGAGCGGTCGTTCTGGCACTGCACCACAATGTTGGTTGGCAAGTGGGTAATACGCACCGCCGACTCGGTTTTGTTAACGTGCTGACCACCGGCACCGGAGGCGCGGTAAACGTCAATGCGCAGATCGGCCGGGTTGATTTCGATATCGATATCGTCATCCACTTCCGGATAGATAAATACGGAACTGAAAGAGGTATGGCGGCGGCCGCCGGAATCGAATGGGCTCTTGCGTACCAGGCGATGCACGCCGGTTTCAGTACGTAACCAGCCAAACGCGTAGTCGCCGATAATCTTGATGGTTGCCGACTTCAGGCCCGCGACGTCGCCGTCGGACTCTTCAATCACTTCCGTTTTAAAGCCTTTGGATTCCGCCCAACGCAGGTACATGCGCAGCAGCATGCTGGCCCAGTCCTGCGCTTCGGTGCCGCCGGAGCCTGCCTGGATATCCAGGTAGCAGTCCGCACTGTCGTATTCACCAGAGAACATACGACGGAATTCTAATTGTTCCAACTTGGCGCTCAGTTGATCGAGCTCAACCACGGTCTCGTTGAAGGTGTCTTCGTCTTCCGCCTCAACCGCCAGTTCCAGCAGGCCAGTGACGTCTTCACAGCCCTGTTCCAACTGATCGATGGTTTCGACAATGGCTTCCAGCGACGAGCGCTCTTTGCCTAATGCCTGTGCGCGTTCAGGTTCGTTCCAAACGTCCGGCTGTTCCAGCTCGGCGTTAACTTCTTCTAGGCGTTCTTTCTTGGCATCATAGTCAAAGATACCCCCTGAGAACGGCTGTCCGCTCGGACACATCCTGAATGCGGTTTTTTACCGGATTAATTTCAAACATGATTTTTTGTGTTCTTACGTTGATGTCGTCGATGGCGAAATGCCATTGGAACCGGTAATTCTAGCGGATCCAGCGGCCAGTTTATAGCGAGTTGGTCAGTTTTTGTGGGGGATCAACGTTCAGATGCAGGAATCAACATGTGGCACGTCAAGTCCCCTCTCCCTTTGGGAGAGGGTTAGGGTGAGGGGCTAGCCGGTTAACGCGGCCAGAGGTGTTGGATTAGCAACTGCACGTTACGGTTGCCACGGAACTCGTTTACGTCCAGTTTGTACGCCAGTTCCACTTCTTTGATGCTGCTGTCCGGCCACTGTGTGGTGTCGATATTGAAGGCGATGCCGTCCAACAATGGGCCGCCACCAAGCGGTTCGATCATCAGCTTCAGGTGTTTCTCGCCCACCAGCCGCTGTTGCAGAATACGGAACTTGCCGTCAAAGGTTGGCTCAGGAAACGCCTGCCCCCAAGGCCCGCCCTCACGCAGAAGCTCCGCGGTGGTCAGGGTCAGTTCTTGCATCATCAACTCGCCGTCCGACCAGATCACGCCTTCCAGCATGGCTGGATCTAGCCATTCGCCGACCAGCTCGCCAAAACGCTGGCGGAACTCGTCAAACTTGGCCTCTTCCAGCGACAAGCCCGCCGCCATCGCATGGCCGCCGAACTTCATCATCAGCCCAGGATTCAGGGTATCGAGCCGCTCCAGCGCATCACGCATATGCAACCCGGCCACCGAGCGGCCAGAACCTTTCAGAATGCCGTCGCCCGCAGGGGCAAAAGCGATCACCGGGCGATGGAAACGCTCTTTGATGCGTGAAGCCAGAATGCCCACCACGCCCTGATGCCACTCTGGGTGATACATCGCCAACCCGTAAGGCAATTCGGTGGTGGTGCGTTCCAACTGATCGCACAGCTCCAGCGCTTCCACCTGCATCCCTTGCTCAATCTCACGCCGGGTCTGGTTGAGCGCGTCGAGATCGTTGGCCAGCATACGCGCCTGGGCAATATCGTCGCTCAACAGCATGGCGACGCCGATCGACATATCGTCCAACCGCCCTGCCGCGTTCAGCCGTGGCCCAAGAGCAAAGCCGAGATCGCTGGCCGCCAATTGCCGCGCATCGCGGTTGGCCACTTCCAGCAGAGCGCGAATACCTGGCCGACACTTGCCAGCCCGGATGCGGTTCAGCCCCTGATACACCAGAATACGGTTGTTGGCATCCAGCGGCACCACGTCCGCCACTGTGCCCAACGCCACCAGATCCAGCAGTTCGGCCAGATTAGGCATAGCCAGCGCACGCTGTTCGAACCAGCCGCTGTCACGCAGCTTGGCCCGCAAAGCCAACATCAGATAGAAGGCAACGCCTACACCAGCCAGAGATTTGGAGGGAAAATCGCAGTCACGCAGGTTCGGGTTAACGATCGCCTCTGCCGCAGGCAGCGTATCCCCCGGCAGATGGTGATCGGTGACCAGCACCTGTATTCCCAAGCCATGCGCAACATCAACGCCCGCATGCGAGGAGATACCGTTATCGACCGTGACGATCAGCTCAGCCCCCCGAGCCGCCGCCTGTTCCACTACTTCGGGGCTAAGGCCATAGCCATCTTCAAAACGGTTGGGCACCAGATATTCGATAGAGCTACAGCCCATGCTACGCAAGGCCAGCACCGTCAGTGCGGTACTGGTGGCGCCGTCGGCGTCAAAGTCGCCCACCACCATGATGCGGCGGCCATCGGCCAGTGCCTGCTGCAATATCGCTACCGCAGCATCGATACCGCTCAACTGTTGCCAAGGCAACATGCCCTTGACGCTACGCTCCAGCTCCTGCTCGCCCTTAACTCCGCGCAACGCGTATAAGCGACGCAACAGGGGGGGCAGGCTGGCGGGTAAATGGCTGGCATCTGCCGCCTCGCGGCGGCGTAATTGGGTTTTAATACTCACCGTGACTTATTTCGTGGCTGCGGAGGCTGCATGCGCATCCAACATCGCGGCCATCTCTTTCGGCCCTTGGTAGCCAGGGACAACCATGCCGTTTTTCAGCACGATAGCCGGGGTGCCGTTGATACCAAACTGAACGCCCAGCGCATAATGCTGGCTGATATCGGTTTTGCAGGTTGCCGGAGACACCGCGTCGCCCTTCATGGCAGCATCGAAGGCCTTAGCCCGGTCAGCGGTACACCAGATGGAACGCATATCTTTCTCTGCCTGAGATTCCAGCCCCTGACGCGGGAACGCCAGATAGCGCACGGTGATCCCCAGATCGTTGTACTCTTTCATCTGCTCGTGCAGCTTGTGGCAATAGCCACAGGTGATATCGGTAAACACGGTGATCACGTGTTTCTCTTTCGGCGCTTTGTAGACGATCATCTGATCTTTCAGCGCTTCCAGACGGGTCATCAACAGTTGGTTAGTCACGTTGACCGGCTCGCCGCCGCTGACGTCAAACAGCGGCCCTTGCAACACGTGTTTGCCATCTTCCGTCACATACAGCGTACCGCCTTCGGTCAATACGGTTTTCAAACCGGCGACCGGCGAGGGTTGCACGTCTGCCTGCTTAATGCCCAGGCTACCTAGTGCTTTCTGAATGGCTGCATCGTCAGCATGGGCCGCGCCGGTAACCGAAGCCACCAGCAGGGAGAGCAGCATTAAACCTTTTTTCATTCTTCCAATCCTTTCGATCCCTGCGCGTCAGGCGCGCGGGTGATGCTGTTGATGTAGCTGTTTCAATCTTTCAGTGGCTACATGAGTATAAATTTGTGTGGTTGAGAGGTCGCTATGCCCCAATAACATCTGTACGACACGAAGATCGGCCCCATGGTTCAGTAAGTGGGTGGCGAAAGCGTGGCGCAGCACATGCGGAGACAGCCGTTCGCTGTCGATACCCGCTAGGATCGCATAGTGTTTAATCCGATGCCAGAACGTCTGGCGAGTCATTTGTTGGCTGCGGTTGCTGGGGAACAGCACATCCAGCGTCTGGCCGTTCAGCATCCAGGGCCTGCCGTGTTCCAGATAATTTTCGATCCAGTACACCGCTTCTTCACCTAACGGCACCAGGCGCTCTTTGTTGCCTTTACCGATCACCCGCACCACGCCCTGGCGCAGGCTGACATCGCTGATGGTCAACCCCACCAGTTCCGACACACGCAACCCGGTGGCATACAACACTTCGAGCATAGCCTTGTCACGCAGCTCCAACGGTTGATCGACGCAAGGTGCCTGTAGCAAGGCCTCAACCTGCGCTTCGCTCAGATCCTTGGGTAACCGCTGCGGTAATTTGGGCGAGGCCAGCAACGCGGTGGGGTCATCTGCCCGCATTTTTTCACGGTTGAGATATTGGAACAGGCGGCGCATCGCGCTTAACAACCGGGCTGAACTGGTCGCTTTGTATCCTCCCTCCACCCGTTCGGCGAGGAAGGCCTGTAAGTCCAACGCTTCGGCCTGTAACAGGCTGCGGTTGTTGAGAGCCAGCCAACCGGCCAGCGCCTGTAAATCGAGCCGATAAGAGGCCAGCGTATTCTCTGCCAGATTGCGTTCGATCCACAACGCATCCAGGAATTGCTCAATCAGCGCACTGTCTTGCTGTTGCACGCGGTCCTCTCTTGGTTACGTTTCTGCCACAGGCATTATGCCTTAAGGTATACTCGTTGCAATTCTACCTACGGCATTATAAATGGTTTAAACATGAAGATTGGTCTGTTTTACGGCTCCAGCACCTGCTACACCGAGATGGCAGCAGAAAAAATCCGTGAGATTCTGGGTGAAGACCTGGTCGACCTGCACAACCTGAAAGACGTTTCCCCCAAGCTGATGGAAGACTATTCCATCCTGATCTTGGGTATTCCAACCTGGGATTTTGGTGAGCTGCAAGAGGATTGGGAAGCGGTCTGGCCGCAACTGACTGAACTAGACCTGAAAGGCAAGATCGTCGCCATGTACGGGATGGGCGATCAGTTGGGTTATGGCGAATGGTTCCTGGATGCGCTGGGGATGTTGCACGACCAGCTTGCCCCACAGGGCGTGCAGTTTATCGGTTTCTGGCCGATCGACGGGTTTGAATTCACCAGCCCCAAACCGCTCAGCGCCGACGGCAAACACTTTGTTGGCCTGGCGCTGGATGAGGTGAACCAATACGACCTGAGCGAAGAGCGTCTGCAACAGTGGTGTGAACAGATCCTGCTGGAGATGGAACCGCTGCTGTAACGAAATTGGGCGCGATATCGCGCCCAACAACGTCTTTATTTCCACAACCTGAAACGGCTCTCGCCATTGCTGGCCGGAGTCTCAACAGCTTCTGGCTCGGCAGCATTACCCTTCAAGCGAGCCGGGTCGGCCACCTGATACCAGTCCAGTTTACGCGTCAGCAGCATAATGCCTGCCAGAACCCCGAACAGCAGCACCGAACCCAATACCAGTGCGTTATCTTCCGACTGCAACAGCATATACAGAATGCCATACAGCAGGAGCAGACTGGCGGCGAATAGCATGCCACGACGCATCCCGCGCAGCACGGCGCTGAGGTAGAAGGCAATCAGTCCACTACAGGCCACGCTTGCCAGCAGGTACGCCACGTCGAACCCCAGATGTTCCGAGAAAGCCAGCAGGATCAGATAGAACAGTACCAGCGCCGCCCCCACCAACAGATACTGGATTGGGTGCACCCGCAGCCCGGTCAGGGTTTCGAACAGGAAGAACGCCATAAACGTCAGTCCCAGGAACAGCACCGCATACTTCACCGCCCGCTCGGTCAGTTGATAGTGATCGACCGGTTCGATCAGGCTCGTCGTGAAGGTCGGCAGCTTTTCCTCTTCCATGATGCCGTTATCATACATGAATGAGCTATTGATATTGTTGGCAAACCAGGTGCTGCGCCAGCGGGCAGAGAAGCCTCTATCGGTCACCTTGCGCTCATCCGGCAGGAAGTTGCCCAAGAAATTCGGATGCGGCCAGTTACTTTGTAATAGCAGCTCGGAACTGCGCCCTACCGGCACCAGGGACAAGCTGCTGGTCCCTGCCAGGTTGAGGGTGAAATCCGCCGTCAGCCCTTCTTTCTGCAACGAGGCCAGGGCCAGCGGTGCATGGATCCCCTGAGAAAGCCCACTGACCAAAGTACCCGGCTCAAACTTGGCCTGCTGTTGAATGCCGTTGAGGGCAGAGATGCTTTTGATACCACGAGAATCGCTCAATGACAGCATCAGGAAGGGTTGGCCGATCGTAATGTTGCTATGCTGCAAATCCTCCAGATCGGGTTGGCCGAATTTCACCTGGAAATCCAGTGGCCCCTGATATACCTGAGTCTGGTAGATACCCAGCTTACGGATCTCAACGTTGGGCTTGCCATTGACCACCAAAGATTCGGGCAAAACAAAGCGTTGATAGCGAGTGGTCTCTATCTTGATTTCGCCTTTTTCGTTCTTCTTCTCTTCCCGGAAGGTGTACGGGATCACGATCACTGGCCCAAGAATACGCTGCGCCCGGCTGGTGCTTTCACTCACTTGCCCCACTACGCTCTGGCGATAGCCGCTACGTTCCTGTACCACATCCATGAGCATACCCACCGGGATCATCATCAGGATCATCAATCCCAGCAGAGTGGTTATTTTCCAAAACAGTACCGATTTAAACATCGTGGCAGACTCCTTGTAGGTAATGTCGCTACGATAAAGTCGGCAAGTGAAATCAGAATGTGGTTATGTGAAGGGAAGGTGAAGTGCGAGCAATAAGTTATATTCAGAGTGGTAACGTGAGGATGGCCTTCGCGCCTGTGGGTTGCAGGTTTTGCAAACGGATGGTGCCACGATGCAGGCGCGCCACTTCCTGCACGAAGTTCAGGCCCAGGCCGCTGCTCTTGGGTTTATCTTCCCGCGCCAGCGAATAGAAGCGTTCAAATACCTTATCCAGCGCATAGTCGGGTATGCCGCTGCCAGTATCGCAAAGGGTGAGCTGGTAATGATGCTCCAACCGCTCGCCATTGATACTGACCGAGCCACCGGCAGGGGTGAAATCCAGGGCATTATCCAACAGATTGCTCAGCGCCTGCCCCAGCAAAAAGGCATCTCCAGTCAGCGATGCTTCCGCTAACGCCCCCAATTCAATCGTGACACCACGCTGCGCCGCCTGTGCTTCTTTACCCGCGACAATCTGCCGGACTAACGGCACCATCGCTACCGCAGCCAGTTCCAAACCGGGCCGGCTTTCTAACTGCGCCTGCACCAGCAACTTATCGACCAATTGCTGAATGCGGGCACTCTGCTGTTCAATGTTGGTCAAAAAGCGTTTCGCCGTCGCCGGAGGCGGTGATTCCTGCAAGAGTTCCGCCGCGCCACGGATCGCCGCCAGCGGGCTTTTCAACTCGTGTGTCAGGGTATGCACATATTGTTCAATATAAGCCTTGCCTTCCAACTTCATGCGCATGCTTTCCAGCGCTTGCGCCAGTTGGGTTAGCTCAACGCTGCCCATGCGTGGTAATGGCACCGCCTCGCCGTGCGCCACTCCGTCGGCATAACGCACCAGACGGTTGATCGAGCGATTAATCCACCAGACGAAGCCCAGCCCGATCGCCAGCGCAATCCCTAGCAGCACCGCGCCCGCCAGCAAAATACGCCGTTCGCTGCGGCGGATCACCGGTGCCATGGTGCTGTTGGGCTTGCCGACGCTCAACACGCCGATAATCTGCCCTTGCTCCACCACCGGTGCGGCCACGTACATCACCGAACTGCTCTCGTCATCGGCAATCGTCCGGGTGCTGCGCGCACCGTATTGACCACGTAATGTCAGATAAACATCGTTCCAGCGGGAGTAATCCTGCCCCAACGCCTGGCCTGAGGAATCAAAAATCACCTTGCCGCGCCCATCGGTAAGATAGACACGATATTCGTTCCTATCTTTGCGGATCCCGGCGATATTGGCCCCGATCGGCCGCTGATTTAGCTGGGCGATAGCCTGTGCCAACTGACCTTTTGCCGCATCCCCATGTCTCATATCCAGCCGCGCCACCTGTGCCAGCAGGTTGGCGGTATCCACCAGCGTGCCTTCGGTGGCACGCCGTACGCCAGGTTTGACCTCCTGCACGAAAATGCTCAGCACGAAATAGCCCGCCACCGCCACAATCAGGAAATAGCCCAACAGCAGGCGCAGGCCAATCCTCATGGCTGGCGGCTCACGCTATAGCCTAAACCACGATGGGTATGGATAGGGGGTTCTGCGGCATCGATCGCCCGCAGTTTGGCACGCAGCGTTTTGATATGGGTATCGACGGTACGATCCAGGCTCTCTTCCGCCTGGGCCCAAACGATATCCATCAACTGCTGGCGGGAGAACACCCGGCCAGGCGCTTGCAACAGGGTTTTCAGCAACAAGAATTCATAGCGGGTCAGCGGCAGCGGCTGTTGGTGGTAGCAGATCGTGGCTCCCTCTTCATCCAGGCTAAAGGCACCAAAATGATAAAGGGCAGGCTGTTGCAAGCGCTGCTGCTTGTGTAAACGCCGCAGGATCGTACGCACGCGGGCGCTGACCTCACGCGGGGAGAAGGGTTTGGCTACATAGTCATCGGCACCGATTTCCAGCCCGATCAGACGATCGAGTTCGCCGCTGCGCGCGGTAAGAAACAGGACCGGTAAATCCGCCGCCTGCGCCAGCAGCCGACGGCAAAGCTCAAAACCGTTGATATCGGGCAGGCCGACGTCGAGGATCACCAACGCCGGTAAGCCCTGTTGCAGAGCCTGCAAAGCAGGCTCGCCACGTTCAAACCAACGCACCTGAAAGCCTTCGCTCTCCAGGGTATAAATCAGCGTATCCGCAATGCTGGGCTCGTCTTCTACCAGCCAAAGCAGCGGTTTCATTATACGTCCTCATCAGTAGCGGATTGTTCAAACAACAACCGTTGACGCAGTTGGCGCCAATCCGCTTTGCTCATGGAATCCGAAGCCAACCACAGCCGATGGCGTTTCTTGCCGTCGATCTGCTGAAGCGACAGCAAAATACCGAACCCAGGCATCCAGGGCTTGTTCACCATCAGCCATTCTCGGCCATGCCACTCAATCCGGCGTTCAGCCAGCAACCGCAGTTCTCCCTGCCTGGATGCAATGCGCTTTTGGCTGCGAATGCACTCAAACACCACCAACGTCAACAGCACCAACCAGATCGGGCCATAGCCTTCCGGCCACGGGGCGATCAGGATCAGCAAAATCAGCAGGCCGTGAGTCAGCAACGAGACTAACTGGGTACGCCAGGAAACGCGGACATCACATCGCCACAGGGCCACGGGCTTTATTTCGCATTTGGATCAGGGACACCATTCTCTGCAGATCTTGATCCTGCGGAGCGCCATGATTCATCAGCCAGTTGAACAAATCGGGGTCGTCACATTCGAGCAAGCGGATGAATACGGCCTTGTCTGCATCACTCAGCGTATCGTATTCATGTTCGAAAAACGGCATGATCGAGATATCCAACTCGCGCATGCCGCGGCGGCAGGCCCAGTGAATACGTGCTTTATTATTAATATCCATGTTGTTATGACTAACCTCTTTTCGGCATGGCTTGCCATGCTCTTGGGCAACCGACACTTGGTATGGCAACGCGCGCGCAATTTAATTCCGTCAGCCAACGATTTGGGTGCAATTGGGTTTCGTTGGCCGTAAGCGCCTAGAGTAACAATTTGACATACTCGCCGGGAAGGGCGTTCACCCAACAAAACGTAAAATGTCAAAAAAAGCGCTGCCTGGTAATAACTGTTTGCAAAGCCAGCCACCTCTTTTACCATGGTAGCAACCCCAACAGGTATGCTAAACATGCAGCAGGAACCGATTATGGCGTTCAATATTCCTTTTCCACCCCGTCAACCTTCCGCCTCTTCCCATCTGCCACTGACGCTGATCTCACTGGAAGATTGGGCCATGGTGCAGTTGAGCGGGCCAGACACGGTAAAATATCTTCAGGGCCAGGTAACGGCCGATATCGACAAACTGGCGGCCGATCAACACGTGCTGTGCGGCCATTGCGATGCCAAAGGCAAAATGTGGAGCAACCTGCGTTTATTCCACCGAGGTGAAGGCTTTGCCTATCTTGAGCGTCGCAGCGTGCTGGAAAGCCAACTGGCGGAAATAAAGAAATACGCGGTGTTTTCCAAAATCACCATCGCGGCAGACAGCAATGCGGTGCTGCTGGGCCTCGCTGGCCTTGAGGCGCGGGCCGCATTGGCGAAGGTGTTTAGCACCCTGCCAGATGCAGAACACCAAGTGGTGCAAGATGGCGATACCACCTTGCTGCACTTTGCGCTGCCAGCAGAACGTTTTGTGCTGATTACCACGGCAGAAACCGCCGCTCTGCTAGCCTCCAAGCTGGAAGGTCAGGCTGAGCTGAACGACAGTCGCCAATGGCTGGCACTGGATATTGAGGCCGGTTATCCGGTGATTGATGCAGCAAACAGTGCGCAGTTGATCCCTCAGGCGACCAATCTACAGGCGCTGGACGGGATCAGCTTCAGCAAAGGCTGCTACACCGGGCAGGAAATGGTGGCTCGCGCCAAGTTCCGGGGAGCCAACAAGCGCGCCCTGTACTGGCTGGAAGGTAAAGGTAGCCAGGTTCCACAAGCAGGTGACGATCTGGAGTTGAAGCTGGGTGACAACTGGCGCCGCACCGGCACCGTGCTGGCGGCAATCTCGCTGGCTGACGGAACGCTGTGGGTGCAGGTGGTTATGAATAACGATCTGGAAGCGGACAGCGTGCTGCGCGTACGCGATGACGCCAGCAGCCAGCTCGCCATCAAGCCTCTGCCTTACTCACTGGCGGAAGAAAAGTAAGTGGTTTGGCCGCAGGCATCGCGCCTGCGGCCAAACGAGTTAATCGTCCAATTCCCCATCACGCGGCACCAGATAAATCAGCACCAGCAAAATAGTGACAAAGAAGCGGAAGGCATCGGGCACCCCGTTCCACTGTTTTGACATCCACATGCCAAACCACTCGCCACCAACCGACATAAAGGCCACCTGCCAGGTGAGGAAGCCTAACGTCAACCCTGCAATGGCAAAGGTCTTGGCCCGGTTAAAGCTGGCCGCAGGCAGTTTCAGGCCGCGCAGCAGACGGATCCCCCCAATCCAGCACAAAATCGCGGTGAGGGTTTCCAACGCAATAATGCCGATATACCCCACCTGATGCAGCCATGGCGACTGGATGGAGCGATAGGTGATAGTGGCATCAGGGAAGATCGTATCCATCATAAAAACATGGCGTACGAAGGCAAAGTTGGTGTCGTAATCGGTGATATTGCCAAAGGCTACCAGTGAGGCAAATAGCGCGATAGCACAAACCAGCAGGGCTTTGGATAAACGAACGATCATAGTGAAGGGTCCTGGGTAATGATTAAAGGCACCGGGAGGTGCAAATACCCCATAGATCTCAAGATGCAGGTCAGCCAGCAGCAAGCGCAGCCAACCCCCTGCGACTTGAAAGCGAGGGGTTTGGCGGGCTCAGAAATAAAGCTAAGGCTTGCTGGATACCCGAAAGAAACAAGCGCCTCTTTTTAACCCAAAAGAAACGCTTTGGCAATATATCAACAACAGGTGGGCGGGTTAGACGTAAAGGTAGATCGCCATAAAGTGGCACACACTGCCGCCGAGCACAAAACCGTGCCAGATCGCATGGCCAAAACGAAAGCGTTTCGAGGCGTAGAAAATCACCCCTAGCGTATACACCACGCCCCCTACCGCCAGTAAGGTTACCCCTCCGATTTCCAGGCGCATTGCCAACTGGTAGATTACGATCAGTGATAGCCAGCCCATAGTCAGATAGGTCACCAGCGACAACACCTCGAAACGGTGCGCAAATGCCAGTTTGAAAATCACGCCGAACAACGCCAGCCCCCAGATCACCGCCATCAGCCCCCGCGCCAACGGCGAGTCCAGCCCCACCAGCAGGAACGGCGTATAGGTTCCGGCAATCAGCAGGTAGATGGCGCAGTGGTCAAATTTTTTCAGCCAGTGCTTGGCTCTCTGATGTGGAATAGCATGGTACAGCGTGGAAGCCAGGAACAGCAGGATCATACTGCCGCCATACAGGCTATAGCTGGTGATGGCCGTTACCCCAGCGCCGTCGTTTACCGCCTGAACCAACAGCAGCACCAGGCCGACAATCCCAAACACCAAGCCGATACCGTGGCTGATGCTGTTGGCAATTTCCTCTGCCCATGGATAAGCCGTGGCGGGCAACTGGTCGGCCCCGACTTTCACTTCGTCCTTTTTCCCCATAAAGCGCAACCCCTCAAAAACAACGCATATTGTGCGAATTAACTGCAAATGAGATTAACTGAGAACGATTCCAGTGTACACGTGTACGCTAAAATAAAACTGTGAGCGCTTGTAACACCACGCTAACATCGAAATCCTCAGCCCGCTGGGCTACAATCGATATGCTTTGCACCCTATGGATTTCAGTTACGGCTGGAAGACGGCGGGTATCCCATCATTCACCTCGAGGTTCGTACCATGTCATCCGCTGTACCCGCGTTAGACTTTGGCTCCATGACTCAAACCATCCAGTTTCTGATGGAAATCGACAAACTTAAAAGCGTGCAACGCCGTACCAAGGTGATGGGCACCCAGCGTCAGGAAAACTCGGCCGAGCACAGTTGGCACTTTGCCATTGCGGCCCTGAGTCTGGCCCCTTATGCCAGCGATGAGGTGGATATTCAGCGCGTGATCCAGATGGCCCTGCTGCACGATATCGTCGAGATCGATGCCGGTGACGTCATGGTTTACGATCTGGCGGCACGAGCGGCGATCCACGACCAGGAAGTGGCGGCGGCAAAACGGTTATTCGGGATATTGCCGGAACCACAACGTGGGGTTTTCACCGCGCTGTGGCAGGAGTATGAAGCAGGCGAAAGCGCCGATGCCCGCTTCGCGTTGGTGCTGGATCGTTGCATGCCAATGCTGATGAACCTGCACAACGGCGGTCAGAGCTGGGTTGAAAATGATATCAGCCTGCAACAGGTATTGGACCGTAATACGATGATTGCCGATATCCATCCCGAGCTGTGGCAACATTTGGAGCTGCATTTGCAGGATGCACAGCGTAAAGGCTGGTTGAAGTAATCGATGAGGGGCGCCGATGGCGCCCTTGCTGATTCAACGCCCGCCAGCGGCTTCGATAAAAGTGCCAGTGACGTAGGACGCCGCATCGGAAAGCAGCCAGGCAACAGCTTGCGCCACTTCCTCTGGCTGACCACCCCGTTGCATTGGCAACGCTGACTTCACCCGATCTACCCGCCCCGGCTCTCCTCCGCTGGCATGCATCTCGGTGTAAATACAACCTGGCCTTACGCAGTTGACGCGTATCCCCTGTGCTGCGACTTCCAACGCCAGACCGGTAGTTAACGTATCCACCGCCCCTTTTGAAGCCGCATAGTCGATATATTCCCACGGAGCCCCCAGACGCGACGCAGCGGAAGACACGTTGACGATCGCTCCTCCCTGCCCACCATGGCGTAACGCCATACGTTTTACCGCTTCGCGGCAGCAGAGAAAATACCCGGTGACGTTGGTCGTCAGCACCTTATTGATCCGCTCGGCGGTGAGTTGCTCAATGCTCGCCTGTTGGAACAGAATACCTGCGTTATTGACCAGTGCATCAATTGGCCCCAACGTGGCTTCCAGTTCGGCAAACATCGCCACCACCTCAGCTTCCTCGGCGATATCTGCTTGCAGAGCCATCGCCTTGCCACCCTGTTGGCGGATCTGCGCCACCACTAACTCAGCAGCAGCACTATCACGCAGATAATTGACGCCCACCGCATAGCCCTGCTGGGCCAATAATGATGCCGTCGCGCGGCCTATGCCCCGGCTGGCACCGGTCACTAACACTACTTTTGTCATTATTGTTCCTTGCTATTGAGATCAGAAACGATAGCGGGTATTTACGCAAGCAAGTCAGGCAACTTGCTGCTCGACGGTAGATTAATCAGTGAACCGCAATTGCTGCGGTGCTGCAATAAAAAAGGGACACGGCTTCATGCCGTGTCCCTCGATCATCATTTTGGCAGATGGTGTTATTCGTAGTCGCTCATCGGTACGCAAGAGCAGAACAGATTACGATCGCCGTAGACATCATCCAGGCGCTTCACGCTCGGCCAGTATTTATTCTCACGCACGCCAGCTATCGGGAATACCGCCAGCTCGCGGCTGTAAGCATGCTGCCAGTCGTTAACCAGTTCCGCCTGCACGTGCGGTGCGTTAACCAATGGGTTGTCTTCCAGTGGCCATTCGCCTTGCTGCACGCGGTCAATCTCGCTGCGGATAGCCAGCATCGCATCGATAAAGCGATCCAGCTCCACCTTGTTTTCCGACTCGGTCGGTTCAACCATCAGCGTGCCTGCCACCGGGAACGACATGGTCGGCGCATGGAAACCGTAGTCGATCAGACGCTTGGCGATATCCATTTCGCTAATGCCTGTCTCTTCTTTCAGCGGGCGAATATCCAGAATACATTCGTGCGCCACGCGGTGATCGCGGCCGGTATACAGCACCGGATAAGCGTCTTTCAGGCGGGTTGCGATGTAGTTGGCATTCAGGATCGCCACCTGGCTGGCCTGCTTCAGTCCTTCCGCGCCCATCATGCGGATATACATCCAGCTGATCGGCAAGATAGAGGCGCTGCCGAACGGTGCCGCAGAAACCGCGCCCTGCTGAGTGGTAACGCCATCAATCTGCACTACGCTGTGGCCTGGAACAAACGGCGCCAGGTGAGACTTCACGCCGATAGGTCCCATGCCTGGACCGCCACCGCCGTGAGGGATACAGAAGGTTTTATGCAGGTTGAGGTGCGATACGTCCGCACCGATATAGCCCGGCGTGGTGATCCCCACCTGCGCGTTCATGTTGGCACCATCCAGGTAAACCTGGCCGCCAAACTGATGCACGATCTGGCACACTTCGCGGATGGTTTCTTCATACACGCCATGGGTTGACGGGTAGGTCACCATGATGCAGGACAAGGCTTCCCCGGCCTGCTCGGCTTTCACCCGCAGATCGTGCAGATCGATGTTGCCGTTCTTGTCACAGGCCACAACCACCACGCCCATGCCCGCCATCTGGGCAGAAGCCGGGTTGGTACCGTGCGCCGAGCTTGGGATCAGGCAGATATTACGCCCAGCCTCGTTGCGGCTTTCATGGTAGCGACGGATCGCCAGCAAACCGGCATACTCACCCTGAGCGCCCGAGTTGGGCTGCATGCACACCGCATCGTAACCGGTCAGTTGCACCAACCATTGGGAAAGCTGCCCAATCATCACTTGATAACCTGCGGCCTGATCTGGTGGGCAGAACGGGTGCAGTTCAGAGAATTCAGGCCAAGTGATCGGGATCATTTCCGCAGCGGCGTTCAGCTTCATGGTGCAGGAGCCCAGCGGGATCATCGCCTGGTTCAGCGCCAGATCTTTACGCTCCAGACGGTGCATATAACGCATCATCTCGGTTTCGCTGTGATAGCGGTTAAACACCGGATGCGTGAGGATCGGATCTTTACGCAGCATGGCCGCAGGGATCGACTGGCTGTTTTTGCTCACGGCAGCATCCAGCGCATCAATATCCAAACCGTGGTTATCGCCGACCAACAGGGCAAACAGCGTCTGCACATCTTCACGGGAAGTGGCTTCATCCAGCGTGATGCCGACTGCCCCGTGGATATCGGTACGCAGGTTGATGCCGAAGCCCAGCGCGCGTTCCAGCACCGCCGCTTTGTCTTTCACTTCCACGGTCAACGTGTCGAACCAGGTTTTATGGCGCAGTGTCAGACCCGCTTGTTGCAGGCCAGCGGCCAGGATATCGGTCAGGCGATGGATGCGCCCGGCGATACGTTGCAGGCCTTGTGGCCCATGGTACACCGCATACAGGCTGGCGATATTGGCCAGCAGCACCTGCGAAGTACAGATATTCGAGTTGGCCTTTTCGCGGCGGATATGTTGCTCACGGGTTTGCATCGCCATGCGCAGCGCAGTATTGCCGGCAGCATCGCGTGATACCCCGATAATACGGCCCGGCATCGAGCGTTTGAATTCGTCACGGCAGGCGAAGAACGCCGCGTGTGGGCCACCGTAGCCCATTGGTACGCCGAAGCGTTGCGCAGAACCGAATACCACGTCGGCACCTTGCTTGCCCGGTGCTGTCAGCAGCACCAGCGCCATGATATCGGCAGCCATGCTGGTGATGATTTTGCGCGTTTTCAGCTCTGCCAACAGGGCGCTGTAATCGTGCAATTCACCGGTAGTGCCAACCTGTTGCAGCAGTACGCCAAACACGCCTTGCAGCTCCAACACCTTCGCCGGTTTATCGACGATCACGTCAAAGCCAAAGGTTTCGGCACGGGTACGTACCACGTCCAGCGTTTGTGGGTGCACATCGTCAGCCACAAAGAAGCGGTTGGCGTCTTTCAGTTTGCTGGCACGTTTGGCCAACGCCATCGCTTCTGCTGCAGCGGTAGCTTCATCCAGCAAGGAGGCAGAGGCCAGATCCAGCCCGGTCAGATCGAGGGTCAGCGTCTGGAAGTTGAGCAGCGCCTCAAGGCGGCCTTGCGACACTTCCGGCTGATAAGGGGTATAAGCGGTATACCAGCCTGGGTTTTCCAGCATGTTGCGCAGGATCACCGGCGGCGTCAGCACCGCGCTGTAGCCCATACCGATATAGGATTTGTAGCGCTGATTCTGTGAGGCAATTGCCTTCAGTTCGGCCAGCGCCTGATGTTCCGTGGCCGCATCGCCTACCGGCGGAGGCCCTGGCAGTTGGATATCGGCTGGCACAATCTGTTGGATCAGCGCGCTGAGCGAGCGAGCGCCCACGGCTTCCAGCATCTGCTGCTGTTGCTCTGCGGAAGAGCCGATGTGGCGCTCGATGAACGCTTCGCTGTGTTCAAGTTGGCTGAGTGTCTGAGTCATTGCTACAAATTCCTGAATGCTTGCGGGGTACGGGATATAGCCTGAACTGCAAAACGCCCCACAGGGTGGTGGGGCGTGATAGTGATTATTCGTCGATGGAGGCCTGGTAAGCACCCGCATCTAGCAGCTTGTCTAGCTCTGCCGCATCGGACGCCTTGATGCGGAACAGCCAACCTTCGCCGTATGGCTCGCTGTTGACCAGCTCCGGGGAGCTTTCCAGTTCGCCGTTAACCGCGATGATCTCACCGCTGATTGGCGCATAAATATCGGAAGCGGCCTTGACCGACTCTGCGACGGCACAGTCATCACCCGCGGAAACCGTGGTGCCGACTTCCGGCAGATCGACAAACACCATATCGCCCAGCAGTTCCTGCGCGTGTTCGGTGATACCAACAACGTATTCGCCGTTGCCTGCGTCACGCACCCACTCATGGGAGGTGGCGTATTTCAATTCTGTTGGCACATTGCTCATTGGCCTGCTACTCCTTCAAAGAATAAAAACTAATTGATCAGTGACTTACCGGCACGTACAAAACCTGGCTTACAGACTTTCACTGGCATTTCACGGTTGCGGATCTGTACGATAGCCTGCTCACCGATACCGGCCGGAACCCTTGCCAGCGCAATGCTGAAGCCCAGGGTCGGTGAGAAAGAACCGCTGGTGATCACCCCAACCTGGGGTTGACCGTTCGCATCGGTGAAATGTACCGGCAGCTCATTACGTAATACGCCTTTTTCCGTCATGATCAAGCCGACCAGTTGTTCGGTGCCTTTTTCGCGCTGCTGCTCCAACGCTTCACGGCCGATAAACTGACGATCCTGCGGTTCCCAGGCAACGGTCCAGCCCATATTGGCGGCTAACGGTGAAACGCCTTCGTCCATTTCCTGGCCGTAGAGGTTCATACCGGCTTCCAGGCGCAGAGTATCGCGGGCGCCCAGGCCGGCAGGTTTCACCCCTGCTGCCAGCAGTTTCTGCCAGAAATCCACCACCTGCTCTTTCGGCAGGGCAATTTCATAGCCCGCTTCGCCGGTATAGCCGGTGGTAGCAATAAACAGATCCCCCGCCTGCACGCCGAAGAACGGCTTCATGCCTTCCACAGCCTGCTTCTGTTCTGGGGTAAACAAGGTGGCGGCGCGCTCTTTGGCTTGTGGGCCTTGCACCGCAACCAGCGCCAGATCGTCACGCACCGTCAGCTCAACGTTGAACGGAGCCGCATGCTGTTCGATCCAGGCCAGATCCTTTTCGCGGGTGGCGGAGTTCACCACCAGGCGGAAATAGTCTTCGGTAAAGAAATAGACGATCAGATCGTCGATCACGCCGCCGGACGCATTCAGCATGCCGGTATACAGCGCTTTACCCGATTGAGTGAGTTTGGCGACATCGTTCGCCAGCAGGTAACGCAGGAATTCACGGGTACGAGCACCGTGCAGATCCACGATGGTCATATGGGAGACATCGAACATGCCGGCATCCTGACGCACGGCGTGGTGTTCATCAATCTGGGAGCCATAGTGCAGCGGCATCATCCAGCCATGAAAATCAACCATGCGCGCACCGCACGCCACGTGCTGGTCGTACAGTGGGGTTTGCTTTGCCATCTTTTCCCTCTTTCCACTCAAGTAGCCGAAGACAGGGTGTTATTACGCAATAAGGCGGGTGTAGCTCGCGGGCCTGATTGCGCGAAACACGCTGGCTGCTCAACACAAATTGCCTCGCCAATGATCAACGACGCAAACGATACCTTTCCCCTGACGTTAACACCGAACGCCCCTATTAACCATAAGTTAAAATAGGCTCGACCGGGTTCAGGGACGATAAAATGCCGCGTTAGTTTGCAGAGTTTTTCACTGGAAAAATGCGCTTTGAGGCACAAAATTAACAATTAAAGCGGCAAAAATCCGAAGTTACATAACAAACAGAGGCTGGGATAGAGATTTTCGGTTTTTGATAACCGACCATGGAATTAGAAAAAGTAATGATAAATTCTGCCTGAAATTAGAATTTCTCAAACGAAGGGAGGTATAAGGGAAATCGATGACGGGTAAACATGCAGATTAGCGGGCGCAGCATGCCGCGCCCCATAATGAGGTTTGTCAGCCCCAAGCTGACTAGGCGAGCCAGTCCGGCAGATCGTTAAGCCCCATGGCCTGCCGCACCAGCTTCGGCTTCACGCCCGGCAGGCTGTCGGCCAGCCTTAAGCCCACGTCACGCAGCAGTTTTTTCGCCGGGTTATGACCTGCAAACAGTTCGCGAAACCCTTGCATACTCGCCAGCATCACTGCGGCACCGTGCTTGCGGCGGCGCTCATAACGGCGCAGATACAGGTGTTGACCGATATCTTTGCCCTGACGTTGCAGGCGTTTTAGCTCGGATATCAGCTCGGCGGCGTCCATAAAGCCCAGGTTTACGCCCAGCCCGGCCAGCGGATGCACGGTATGTGCCGCATCCCCCACCAGCGCCAGACGATGGGCGGCAAAGCTGCGAGCGTATCGCCCGGTAAGCGGGAAGGTCAGCCGCTCGCTTTCGAGCTGGCAGTTACCCAAACGCATATCGAAGGTCATCGCCAGTTCGCGGTTAAAGGCTTCCGGTTCCAGCTGTTGCAGCCGTTCAGCTTCTTCTGGCGCAACCGACCAGACGATCGAACTCAAATGTGGATCGCTAAACGGCAGGAAGGCCAGGATCCCTTCGCCATGAAATACCTGACGCGCCGTAGCCAGATGGGGCTCTTCGGTGCGAATGGTGGCCACCAGCGCGCTGTGGCGGTAGTCCCAGAAGGTCAGCGGGATATCGGCGTGTTGGCGCAGCCAGGAGTTGGCTCCATCGGCACCGATCACCAACCGGGCGGTTAACATGCGGCCATCTTCCAACGTGACGAAGGCGTCGTTTTCCCCCCATGCCACCTGTTTCAGCGCGGCCGGAGCGAGCAGCGTCACGTCGGCCAAGGTGGCCGCCTTGTGCCATAGAGCCTGCTGGATCACCTCGTTTTCAATGATATGGCCGAGGTGGCTGAAACCACATTCGTCGCCGCGAAACGCGATCTTGCCGAAGCTGTCACGATCCCAGACTTCCATCGCGTTATACGGGCTGGCGCGCAGGTTGCGGATCTCATCCCACACGCCAATGCTTTGCAGCAAGCGCTCGCTGGCGGCGTTAATGGCAGATACGCGCAACGCGGGTTGTTCTGGCAGCGGCGATAATTCCGGCTGCCGTTGTTCCAGCACCGCGACGCGCAGGCCGCTGCCCTGTAAGCCGCAGGCCAGTGCCAATCCCACCATACCGCCACCGGCGATAATCACATCAAATGATTGCATGCTGCTTGAGTTCCTTAAATTTGCCCCTCACCCCAACCCTCTCCCACAGGGAGAGGGAGCTGATTTGGTGACTTTTTCAAAATATTGCCCCACATCAGCAAGGCAGGTAGGGC
This sequence comes from Serratia sp. NCCP-200, assembly GCF_059697885.1. NCBI lineage: Bacteria > Pseudomonadati > Pseudomonadota > Gammaproteobacteria > Enterobacterales > Yersiniaceae > Serratia > Serratia sp. NCCP-200. The sequence continues at coordinate 154,328 of NZ_BAAKUJ010000002.1, forward strand.
AAAAATTAGTGTTCATCCCAACTTAGGCCCTACTATCTCCCACAGGGAGAGGGAGCTGATTTGGTGACTTTTTCAAAATATTGCCCCACATCAGCAAGACAGGTAGGGCAAAAATTAGTGTTCATCCCAACTTCGGCCCAACCCTCTCCCAAAGGAGGGGGAGTTGGTACGGTGATAACAGTCAACATTCTGACCGACTTCAGCACATAGCTAAGGGAAAAATTAGCGTTCAACCCAACCTAACGTGCGTTTGGCAAAGGCATCGCGCATGGCCGGTAGCTGCTCCATTGCCATCAGCCCCAGATTACGCCCGGCAACCAGCGGCGCGTAGCTATTGGCAAACAGGCGTATCAAACCATCGGTGACGCCGATGGTCGCCTGCTGATCCTGTTGCCGACGTTGCTGATACTGGCTCAATAGCGCATAGGCACCCAGATCGGTGCCAGCCTGCGCGGCTTCTGCCAGGGTTTCCGCCAGCGACATCACGTCTCGCAAACCCAGGTTGAATCCCTGCCCGGCGATCGGATGCAGCGTCTGCGCCGCGTTGCCAACCAGCGCCAGACGATGGCTAACGTGCTGATTGGCCCTCAGCAGGCTAAGGGGGTAACTGTGGCGCTTACCCGCCTTCAACATCTTGCCCAGCCGCCAGCCGAAGGCCTGTTGCAGCTCACTGAGAAAACGCTCATCACTCCAGCTATCGACCTGCTGACGAGCTTCCCGAGCGTGGCACCACACCAGCGAGCTACGCCCGCCAGACATCGGCAACAGCGCCAACGGCCCGTAGCGGGTGAAACGTTCGAACGCCCGCCCTTGCGGAGCCTCGGCCGTCGAAACGTTGGCAATGGTGGCAAACTGCGGGTAATCACTCTGCTGCCACTGGATATTGCAGGCCTGCGCCAGCGCCGAACGTGAACCATCCGCCGCTACCAGCAACTGGCCCGTCAGGCGCTGCCCGTTATCCAACTGCACTTCAGCGCGATCGACGGTACGCAGCACATCGACCACTTTAGCCGGGCAATGCAGGGTGATCCCTGGGGCCTTTGCCAGCAGGGCAAATAACCGCTGCCCAGCGTCGTGCAGTTCAATCACCTGCCCCAACGCCTCCACCTGATAGTCCTGCGCATGCAGGTTCACGAAACCGGCATGCCCGCGATCGCTGACGTGGACGTGAGTGATCGCCGTGGCACAGTCCCGCAACGCAGCCCAAACGCCGATACGCGTCAGCTGTTGGCAGGTTCCCTGCGCCAAAGCAATAGCCCGTGCATCAAAGCCAGGATGCGCACGATCGTCTGGCAGGGTTGCCTCCACCAGATCGACGGCCACCTTGCCCTGAGTCAAAGATGAAATCGCCAGCGCCAACGTAGCGCCCGCCATCCCACCGCCCACAATGATTACGCTCATGTTATCTGGCCGCCGCCATCAGGGCTTCAATCGCGTCGGCATCCTTCACCACGCTGGCGGTCAAATTCTCATTACCGTCCTGGGTGATCAGGATGTCATCTTCGATGCGGATACCGATACCGCGATACTCCTGCGGCACATCAGCATCCGGTGCGATATACAAGCCAGGTTCTACCGTCAACACCATGCCTGGCTCCAGCACGCGATCGCGGCTCGCTGAGCCATAGTGGCCCACGTCATGCACATCCAGCCCCAACCAATGGCTCAGGCCGTGCATAAAGAACTGGCGATGTGCCTGCTCGGCAAACAGCTGTTCCACGTCGCCCTTCATCACGCCCAGCTCAACCAATCCGGCGATCATGATGCGAACGACCTGATCGTTCACTTCGCGAATGCTGATACCCGGTTTAAACATTTCCAGCGCCTTGTTGATCGACTCCAGCACGATGTCATATACCTCACGCTGCGGCTTGCTGAACTTGCCGTTAACCGGGAAGGTACGGGTAATATCGCCAGCATAACCACGATATTCACAACCGGCATCAATCAGCACCAAATCACCGTCACGCATTTCACATTCGTTTTCGGTGTAATGCAGGATGCAGCCATTTTCTCCGCTGCCGACGATGGTGTTATAAGACGGGAAGCGAGCACCCAAGCGGTTAAACTCGTGCAGGATCTCCCCTTCGAGCTGATATTCGAACATGCCCGGGCGACACTTTTCCATCGCACGGGTATGCGCCATGGCGCTGATCTCACCGGCGCGGCGCATAACGGCAACTTCTTCTGCCGATTTGAACAGGCGCATGTCATGTAGCCACGGACGGTAATCCGTCAGGGTTGCAGGGGCTTCCAGATTCTGGCGGAAGCCTTTACGCAGTTTATCCAGCGCGCCGAACAGGATTTCATCGGCATAGGCATATTGCCCCTGCGCGTGATACACCACGTCCAGGCCGTTGAGCAGCAGGTGCAGTTGATCGTTGATTTCGTCGAAGGCCAGCGCGCGGTCTACCCCCAGCTTGGCCGGAGCCGCGTCTTGACCCAAACGGCGGCCAAACCAGATTTCTGCCGTCAGATCGCGTACGCGGTTGAACAGCACGCTGTGGTTATGAGTTTCATCACTCTTCACCAGGATCAACACCGCTTCCGGCTCGTTGAAACCGGTCAGATACCAGAAATCACTGTTCTGACGGTAAGGATATTCAGAGTCTGCACTACGCGTCGCTTCCGGTGCGGCGAAAATCACTGCCGCGCTGGCCGGAGCCATCTGTGCCAACAAAGCCTGACGGCGTTTATGGAATTCCTGCTGGGTCATCACATCTCCTGAAATCGGTTTATGCCACCTGCTGAACGCAGTCAGTAGGGGTTATCAGCGCTCTCGGCCAACGGACGTGGGATCCGCCGGTCAGTGCAACGTTGGCCTTTTATTTTCCGGGGCCGTCGGTTTCTGGCGGGTAAATTCAGTATGGCAAAGCAGCGCAGCAACGCGCACGTACTCCACCACTTCTTCCAGCGACTGTTCCAGTTCTTCCTGGTCTTCGCCTTCGTCATAACCCAGTTGAGCGATATTACGCAGATCGTCGATCGCCTCGCCCACTTCATCTTTCACCTGCGCCAGCTTCGGCTGCATCATGCCCAGCCCCAACAGGAAGTGGTTTACCCAACCTGCCAAGGCATCCGCACGGTCAAATACGCTGACGGTTTCGCCTTCCGGCATCATCAGTTGGAACATGAATTCGTCATCTTCCAGCGTATCACGGGTGATTTCATGCAGTTGCTGTAACGGTTGGCTCAACGCCTGCGGGAAGGCAATGCCTTCGTTGGTCAGATCAAACACCAGCGTCTGCCAACTGGCATCACGGTTGCCACCGCACAGGAGGCCACTGATCAAACCGTGCATCTCGGCTGCGGTCAAAGCAACCGCCTGCTGGTTAAGAGCCACGGTCAAAGATTGGTAACTTGGAAATGTATTCTGTATAGACATGCGCATTCGTCATCGTTGGCAGGATAAGTTCGTGTTATGCTACCACCAAGGTCCGTTGGTATACCAGTTGAGGCAACACCTCAGTGGCTAGTTATAATCAGCGCAGTCCGGGCAAACGTACGGTAAATACGCATTTTGCAACCGTTTTTTGTTTGGTAATGTTAGGCGCGGTAGATTACAACCAGGTACTGAAAAAGTGTTGAATCTTGGTACCCAGGTATATATAGTGGCGCCCGCTTCGGTGGCCCGGCAATGGCTGACCGGTGCTGGCGCGAAATTTAGGCAGGAAGGTGGCATGTCTGCACAACCGGTAGATATTCAAATTTTTGGCCGCTCGTTAAGAGTCAATTGCCCGCCAGAACAACAAGATGCGTTGAACATGGCAGCAGAAGATCTTAACCAACGGTTGCAAGATCTTAAAGTTCGCACTAGAGTCACAAATACAGAGCAGCTCGTATTTATCGCAGCATTGAACGTCTGTCACGAACTTGCTCAAGAACGCTTGAAAACGCGTGACTATGCGGCCAATATGGAACAACGAATTCGTATGCTGCAACAGACCATTGAACAAGCGCTGCTTGAACAGGGTCGCATCTCTGAACGTCAGGATGCACAATTCGAATAACTTAAGTTGCTGGAGTTGAAGGCTCCGACAATGAGTGAAAAATTTCTCTGAGATGTTTGCCAGCGGGCCAGTCCCCTGAGCCGATATTTAGTACCAACAGAATGTGATGATCCACGATCGGTGTGCATGCTCGGCCCGTCCGAGAAGCCTTAAGATTGTGACAGCACGTTCACCTTGAACCATGGGTTCAAGGGTTACAGCCTGCGACGGCATCTCGGAGATCCCTTCACCTGCGTTTTCAGTGTGTTAACTCACCACTACTGGCGAATCTAACACTATGTCTTTGCAACCTCAGTTCGCTCAGCAACGCCAACTCATCCGTAACGAAATACGCCAACGACGCCGTGCCTTAACGCCCGCTCAACAGCATGATTTCGCCCAGCAAATGGCCAGCAATATTGCGCAACATCCACGCATTCAGGCAGCCAGACACATTGCGGCGTTTCTCTCTTTTGATGGCGAACTAGATACAGGCCCGCTGATCGAGCGGCTGTGGCAGCTGGGTAAACGGGTGTATCTGCCCGTTTTGCATCCATTCAGCCCTGGTAACCTGTTGTTCCTGCATTACACTGCGCAAACGCCACTGGTGAGTAACCGCTTCAAAATCCTTGAGCCAGCGCTCGATGTCCGCCACGTCTTACCTGTGCCACTGTTGGATGTGGTATTGACGCCGATGGTCGCCTTCGATTCGGCAGGGCAACGTCTGGGGATGGGCGGCGGGTTTTACGATCGCACCTTACAAAACTGGCAACACGCAGGCCCCTATCCGCTGGGGATTGCGCACGATTGCCAACAAGTTAGCGCCCTGCCGGTGGAGCAATGGGATATCCCTCTGCCAGAGATTATCACCCCATCACAAACCTGGGCCTGGCCAATCTCCGCATAGCAAAAGGCCGGATTGCTCCGGCCTTGGTGTTTTCCGTCGGTTACCGACTAGAGCAGTAAGCGGGCGCGGATAGTCCCTTCGATCGCTTTCATACGTTGCAACGCGGCATCAGCACGTTCGGTTTCCGCTTCGATATCGATAACCACGTAGCCGATTTCCGAGCTGGTCTGCAGATACTGGGCCGCGATGTTCACCCCTTCTTCGGCGAAGATCTGGTTAATCTGCGTCAGGATGCCTGGACGGTTTTCATGAATATGCAGCAAACGGCTGGCGTTCGGGCCATGAGCTGGCAGCGATACCTCTGGGAAGTTGACCGCGGACAGCGTTGAGCCGTTATCGGAATACTTCGCGAGCTTGCCAGCCACTTCATCACCGATGTTCTCCTGCGCTTCCTGGGTTGAACCGCCGATATGCGGCGTCAACAGCACGTTATCGAACTCGCACAGTGGAGAATTGAACGGATCGCTGTTGGTTGCCGGCTCTTCCGGGAACACGTCGATTGCCGCACCAGCCAGATGGTTGCTCGCCAAGGCGTTACACAGTGCCGGGATATCTACCACGGTGCCACGTGAGGCGTTGATCAGGATCGCACCTGGCTTCATCAGCGCCAGCTCTTCGGTGCCGATCATGTTCTTGGTCGACAGCGTTTCCGGCACGTGCAGCGTAACCACGTCGCTCATATTGAGCAGGTCGGACAGATGACGCACCTGTTGGGCATTACCCAACGGCAGCTTGTTCTCGATGTCGTAGAAGAACACCTTCATCCCCAGGCCTTCCGCCAGGATGCCAAGCTGAGTCCCGATGTGGCCGTAGCCGATGATCCCCAACTTTTTGCCCCGCGCTTCATACGAGCCCACGGCCAGTTTCTGCCACTGGCCACGGTGTGCCTTGGCGTTGGCCATTGGGATCCCGCGCAGCATCAACAGCAGCTCACCCAGCACCATTTCGGCCACGGATCGAGTATTGGAGAAAGGCGCGTTAAACACCGGAATACCGCGTTTGGTCGCTGCTTTCAAATCAACCTGGTTGGTGCCGATACAGAAACAGCCCACCGCGACCAGCTTCTCTGCGGCCGCGAAAACTTCCTCGGACAGATGCGTACGCGATCGGATACCCACGAAGTGTGCATCACGGATCGATGCCTTCAGCGCTTCGGTGTCTAACGCACCTTTGTGATATTCGATGTTGCTATATCCGGCAGCACGCAGGTTATCTACGGTGCTCTGATGAACCCCTTCTACCAACAGGAACTTAATCCTGTCTTTCTCCAATGATACTTTTGCCATTTACCCGACCCTATAATCAGACTTCAGAAGCGGCTGTTTTCCCCTTTATACCCGTCATATTCCAAGCGACAGCTTGAAATCCAGAGGGTATAGCTTTCACATTACCGCCAGACCGGCAGCAACCCAAAATCAACAGCACGTCCCTCCAACATAACAAAAATAACGCGCCCGGCAATACAAACGATTGCCTGCCCGTTAGCACAAGGCTCAGCGATGTCGGTGCTTTCTGGTGGAAAATGCCATTGGGAAAGATTTAGGCAGAAGCTTAACGGAGGTTATTCACGCAATGTGACATATGTCACCAAATTCGCCCGTTTTAAGAAAAGATATTTTAAGACAAGAATTATGCGTGGCGGACCGTAAGCCAGTAAAAAGCGGCGAGCCGGCTGAGACTTTGTCAGCAGGCTCACCGCTTTACGGCCAGATTATCTGACCACTTTTTTTACGCCATCCGGTGTGCCAACCAACGCGACGTCCGCGCCACGGTTGGCAAACAGGCCAACGGTAACCACGCCAGCAATGCCGTTGATTTTGTTTTCCAACGCGATGGCATCGAGGATTTCCAGGTTGTACACATCCAGGATCACGTTGCCGTTATCGGTTACAACGTTCTGGCGATATTCCGGCAGGCCGCCCAGCTTGACCAACTCACGCGCTACATAGGAACGGGCCATCGGGATCACTTCTACCGGCAGCGGGAATTTACCCAGCACATCAACCTGCTTGGTGGAGTCGACAATGCAGATAAACTGGCGGGCAATGGCAGCAATGATCTTCTCACGGGTCAGAGCCGCGCCACCGCCTTTAATCATCTGCATGTGGCCGTTGATTTCATCGGCACCGTCCACGTAGATATCCAACGAATCCACTTCATTGCTATCGAAAACGTGGATCCCCAGGCTTTTCAGCTTGGCGGTCGACGCGTCTGAGCTGGATACCGCGCCTTCGATCTGGTGTTTGATCGAACCCAACGCATCAATAAAGTGAGCCGCGGTAGAGCCGGTGCCCACGCCCACGATAGTGCCAGGCTTCACGTATTCCAATGCTGCCCAACCTACCGCTTTTTTCAGTTCATCCTGAGTCATGATGTGCTCATTGCCTATGTACGAAAACGTGTGCGTATTATAGGGTAAATCACTGACGGCAACTTAGGCTAAAACACACTTATTTAACCTGACGCACATTTCTGCTCCTCCCTACGACGCCCGCGCTGAAAAGAGCGGCGGGATTTTTTCACCTGAGAAAGTGCAAAAATGTGGCATAGTGCCTGAATCAATTTACTAAAAGGGATCTTCTCTCCGATGAAACGCCCAGACTATAGAACGCTGCAAGCGCTGGACGCGGTGATCCGTGAGCGTGGCTTTGAGCGCGCGGCACAAAAACTTTGTATCACCCAATCGGCGGTATCCCAGCGCATCAAACAGTTGGAAAACCTGTTCGGCCAACCGCTACTGGTACGCACCGTACCACCGCGCCCAACCGAGCAGGGTCAAAAACTGCTGGCCTTGCTGCATCAGGTCGAGCTGCTGGAAGAGGAGTGGTTAGGGAATGACAATGGGGTCGATACGCCGCTGTTGCTGTCACTGGCGGTCAACGCCGACAGCCTGGCAACCTGGCTGTTACCGGCGCTAAAACCGGTGCTGGCCGATTCCCCGGTGCGCCTGAATTTACAGGTGGAAGACGAAACCCGCACGCAGGAACGTCTGCGCCGGGGGGAAGTGGTGGGCGCGGTCAGTATCCAACCGCAGCCGCTGCCAAGCTGCCTGGTCGATCGGTTAGGCGCGCTGGACTATCTGTTCGTCGCGTCGAAGGCCTTTGCCGATCGCTATTTCCCCAACGGGGTGACCCGTTCCGCCCTGCTGAAGGCACCGGCAGTGGCATTCGATCATCTTGATGATATGCATCAGGCGTTTTTACAGCAGAACTTCGATCTCTCGCCGGGCAGCGTTCCCTGCCATATCGTTAACTCGTCAGAGGCATTTGTTCAGTTGGCACGGCAAGGCACCACCTGCTGTATGATCCCGCATTTGCAGATTGAGAGAGAGCTGGCCAGCGGAGAACTGATCGACCTGACACCGGGCCTGTTCCAGCGCCGTATGCTGTTCTGGCACCGCTTTGCACCGGAAAGCCGCATGATGCGTAAGGTCACCGATGCACTGCTGTCACATGGGCATCAGGTGTTAAGGCAGGATTAAAGGCGCAGCATGACGCCGCGCCCAGGTAAGAGATTGCTTACTGCGCGGCGTTGGTTTTCAGCTCGAACACCACGTCCACCTGATCGTCGAAGTGAATGCTTTGTTGCTCGTAAGTCTGAGCGGCATCGCTTTCCGGTGCCGCAGAAGCGGCTTTAAACATGCGAGCTACCGGCATCGGCTGGTAGTTGGCAACGTGATAGCGAATGCTGTACACCGGCCCCAGCTTGGCCTTAAAGCCCTGCGCCAACGAAGCGGCTTGCTGAGTGGCATTTTCAATCGCTTTCTGACGTGCCTGCTCGCGATAAACCTCTGGCTTGGCTACCCCAAGCTCAACCGCACGAATTTCGTTCAAACCCGATTTCAGCGCACCGTCCAACAGCTCGTTGAGTTTATCCAACTGGCGCAAGGTTACCTGCACCTGGCGCACGGCCTGGTAGCCTTTCAGCTGCGATTCACCGGTTTTCAGATAGTCATATTCTGGCTGAGTACGCAGGTTGGCCGCATTGATATCTTTCTTTTCAATGCCGTTTTTCTGCAGGAAGTCAAAATACTGCGCTACGCGTTCATCAACCTGTTTTTTCGCCTGGGCGGCATCTTTGGCAGAGACGCTGACTTCGATCGCCAGCGTAGCAATATCCGGGGTGGCGTCCACGCTGGCCGTACCGGAAGTGACCACATGCGGCCCTTCAGGTACTTCTGCTGCCTGCAGCGCCAGAGGTAACGTGCCTAATCCAATCATTGCGGCTATGGCCAATGCTTTAAGCTTCACAGTGTCTCCTTGAATGACTAAATGCTTACCTTCAAAGCTAACACATCCCACGGCCTCTTAAATTCGGATTAGTGACAAAAAGCTATAAATTAGCGCCATGCCAGGCCAGTTGCAGTGCAATTACCCACATCACCAGCCCGACCAGAACGTTGATAATCCGTTGTGCCGTCAGGGTTTTCAGCCACGGCGCCAGCCATGAGGCCAGCAATGCCAAGGCAAAGAACCAGACGACCGAAGCGCTGACCGCGCCAAGGGCAAACCAGGAACGAATGTCTGGCGTCAGTTGCCCTCCCAGGCTGCCGAGCACCACAAAGGTATCGAGGTATACATGCGGGTTCAGCCAGGTAACGGCCAACATGGTCACCACAATGCGCCAGCGGCTTTGCTTCATCTCTTGCGCCGCTGCCAGCTCCATATGTTGGCTAAACGCGGTGCGGAAAGCCCCCCAGCCGTACCACAGCAGGAAAGCAACGCCTCCCCAGGTCACCAACGCCAATAGCATAGGTGAACTGCTGAGCAAGGCGCTACCGCCAAAAATACCGGCGCAAATCAGAATGATATCGCTCAATGCGCACAGCGAGGCGGTCATCAGATGATAATGGCGGCGGATCCCCTGGTTCATCACAAACACATTTTGTGGGCCAAGCGGCAGGATCATCGCGGCGCTCAAGGCAAAGCCTTGCAGATAGATGGCTAACATGGTGTTCCTTCTGGAAATATCAGCACCGGGAAAGCGGCATGTGCTGTTCAACACGCGCATCATACGAAGAGAAAATTATTAGGGGAAATGGATATTTCTAATCAGGCATCAGTCATACTAATGCTCAATCGTTACGGCGATGATCTATCCACTCTTCAATCTGGATCGGGAAGACATCCGGCGCCTTTCTCAGCATCCGCCGCACCAGATCCAGCACGGTATGCTGCGATAGCGCCTCTTCCATACGTTGCTGGGCAATATTCATCACCTGGCGCACGCCGCAGATGCCTTCACAGGCCCAGTCAGGCGCAGGTTCATCAAAGACGGCCAAGCGTTGGCGGATTTCTTTGCAGTCGAAGATGGCCTTTTCACCGTCGATAGCCGCCACGATATCCAGTACGGTGATCTGATCGGCCGGTTTGGCCAGCCGGAAGCCGCCGCCCTTACCCTCGCTGCTTTCAACCAACTTCGCCTTGGAAAACTTGGTGAATATCTTGGCCAGGTAGTCATAAGGCACGCCCTGCAATTCGGCGATTTCGCGCACGCTCATCTCACGCCCTTCGCCTTTGCTATCGACCATACACATCAGGCTATGGATGCCATACTCCACCCCGGAACTGTAGAACGCCATGTTTTCTCCGCACGATTGACTCTGAGTTAAATAGTAATTTCTTCTCCTCAACGATGCAATGCCAGCTGACACTCACACCGAATAAAATTAAAACAACATAAAATTCAAATAATTAAATAAATCCCGCCAACGATTGAGTGTAAAAGGCTTGATGACATTAACTACGATCAATATAGTCGCAGTTAAGGATTAAGCCAATTTACAGATGAAACAACAGCGGAGTGACTGCATGAAACAACAAATTCTTATCCTGGGTGCCGGTTTTGCAGGGATGTGGGCGGCATTGAGCGCGGCACGATTAACCGATCTCCATGGTCGTCACGATATCGAGATCACCGTGCTGTCCCCTCAGGCAGAGCTGCGTATTCGCCCCCGTTTCTATGAGTCCGAGGTGGAGAACTACGCCGCTCCGCTGCTGCCATTATTCGCAGTAACCGGAGTAAAATTTATCGCTGGGGTTGCCAGTGAGATTGATAGCGCCAGCCAGCAGGTTTGGTACCACAACGAGCAGGACCAACTGACTGCCGTACGTTACGATCGCCTGATCATGGCGACCGGTAGCCACATCGCTCATGCCTTGCCTGGAGCACAGCAGTACGCCTTCGACGTCGATCAAATGGAAAGCGCAGCCCGCCTGGAGCGGCATCTTGCTGCGTTGGCCGATCAGCCTGACAGCGCCGCACGTAATACCGTCATCGTTTGTGGCGGCGGCTTTACCGGTATTGAGGTGGCCACCGAAATGCCTGCACGCTTACGGGCGATCCTCGGTGACTCTGCTGCAATTCGTGTGATTGTCGTCGATCGCAGCCCGGTGCCGGGAGGCCGTTACAGCGAGCAACTGCGCGACGTGATTAGCCAAGCCTCGCTAGAGTTAGGCGTCGAGTGGCGGCTGAATAGCGAGATTAAGGCCATTGACGAGAGCGGGCTGACGCTGAAAAACGGCGAACATGTCGCCTCCAGCACCGTGATTTTAACCGTGGGCGTGCAGGCCAGCCCGTTAACCCGGCAAATCCCGGGTGAGCGCGATCCGCAAGGCAGGCTGCATGTCGATCAGCATTTAAGAGTGATTGGGCAGAACGCGGTTTATGCCACCGGCGATGTCGCCTTTGCCAGTACAGACGATCAGGGCAATCACGCCCTAATGACCTGCCAGCACGCCATTATGTTAGGGCGCTTTGTCGGCCATAACGTCGTCGCCGATCTGATCGGTATTGACCCCCTACCCTACCGCCAGGTGAATTACGTTACCTGTCTGGATCTTGGAGCATGGGGTGCGGTTTACAGCGAAGGTTGGGATCAGGTGGTGAAATTCACCCAAGAAGAGGGAAAGAAAATCAAAGTCTCCATTACCAACGAGTTGATCTATCCCCCACAGGCAGAACGTGAAGTGGCCTTTGCCGCCGCCGATCCGTTAGCACCGTTTGTTTGATTGAAATCCGTTCCCTCACACAAGGTGAGGGAACGTCAGATCATTACTCCGGCTGCTCTGCCGCTTTCGCTACATGGCGTACATGCACGTCCATCTGCGGGAATGGAATACCGATCTGGTGGGCATCCAACTGACGCTTGAAGTTTTCCATCAGATCAAAGTACACGTTCCAGTACTCGGCATTGGTGGTCCAGGAGCGAGTCACAAAGTTCAGTGAAGAAGGTGCCATTTCATTGAGGCGAACCGTCACGCCTTTATCGTGCATGATGCGCTTATCTGCCGCGATCACGTCACCCAACACTTTCTTCACCAGATCGATATCGGCGTCATAGGCCACACCGACCACGATATCCACACGGCGGTTTGGCTCACGGGAGTAGTTGATGATATTGCCCGCAATGATTTTACCGTTCGGCACCACAATGGTTTTGTTATCTGAAGTACGCAGCGTGGTGGAGAAGATCTGCACCTGATCTACCGTACCTGAAACGCCACCCAAATCGACAAACTCCCCGGCCCGCAGCGGACGGAAGGCCACCAGCAGCACACCAGCGGCAAAATTGGACAAGGAGCCTTGCAGCGCCAACCCCACAGCCAAGCCAGCGGCCCCCAGCACGGCAATCACTGAGGTGGTCTGGACACCAATACGCCCCAGCACCGCAATAAAGGTAAACGCCAGGATGCTGTAACGTGCCATCGCAGCCAGGAAATCTGCCACGGTGGCATCGATGCCACGCAGCTTCATCACGCGGCTGAGCGCATTACTCACTGCGCGAGCCACTACTGAACCAATAATGAAAATCACGATCGCGGCAACAATATTCACCGCATACTGGATCAGCATATCCTGATGATTGACTAGCCAACTGCTGGCATTGTTAATGCCTTCTACTACGTTAAGTTCTTCCATTCTGACGTCCTACTTGACATCCCCGTGCGGGGAAAATGAGCAAAATATACTGGCAAAACAGGGCCAATAAACCAACCACAGCTAAGGGTAACCAACATTTTGCCGCAGTGCCAACCACTACGGGTAAAATTTTCCACCGGTTTTAGCGGGTATAACCTGAATAAATCTCGGGTTAACCTGATTTCAACTATGATAGAAATGAATTTACGGGACAAGGAGAGCTTATCGTGATCGCCATTTCCACCTCGCTTAAACACTATTGGCAAGTGCGCCCCAGATTATTGATTTCGGTAGGTGCTGGGCTTGTGTGTGTCGGGCTGCTTCCTGCGCATCTCCCATGGCTGCAACGTTTGATCGTTGGTTGGAACGTGATGGCATGGATCTATTTACTGTGCCTTTGGCACCTGATGCTGGGCTGCACGCCACAACGTACCCGGCAATTGGCACGCAAGCAGGACGAGAGTGCAAGCCAGGTATTGGCGATGGTCACTTTGGGCTGCGTGGTGAGCATTCTGGCCATCCTGTTTGAATTGAGCACCGCCAAACACGTCAGCGGCACGTTGAAAACGCTGCACCTGGCCCTGACCGGCTCCACACTGGTAGTTTCCTGGCTGCTGTTACCCACGGCCTTCACCATGCACTACGCCCACCTGTTTTACCACCAGCGGGCCGTTACGGAGGTGTTACCGCTATTGTTCCCCGGCAAGCTGACGGAGCCAAACTATTGGGACTTCGCCTATTTCTCCTTCACCATTTCCGTGGCAACCCAAACCGCCGACGTGGCAGTGGGCACCGCGGACGTGCGTAAAATCACCCTGTTGCAATCGGTGATCGCTTTTGTCTTCAATATCTTGATCCTGGGGCTGTCGATTAACGTCGGGGCGGGATTATTGGGGTAGCTGACTGGGTTAATGGGTGCCTAGATAGCTTTGCACAAAAAAAGAAAAGGCTCCCTCGGGAGCCTTTTAGCGACATGAACGGAGGGACGCTATTACAGCACGTCTACCGCGTTCAGTTCTTTGAATGCCAGTTCCAGACGGGTGATCATGGAAGTCTGGGCAGCACGAGTCCATACGCGTGGATCGTAGTATTTCTTGTTCGGCTTGTCGGCACCTTCTGGGTTACCCAGTTGGCCCTGCAGATAGCCTTCGTTCTTTTTGTAGTAGTTCAGGATACCTTCCCAAGTTGCCCACTGGGTGTCGGTATCGATGTTCATTTTCACTACACCGTAGCTGACCGCTTCTTTGATTTCTGCTGCGGTAGAACCTGAACCACCGTGGAACACGAAGTTCAACGCATTGTGCGGCAGGTTGTGTTTCTTGGAAACATAGTCCTGAGAATCACGCAGAATGGTTGGGGTCAGTTTCACGTTGCCTGGCTTGTAAACACCGTGTACGTTGCCGAAAGAGGCAGCGATGGTGAAGCGCGGGCTGATAGCGTTCAGTTTTTCGTACGCGTAATCAACGTCTTGTGGCTGAGTGTACAGGGAAGAAGCGTCCATGTGGCTGTTGTCTACGCCATCTTCTTCACCGCCGGTGCAGCCCAGTTCGATTTCCAGGGTCATACCGATCTTCGCCATGCGGGTCAGGTACTTACTGCAAATTTCGATGTTTTCTTCCAGTGACTCTTCAGACAGGTCGATCATGTGTGAAGAGAACAGTGGCTTACCGGTCGCCGCGAAGTGCTTCTCACCCGCGTCCAACAGGCCGTCTAACCATGGCAGCAGTTTCTTCGCGCAGTGGTCGGTGTGCAGGATCACTGGCACGCCGTAATGCTCAGCCATCTGATGCACGTGATGTGCGCCAGAGATTGCGCCCAGGATCGCAGCACCTTGTGGCACGTCAGTTTTGATGCCTTTACCCGCGATAAAGCCAGCACCGCCGTTAGAGAACTGAACGATTACTGGAGCACGCACCTTGGCTGCTGTTTCCAGCACTGCGTTGATGGAGTCGGTACCCACGCAGTTTACCGCTGGCAGTGCAAAGTTGTTCTCTTTGGCAACTGCGAAGACTTTCTGCACGTCATCACCTGTGATGACACCTGGTTTTACGAAATCAAAAATTTTAGACATTAGACGTTGTCCTGTTTCGTTGGCCGTATACCCGTCGTCTTGCAAGCTACAACCTGCAAGCTAGTGGTAGCGATGGATAAATAGCGATTTTTTACTCCCACAGCCAAGCTGGGGAGCATAAACAAACGGGCGGCTTGCGCCCCCCGTTATCTGAATTACTGCTTAGCGCGCTCTTCCAGCATCACTACTGCAGGCAGAGGTTTCCCTTCAACGAATTCCAGGAAGGCGCCGCCGCCGGTAGAGATGTAGGAGATTTTGTCAGCGATACCGAACAGATCGATAGCTGCCAGAGTGTCGCCGCCGCCTGCAATGGAGAAGGCTTCGCTATCTGCGATAGCGCGTGCAACGATTTCGGTGCCACGACGGAAGTTAGGGAACTCGAATACGCCAACCGGGCCATTCCACAGAATGGTTTTGGCGTTCTTCAGGATCACGGCCAGACGCTCGGCAGAGACGTCGCCCATATCCAGAATTTGCTCGTTGTCCTGGATCTCGTTGGCCTGCTTCACAGTAGCCACTGCGGTTTCAGAGAACTCGGTCGCTACGCGTACGTCGGTTGGCACCGGAATATCGCAGGTTTCCAACAGTTTTTGCGCGTTCGGGATCAGATCCGGTTCGTACAGGGACTGCCCCACGTTATTCCCTTGCGCCGCCACGAAGGTGTTAGCGATGCCGCCACCCACGATCAGCTGATCGGCGATTTTAGACAGAGAATCCAGTACGGTCAGTTTGGTAGACACTTTAGAACCACCAACGATAGCCACCATTGGGCGAGCCGGGTTACCCAGCGCTTTGCCCAGGGCTTCCAGTTCCGCAGACAGCAGCGGGCCTGCACAGGCAACCGGAGCAAATTTGCCCACGCCATGTGTAGAAGCCTGTGCACGGTGTGCGGTACCAAAGGCGTCCATCACATACACGTCGCACAGCGCAGCATATTTCTTGGACAGCACTTCGTCGTCTTTCTTCTCGCCTTTGTTGAAGCGAACGTTTTCCAGAACAACCAGTTCACCTTCTGCAACGTCAACGCCTTCCAGATAATCCTTCGCCAGACGGACTGGGGATTTCAGATGCTCTTTCAGGTAGTTGACCACTGGCAGCAGGGAGAATTCTTCGTTGTACTCGCCTTCGGTAGGACGACCCAGGTGGGAAGTTACCATCACGCGGGCGCCTTGTTTCAGCGCAGCTTCGATAGTCGGCAGGGAGGCACGGATACGCGCATCGGAAGTCACTTTACCGTCTTTCACTGGTACGTTCAGATCGGAACGGATCAGAACGCGTTTACCCGCCAGATCCAGATCGGTCATCTTAATTACAGACATGGTGAACCCTCTTTGTTGATTCTCTATAAAGTTGCCTGAGCGACGCATCAACACCACGTTGATAGCGCCTTACTAGAAACCGCTTGCGGCCATTGCCCGTGTTGTATCCAACATCCGGTTGGCAAAGCCCCATTCGTTATCACACCAGACCAAGGTCTTGATCAGGTGCTGTCCGCTGACCCGGGTTTGCGTCCCATCAACGATGGCGCTGTGCGGGTCATGGTTAAAATCAATCGAGACTAATGGTAGTTCTGTATAGTCAACTATACCACGAAATGATCCCTGTGCCGCCTTTTGCAACAGCTGGTTTACCTCTGTGACCAACACCTTCGAGCTTACGCTGACGCTAAGATCGATGGCCGTTACGTTGATCGTCGGCACCCGCACGGAGATCGCTTCGAAACGATCGCAAAACTGCGGGAAGATGCGCGTAATGCCCGCTGCCAGCTTGGTGTCGACCGGAATAATCGACTGGCTCGCCGCGCGGGTACGCCGCAAATCCTGATGATAGGCGTCTATCACCGGCTGATCGTTCATCGAGGAGTGGATGGTGGTTACCGTGCCGGACTCAATGCTGTAGGCATCGTCCAACAGCTTGATAATCGGAATAATGCAGTTGGTGGTACAGGAGGCGTTGGACACGATGCGATGCTCGCCACACAGCGTTTGGTGGTTAACCCCAAACACGATGGTCGCATCCAGATCGTTACCGCCCGGATGGGCAAACAGCACCTTTTTTGCTCCTGCCGCCAGATGAGCTTCGCCATCTGCCCTGCTGCCGTACACACCGCTGCAATCCAGCACCACATCCACGCCCAGTTCGCCCCAGGGCAACTGGTCCAGCTCTGGCTGATGCAACAAACGAATGCTGTCATCCCCCACGCTCAACACGTCGCATTCCTGACGCACATCCCAGGCAAAGCGGCCGTGGCTGGAGTCATATTTCAGCAGGTGGGCCATCCCCTCGGCATGTGCCAGTTCGTTGATGGCGACGACGGAAATTTCGGCGCGTCGTCCCGATTCGTACAGTGCGCGTAAAACGCTGCGGCCAATACGGCCAAAGCCGTTTATCGCTATGCGGATGGTCATGCTACTCCCTGAAAAAGGGCGCTCCCTGACGGTGGTGTTCCACTTCAAGGATCGCGCAGACTGATTATCTCGCCTAGAGTACTTTAGCGTACTGCCTGCTGTGAATCGCTGCTTTGCATTATTCGTCAAACCCCGTTGCTCATCGCAACCGCTCACTCTGCATTTCCACTAACAACAGTGATAACTGAAACGCTTCAGCCGAGCATAAACCAAAGTTTTGCCAAAAGGAACAGGTGCAATGCGCTGCCTGTCATGTCGAGGGGACTTTGCGAAAATAAAATGATCTAGCGCACATTTTTACCCTCAGCCCCCGCTAGCCGAATTGAGTCCGAATGCGCAAATGACTTGCCGCTAACGCCAAGACCACCATAATAGACCCTGCGTTTGTTAGGTGAAGCAAATGCTGATGGGTCTAACTCTCTTTCTTTTGTGGTTAATGTTATTTACAAGGAACCAAAATGAGTGAAATCAAAGTAGTCGCCCTGATCAAAGCCATGCCGGAACACCGTGCTGCGGTAGACAAAGCGGTACGTGCCATGGTCGCCCCGAGCCGTTCCGAGCCGGGCTGTATCCAATATGATTTGCATGAAGAGCAGGGCCATCCGGGCGCTTTCGTATTTATCGAACGCTGGACTTCTGAGCAAGCGCTGAAAGAGCACATGGCAATGTCTTACCACGATGCCTTCCTGGCCGAATTGGAAGGGAAACTGGTCAGTCTTGAAGTGAAAAAACTGACTCAGCTGTAATCGTATCGATGAGGGGCGCTGCCTGATGCGCCCCTTTATGTTATGGCTCATCGCCTATTCATAAGACAGCGTGTAATGCAGCAAACGCGCAAAATTCCCTGGCTGAACCGTACCGGTTTTTACCATATAGGCGGAATAGAGCAGCACGTTATCTCCGCTCTGGATCTTCTGCCCGCCAGAATTTTGACCAAAATTCAGCCGATTACCTGCACCATCGAGCAGGCTTAGCCCCACCCCGCTAACGCCATCAACCGGGATCACCGGCCCAGCCGCCCCTTTGCCGGTTTTATCAAACAGGGTTTTGGCGACCTTATCTGCGGTATTGCAGCCATACAGACGGATAGTAAAAGGAACCGGGGTAGATTGCCCTTTGGTATCCAGCTCGGCTGTAGATATCTCCCCCAGGTAAACCGTCTGATTGTCATCACCCACCACAATATTGCAGGTGGCAATAGTGATACGGCCTTTGAATATCGTCCTGCTGCTGGCTACCAATTCAGCTTGCGCCATATTAGCCAACGATGCAGAGAGCAATAATAAATAAATCAGTTTTTTCATCATTCACTCCAAATAACGAGGAGCCAGACGGCTCCCCGTTAGCAATCAAGGCATCTTGACCTCAAAGGTCAATATCTGGCTGTAATCGCCACCCATGATTTTTTTCAGATCGTTGGTGGTAGCCGCTATCTCAGCACGTATCCTTTTAGTTTCGCTAATACTGGAGATATTGGCGATAAAAGCCGGATAGGTATGATTAAATTGCAGATAACTTCCTTTACCCAGATCAAAAAGTTTCAAACCAATCCCTTGAGGCGAGCCGCTGGAATGATTAATCCCCCAGAAGGTACTGTTAATGGAATACCCTCCCTCAGTCTTAATGGTGCCAGGCAGATTATAGGTGCTGCCGAGACAGGTCTGCGACTGCACCGGCCCTTTGGTGACGGTGAGGGTAAAGTCTTCCATCCTCACCCTGTTGCGGCTCAAGTCGTCAGACGATATCGGCTGAAATTCAACCACGCCCGGAGTAATAACGGTTAAGGTACACGTCGGGACAGGCGGCTTAATCGGTCCCGACCCACCGTTACCGCTAGACGGATTGCAACCACCCAGATTCGAAAACTCAAGCCCACAGATAGTCGGAATAGAGGTGCTAAAAACGGTAAAACTTGCGCTTGGATCGCTAGAGCTTGTATGTACCCAAACATCACCTAAGTTATTAATACTATCAAAGTGAGGTACGATATCTCCCTCAACTCTGCTCTTGATCGGTTGAACGCTAAACGTGAACGTCATCTTCTTGCTATACCGTGGCCGCCCCTCAGTCAGGCTATAGCAATCAGTCTTACAAGGTGCCAAAGTTCCATCCGTCCAACTTCTGGTTAAATCAGACGGACTCTCCAGACCGGATAAGGATAGCGAACCCGCACCTGTAATACGCATTGTAAAATTGCGGAAAAATGTCGGTTTATAGTTGTAGTTTTTCCAAAATGAAAACCTGATTGGTCCGGATTTATCTCCCACATTAAGACAGGTTACGGTGGCGGAGGCCGTTACCGTATAAGTACGGTTAGGTATATTCCAATAGTAGCGATAACTACAGTTTTCCCCATTTTTGTCACAGTCGTACTTTTCAGATTTTTCCTGTATTGCTGGCTCTATAACATCATTGAGGGTACTACCAGGCTTGATAAACCTGCCACTGAGTTCTCCCCAGTCGCAGATCATCATATCCCCAATCAAATCATCAGCCAATGCCGTTTTGGCAAAGGAGCAAAGCGCCAACGCGATGACTACCGACAGATATTTTCTCTTACGTTGCAAGATTGAAGAGCCAGATCTCTTTACCGCTTCCATCATGATTGATCCCGCACACAGGCTGTTGCCGTACAGCTGTAATTCAGTGGCTGATAGGCACCATAGTCATTGATATATTTGAGTACGATTTTCTGCGCTTGTGGCTTGACGCCAGGCAGAGTGACTTCACCTTTTGGCCGCAGCGTTACCGCTTCATCCTCTGCCAACAAGGTCTTTTTCCCCACCATCACCTCTGGCAAAATGACAAAAAACGGCGTTGGATTCACCAGTTTAAGCCCCTGACTACCTGGCTCAAGGCGGACCTGTTCCTGCCAGATTTTCTCGGTCAATTTCTTCAGGGAGGCGGGACGATAAAAAGTTTTCACCTTGATGCGCAGCGCCAGTTGAATGGCATTGGCCTTATCCGACTTGGGCGGGATCTCTTGCAATACAAAGTAAAACAGCGATTCCCGATCCTGTGGCAGACGTGCGGCGTCCGCCAATGGCGTTACGCGTATCTGCACGGTACTGTCTTTTTCTACCCGTTGTAATGGTGGCAGCGAGGTCAGCGGCGAACTGATTTTCTCGCCGGCTTCATTTTCCATCCAGGCCTGAGCCAGATAGGGCAAGGTTTTACTGTGATTGATCACGTTCACTGGAGACGACTTTTCATCGCCCAACAAAATAACCCGGGTCCGGTCGATAGAAATCGCCGCCTGTGCAGAAGCAACAAACAAAATAAGTAGCCCGCTGGCCAAGCCAACGGAAAGTGATTTACGCATCATTGTGAAATTCCTTGAGAGGATGAATCAATACGGCAAACAACCGGTAGAGCAGAAGATAAGGAGAGCCCCTGGCTTGGAAGTTGGAACTGGCAACGCAGGCCATCGTTGGTCAGCACGCTGAGATGGGCCTGCCTCCCAACGCCCGAAATATAGGTTTCACCATTTTCACCGACCACACCGACCTGACGTCTCTCCTGGATTTCTTCCACTGAGCTGCCAAAAGGAATGGCTCGGCCTTGCGGGTCGGTCAATTTAATCAATGCCTTGATACCACGATAAACATTGAGCTTGCGGTAACCAATAGCTCCCTCAGTCAATACCATCTGAATATTGGGATTAGTGCTCTCAACATCATCAGGTAACAGGTTGGTGTCGATACTGTAGTTGGTGCGATAATAGTCAGGCACGTTGTTGATCACCGCAATGCCGCTGGTATTGGTTGGCATCGCGTTATTATTCCCCCGGCTACCTACATAAACGCCCTCAATCCCCCCGGTATCAACCATCAGGCGGGTATTGCCAGCATAACCATCACGGTGTGCGGCAATACCGTACTCGGTAGCAGTAATACCGGATTTAATACTACCGCCCAGATAGTAATCATCGCTGCTCATGGAGGTGTTTAGCGTCGCAGTATAGGCATCACGGTTCATATTCAGGTTACCATTCAGATTACTGTTGCTGAGCGAACCCGACGAGTTACTACCGATTGACCAGGTATTTCCAGGGTCTGAGTTGTTGGTGTAAGTGGCACTTGGAGAAACGTTGCCATTGCTGACCCGCATCGCAGTACTGAGATAGGATTGAGAGCTTAGCGGTATGCTCAAGCTGAAATACACGGTGTTGTTATTTTTCTGCTCTTGCGACACAAAGCTGGTTTTATACTCGGTACGGTTAAGCGAGACGTAGGCATTGACGTTTTTCAGGCTACCAATATCAAAAGATTTGGCGACGCTCAGGCCATAGCTGTTGCTATCAGAGACGTCCTGCCAATACGTTTGACGGTTATAGATGGCGTTGACCGATATTCCTAAATCACGGAAGTTCTTGCTGGCAACCAGGTTATAACTTTCCTTATTGGTAGAGGTGAAATCAGGTGACACCTTCATCGCCACAAAGTTATCTAGCGAGAGATAGTTTTTCTCTGAGAAGCGGTAACCAGCAAAGGTGATCTGGCTATCGATACTGTCGAACACTTTGGAGTAATTAAAACGGAAGCTCTCGCCCTTCAAGGTTTGATGATCCAACTGAGAACTGGCGTGCGTCATATCGACGGATATCGCCCCTAGGGCATTCATGTCATAGCCTACTCCGCCATTCAGGGCATAATAATTCTCATCCGTTAGCAATACGCCACCAAACGCCGATCCGCCGGAGAAGACACCAACGGAAGCCTCACCGGTCGCCAATAACGGTTTGATCGAACCATTGGTCTGGTTCATTTGCCCCACCATGCCCTTATAACGAATATGGCCTGAGCGGGTAAGGAAAGGGACGTTCGACGTTTCTATGGTAGAGATCCGTTCTTCGCCGTTTTCCTCACGGATGGTCATTTTTAACTGGCCAGAGGTAGCATCAGTGAGATCCTGGATAACGAATTCACCTGGTGGAACCATCTTTTCATAAATAATACTGTCACCGCGCGTTACGGTGACACGGGCATTACTATTGGCAACGCCTGTCAATTGTGGAGCATAGCCACGTAACGCCGGGGGCAACATACGGTCATCGCTGACGATCGCCACCCCCGTGTAATTGATCGAATCAAAAACGTCGGATTGGAGGTAACTTTTACCGATCGTCAGATTCGCCCCTGCCTCTTTAAGCGCACGAGCTACATAAGCCGTGGTGGTGGTGAGCTGGCGTTGATCGTTGCCATAACCACTGCTGTACAGTGACGCCTGGTAGTTACTACGTAAACGCCAGCCATGATAATTCGCGCCAAGGGTGCCGTAACTGGAAAACGCACTATTGCTGGTATTACTGCCCTGATACTTATTGCCGCTCAACGTGTAGTCAAACAACACGCCGGGAATACCATCGTCCCACTGTGCCGGAGGAGTCCAGTCCGGATCGTTATACTTGAGCAACGCTTGGGGAATGCTCACCAATAGCTCACTCTTGCCGCGATCGATACGGGCAGTGATCCCTTTATAACCAGCAATTAATAGACAATTCGCTTTGCCAGGCACAGCACGTTTTATCAGCTCTGCCAATGGCGTTTCTTTAAAGCCGAATTGTTCTATAGCCTGAGAGGTAAAACAAATCTGACTCTTACCCTCCAGAGTGATAACGCTAAAGTTATCACTGGTGATAACCCGATCGTTGACTTTCAAAGACAGGGGATAAATCCCTTCAGGGATATAATCAGGGCGAGAAAAGTTACTCAGATTAATATTATTATTATCACGCAACTCAAGCGCTCTGGTTTCAAACTCAATATTATCACCATCGGCTCTGGCCGAGTCCACAGCGATGAGGCAAAGAATAATGGTAGAAATAAATGAGTATTTCTTCTTATCATCCATAATTAAATTAACCCATTAAGGCAACAACGAGGAACGGGGCCTGTCAGTGAATGCCCTCTCTAAATAGGAGACAGTGCCAAATTACCTTTCTCTGCGGTAATTTGGCACTGGGTATTACTCTAAAATATTAAAGCTTAGAGATAGGTCAGAGAGAAATTGGTCATCGCATCGTAGGTACCAGCCACAATATCCTGCCCATCCAACGCCACAACCTGAGCGGAGAATTGCAGGGTGTTATCCCCAGAGCGCAGGCTGTAGTTGTCTGAGGTCGCACCGATTTTAACGTGCTTGTTGGCCGCATCCAGCAGGCGAATTGCCACACCTTTGGCATCGCCGCTTACGCCCAGAAAGCCGTTGGCAGCGCCGACAGACATACCGTCAAAGCGCACGTTAACCTTGGATTCTGCCGTTGCAGCAGGATCAAAGCTGCAGCCAATCAATTTGATTTTGAACTCTTTCGGTGCGCTGTAACCCACGGTCTTTAACTGTGCATCGGCAATTTGGCCCAGATTGATGTTCTGATTGTCGCCATCCTGACCAGGAGCCAAGCCGCAAGGCGCTTTGATAACAGAGCCTTTAAACATGATTTCACCGTTCCCCTGAGAACCCGGAGGAACATCAGCGAAGGCGTAACCTGATAACAATGCAGATGCCAGTGTGGTCAGAGCGAGTGTGCGAAGTTTCATTTTCATTGCATAAATTCCTTGAGAAGTTTTCCTATACTATGGTTGCCGCCGCTCTTGAATATCGCATTACCTTATACGTTGAGGGCATAACCTAGCGGCTGATATCCCTCTGTCGGCGACCCGATAAATACTATGGACAAACCCCACAATCAGCAAATTAATCTAAAGATAAGCAAAATGTTAGATTTTAAATCTAAAAAATAAAATTCATTAACATTAAGCACCAACCAAAGCCAAATAAAAGTCGACGGACAACATTTATAACTTGCTCAAAATCAACAGAATCATCAGTGAAAAATTAATTCTTAATTCACACTTGACTCGCTATGTACACTTAACTTAGATTTCTCCTAAATTTAAAAATCGAGATTATTCCTAATCAGAAAAATCATCTCACAAACAGCAGCCAGGGCGTTGATTACCAAATGAAATACACCATTAACTTAATTGTTGTGTTTGATCCAGAGCATCGAACACTCGCGTTAAATAATAATAATCAGACGGCGATTGAACTCTCAAAACCCTCTTGTCGCGTACTTAATGAATTTATCAAAAACAGTGGGGATAACTTATCCCGTGACTCATTACTGAAAAATGCGTGGGAGGATTATGGTTTCCCTCCTTCGAACGCCAGCTTGAACAACTGCATCAGTGACTTGAGAAAATCTTTTGTTAGCCTGGGGATAGAGAAACCCATCATTATAACCCTACCTAGAGTAGGGTTTAGAATGGAGGCAGATATTCACCCCTCGCCAAAACAAGAAGCCGATGCCAAGATAAAAAAAATGGAGCCGGTGACGACGAAACCAGAGAAAGTGGTGGCGCTTAAACAGGCAGAACCCCCTAGCCCCCTCCCACTGGTCATACCAGAAAAATTGATAAAAAAAAACATGGTGATGCCAATTCTGGCTCTGATGGCCGTATTGGGTATCGTCGGCCTGGTCTTACTCCTTTGGCCACCAGCAACTCCGTTCAAGTTGATTGGCTATTATAAACAATGTGACATTTATTCCATCAGAAAAGACCCCGTCCCTGGCTCAGATCTCAGGGCAAAAAAGATACTGGAGTCAGAAAAACTGGATTGCGACTTGGTCAGGCAAGACATTTTTTATACTGAAGAGCGCCCCGATAACGAACTATTGAAGATAACTTTTCTGGCTGCCTGTCAAAAAGACCCGACTGAAGGCGATTATCAGCATTGCAATGTATTTAAAACCATTGAGTAAACTGAAATGAAAAAATTTATTGGTGCAGCGTTACTCCTTACCGTCCTACTGGTTTGCCTGTGGTACTTCAACGTTCATCATCAGGGTAGAAAACCTTTCCGCTGCGACACTCAGCAAGTGTCGCTGCAGGTGAAAGCAGAAAGTAATATTGTGCTTAAGGCAAGTGCTACCATCATATTTTCCTCATCAAAATCCGGCATGTTTTACATCACCGGCTCGATCAAAGAAAATGACACCCGCTATCTACTGGATCGCAACATCGCCTTCTCCATCACGCCATCAGAAATAAAAGGAAGTAACAATGTCCAATTCACTCATGAACAAGTCCATCCCGCCGACAACACGCCGGACAATATCTGGAAAAAATATATCATGCCGGAAGTTGAACTCGTTGATATTTACACGGAAGTTGTCCCTTTATTCCACAACGCATTATTAATTCGTGGATTTAGCAATCCGTTCCTGGTCTGTATAAAGCAGGACTAGCACTGCATATTAATCCCGCTATTGAGCTGTTATCATGCTTTAGTGGCAAATGGCATAGTATAAAAGCCTAATGCTATGCCATGAAAAACCCCATCAACCATACAACAGCCCAGTAAAGATTAAATCCTCAAAATTAAAAACCAATATAGTGAGGTTAAGATAGTTAATTTGGTATATTAAAGATCTTTGTATAACATGTTATGCTGAAAGTTCATCCCCCATAGCTAACGCATTGCATTTATAGCACCCCAAACGATCTTCGCGGTAGTTGCTGAAATAGAAACAACACTAAATGGAATTTGACCATGAAGAACAAGGTATCCATCTCATTAAACGATCACAATAGTTACTTCTTGGCAGGTCTGCAGTACGCACTGATTGAATACTTTACCGATATACGCACTCAGGTTGATTTTTTGAGCGGTTACTCCAGCGATAAGCCAGACATCATTTTTCAGGCGCTGTATCAGGGCGAAAGAACCGACATCTGTCGGCACTTTCCTGCTGACGCACCTCAACCGCTCTATTTTGTGATACGTGATAAAGCTGAAAGACAGTTTACGCCGCCTATTCGCTGCATCGCCAAGAGTAGCACGCTATACCGTAACCAAAGCATCGACGACATACTGGGGATGGTAAAACTGGCCATGCAGTTCAACTCTCTACCACAAGAAAGGGCGCAGCATTGCCCAGCCTGCCATCGCCAAAGTCTGAGCGAACGGGAACGCCAGGTTTTGTATTATCTGCGGCAAGGAATGAGCCAGTCTCAGGCGGCGTGTATTTTGCAACTGAAAGTGAAAACCGTGCACTCCCATAAACGCTCAGCAATGCAGAAACTGAACTTCACCCGCAACAGTGAATTGTTTCACTGGCTGCTGCATAGCGGTTTAACTTTAAACCTGAGCCGGTAATTTGCGTAACTGCACAGCTAAGTGCATCTCATTGTCCGCAGGGCGATCTCTGCCCCCTGCGTTATCACCCCCTCGCTATAACTTGGGGAAAATCCACTGATGTTCGGCGGGAAGAGACAGCGCAGCATGGGAGTTTGCTACCTCACCCTGCGGGATCAAGCGCTTATTATAGATAAACACCACCGGCTCATAAGTCGTGCCATAGGCCTTATCTTTCCACATGACTCATTTAGGCAGTAGCCCCAGCTCTGGCATAGTCTAGTGCTCAGTATCATGTTCCCCCACATCACAGGTACTCTCCCCAACCGCCTGCTCGCTGATAAAACCGTCATACAGCTAGGTACTATCGTTGTATTATATTTTGATGTCAGGATACAGCGCTTCACACTCTGGATCAGTGGCCCTGCGGCTTTGGTAGTGTTGCCTGGGATGTGGACGGAGAGAGGTTGGTTGGCGGGCAGTCAAAAAATAAGGGGCGAATATTCGCCCCTCGTACAGTTAAAGCTCAGTCGTTATTTCAACAGCGCGTTAGCCTTGGCTACCACATTGTCAACGGTGAAACCGAACTCTTTGAACAATTGCTCTGCCGGAGCAGACTCACCAAAGGTGGTCATGCCCACGATAGCGCCGTTCAAGCCAACATACTTGTACCAGTAATCCGCGATACCCGCTTCCACCGCTACGCGAGCAGAAACTGCCGCTGGTAGCACAGATTCACGGTAGGCCGCGTCCTGCTTGTCGAAGGCGTCGGTAGACGGCATGGAGACCACACGCACTTTACGCCCTTCGGCGGTCAGTTTGTCGGCAGCTTCAACGGTGATGCCCACTTCAGAACCGGTGGCAATCAGGATCACGTCCGGAGTACCTGCACAGTCTTTCAGCACATAACCACCGCGATACACGTTCGCCAACTGCTCGGCGGTACGTGGCTGCTGGGTCAGGTTCTGACGGGAGAACACCAGCGTGGTCGGGCCGTCATTGCGCTCGATGCCGTACTGCCAGGCGATAGCCGATTCAACCTGATCACAAGGACGCCAGGTGCTCATGTTCGGCGTCACGCGCAGGCTGGCCAACTGCTCAACCGGCTGGTGCGTCGGGCCATCTTCGCCCAGACCGATAGAGTCGTGGGTGTAGACGAACACGTTGCGGATTTTCATCAGCGCAGCCATACGCACCGCGTTACGGGCGTATTCCACGAACATCAGGAAGGTTGCAGAGTACGGCAGGAAACCACCGTGCAGCGCGATACCATTGGTGATGGCGGTCATGCCGAATTCGCGCACCCCATAATGGATGTAGTTACCTGCCAGATCGTCACCCAGAGACTTGGAGCCGGACCACATGGTCAGGTTGCTTGGTGCCAGGTCCGCAGAACCACCGAGGAATTCAGGCAGCAGTTTGCCGAAGGCTTCCAGTGAGTTCTGTGATGCCTTACGGCTGGCGATGTTGGCTGGGTTAGCCTGCAACTGCTCAACGAATTTCTTCGCTTCCGCTTTCCAGTTGGCTGGCAGTTCACCGCTGGTGCGGCGTTTGAACTCTGCGGCCAGTTCCGGGAAGGCTTTGGTATAAGCGGCCAGTTTCTCGTTCCAGGCGGCTTCTTTAGCCTTACCAGCTTCTTTGGCATCCCACTGGGCATAAATGTCCTGCGGGATTTCGAAGGCGGCGTATTTCCAGCCCAGAGCTTCACGGGTAGCCGCAACTTCGGCTGCACCCAGTGGTGCACCGTGGGAATCATGGGTGCCCGCTTTGTGTGGTGAACCGAAGCCAATCACGGTTTTGCACATCAGCAGGGAAGGTTTGTCGGTGACCTTATGGGCTTCTTCGATCGCGGCTTTGATAGAGTCGCTGTTGTGGCCGTCAACACCACGCACCACGTGCCAGCCATAGGCTTCGAAACGCTTGGCGGTATCGTCGGTGAACCAGCCTTCAACGTGGCCGTCGATGGAGATACCGTTGTCATCATAGAACGCCGTCAGTTTACCCAGCTTCATGGTACCAGCCAGGGAGCAGACTTCGTGAGAGATGCCTTCCATCATGCAACCATCGCCCATAAAGGCATAGGTGTGGTGGTCAACAATCTCGTGGCCCGGGCGGTTGAACTGCGCGGCCAGCGTACGTTCGGCAATGGCAAAACCGATCGCGTTGGCGATCCCCTGGCCCAGTGGGCCGGTGGTGGTTTCTACGCCTGGGGTATAACCATATTCTGGGTGACCCGGAGTTTTGGAATGCAGCTGGCGGAAGTTTTCCAGCTCGCTCATCGGCAGATCGTAACCGGTGAGGTGCAACAGGCTATAAATCAGCATTGAGCCATGGCCGTTAGACAGCACGAAGCGGTCACGGTCAGCCCAGTGCGGGTTGGTAGGGTTGTGGTTCAGGTAGTCACGCCACAGGACTTCGGCGATATCAGCCATGCCCATAGGGGCGCCCGGGTGGCCGGAATTTGCTTTTTGAACGGCGTCCATACTGAGTGCGCGGATGGCGTTGGCAAGCTCTTTACGAGAGGACATGTTTTACTCCAGGTCGGATTAAAAAAGCGATCAAGATTTCTATTTTCTCAGACTCGGCATTGAAACAGCAATCCCTAATACCGAATGAGAGCGAGTTCATCACTAATGCGCACGTTCGGGACACATTTCGGAATATAGCTATTTCGGCCAAGCCTGCCGTACACTAGGCTATGCGCAGAATAATGGCAGCAGATCCCCCCTTAACTATCACAGGACGATAGAACGATGAAAATCCGTACTTCTTTGATTGCACTGAGCATTACTGCTTTATTGAGCGGCTGTCAAAACCTTAATACCGATACCCTACTACAATCCGGCGCCCAGGCCTACCAGGCAGCGACGCTGAGCGATAGCGACGTCAAGGCACTCAGTGATAAATCCTGTGCAGAGATGGATAGCAAGGAGCAAATCGCGCCAGCAAGCAGCGACTATACCAAGCGCCTGAACAAGATTGCCGCCGCGTTGGGGGATAACATCAACGGTACCCCTGCAAACTACAAGGTTTACGTGACCAAAGACGTCAATGCCTGGGCGATGGCCAACGGCTGTATCCGCGTCTACAGCGGTCTGATGGACATGATGGATGATAACGAAGTCGAAGGCGTACTGGGCCATGAAATGGGCCACGTTGCGCTGGGCCACACTCGTAAAGCCATGCAGGTCGCTTATGGGACAGTGGCATTACGTACCGCAGCATCTTCAGCTGGCGGCGTAGCAGCCTCACTGTCTCAGTCGCAGTTGGCCGATCTGGGCGAAAAACTGGTCAATGCCCAGTTCTCACAAAAACAGGAAAGTGAAGCGGATGATTACTCGTTCGATCTGCTGAAGAAACGCGGCATCAATCCAGAAGGTCTGGCTACCAGTTTCGATAAACTGGCGAAATTAGACGGTGGTCATGAAAGCAGCATGTTTGACAGCCACCCAACTTCCGAAGCCCGTGCCAAGCACATTCGCGATCGCATCGCCGCTGGTAAGTAACGCTATGTTCCCTCTCTTGGGAGTACGCCTCTGGAGAGAGGGAACCGAGTAAGCAATCAGTACAGCTTCTGCGGTGGGCCAGCGAAGGTCAACGGCCCAACGCTTTTCATATCAACCTCTACCACCGATGGCCCAGGGTAATTAATCGCCTCCGCCAGCACGCCGCCAAACTGCGCAGCATCGCTTACTTTCCAAGCTTTCAGCCCCATCGCCTCTGCTACCTGGCAGAACGCCGGGGTATGCAGTTCGTTATAATACTGGCGTCCAGAGAAATACTTGTCCTGAATGCCACGCATCACGCCATAACCGCCGTCGTTCATGATCAGCAAGGTGATATTGGCCTGTTCCTGCGCCATGGTTGCCAGTTCCCCCAGGCCCAGCGCCAAACCGCCGTCCCCGACCAAGCCAACTACCTTACGCTGCGGGTTGGCAATGGCTGTGCCGATCGCCATCGGTAACCCCATGCCGATCGCTCCTGCCAGCGAGTGAATATTGCATAAAGGCGAGATGGCCCGGAACAGGCGGCTACCCCATACACTGCCAGAAACGGTGATATCACGTACCAGCAGGCCATCCTGCGGCAGCGCGGCGGCGATGGCATCGTTCAGTTTGGCATATTCACCAGACTGCTGGCGCAGCGCCGTTTCGGCCAACTCAACCGCGCGGCCAATCTCGGCATCCCACTCGGCATTCACTTTCTCGCCGGGGGCCAGGCGTGCTGCCAGCGCACTCAGTAAGGCGGAACAGTCGCCATAAACCTGTTCATCCGCCAGATAATTGCGGTTGGCTGCTGCCGGATCGATATCAATCTGTACCAGCGGACGCGGCAGAGGGAGTGACCAGGTACGAGTTTCGTTACTCCGCAGGCGGGAACCGGCCACCAGCGTCAAATCACACTGCGTCAGGATCGCCTCAACGCTTGGTGAGTTGTGGAAGGCCCGCAGGCTGCGCGGATGGCTATCCGGTAAAATCCCACGCCCATGGGTGCTGGAGATCACTACCACACCGGCATCCGCCAACTGTTTCACCGCCTCACGACAGGCCAGCGCACCACCACCAACCCACAGCAATGGACGTCTGGCGCGTTTTACTAGCTGATAAAGACGTTCAACCGCTGCTTCATCCGCAGCAGGCAACGCAGGAGGCAGTACCACCTTCCCTACCAGGCTGGCGGGGACCAGGCTGTTCTGAATATCGATCGGGATCTCTACCGCCACCGGGCCACAAGGCACGGTCTGCGCATCCAGAATGGCACGCTGGATCACCGCGACCGCCTGCTCCGGCGAGTTCACCCGGTAAGCCTGTTTAGAACAGGCGCGCAGGAAGCCCAGTTGATCCTTGGTTTCATGGATAAACCCGGCATCCGCATCCAGGTAGGCTTTCTCTACCTGCCCGGTGATATGCAACAGCGGCGTATTGGCATTCAGCGCTTCAATCATCGCACCGACGGCGTTACCCGCTCCGGCACCGGTACTTGTCAGCGCCACCCCCAAGCCAGAAAAGCGCCCGTGGGCATCGGCCATGGTTACAGCACCTGCCTCACCGCGCGCCGGTACAAAACGGATCGCGCCACGCTGCCCAACGGCATCGGCAATCGGCAGATTGTGGATCGAGATGATGCCGTACATTGCCGCCACCTCGTACTGTTCCAACGTTCGGGCTATCGCCTCACCAACCGTAATTTTTTCGCTCATCGTCTGCCTTCTTATTGTCTTTGATCGTAGGGTACGTCAGTCGCTCCAGCGGTTAGGCTGATTGCTGAGGGAGAGATACAAACTCTTTTGCTGCATATAGGCCTGGATGCCATGCAGGCCCTTTTCGCGCCCCAGGCCGCTTTGTTTAAAGCCACCAAACGGTGTGGAAATCGAGAATGTCTTGTAGGTATTGATCCAGACGGTGCCGGTTTCCAGCTGTTCCGCCAGCGCCATCGAGCGGGCAAAATCACGGCTCCAGATCCCGGCAGCCAGGCCATAGATCGAGTCGTTGGCCTGTTCGATCAACTGCTGTTCATCATCAAACGGCATCACCACCAGCACCGGGCCAAAGATCTCTTCCTGGCAGGTGCGAGCACTGTTGCTCAGCCCTTCAATAATGGTTGGCAGGTAATAGCTGCCCTGAGCCAACTGCGGATCGGCAGGAGCTTCACCGCCAATGAGCACCCGGCCCCCTTCCTGCTGGGCCAAGGCCACGTAGTCCGCCACGCTCTGGCGATGCTTGTCGCTGATCAGCGGGCCGAGGTGGACACCGGCTTGCAGCGGGTTACCAATACGTAGCCCGGCGGTCAGCTCGCATAAACGGGCCAACAGCGGCTGATACAGCGAGCGGTGCACAAACAACCGTGAACCGGCGATACATGCCTGCCCGGCCGAGCTGAAAATGCCGTAACAGATGCCACGCGCCGCCTGTTCCAGATCCGCATCTTCCAGCACGATGGTGGGCGACTTGCCCCCCAACTCTAACGATGTAGGGATCAGTTTTTCTGCGGCAATATGTGCCAAATGACGGCCAGTGGAGGTCCCGCCGGTGAAGGAGATCTTTTTCACCAACGGATGGCGAGCCAAGGCTTCACCAATCACCGAGCCCTTGCCCGGCAATACGCTGAGCAATCCGGCAGGCAAACCTGCCTGCTCAAACAGTTCGGCCAGTTTCAGCGCCATTAACGGCGTGGCTTCTGCCGGTTTCAGTACCACCGCATTCCCTGCCGCCAGCGCCGGAGCCACCTTCTGCATTTCACTGGCAATCGGTGAGTTCCACGGCGTGATCGCCGCTATCACACCCAGCGGCTGATACTGGCTTAGCGTCATCGCATCACGGTTACGCTGGGTGGGAAGCTCACCCTCCAACACCTCGCAGGCGGCAGCAAAATAGCGAGCCGTGGCCGCCGCACTCATGACCAGACCACGGGTTTCCGCCAGCGGTTTGCCATTGTCACGGGTTTGCAGCTGCGCCAGGGCTTCCACTTGTTCAGTAATCAAATCGCTGACGCGATGCAGGATCGCCGCGCGCTGATGCGGCACCAATCCACGCCAGCTCGGCTCGCGCCAGGCTTTTTCTGCCGCCGCAACCGCCTCATTCACATCCTCGACGTTGGCCGCTCGCAGGCGAGCATTCACGCTGCCATCCGCCGGGAAAACTGAACTCATCTCTTCGCCGCGCCCTTCGCACCAGCGGCCGGCAAGAAAAATCTTTAATGTTTCCATGCTTTGCTCCTGCCATTCAGGCAATAAAACCGCCGTCCACCAAACTGCGGCAGGCTTGTACCGCACTCAGCGCCGCCAGCGTTGACGTTTTCGGGTTGCTGGCCAACGGGGTGCCGCACAGCTCAATCTGGAACTCGCCAAACTGACCACACACCTGTAGGCGGTGAGTATTACGTTGAGTATGAGGATCTACCTGCAAGCGTACCCGCGTGGCATCCATCCCCAAGCCATGCAGCGCAATGGTGGCCGCTACGTTGGCGTTGGCCGGGAACAGGCTTGCGGCTTCACGTGCCGATCCTTCAAAGAACACCTGCGCTTCGCTGACGGCATCCAGATTAATCAGCTTTTCCGCCGGGCTGCCGCGCCAACTGGCCGGGCTTTTGCTGGACTGGTAGGTCACGCTGTCCAACCCGCCTTCCCGCGCCGAAGCCAGACCATCCATACCTGCCACCGCCCCAGACAGCACGATCAGCCGCCCGTGGTAGCGTGAGCAGGCCTGCTGCAAACGCAGTTGCAATGCGGCATCGGCCAGGGCGCCAGTAGAGATCACCGCCAGCCGCCAGCCACGCTTAACGATAGCCTCACCAAACTCGGCGACCGCCTGCTGGCTAGCACACTCCAGCACCAAATCTGGTTGCTCGGTACACTGGTCAGGATGGGTCAGCGCCTGCACCTGTCCGGCAAACGCTGCGTCGATCTCGGCATGATGTGTTTCCCGAGCCACGATCCAACCGACTGCCACGCCCTCCGGCAGGCGCGCCAGCACCTCTTTTGCCATCGCGCCATAGCCAATCATCATGATCTTCTTCATCTTTTCAGTCCCGTCAGAGATGGCGATTGAAACCGCCGGAAACGTCCAGCGCCGCACCGGTGGTAAATGAGGCCAGGGGGGAGGCTAAAAACAGCAGCGCCCGCGCCGGTTCCTGCGGTTTACCCAAACGCCCCATCGGGATGCCACGCCGCTCGGCAATCGCCGCCGTCCACTGTTCCCAGCTTTGTTGTTGATCCTGGCGTTCGGCAAAGCGCCGCCGCCATTGGCCCGACTCCACCATGCCCAGCAGGATGGAATTGACGCGGACCCCTTTGCTCACCAGCTCTTTCGATAAGGTCAGCGTCATGTTGAGCAACGCGGCACGGGCTGCCGAGGTGGCAATCATGTGCTCTTCCGGCTGTAGAGCCAGCAGTGAGTTAACGCAGGTAATGGAGGCGATATCCGAGCGCTCCAACGCCGGTAAAAAGGCCTGCACCGGATTGATCACCCCGAACAGTTTCAGCTCTGCCTCATGCAACCAGGCTTCGCGCGGTGTTTGATCAAAATGCGCCACAAACCCCTGCCCGGCGTTGTTGATCAACATATCCACTGCGCCAAAATGCGTGCTGACCTGCTCGGCAAACTTGGCAACCTGCTCGGCGTCGAGCACGTCGCAACGTAACGCCAGGATCTCCGCCTGCGGGAACTCTTCACGCAGGCTAGCCTCGGCGCTGGCCAGTTTGTCCTGATTGCGGCCACAGAAAGCGACTTTCGCCCCTTCAGCCAGCAACAGACGCAGCGTTTCAAAACCGATCCCCGAGGATCCTCCGGTGACCACCGCCACTCGCCGTTCAATCTGAAAATTCATGGTTGGATTGCCCCCGTAAAGTCCTGCAAATAGCGGTTAAACCGCGCTGGCGCATCGAGATAGCTGGCATGCCCCGCTGCATCAATCAGACGCATTGTCGCATCATGCTGTTGCGCCAACGTTGCGGCCCCCTGCGGTGGCGTGATGCGATCGACACTGCCACACCACACCTGTAACGGGCCGCGATAGCGCACCAGGTAGCGGTTGATATCGTCATTGGCCAACATCCAGGCGGCGCTGAGAAAACCGGCCGGATCAAGTTGCTGCATACCGCTGCGTACCCAGGCAATATCCTGTGGTTCCGCATCGTCACGCAGCAATGCTGCCGCACGCTGTTCACCGTAGCCCTGTGGGCCAAGCGTTTCGATCATCTGTTTGCGTTGGCCAAACACCTGCTGGCGTTTTTCCAGCGGCGCAGTGGCATAACCCTGAGCCGGGTCGGCCAGTACCAGTCCACTCAACCCATCCGGGTTGGCAGCGGCAAAGGCACTGCCGATCAACGCACCGAGCGAATGCCCCACGATCAGCGGCTGTTGCAACTGCAACTCGGCAATCAGCTCCACCAGCGCGTTGGCATAAGCGGCAGCATCTGGCTGTGCCTGTGCCAGCGCTGCGCTACCGCCATAACCCGGAGCATCCCAGGCAATCAGGCGGTGGCCGTCGGTCAGGGCGCGATCGCTGAACTGCTTCACCCACGAAGCAGAACCGGAACTGATGCCATGCAGCAGCACTACTGCCCGGCCATGCCCGGCTTCACGCCAACTCAGCCGCTGGCCTCCACAATCCGCCTGCTGGCGTTCCGGTAAGCTGTTCATCAGTTACGCTTCACTTTTGACAACGGATGATCGGCCGGGTAAGTCGGGGTTTCCGGCTTGGCAGTACCGAGCATCACGCACATCAGCGCTTCCTCTTCGCCGTGATTGAACAGACCGCGATAAACCCCCGCCGGGACAGAAATCAGATCGCGCTCTTTCAGGATGGTTTCGTAATACTCTTCACCGTCCTGGATCATCAGCGTGATTTTGCCCTTGAGCATAAAGAACACTTCTTCAACGTCGTCATGCAGGTGCAATGGCCCTTCACATTTCGACGGCAGCACCATGGTGGAGAAGGTAAAGTTCCCCGCAGGAATGGTGTTGGTGTCGCTGACGACGCCGGTGGCACCGGTGCCGATATAGCGCATCTGCGCACGGCGGTACTTCGGATCGTAATCGGCCTGGAACTTCAGCGCGTTCCAGTCATATTTACGGCCTTCAAAACGGGCGATACGCGATTCCACCCAGTTTTCCATCGTCAGATCCTGCGGCTTGATGCCGGCTTTATTCTCAACCTGGGACATGTTGTCTCTCCTTCGTTGCATCAATACTTATTCAGTAACGGCAGCAGAATGGCGCAGCCAACAAAGGCCATCACCACCAGGAACAGCAAACCGTTATCCATATTGCCGGTGGCGGCGATCAGAGCCCCCATCAGCACCGGTGCCAATGCGCCGGCAAAATTACCCAACCCGTTAAACACCCCACCAGCGGTAGCGCTCACCCGGCTACTGGTGGCCTTGGCCAACAGCGCGAAGATGTTTGGCGCGCCGGCTCCCCACATAAAGGTGCTGAAGGACATGGCGGCGATCACGCTGTAGGTGCCCTGCATATACAGAACGACACCCAAACCGATCCCGGCACCGCATAGCGAGATGAAACAGGCCAATGCGCGGCGATCCATCTTGTCCGACAGCCAGGCCCCCACCACCTCGCCAAGCAACATGGCAATAAACGGCAGTGACGACAGGTATCCGGCGTGCTCCAGATGAATGCCTTTCCCTTCGATCAGATAGCTCGGCAGCCAGCCGTTCATGCCCCATAGGTAGGTGAGAAAAGCGATGTTAAACAGGCAAATCATCCAGAAATGCGGGGTACTGAACAGTTCGCGGCGCAGCTGTTTACGCTCGGCAACGGCCGGTTTACTGGTGGTGCTGGCCGCCGGACGTGCCACGTTAAGGTGACGCATACCAAACAGCACCAACAACATCACCGGCACGGTCAGAAACGCCATAAAGAAGAAGGTGGTTTCCCAGTTAAAGCGGCTGAGAATGAACAGCGTGACCGGGAAGCCCAGTGCTGCGCCAATCGGGGTTCCCAGCAGCCACAGCATGGTGGCTCGCGCCTGGAGACGTTGCGGAAAAGCCTGGCGCACGATGGCATAGGCCATTGGCAACAGCGGCCCTTCGGCGATGCCCAGCAGGATACGCAGCGTCATCATGGTGTGATAAGAGCGCGTCATCCCCATCAGCACCATCAGTACGCCCCAGGTCACCATCATGCCAATCAGCACCTTGACCGGATTGAGCCGATCGCCAATGCCGCTCAACAGCATCGAAGAGAAGCCGTAGGAGAACAAAAAGGCGCTCATCAGCAGCCCGAGCCGGGTGGGATCAAAGCCGATGCCCATCGCCTGCTGAAACTCGTGGTCAGAAAACAGCGCGGCAATGCTGATCTTGTCGAAAAACGCCAGCAACACGCAGGCAAACAGGGCTGCCGGCACCGACCAACGCACGCTGGTTGGCGAATTTTCGGCAACAGCATCCCCCACCCGACCGCTGCGGGCGTCAATATCTTGCGTAGTCATAAAACGCTCCCTTTGGGTCGGGCGTTATTTCAACGCCATCAGAGAAAATTCCACATCCGCCAGTTGCTGCGGATCCAGTACCCGGCCGCTGGCCAGCCAGCGTTTACCCAGCTTGATGGTGCGCGCGTCGTTAAACGCCACCAGTTGCACCAGTTGCCGATCGGCATTCAGGGTGAAGAACAGTTTTGACTGCGGCGTACGGCGCACTATCTGGTGAACGCCGCCGGTAGGGACGCCCAGGATTTGGATATTGGCGTCGTATTGATCCGACCACAGCCAGGCAACATCATCGTAAGGTGCGGCAAACGCATCCAACATCGCGCAAGCGGTGCTGATCGCCTGATTCTGTGCGTAGGCCCAGGATTGCAGACACAGGCCGAGGGTGGGATGGCGCGCAACATCGCCTGCAGCAAAAATGGCCGGGTGGCTGGTACGCCCTTGCCCATCTACGACGATCCCGCCCTC
Source organism: Serratia sp. NCCP-200 (assembly GCF_059697885.1). Taxonomy (NCBI): domain Bacteria; kingdom Pseudomonadati; phylum Pseudomonadota; class Gammaproteobacteria; order Enterobacterales; family Yersiniaceae; genus Serratia; species Serratia sp. NCCP-200. The sequence goes on from NZ_BAAKUJ010000002.1 coordinate 192,176, forward strand.
AAGCTTCAGCCCGGCGCTGTGGGCCAGTTCCAGATTCAGTTCAACGCCAATGCCAACGACCACCAGGTCGAAGGGCTGCGCAGCACTGCTGGCGCTGCCAATCCAGGCTTCACCCTCGCGATCTTCAAGCGTGATTTCGCCGCAGTCGCAACGCACGGTGACGCCTTGCTGTTGATGCAGTTCCAACAATGCCTGGGAAACGCTAGCCCCTACGCTACGCATACACAGCGCGGCTTGGCGCTCAAACACCGTCACGTCAACACCCAGCTTGCGGGCAGAGGCGGCAATCTCCAGCCCGATCCAGCCACCACCCACAATCGCCAGCTTTTGGCATTGCTGTAGGCCCTGGCGCAGGCGTGCCGCATCATCCCAGGAACGCAGTGTCATCACTCGCGGGTGCTTGGCCCAGTTCGCATCAGGCAGGCGTGGTCGGCCACCGGTCGCAATCAGCAGTTGATCAAACTGCAGCTGGCTGCCGTCGCTGAGCGTGACGATTTGCTGCTGCCCGTCGATGGCTTCGGCACGTAGCGGACGGTGCCAATCGATATTCATCCCGGCCACCACCTCTTCACTGAACAGGCGGCTGAGTGGCGCATTGCCATCCAACAGCGCCGCCTTGGAGAGCGGTGGGCGTTCGTAAAAATCATAAGGCTCGTCACTGATCACCGACAGCTTGCCGCTATAACCGCGATCGCGCAGCGTTTTCGCTGCCCAACCACCGGCCTGGCCGCCGCCGATAATGACAATGCCTGCACGGGTTGGTTGACTCATACCGCCCCCGGCTTCTTATGTTGGCGGCGGGTATCGTGATCGATACCGCCTTCGACCGCCCATTCGGTAAACGACACCAGCGAATGCTCCAGCTCACGCGGCTGCCAGTTTTCCGTCAGGTAGTCATCATTGGTGTAATACTCAAAGGCTCCGCCGGTCGGGCTGTTGACGTACCAAAAATAAGCCGAGGAGATCGGGTGGCGGCCTGGGCCTATAAAGGTGCTCCACTGCCCTTTATTCATCGCGATGCCGCCGCCGATCACTTCATGGATATCGCGTACGGTGAAGGCGACATGGTTCAGGCCCCGTGGGCGGTTAGGCAGTTTCAGCAGGAACAGGTTGTGATGGCCACCGCGTGCCTGGGTGCGCAGGAAGACGGCGCGATCGATATAGCGGTCGGAAACCTGGAAACCAAGCAGATCGCAGTAGAAGCGTTCGGTAGCAGCCAAATCCTCAACGAAGAACACTACGTGGCCAATATTGACCGGCTCGGCTTTGGCATAAACCGGGCTAGGCTGGTCGATGCGGCGTACATCGCCCCATTGGTTGATCGGCGAAACGGGCAGCTCCACCGGTTGCTGCGCAGTAACGGCAAAACGCAGCGTCATACCGTTGGGATCGCGGCATTCCAACTCTTCGCCGACGTGGCGAAAGCCAGGCATCTGCGCCAACAGGGGTTGCAACGCAGCCAGTGCCGCAGGGCTTTCAACTGCCCAGGTCATACGGCGCAAGGTCGAACCTGCCTCAAACGCGGCCGGTAAGACCTCGCTGTCTTGCGGATACAGCACCACGCTAGCCCCGCTCAACGTGGTAAATTCACGGCGCGGTTCGCCCCAATGCTGTAGCGTCGGTTGCAGACCGAAGTCCTGCATAAACTTTTCGCACGTTGGCAGATCTTCAACGCCAAATTCCAGCTTTTCGATTCCGGTTATGCTCATTATTGTGCCTCACGTTCTCGCTGAATGCGTTTTTCAGGCATGATCGACCCCGGCCCATGAAGCTCATGAGTCTTATCCCTGCCTGAGTTATAAGGCTGTGTCCCTCAATTGAACGTGGTGCCGTCGCAGTCCCAAAAGCCCGTAATCAAGGCGGAGGGTGCAGGGCCTGGTGGACCAAGTTCAAGCCCGACAACGCTGAGTACGGGCTTTTGGGGCGCGACCCTTCGGGCTGGGGCCATTTGAACGCGTATCTGCGTTTCTCCCCGCTTATTTGGGCCCACCAAACTGCACGGCTCGTGCCTTGCTACGCGTCCAAATGACCTCCAGCGGCGCTCACGTGCAATTGAGGGACACAGCCTCGTAATGGGCGAATAGCTTCGCCCAGACAACAAAGCGTTTGGCTAGTTAGCCGACGTTAGCCTGCGGTGGCGCGCCCAACAGGCCGGAAATTTTCACCGCAGCGTCCCGGACTTCCATGCGCAACCGCTCGCGATCGGCCTTTGGGATCTCATCGGACGGCACCATAATGCTGACCACCGCTTCCACCCGCTGCTCGCGGTTAAAGATCGGATAGACGATCGAGGAAATGCCGTGGCGGTAGAAGGATTCGCCAATCACATAGCCACGGGCCTTATCCTGCTGCACCATCTGCCACAGCGCTTCGCGATTGGCCGGTGTCCCTGGAGCCGCATCGGGCAAGGCTTCATGCGGGAACAGGCGTTCAAACTCTTCCCGGCTGGTGCTGGTCAGCAGCATCCGGCCAAGCGAGGTACGGTGCACCGGTAAACGGGTACCCACGCTGACCTGGTTGATCTGCGAGCCAGCCGCGCTGACGCGGGCGATATAGATCACATCATGCCCATCGCGGATCGCCAGATGGCTGCTGCATTGACTGCGATCGCGCAATTGCTCGATCACCGGTTGACCAGCCTGGGCCACGTCCAGCGAGGCGATATATTCAAAGCCCAGACGCAGCACTTTGATCCCCAACGCAAAGGTATTGGTGCGCGGATTGCGCTCCAAAAAACCCAGATGCTCCAGCGTTTGCACCACGCGGTAGGCGGTTGCCTTTGGCATATCGACCAGGCGATGTAATTCTGCAAAGGTCATTTCCTTATGCTGCTCGCCGAAGGCCAGCAGCAGTTGTAACCCGCGATCCAGCCCCGGGATCAGATATTTACACGCTTGGTCGTCTGCCATGTGCTGCTCCTAAATGTTTGCCTGTCCGTCAGGCGGTCAGTTAAACACAAAACCACCGTTGACCGGTATCAGTTGGCCGGTGACAAAATCCGCCAGCGGCGACAGTAGATAGAGCACGCTACCGGTTACATCGTCCGGATGCTGTGCGCCTGCCAGTGCCCGGCCTTGCTCGTAAAGCTGATGCCGTTCGGCAGGGACGTATTCGGTGGCTTCAACGCGCGTCAGGCCCGGTGCAATGGCGTTGACGCAGATGCCCTGCGGCCCCAGCTCGCGCGCCATGGAGCGGGTCATCGAGATGATCGCCCCTTTGCTCGCCACATAGGCCATCAGTTTCGGCGCGCCCCACAAGGCGGTATCCGAGGCAACATTGACGATTTTGGCGTGCGGCGTTTGGGCTAATAATGGCACCGCCGCCTGACTCACCAACCAGGTCCCCCGCACGTTGACCTGCATGACCTTGTCCCACAGCTCAATGTCGTATTCCATCATGGTTTTGCCACCGACACCGGTTGCCATCGCGGCGTTGTTCACCAGCCCGTCGATCGCGCCGCCCTTGGCAATCGCACTGAACGCCGCAGTGATGGATTGTGGTGAAGCCAGATCGATAACCTGAGCTTCAACCTGTGCCCCCTGCTCACGCAGGCTGGCGGCGCTGTCCTGCAACTCCTCCGCCAGGATATCGCACATCACTACGCTGGCCCCGGCCTGAGCCACCGCAGCGGCAAAGCTGCGCCCCAGCCCACGCGCCGCTCCGGTGACTACGATACGCTTTCCTGCCAGCAAGCCGCTCACTGTGCCGCCTCCAGCTCGCTGAGCGTTGCCAGCTGCTTTTGTGCCTCTTTCTGCATCATACGGCGCAGGCGGGAGAGGCCCACGTCATGCTGATACAGGTATTCACGACCGCGCGCGTTCGGTGCCATGTTCTCCAGCACGATGCGATCCTGCTCCAGTACGTCCCAGTGCAGTTCTTCCAGACGGTTGCGGTACATAAAACGCCATGCGTCACGCTGCCAGTCTTTCACTTTGCGGATACGCCAGAAGAATACCCGGCAGTGATCTTTATCTTCCGGCACCACCATACCGATGATCCAGAAGTGGCCGCCCGGCCCAAAACGCTTTTTGTAAGGGATCGACAGGCGCATCCAATAGGCACCGCTGCTGCCAAATTCGACCCAGTCGAAGTTCACGCCAATCTGGCCGTTCTTTTTAAAGATGAAACCGCTGTCGGTAGGTTCCAGCGCCATATCGGCCTTGCGATCCCCTTCCGCCATCGAATGTGATGAAGAGTGCAGGTAGGTGCCATGCATCGGATCCATCACGTTTTCCAATGCGTATTGATAGTTACAGTCCCAGCTGGCGGTACACAGGAAGCTACTGTAATTGGCCTCATCCGCCAGTTCCTGCGGGAAGCTCAGTTCGGCAGGCTGTTCGTCGGCGGTGACGCCGAAATACAGGAACACCGCACCGTAAGCCTCTTTCGCCGGGTAGGATTTCAGGCATTTCTGCCCCACCAGCGGGCAACGGTCCACCGCTGGCACATCTTTAACTTCGCCATCGCCACCCACTTCAACGCCGTGATACCAGCAGGCAATACGATCGCCAAGGTTCCAGCCCATCGACAGGCGCGCGCCACGATGCGGGCAACGATCTTCCAGTGCGTGGATCGCCCCTTGTTTATCGCGCCACACCACGATCTGTTGTTCAAGACGGGTGATGCCCACCGGGTTGTTACCCACTTCCCAACTGGCCAATACCGGGTACCACATACCGCGCAGGCCCTGATCCAGATAGTCTTGTACCGTCTGCGCGGAGGATGTTGTGTTTGCTGTCATTGTCCTTCTCCCTGTGCGGCTCAGAAACCGTTGACGTGTAGGAATTCGCGGAACGTGGCTTCATTCCATGGCTGACCACTGCGATCGAACAGGCGACGCTGATTGAGCGCGCTGACGATCTGCTCCAGCTCCTCAGCCCCTTGCTCGAAGATCTCTTCCAGCGCGGCCACCAACGAGGTTTCAAACCCATCAGGCACGCGTGCCCGGGTTTGCCAGATCACATTCTGAAACTGGCCGGGTTGGTGGATTTGGCCGTTGCCGCCCTCACGCGCCGGGATCACCTGTTGGGTATCCGGCAGCCAAGGGTTGAAATCGGTAATGTGCTGCATGCTTATTCCTCCGCGATAAAGGTGATTTGGATTTGATTGTCGATCACCCGGGTAGGGTAGGTTTGCAGATCACGGCCACCGGGTTCGCGCAGGCATTGGCCGCTACGCACATCGAACACCGCTTCGTGCAGTGGACACTCCACTTTTCCGTCATCAACAAACCCTTGGCTGAGCAAGGCATAGGCATGTGGGCAGACGTCTTCCAGCGCGTAATATTGACCGTCGATCAAATAGACGCCGACCTCTTTTCCCTCAATATTGGCGGAGAAAGGAAAATCTTCTTTAACTTGAGACACTTCGCACACGTTCTTCCAGCTCATTGCTTCTGTCCTCTATCTGATTGTTTCATATATGAAACTCAGTTTCTTATTTAATACAGTCACTATAGATATGGCGAATCTTTCGTCAAGCCAGCAAAGGGAAGAATGTTAATGATTGGTTATTTTAAAGTTACAACTGCGGAGTGGATCACGAAAAAATGCACTGGGGGTGAAAACAAAGCAAAACGGCCCCAGTCATCAAGACTGAGGCCGTTTAATCAGCAGTGATTGGCAGAAAACGCCGACTTAGCGCCCTTTCTTTTTGCGCCCTGGCTGAGCAAAACGCTTACGCGCTGGTGCTTGGCTGCCCGCTTTATCTGCGGCTTTCTGCCCGCCGCTCGACGGTTTTTTCACCGCAGGCTTGGGTTTGGCCGCTTTCTTGGTCGGTTTGGCCTCTGAGGACGAGTCCTCGATCAACTTAAACAACTCAACCAGTTCGTCGTCCGTCAGATCGCGCCATTCCCCTAACGGCAGCCCAGACAGGCCCACGTTCATGATGCGGGTGCGCTCCAGCTTGGTCACCTCATATCCAAAATGTTCACACATGCGGCGGATCTGGCGGTTAAGCCCCTGCACCAGCACGATACGGAACACAAAGGGGGCTTCTTTCTTCACCTTGCATTTCTTGGTCACCGTGCCCAGCATCGGCACTCCGGCACCCAAACCACGGATAAAATCGTCGGTCACCGGTTTGTTAACCGTGACCAGATATTCCTTCTCGTGATCGTTACCGGCACGCAGGATCTTGTTCACCAGATCGCCGTGGTTGGTAAGGAAGATCAGCCCCTGCGAGTCTTTATCCAAGCGTCCAATCGGGAAGACACGGGTACTGTGGTTGACGAAATCGACAATATTGTCTTTCTCACCGTCTTCGGTGGTGCTGACGATACCCACCGGCTTGTTCAGCGCAATAAAAATCAGGTTGTCTTCGTTACGGGGTTCAATCAGCTGCCCGTTAACCTTGACCACATCGCCAGCGAATACCCGATCGCCGAGCGCTACGCGCTTACCGTTGATAAAAACATTGCCCTGTTCGATGTAACGATCGGCATCGCGACGCGAGCAGATGCCGCTCTCGCTAATATATTTGTTGAGGCGTATAGATTGTTTAGTCAGCACGGTTCCTCCGTAAACGCGAAATACACTTTATCTTCACGGCAATATTTTCATGATGGGGTGCGGGAGATTCGGGGCGCAGCATACAGCGCCCCTCCCCATCCAGCAATCTGACTATGCCTGCTTTTTGGACGCTTGCAGATACAACATTTCCAGACCCAACGTCGCCGCAGCCAGTGCGGTGATCTCAGACTGGTCGTAAGCCGGAGCCACTTCTACCACATCCATGCCGACAATGTTCAGCGACTGCATACCACGCACCAGTTTCAGGGCGCGATCGGAGGTCAGGCCGCCGATCACCGGGGTGCCGGTGCCAGGTGCGAAAGCCGGATCCAGGCAGTCGATATCGAAGGTCAGATAAACCGGCATATCGCCAACGATCTGTTTGATCTGCGCCAGCAGATCGTCCACGCCGCGATCGTTAACCTGTGCAGCATCCAGTACGGTGAAACCGTTGTCACGATCGAACTCGGTACGGATACCGATCTGCACGGAGTGATTTGGATCGATCAGGCCTTCGTTCGGCGCATGGAAGAACATGGTGCCGTGGTCAAACTTGCTGCCGTTGGCATAGGTATCGGTATGGGCATCGAAATGCACCAGCGCCATTTTGCCAAAATGCTTGGCATGCGCGCGCAGCAGCGGCAGCGTAACGAAGTGGTCACCGCCGAAAGAGAGCATGCGTTTGCCGGCTGCCAGCAGTTTTTCTGCGTGCGCCTGCAGTTTGTCGCTCATATCCTGGGCATCACCAAAGTTGAATACCACGTCACCACAATCGACCACGTTCAGACGATCGCGCAGATCAAAGTTCCACGGCCAGCGCGCCCCTTCCCATGCCAGATTGGTAGAAACCTGACGGATCGCCGCAGGGCCATGACGCCCACCGGCGCGGCCGGAGGTAGCCATATCAAAAGGAACACCGGTGATCACCCACTCTGCATCGCTATCGTAAGGCATAAAATTCAGCGGAAAGCGCAGGAAACCAAAGGCGTTGGACACTAAGGAATTATCGGGCTGATGGCCTAAGGTACTCATATTTACCCTCATTTTTCAACGGTTCGCCCGTAGCCGGACGCTTGGGCGGTAGCAAAAAAAAATCCCTCCCGCGTCGTTAGCCCGACGAGAAAGGGATTTATTCGATGTCTGTTTCAATGGGTAGATTATCGCCGCAATTGGTTCACTCTTCAAGGTGCCCGTTGTCAGCAGATGCAGAAGAAGGGGCAACCAGCCTTCCGGCGACGAGTTCGACCACTCGATCGGCAGAGGCTATCATCTCTGGCCGGTGAGCGATCAGTATGATGGTTAGACCCAGATTGCGCAAAGTGCTGCCGATCAGGACTTCGTTGGTGACATCAAGATGGCTGGTTGCCTCGTCCAGGATCAGTAACCTTGGGCGTTTATATAATGCCCGGGCCAACAGCAGGCGCTGCTTTTGGCCCCCCGATAACGAATTCCCCATTTCCCCAATCAACGTCTGGTAGCCCATCGGTAACGCGATGATATCCTCATGCAGCTGTGCCAGTTGAGCACAGTGTTGCGCCCAATCCAGATCGCTGTGTTGAGAGAAAAAGGTGATGTTATCGAGTATTGCCCCACGGAATAGCCGATCCTCTTGCATCACCGCGCCGATCATTTGGCGAACCTGCCGATAGCCCGCATGATGATGATCGATGCCAAACACCTGCAACCGCCCGGCCGTTGGCGGGTAAAGCCCCAGCAGGATCTTCGCCAGGGTGGTTTTCCCGCAGCCGGAGCGGCCTACCAACGCCACCACCTCCCCAGGCATGATTCGCAACGCCGCTCCCGCCAGGATAGCGTTACCTCCCTGGCCGTAGCTGAAGGTGATATTTTCCAGTTCCACCACCGGGTGATCCTCTCTCTGCGCGGGGAAAGCTACGCTAAGAGATTCTGCCGCCTGAGCGCCGCCCTCCTTCTGGGTCAGCACAATATCTGCCAGCCGTTCGTTATAGACATCCAGCATGCGCCAGGCAAATGCCTTATCGATCAGGCCATTGATGCTGGCGGAAAAACGCCCTTGAAATGACATATATGCCACCAGCATGCCGATCGAAAACGAGCCCGACAGCACCGAATTGGCACCAAACCACAGCACCGCCGCGCCCACCAGGCTACCGATGACCTGGTTAATGATGTCGTAGCCGATGGCCAGCTTATGCTCACGCAGTTGGCTATTGCGTCTGGCGATATTCAGGTTACGCCAGGCCGATTCCCGCTGGGCCAGCGCCCCGTTAACCCGCAGGCTAAGCATGCCATGCAGCGTTTCCAGAAAGTGGCTTGATTCCAGGGTACCCGCCGTCCAACTGTCCTCCGCCGCCCGGCGCAGGGTGCGAAACCATAGCACGCGTAATAAGCCATAAATCAGCGCTGCAACTAGCGCCAGCATGGATAATGACACGCTGTAGAGCAACATCATGCCCAAGGTACCGACCACCAGCAATACGTCCAGCAGCGCCTCAAGGATGCTGGTGGTGAGCGTATCCTGAATGGTATCGACCGCATCAAACTTGGCGCTGACGTTACCAATGTCACGCTTCTCAAACCAGTCGATCGGCAGACGTAACAGGTGGTGGAACACGTTGGCCGTCCACTGCATATTGAAATTGACCGCCATGGTGATGGTGGCCCATTGCCGGGCCAGGCCAATCAACGTCTGGGTCGCACTCATCAGCAACATGGCAATGACGATCAGCACCAGCAGGCTATCATCCAGCGCCACCAGGACTTCATCGATCACGATCTGATTGATCAGCGGGCTAAGCAAGGCCAAGACTTCCAACGCCAGGGCAAAGCAGAAAATGCGCGCCAGCGCAGGCTTCAACCCTACGGTCTTACCAACCAATTCGGTCAGGCGCACTTTCTTGCGTTCGTCACGCTGCTCAAAGTCATGGGTTGGCGTCAGTTCCAGCGCGACGCCGGTAAAATGACGGTTAGCCTGTACCAACGACATGTTAACCGCCCCGCGTGCCGGATCGTGCAGTTCGAGCTCGTTGCCACGGACCCGTTTAAGCACCACAAAGTGGTTGAGATCCCAGTGCAAAATGCAGGGTACGGCCAGTTGGCTGAGCTCCTCCAGCTCTAAACGTACCGCACGCCCTGTCAATTTCAGGATCTGAGCGCACTCCATCAAATGCGCGAAAGTCATGCCCTGCATCGAAACACTGAATCTTGCACGCAGGCTGGGCAGATCAATACGGTAACCGTGCCAACCGGCGACCATCGCCAGGCAGGCTACTCCACATTCCGCCGACTCGGTTTGACGGATCAACGGCAAGCGGCGGTGCCAATGCAAATTCAGGTGCAAATGCTCGGTCCATTCCATGGCTATATTTTACCTTGCAGGCTCCATAACGGTTCCAGCAGCCATTCGTACAGCCGCCGCTTGTCCAGCTCGATATCTGCGGCCACTACCATGCCGGTGCGCAGTAATTCCTGACGGCCATACACGGTCACGCTGGGTTTATCTGGCACGACAATCACCCGGTAATGCCCCTCGTTTTCTTTCCATACCACCGGGTTATGTGGCATGACATCTGTCGGGCTGAGGCTGATGCGGGTCACTTCCCGCGTGGTGCCATACTGCACGCCAAATTTTTCATAGGGATAGGCCGCGAAACGCAGCCCAACGCGCTGATGAGGTTTGATAAACCCAACGGACTTGCTCGGCGCATACAGCTCAATCTGCATTTGGGCCGCCTGTGGCACCAACGTTAACAGCGGCTCATTTTGGTTGACCGTTTGCCCCGCCTTGACCAACACTGCAGCAACACGCCCAGCCACCGGAGCGGCCAGCGTGCTCTCCTCCTGCGATTGCAGCTCTATCTGTTGCTGCCTGATCCCTTGTAGTAACCGGTCCAGCTCCGCCCGGCGGCTTTGCCCCTGTTGCAACAAACTTCCCTGCTCCGTTTCAACCGAGGTCAACTCACGCTTTAGACGCTGTTGCACCTGCCGCTGGTTTTCGACATAACCTTCCGCGACCGCCAGTTCAATCTGCTTTTGCTGATACTCAAGCTCGGAGACATACTTCTGGCGAACCAAACGTTGATAACGCTCCATCATCGAGCGGGTTAGTGCCGCCTGGCGCAGCGTCTGTTTCAGAGCCCCATCGGCGCTGCGCAGTTCATCCTTCAATTGCCCTGCACGCTGCCGTAATCCCTGTATCTGCAGGGTATTGGCGGCAACCTCCTGATGCTGTTGCTGTACCAGCATCTGATACTGCTGCGCCAGGGAGTTCTTCAGCGTCGCCAAGGTGGCCAAACCCTGGCCGTCATAGCGTTCACCACTTAGCCGATAAAGTAATTGGCCTGCTGCAACCTCATCGCCTTCTTTAATCAGCAAGGCCTCAACCCGCCCTTGCGTACGCGCAACCACTTTGACGACACCGGTTGAAGGCATCACAACACCTTCCAGACGGGCTTTACGGGTATATTCGCCGCCAATTAAAAAAGCGATTAATGCAGCCACCAACAGCACGCTGGCACAGGCATAAAGCGTCATATCCGGGCTGGGGGAAATCAAAATCCCCCCTTCGGCTCGCGTGGCCTGGGCGGCAAAATAGGCCTGGCGGTAGAGACGCGTCACGTGATTGGATCAGCCAATTTAATCGTCTTGACGACGATATAACGTTGTTCTGGCAATCTATTATTAACCATAAATATTACCGTTCCCTGTAAATGAAATTAATAGCGATTATTATCAATCGACACTTGAGCATTAGTGATTTAATTAAAGGTGACAGATTGTTATTTACTTGATTTTTGAACAGAGGTTTTCTTTAACAATGAAATTACCAAAATAAACAGAACAACTCAACAACACCATCAAGTATTATTAGTTGATTAATAAAGTAAAATAAATAAGTAAAAACCATCTCCGGGGAGATAGCTTGAGGCTACTGGGAGAACTCCCCTGGCTAATATATTACAACAGAGACTGTTGTTATTTCACCAACACCGGATCTGTACGATATTGCGTTGGGAACAACTGCTGTAACTGTTTTACCTTCGGCAAATCATTCACCACGATATAGGGCTGATCCGGGTTAAGGGTGAGATAGTTTTGGTGGTAAGCCTCGGCAGGATAAAAATGGCCATTCTCCTCAATGCGGGTCACCAGCGGTTTGGCAAAGCGTTTACTGGCATCCAACTGTGCAATATAAGCCTTGGCAACCTGCTGTTGTGACGCCGTCAGTGGGAAAACGGCTGAGCGGTATTGCGTGCCACTGTCCGGCCCCTGGCGATCGAGTTCGGTTGGGTTGTGTGCTACCGAAAAATAGATTTGCAGCAGTTGGCCATAGGTAATCTGCTGTGGATCAAAGGTGACCTGCACCGACTCTGCATGGCCGGTATCCCCTCCACTGACGGCCTCATAATTAGCCGTTTGTGCCGCACCTCCGGTATAACCGGATATGGCATTGGTCACACCTTTAACATGTTGGAACACCCCTTGTACGCCCCAGAAACAACCGCCGGCAAAGATCGCGGTTTCCGAGCGCGATGTCGTCGGCGCTTCGTCTTTTACCGGCGCAGGGATCGCTACCGCCGCCTCGGCATCACCCAGTGGCCAGGCCACGCTCTGCAAACAGAATCCGGCGGCAACCAATATCGCACCCCATATGCCGTATTTACCAAGCGATGGCAGCGTTTTGTCTACGTTTCTCATGTTATTCCTCACTATTCTGGTTAGGCAGAGCTTGGCGTGAACAGCATGGCGATGCCATTCATGCAGTAGCGCAAACCGGTGGGTTGCGGACCATCGTCAAATACGTGCCCCAAATGCCCGCCGCAGCGGCTGCAATGCACCTCTTCGCGAACCATGCCCAGCGTTCGATCCTTACGCGTCGCCACCGCCTGTTCGAGGGGTTGCCAGAAACTGGGCCAGCCGGTATGGCTGTCAAACTTGGTGTGGGAAGAAAACAGCGCCTGCTGGCAACCCGCACAGGCAAACTGACCATCGCGGTGCTCATCGTTAAGCGGGCTGCTGTAAGGGGGCTCTGTGCCTTCCTCGCGCAAAACCGCATATTGGCTGGCAGAGAGCCGTTGCCGCCATTGTTCTGCGGTATAGTTGACGGCAAACGACTCCGCCATCGCCGAACGAGAAAAAAGGGCAGGCAGCAGGCCCACGGCATAGGCCACAGAGAGTGCCCCGCCACCCAGAATAAAATACCGTCTGTTGATCATCATCGTTACCTCTGGTGCTATTCACCGACAATGACAAACTACAGAGAAAGTCGTGACCAAATCCTCACGGAGAGTTCACAAATTTGTGATAACTGGGAACGCTGCATTAGTACGTTGAAAGTTTAAATGGAATTTCTAATTTGGCGGAGTACGGGCTAAGAGGGAAAAATGAAGGAGCGCAGCCTCTGCCGCGCCCCTGGATAGGAAGTATGTCAGCCTATCGGCATAACTTACTCATCTTCAAGATAAGTATAGCCATACAGACCAGCCTCGAACTCTTCGACAAATTGCGCCTGCAACTCCGCGTCGAGATCGGTTTCTTTCACCTGATCGCGGAATTTAGCCAGCAGCGCGATCGGATCGAGCTGCACGTATTCCAGCATGTCGGCTACGCTATCGCCTTCATCAGACAGCTCGGTTTCTACGCTGCCATCAGGGAACACAAACACATCCACCGACGCCGTATCACCAAACAGGTTGTGCATATTGCCCAGGATTTCCTGATAGGCACCAACCATGAAGAACCCCAGCAGAGGCGGGTTTTCCGGATCGTACGGTGGCATCGGCATGGTGGTGGCTACGCCGTCACCATCAATATAGTGATCGATGGTGCCATCGGAGTCACAGGTGATATCCAGCAATACCGCACGGCCTTCCGGCGGCTTGTCCAAGCCTTCCAACGGCAAGACCGGGAACAGCTGATCGATACCCCAGGCATCCGGCATCGACTGGAACAGTGAGAAGTTGACGTAGAACTTGTCCGCCATCCGCTCCTGCAATTCATCAATGATTGGCCGGTGCGCGCGATTGCTCGGATCGAGCTGCTGCTGGATCTTGTTGCAGATATTCAGATACAGCTGCTCGGCATAGGCACGCTTGGTCAGATCCAACATGCCATGGGCATACTGGGTATGCACATCGTGCAGATCCATCTGGCTATCGTGCAGCCATTCACGCAGCGAACGACGGTTTTCCGGCTCGTTCATTTCCTGCCAGGTTTCCCACATGCTTTCCAGCGCGCGCGGCGCATCTTCGACCGGAGGAACCGGCTCACAGAATTCGTTGCGCTCAACGCCAATAACGTTGGAAACCAGCACCGTATGGTGGGCAGTTACGGCACGGCCAGACTCGGTGATCACCGTTGGATGCGGCAGGCCATGCTCATTACAGGCATCACCGATCCCCCAAATCACGTTGTTGGCATATTCATTCAGGCCGTAGTTGACCGAACAGTCGGACTGCGAACGGGTGCCTTCATAATCCACACCCAGGCCGCCACCTACGTCGAAACATTGAATGTTTACGCCCAGCTTATGCAGCTCGACATAGAAACGCGCAGACTCACGTACGCCAGTGGCGATATCGCGAATATTGGCCAACTGAGAACCCAGGTGGAAATGCAGCAGTTGCAGGCTATCCAGGCGGCCCGCTTCACGCAGGGTCTCCACCAGCTTCAATACCTGAATGGCGGCCAGACCGAACTTGGATTTCTCGCCACCGCTCGACTGCCATTTACCTGCCCCTTGTGACGCCAGGCGGGCACGTACGCCCAGGCGTGGTACGACATTCAGGCGCTCAGCTTCTTCCAGCACCATCTGGATTTCCGACATTTTCTCGATCACCAGGTACACTTTGTGCCCCAGCTTTTCACCAATCAGCGCCAGACGAACATATTCACGGTCTTTGTAGCCGTTACAGACGATCACCGAGCGGGTCATACCGGCATGGGCCAGTACCGCCATCAGTTCCGCCTTGGAACCGGCTTCCAGCCCCAGTGGTTCACCGGAGTTGACCAGTGATTCAATGACGCGACGGTGCTGGTTAACCTTGATCGGGTAAACCAGGAAGTAGCCACCTTCATAGCCGAAGGATTCACGCGCACGTTTGAACGCGGCGTTAATGGAACGCAGGCGATGCTGCAAGATCTGCGGGAAGCAGAACAAGGCTGGCAGGCGCTGGCCATCTTTTTGGCGCTCTTTCACCAACTCGGCGAGATCGACGCGCGCATGCGGGACGTCTGGGTCCGGGCACACGCTGATGTGGCCCAGCTCATTGACGTCAAAGTAATTGTTGCCCCAGTAGGCGACGTTATAAGTGCGCAGCATCTTGCTGGCATTACGATCATTCATGGCAACCTCCTGCATGGAGCGTAAAGATAAATTATCACCCGCTACTGACGGGCGTTGGATCGGCATATCTTCAGACATTACTCGCCTCACCTTGCATACTGACGATATAGTCAGCCACTATCGCAGCTACAACCCGCGAGAACAACCCGGAAACACCCCATTTTAGCAGTGAATTCACCTGCCGTTCGTGGTCAGCGATCGGTTTATACCCAATAGATTTATTGTAAGACACCCTGTTCAAACCTCGTGAATCGGGTAAAGAATCATCCCACAGTTGGCTGCAGGCTACCCTTGTTCAGTGCTTCAGACAGCCGTTAACCGGCCCGAGAATCCTGAGTGGCGCCCAGATGTGTGTAACATCGGGTAGATGGTGTAGAGACAAGACGGGAAATAGCACAAGAATGCGCGCCAGAACGGCACTGCTGTTGAGAACCAACAACCAGTAGACAACGGATCATTAATCCAACCACCTCCACGCATGCCGCTCGCGATGAACGACAAAGCCTCTATATAGTATAAGAACGTGAACGTTCAATGAAGCGGCGGCCCCATCATTGGGTACCTACGGTAGATCATGGCGCGGCGTTGCCGGGTTTACAGAAAGTTTCAATTTTCTGCAACACGCTGTGCACCAAATGAACCGCGCGCGCAGTTTATACCGGACCCCCGGGCAAAATGCAAAATGAAAATTCGCCAGAAACTGTTTCAAGCGATGAAAATGGCGGCAAGCGGTTTGCCCAAAAGAGCGTTAGAGCAAAAAATTGCTGGCAATCCGGCTAAAGGCTGACCTAAAATAGACGTCCAGATGTTAATCCATCTATACTGATTAACCGATAAACTGCTTAACGGCTTTGCCTGAGGGGCGTTGCAGGATGCATCTCGCCATCAGCGGAAGACCCTTCGCTTTGATGCCCGGATCTCCAGCGCTGTGCAGTAATTTCCAACCCGTCTTTTGCAAGGTAAAGAACACCATGGCTAAACACCTCTTCACGTCCGAATCTGTTTCCGAAGGACATCCGGATAAAATTGCCGATCAAATCTCGGATGCCGTTCTTGATGCCATCCTGGAACAGGATCCAAAAGCCCGCGTAGCCTGCGAAACCTACGTGAAAACCGGCATGGTGCTGGTTGGCGGCGAGATCACCACCAGCGCCTGGGTCGATATCGAAGAGATCACCCGTAAAACCGTGCGTGAAATTGGCTATGTCCACTCCGATATGGGCTTTGATGCCAACTCCTGTGCCGTATTGAGCGCCATCGGTAAACAGTCACCGGATATCAACCAGGGTGTCGACCGTAGCGATCCGCTGGAGCAAGGTGCTGGCGATCAGGGCCTGATGTTCGGTTATGCCTCGAATGAAACCGACGTGTTGATGCCTGCGCCAATCACTTACGCCCACCGTCTGGTTCAACGCCAGGCCGAAGTGCGTAAAAATGGCACCCTGCCTTGGCTGCGCCCAGACGCCAAAAGCCAGGTCACGTTCCAGTATGACGATGGCAAAATCGTCGGCATCGATGCCGTGGTGCTGTCAACCCAGCATTCCGATGATATCGCGCTGAAAGATCTGCAAGAAGCGGTGATGGAAGAGATCATCAAGCCGGTACTGCCAGCCGAGTGGCTGACCGCAGGCACCAAATACCACATCAACCCAACCGGCCGTTTTGTTATCGGTGGCCCAATGGGTGACTGTGGTCTGACCGGCCGTAAAATCATCGTTGATACCTACGGCGGCATGGCCCGTCACGGTGGCGGCGCATTCTCCGGCAAGGATCCTTCCAAAGTTGACCGTTCTGCGGCCTATGCTGCACGCTACGTGGCAAAAAACATCGTGGCCGCGGGTCTGGCAGATCGCTGTGAGATCCAGGTGTCCTACGCTATCGGCGTGGCAGAACCAACCTCCATCATGGTGGAAACCTTCGGCACCGAGAAGATCTCGACCGAGCAACTGACCCTGCTGGTGCGTGAGTTCTTCGATCTGCGCCCATATGGCCTGATCCAAATGATGGACCTGCTGCAACCGATTTACCGTGAAACCGCAGCTTACGGCCACTTTGGCCGCGAACACTTCCCATGGGAAGCGACCGATAAGGCAGCCCAACTGCGTGAAGCGGCTGGTTTGAAGTAAGCCTGAGCGTTAGACGTAACAACGGCGAGCCTGAGGCTCGCCGTTTTCGTTTGTAGATGGGTGCTCGTAGATCTCTATACCCTATGGATTTCAAGTTGGCCGCTCTTGCGCATCCCTGCGCTCACGGCATTTGTACATCCCTGTACGGCACAGCTAGGCACCAAGCTATCTCATCCCCAGGAGCTTACGTTTTTGTAAGTGACTGGGGTGAGATAGTGCAGGTAACAACGCTGCGACTTGAAAGACGACGGGTATACGCTTACAACCAACGGGCGGGAGCAGGCCCCCGCCGTTGGGTTGCCTTACCGTTCGGATTCGTAGGCCAAAATGGCCGCAACCTCCGTGTTGCCCGATCGAATGCGCAGCTCACAAAGCTTGCTGCGCGTTATCCATACCAACAAGATTACGGTGGTACAGATAACGACCAGTTTTACGATATCTCCTCTGTTTGGCATTATGCCTCCTTATCCTTGCCTCGCGGCGAGTAAGAAGCTAACCTAACGTTGTTGGGCGTTAGAGTTGGCCTCGGGTTGATATTATCGACCTGGGGCTTTTCTCTTTGTACCTTTCGCTCAGGCTCCAGATACAAAGATCCAGAGCACCCACCCGCAGTATATTCACCTCTCCGGCCCGACTGGCGGCTGTTTCACGGCTAAATACCAACTTTGCGCAGTGCCACGCAATGCATTGTAACGGCCTGAAAAAACCAAGGGCCCAGCAATGCTGAGCCCTTGGTGGCAAAGGTGGGAACCCGAGATAGTCTACGAAGTTTGCTTACGCAGCAGATAGACAAAGTACGGCGCGCCAATAAAGGTCGCCAGCAGCCCTGCGGGGATTTGGTAAGGGAACATCACCATCCGGCCACACCAGTCCGCAAACACCATCAGCAGGCCGCCTAGCAGCGCAGCAATCACCATCTGGGGCTGCGCCCGGCGGAATCCCAACATGCGGGCCATATGCGGTGCCATCAGGCCAATAAAACTCAGCGGCCCGACGGTTAGCGTCGCCATCGCCGTCAGCGTTGCCGCCAGCAGCAAAATGCTCAGCCTGGTCGGCGTCAGAGCAATCCCTACGGAACGTGCTGTAGCGCCGCCCAACGGCAGAATTGTCAGCCAACGTCTGCACAGTGGGGCCAACACTATCAACACGCCAGCAATCGCCGCCGTACGTATTGCCTGCGGGGCATCTACCGAGTAGGTAGAGCCGGAGAGCCACACCAACAGCCCCCCCATACGGGGATCACCACTGGCCAACAGCAGGAAAATGGTCGTGCTAAAGGCGGTGCTGAGGGCGATCCCCGCCAACAGCATGCGTTCGGTAGAGAATCCGCCGCGCCCAGCCGCAATCATGATGATCAACAGCGTAGCCGCCGCACCCAGACTCCCGGCGGGTAACAGCCACATAAAAGCATCACCAGGGACGATAAACAGCATCATCACCACGCCGAAAGCCGCGCCGGAACTGATCCCCAGCACTTCCGGGCTGGACATCGGGTTACCGGTCAGTTTCTGGATCAGCGTTCCGGCTACCGCCAGCATCATCCCTGCCGCCAGGGCAGAAACCACTCGTGGCCAGCGCCAAGGCATCAGCGCCTGTAATTCACCGCCTACGCTCCAGTGCCAGCCGTGGGGGTTTTGCCCAAACATCAGCGCCACCGCAATCCCGGCCAATAGTAAAACGCTCCCTAGCAGGATCCATATCGGCAAGTTGCCACGTTCGACAGGCACTTTGTCGCCCAAATCCATCGGCGGAGGGGTTGCGCTGCTGCGTAAGCGTGGTAACAACCAAAGCAGCAACGGCGCACCAATCAGTGCTGTCGCCGCACCGGTCGGGATTTCACGCCATACCAACGTCAGCCAGATCATCACCTGATCGGTCAACCACAGCAGCAATGCCCCCAATAGTGGAGCCAACATCATGCGGTGGGCCAAACGGCGAGCTCCCAGCATCTTGGCCATCAACGGGGCAAATAGGCCGATAAAACCGATCACGCCAACCGCATTGACCAACATGGCGCTGAACACAATCGCCACCGCCAACGCGGCAAAGCGCGACATTGCCAGGCCCAGGCCCAGATTACGTGCCACTCCGTCGTCCAACCCTAACAGCGTTAATGGGCGGATCAATAACGCGGCTAGCACTGCAACCAACAGCAAGCGCGGCAGGATAAACTGCACCGTCCCCCAATCCTGCTGATTTAGCGCACCGGTGCTCCACAGGAACAGGCCTTGCAACCGATCGTAATTGAACAACGCCAGCAGGCTATTGACCGCCCCGCAGTACAGCCCAAGTACCAGACCGGCCAGAATCAACGTCACGGGCGACATCCGTTTGCCCCAGGCAACGCCGAACACCAGCCCGCCGACCACAATGGCACCAACCATCGCCGCCAGCTGTCGGGTCAATTCGCCCCCTGGCAGCATCCAAAGCGTAGCAATCGTCAAGCCTAGCTGAGCTCCGGCAGCCACGCCGAGCGTGGCAGGTTCCGCCAAAGGATTGCGTAATACCTGCTGAAACAGTACGCCGACCAATCCCAGTCCGGCCCCCACCAGCAACGACACTGACAGGCGTGGCAACAGGCTGTAGTGGAACAGCATCTGATCGACATTGTCGATATCTGGCTGAACCAACGCCTGCGACCACTGGCTCCACGGCAGTTGATGCAGCAGGTTGAAGAGCGTCAGGCTACCCGCTGCGGCCAGCAATAACAGAATCAGCGCTATCGGCAAGATACGCAGGCGTGCACTCATGAGCGGGTCTCCTGCGCCTGCTCCAGCAAGCGGCAAAAACGCATGGCCGACAGCGTGGCGCCGTAGAACCACACCGCTGGCACCTGCCGCAGTTGGCCCTGGCGGATAAACGGTAAGGCCTGCCACAACGGCGTCTTGCTGACCTTATCCATCATGGCTTGATTACCGTGATCGAGATAAATCGCTCGCGCATTTTTTATTGCCGCCAGACGTTCGATCCCCACCACCGAGGTCCCCCAGAAGTTGGTTTCCCCCTGCCAGGCATTCTCGATGCCTAGCTGATCCATCACTTCCTGAAACAGGCTCTTCTGGCCGATCACCAACACGTGCCGAGGATCGAGCAAAGAAAACAGCAGCAGCGGCTGTTGCCGATACCCCGCCAGGCGGTTACGCGCCTCCCGCATAAACGCATCAAACTGTTGCAGATGCTGGGTAGCCCGCGCTTCCAGACCTATCCGCTGTGCCAATTGCAGCAACGAGTTTTTGCCCACGGTGAGCGGTCTACCGCTGCCGTCGTTAAAACCAAACTCCATGGTCGGGCCGATAGGCTGCAGTTTTTGTGGCGTAGGGCCATAGCCTTTGGAAAGCAGGATCAGAGAAGGTTTCAGCTGTTGTAACAGCTCCAGATTAGGTTCGGTACGTTGACCGACGTCGATCACCGAGTCCGGCAACCGAGGATCTTGTACCCACAGGTTGTAGTTGTGGATATCGGCCACCGCCTGCGGCATCACGCCCAGTGCGATCAACAGCTCGACCGGTAGCCACTCCAATGCCGCGATACGGGTGATATCGGGCAAACCTGTCGCTCGCGACGGTAAAGAGAACAACAGAGGCGATAATGCCATCGCCGTTAATAAACGCCTGCGCAGCGGGTCATGATGAAAATCGGCAGAGGTAGGCATTAATACACGAAGCTCACTGGTGCACCGCCACTTGGATGCGGCAATATGCCCATCGGGATGCCATAGATCTGTTCCAGCACCGGCCCTTGCATCAGTTCGAGCGATGACCCCTGGGCAATCATTTCACCGCCGCGTAACGCCACCAGATGGTCGCAATAACGAGCTGCCATGTTGATGTCATGCAGCACTGCAATCACCGTCAGGCCGCGCTCATGGCTCAGGCGTTGGATCAACGCCAGCACTTCAACCTGATGGGCAATATCCAACGCCGAGGTCGGCTCATCCAGCAACAAACAACGGCTATCCTGCGCGACCATCATCGCCAGCCAGGCCCGTTGACGTTCACCGCCGGAGAGGCTGTCTACCAGGCGGTTGGCAAAGGGTTTGAGCCCCACCAGCCCGATTGCCTCTTCTACCAGCTCGCGATCGCCAGCCTTGAAACGGCCTAACGCGCCGTGCCACGGGTAGCGCCCGATGGCGACCAGTTCGCGCACCGTCATCCCTTCTGCTGCGGGCAATTGCTGCGGCAGATAGGCTACTTGGCGAGCAAAGGCTTTGCTGTCCCATTGGCCCAGCGGTTGCCCGTTAAGCAGCGCCAGGCCGGAGGTAGGATTTTGGTGGCGACCGAGGATTTTCAGCAGCGTGGATTTGCCGGAGCCATTATGGCCAATCAATCCACACACTTTGCCTTGAGGAAAGACCAATGACAGCGGCTGTAACAACACCCGCCCTGGCACGGCAAAGCTAACACGGTCGAGCTGGAACGTAGCATCGCGATTAAGGTGTTTATCCTGCATAGGCCCTGCTTGGCAGGGAGCGACCAAAGGCCGCTCCCGTTAGCCGATTAGAAACTGAAGGTTGCCGTGGCGACCACTTGACGTTCTGCACCCCAGAAACAGCCATAGGTGGCGAAACAGCTAGAGACATACTCTTTATCAAACAGGTTGTTAACGTTAAGCGCAACGGAAGAACCAGGCAGGTTGAAGCGCGCCAAATCATACTTGATCACGGTATTCCACACGGTGTAGTCCGGCACTTTGAAGGTGTTGGCTTCGTCACCATAGGTTGAGCCGGTATAACGCACACCCGCGCCCAGCGTCAGACCACTCAATGCGGTTTCATGGAAGGTATAATCTCCCCACAGCGAGGCCATATGCTTAGGAATGATCGCCGGCGTATTGCCCTGGTTGGTGGTGTCTTCGGTGTATTCAGCATCGGTATAGGTATAGGACGCCAGCAGGTTGACGTTAGCCGTCAGCGCCGCTTTGCCTTCCAACTCTACGCCGCGAGAGCGGATCTCCCCAGTTTGCTGCTGGAACCAACCTTTATCGGCATGCTCAACATCCGTGACCAGGTTATTTGACTTGGTCAGTTGGTAGATGGCAATGGTGGCAGAGACAGGGCGATCTTTTGGCATGTATTTCACGCCAGCTTCATACTGTTCGCCTTTGGAAGGAACGAAGGCTTTGCCGTCATAACCTGCGCCCACGTTCGGCTCGAAGGATTGCGCGTAGCTGACATACGGCGAGATGCCGTTGTCGAACAGATAGTTCAGGCCGATGCGATTGGTAGACTGGTGGTCTTTCTGCTCGCTATAAGGAACCGTTGCCATGTCGGTGCGATCTTCAACGGTGCTCTTAGCCCAGTCGTAACGTGTACCGGCAGTCAGGATCCATTGGTTCCACTCGGCCTGTTCCTGCAGGTAAATGCCCACCTGCCGTTGGCCATTGACCTTACTGGTTGGATTTAACGCCCCCTTGGTATAATTCCCAAACTGCGGGTTGGCCAGATCCAGTGGACTGGCCACGCCCCAGCCGCCCTGAATATCGTTGCTCATGCGCATAAAGTCTACGCCGGCCAGCAGCGTATGATCCACGCGGCCAGTAGCAAACTTGGCCTGGCCCTGGGTATCGACGCTGAAGTTATTCAGGCGCTCATCCGAAGCGATATAGTTACGGTTCAGAGTCGTGTTGTCGGCGTTTACGCCAGTGCCATAAATATTGTTCTGGTTGGTATGCAGCTGCATATAACGCAGGTTCTGGCGTACGGCCCAGGTATCATCGAAATCATGAGAGAAGCTGTAACCAAACATCCGCGTCTGGCGCGAATAGAAGTTACTCTTTTCGCCTTCGTTGAAGCTGGTTGGCAGCTTGCCGTAAGGCGCGTTGACCACCGTTCCCTGCATCGGCAACCAGCCGTAGTAGCCGAGGTTAGGATCGTTTTGCAGGTAAGAGTACAGCGTCAGGTTGGTATGCTCATCGGGCTGCCAACTGAATGAAGGCGCAATGGTATAGCGTTTTTCCTTGGCCATCTCCTGCTGAGCGTCTGCGTCTTTGGCCAAACCGGTCAGGCGGAAGGAATACTTGCCGTCATCATCCAACGCATTGCTGAAATCAAAGCCAGTCTGGAACAGGTTATCTGTCCCCATTTTAAATTGGATTTCTTTCAGCGGTTCCGTGGTTGGGCGCTTGCTGATCAGCGAAATAATCCCACCAGGGCTGCTTTTACCGTAAAGCACGGAAGAAGGCCCGCGCAGCACTTCGGCCCGCTCCAGGAAATAAGGATCGATTACCGCTTCGTTAAAATAGTCGCCTTGCAGCTTCAAACCGTCCAGATAGATATTCTGGTTGACCGAGCCAAAACCACGAATATAAACCGCATCATAGACGTTCGAACTACCACGGCTGCCCACCATTACACCAGGGGTGAAGCCTAACGCTTCTTTCACCGAGGAAGGCTGCATAACGTCCATTTGTTCACGCGTGACCACAGACACCGATTGAGGGGTCTTCACCAGCGGCGTATCCGTTTTGGTACCGGTCGCGCTGCGTTTCGCCACGATGGTGCCAACTGGGCCCCAGGCGCTTTCCTGTGAAGCACCACCGCTGCCGCCCCCTACCACCGTAATAGTATCGGCATCCTCGGCAGCCGTCGTCTGAGCTGCAACCGCAGGCAAGGTTAGCGTAGCCGCGATCGTGGCAGCCAAAACGCTGACGGGGAACAAGCCTGATTTGGCCGGTGATGAGGAATGACGCTTGGTCGGCATGTCTGGTTTCTCTGATGTGGTTTGATAACGAATGTGAACGATAATAATTATTATAAGCGCGGCATTTTATGCAGAAGGCTAGCGGAACTGCAAGCGTATTTCGGCCGTAAAAAAGCTATGGGATTGGCGTGGTAACCGCATTAACAGCGTGGAAATAAAACCGACAACAAAGAAAGGAAAGCCCGTAACAGAACGCTACGGGCTTGATAACACGGTAAAATCAAATAATAAATATGCTTAACATGACGGCTGGGGTTTATTTGCCAAACATATCTTTTATCCAGCCAGCAACGCCGTCGGCATCTTTCTGTTCGCCGGCTTGCTGCTGTTGAGTTTGTTGCTGCTCGGCCTGGCTTGCCTGACATAGCCCTTGCGGGTTTTCAGTCCAAACCGGGATGGTGCGCCAACTGCCGCCACCACAGATAAAGTTACCGGCAGAATCAATACCCATCTGGCTAATGCCTTCCGGTTGTTGCAGCTTCAGCACCAGCGGCGTCTGGTTTTCCAGATAGCGGCGATACAGCGTCAAAGCACCATTTGCACCCGTCAGTTTGGCCGGGCCGTTATTGTCACGCCCTACCCAGGCAATCGCCACTTCCTTACCGTCGATACCGGCAAACCAACTGTCACGCAGATCGTTAGTGGTACCGGTTTTAGCGGCCAGGTTGTAATTAGGGAACTTGACCGACAGCGAACGGGAAGTCCCGCGCGCCACACCCTGCTGCATAGCATACAGCGTCAGGTAAGCCGCCTGCGCTGGCACCATACGTTCCGCCTGCGGGAAGCTCTGATACAACGCTGTACCGTCTTCCGCAATCACCGAACGCACGGCAGACAGCGGCGCACGGTTACCCCCGCTGGCGATGGTCTGGTATTCCTGTGCCACTTCCATCGGCGTCAGGCCGATGGCCCCCAGCAACATGGAAGGCACCGGAGTGATCGCCGATTTAGGAATACCCAACTTTTGCAGGGTAGCGCTAATTTGATCCAACCCCACCGACATGCCCAGATTGACCGTTGGCACGTTGAGCGAGTTGGCCAACGCATCCACCAGCATCACCCGACCACGGAACTGGCGATCGTAGTTATTCGGCTGCCACGAGCTGCCGTTCGGCAGTTTGATCGACAACGGCTGATCCGCCAGCCAGGTATTGAGCCGATACTTATCCGGTTCCGACAGCGCGGTCAGATAGGTTGGCGGCTTGGCCAGTGACCCTACCAAACGGCGCGCCTGCAGCGCACGGTTAAAGCCGGCAAACTGAGGATCGGCACCGCCCACCATGGCACGGACCTCTCCGGTAAAGCGATCGACAATCACCATCGCCGCTTCCAGATCGTTCAGATGACGCGCCGCACGCAGCGCCGGGATACCGTCTTCCACCGCTTTCTCGGCCGCATCCTGTGAAACCGGATCCAGCGTAGTGAAGATCTTCACGCCGGAAAGATCGTTAACCTTGTCACCCAGCTTGGCCTGCAACTCCTGGCGCACCAACTGCATAAACGCAGGCTGCGGTGAAATCACCCCACCTTTCGGCTGTACGCCCAGCGGGCGAGCGCTCAGCATGTTATACAGCTCAGCATCGATCACTCCCTGGTTCTGTAACAGCTTGAGCACCAGGTTACGGCGCTCCAGCGCCAACTTTGGGTTACGCCAAGGATTATACAGCGAGGCCCCTTTTACCATGCCCACCAGCAGCGCCTGTTGATCCAGACTCAGTTCATCGACCGGGCGACCAAAGTAGTACAGGCTGGCCAACGGAAAGCCACGGATCTGATCGCTGCCGCTCTGGCCGAGATACACCTCGTTCAGATACAGTTCCAGAATACGGTCTTTGCTATAACGGTAATCCACCAGCAAGGCCATGTAGGCTTCGTTAAGCTTACGCCACAGCGAACGCTCGTTGGTCAGGAACAGGTTTTTTACCAGTTGCTGAGTCAAGGTACTGCCGCCCTGCACCGCACGCCCGGCGGTCAGGTTGGCCACCACGGCACGGCCAATGGAGTAGAAGCTGATACCATCATGCTCGTAGAAATGACGGTCTTCGGTAGCGATCAGCGTGTCGACCAGCAGATCTGGGAAACCAGAGCGCGGCACAAACAGGCGTTGCTCGCCATTCGGCGATTGCAGCATGGTGATCAGGCGCGGATCGAGGCGGAAGAAGCCAAAGTTACGCTGATTTTCCATGTTGACGATTTTCGCCAGACTATTGTTTTGGAAATCGAGGCGGGCGTGGATCTGGCCTTCTTTGCCATCCGGGAAATCAAACGGGCGGCGCAGCATCTCGATGCTGTTGGCCTGCACGGTAAACTCCCCTGGCCGGGTCATACGGCTGACCTGGCGATATTGCATCCCTTCCAGCAGGGCGACCATTTCCTTTTTGCTATACGGCATGCCCGGCTCGAGGTTAACCATGCGGCCATACACCGCCGCCGGTAACTGCCAGACTTTGCCATCGATGCGGCTACGGATCTGGGAATCCAGATAAACCCCGTAGATCGCCAGCAGCACCGCAATCACCAGGAACAGTTTTATCAGCAAGCCGAGCCAACGGCGCTTTTTACGCGGCGACTTCGCTTTTACCTTGGGCGGCATGCGTTGTTCCTCTTCGTCGTCATCGTACTCATCATCGTCATACTCATCCTGATACTCGTCTTCTTCATAATCGTCGTCACGGTGACGACGCGCCGCTTTACGCGGCTGATTACGTTTTGGTTGTTTGCCTTTGCGCCCGATGGGCTCGCGGTCATCCCCAGCCATTGCGGTTCTTCTCCACGCTTGCTGCAATTTATACCCTATGGATTTCAAGCTGCGGCTAGGCGACAAACTATCTCATCCCCAGGAGCTTACTTTTGGGTAAGTGACTGGGGTGAGATAGTGCAGGTAACAACGCTGCAGCTTGAAAGACGACGGGTCCGTTATTTTGTCGCTTAATCTGTCCCTAAGCCATCTGGCTGAACAGAAGAAACATCTGAATTCGTTACTGGTATTTCTTGGTGCGCCTGGTGGGGGCGGTATTGGCCGGATCGTCTGGCCATACGTGCTTGGGATAACGCCCCTTCATCTCCTTTTGCACCTCGCGGTACGCCCCTTGCCAGAAGGCGGCCAGATCGCCGGTGATCTGCAATGGCCGGTGCGCCGGAGAGAGTAACTCAAGCACCACCGGGATGCGACCCTCAGCCAACGTTGGGCTACGCTGTTCACCAAACATCTCCTGTAAACGCACTGCCAATACCGGCGGTTTATCGGCATCGTAGCGGATCGGCAAGCGGCTACCAGTCGGCACAGCATAATGAGTTGGCAGAGCATTATCCAGCCGTTGCTTTTGCTGCCAGTTTAACCGGCGGGCCAAGGCTTCAGCGATATTGACCTGCTTTAATCCGCGCAGATCGCGAACGCCGCTCAATGACGGTAGCAACCAGCTCTCCAGGGTGTCGAGCATCGTCTCGTCATCCACCGGCGGCCAGTCAGCCTCTGGCAACCAACGCTGGGCACAGTGTAAACGCAGGCGCAACTGTTCGGCAGCGGTGTCCCAGTTAAGCACTGCCAATCCCTGGGCGCGGACCCAATTAATCAGTGCCTGTTGCAGTTCCTCTTCCGCCGGCTTGGCCAGCGGCTGAGCCCGCAGCGTCAAGCGGCCAATCTGTTGGCGCTTCCAGGCCCGCAGGGTGCCCTTTTCTTCATCCCACTCGACGGCGGTCTGGCTGCTGACAATCTCGGGCAACCGAGCGACCAACGCATCAATTTCAATCGGTAACGCCAGCAGGATACGGGCATCCGGGCTGTTATGGCCTTGCAACAGGCTGGGAATAATCAACCAGGGAGCCCTGGAGAGCGCTTCGTCCTGATCCATCGCTGCGCCCAAACCATTGGCCAACAGATAGCGCCCATCCTGCCCGCGCCGTTGGGCGATACGATCGGCAAAAGCCTGCGCTAACAGAGGAGCGGCCAGATCGGCATCAATCTGCCCACTTTTCTGCGGTAAGCGCTTACTCAGTTGCGCCGCCCGACGTTGCCAATGCGGCTGTGGACGGCTTAGCCAATAGCCGATATCCATCTGCCCGCTGCGTGGCGGTTCCTCCAGCAAAGCGGCCAACATCGCCGCCGTGGCTAATCCATCGGGTCCCATCTTGGCACCGGCGCACAGCATAGCCGCCAGTCTGGGTTCACACCCCAACCCGGCCATTTGGCGACCAATGGTTGTGAGCTTCTCGCCGTCATCGATAGCTGCCAGGGTATGCAATAAACGGCGAGCGGCAGCTAATGCAGCCAACGGCGGCCGATCGAGCCAAGTGAGTTGATCCACATCCACACAGCCCCATTGCAGCAGTTCCAGCCAGAAGCTGGCCAGATCGCTTTGCAGGATCTCCGGTTCAGCATGTTCTGCAGCGCGCTCCGCCTGCTCTTTGGCAAACAGATGCCAGCAAATTCCAGGCTCCAAACGCCCGGCACGCCCGGCGCGTTGGATCATCGAAGCCTGGCTGATACGCTGGGTGACCAATCGCGTCAGGCCATTACGGACGTCATAACGCGCTACGCGCTCCAGCCCGCTGTCGACGACCAGGCGGATGCCTTCAATGGTCAAACTGGTTTCCGCAATATTGGTCGCCAACACCACTTTACGCCGCCCGTGCTGCGCCGGTTGGATCGCCTTTTGCTGCTGTGCCAACGGCAATGCGCCATACAGCGGGCAGAGATCGGTATCCGCTGGCACTTCGCCAATGAGCCGTTCCTGCACGCGGTTAATCTCCGCCACGCCGGGCAGGAATAACAACAGCGAACCTGATTGCTCAGCCAACAGGCGTTTCACCGCCGAGGCAACGCCATCCTCCAGCCGTTGGTGACTAGGTAATGGCTGGTACTGCCGTTCAACCGGGTAGCTGCGCCCTTCCGACACCACCACCGGCGCTTGCGGCAGCAGTTGCGACAGCCGTGCATTATCCAGCGTCGCCGACATGATCAGCAGTTTCAGATCGTCACGCAGGCCCTGTTGCACATCCAGCAACAGTGCCAAGGCCAGATCGGCCTGTAAACTACGCTCGTGGAATTCATCAAGAATAATCAGCGAGACGCCCTGCAGTTCGGCGTCCTGTTGCAACATGCGGGTGAGAATGCCCTCGGTCACCACCTCCAGCCGTGTCTGTGGCCCGCTTTTGCTTTCGGCACGCATGCGATAGCCCACGGTTTGGCCCGGTTCTTCACCCAACTGTTGCGCCAAGCGATAAGCGACGTTTTTTGCCGCCAGCCGCCGTGGCTCCAGCATGATGATACGCCCCGGCAGCCCGGCTTTTGCCAGGATCTGCAACGGCAGCCAGGTGGATTTCCCGGCACCGGTGGGGGCATGCAACAACACCTGAGGGGCAGATTGCAGTGCGGCGAGCAGCTCATCAAGAACCGCGCTGACGGGCAATGAGGACACAAAACTCTCCATGGGGTAGTTAATGGACGGCGCACATTGTAGCATTACGCCCCGTGTTTCATTCATTTACCGGGGTACTATGTCCAGTTCGCGCCGCCTGTTCTTTGCGTTGTCGCTACCCGATACCTTGCAGCAGCAGGTGATCCGCTGGCGGGCCGAAGCATTCAAACCCGAAGATGGCCGCCCGGTGGCCGCCGCCAATCTGCATCTGACGCTGGCCTTTCTCGGCGAGGTCAGCGCACAGAAAGAACAGGCACTAAAAACGCAGGCCGGGCGTATCACACAGGCGGGTTTTAGCCTCAATCTGGACGATCTTGGCCACTGGCCGCGCCCCGGAGTGGTATGGTTGGGCAGCAAACGCCCCCCACGCGCGCTGTTACAGTTGGCGGAATTGCTGCGTTCGCAAGCGGCTCGCAGCGGCTGTTATCAAAGCCCGATGCCGTTTCATCCCCATATCACGTTATTACGCGCCGCGACCCAGCCGGTCGCTATTCCTCCTGGCACGCCGGGTTGGCCGTTCAACGCCAGCCATTTCTCACTCTACCAATCGTCGTTTGAACAAGGCCGCACCCGCTATCACGAATTAGCGCAGTGGCCACTCGCCGACAGGATAAATCATGATTTTTGACCCACCGCTAAAACCGGCCACGCTCATCAAGCGCTACAAGCGTTTTCTGGCCGATGTGATCACCCCCGAAGGTGAAACCTTTACCCTGCACTGCGCCAACACCGGCGCCATGACCGGCTGTGCGACGCCAGGGGACACCGTTTGGTACTCCACTTCGGACAATGCCAAACGCAAATATGCCCACAGTTGGGAGCTGACGCATACCCAGGCTGGCGACTGGATCTGCGTCAACACCCTGCGGGCCAACACTCTGGTTCGTGAAGCCATTGAGCAGAATATAATCAGTGAATTATCCGGTTACAGTAAAATCACCGGCGAAGTGAAATATGGCGGCGAAAACAGCCGTATCGATTTGTTATTACAGGCAGAAAATCGAGTTGACTGCTATATTGAAGTTAAGTCAGTCACACTATTGCAACATCAACAGGGCTACTTCCCCGATGCCGTAACGCTGAGAGGACAGAAGCATCTGCGTGAGTTGCAAAACGTGGTTGAACAAGGGCAGCGGGCGGTGCTGTTCTTTGCCGTGTTACACAGCGGCATCGATCGGGTCACCCCAGCAAATCATATAGATGAGCATTATGCGGTGCTACTAGCGCAGGTTCAGCAGTTGGGAGTGGAAGTTGTTTGTTACGGGGCAAAATTATCACCTGACGGTATCTCGCTAAGCGCTAAGTTACCGTTTTTTATTGGCTAGCGGTGCCGGGCACAAATAAATCGACAACCGGATATTGCTTCGCCAAATACGCCTTCCTTCACACCATTGTCAAGCAGGCGACAGGAATAATTGCCATCCATCTTCCCTTCTGTTATTTATAGCGGCCTGTTTTTCCCCCGTATTGGGGATTCGACATACCCTACTAGCATTAAAGGGTATAGTGCGTGTGTATGTAGGAGAAGCAATATGCAAGAAGGGCAAACCCGTAAAACCTCGTCCTTGAGCATTCTCGCCATCGCTGGGGTGGAGCCGTATCAAGAGAAACCGGGCGAAGAGTACATGAACGACGCCCAGTTGACGCATTTCAGGCGCATCCTTGAAGCATGGCGCAACCAACTCAGGGACGAAGTCGACCGAACCGTGTCGCATATGCAAGAAGAGGCAGCCAACTTCCCCGATCCGGCAGACCGTGCCACTCAGGAAGAAGAGTTCAGCCTTGAACTGCGTAACCGTGACCGCGAGCGCAAACTGATCAAAAAGATCGAGAAAACGCTGAAGAAAGTAGAAGACGATGATTTCGGCTTCTGCGAGTCTTGCGGCGTGGAGATTGGCATTCGTCGCCTTGAAGCGCGTCCGACTGCCGATTTGTGCATCGACTGCAAGACGTTGGCCGAAATCCGCGAAAAGCAGATGGCCGGCTAAGCAGTTGTTACCTCCTGCGGCGCGTGCCTATAGCGCGCGCCGCACAGAGTTAAGGGAAGTAATCCCTTCAGATATGCTAGCAAGTCACTATGTGGGGCGCTTTGCCCCATCGCCTTCCGGGGATCTGCATTTCGGTTCGCTGATTGCCGCTCTGGGAAGCTACCTCCAGGCTCGTGCTCAACGCGGGCAATGGCTGGTACGTATTGAAGATATCGACCCTCCGCGCGAAGTCGCCGGAGCTGCCGGGCGTATCTTATCCGCACTTGAACACTATGGTCTCCACTGGGACGGCCAGGTCATCTATCAATCCCAACGCTCTGAAGCTTACCGCGCAACCCTTGATTGGCTACAACGCCAGGATCTCAGCTATTACTGCACCTGTACCCGCAGCCGCATCCAGCAGATCGGCGGTTTGTACGATGGCCATTGCAGCCAGTTACGGCTTGGCCCGCAGGGTGCCGCGATCCGCTTACGTCAATCAAACCCGGTGTATGCCTTCCACGATCGGTTGCATGGCGAGCTTCGGGCCGATCCGGCGCTGGCACAGGAAGATTTCATCATCCGCCGCCGCGATGGCCTGTTTGCCTACAATCTGGCGGTGGTGATCGACGATCATTTTCAAGGCGTGACCGAAATCGTCCGCGGTGCCGATCTGATCGAACCCACGGTGCGCCAGATTGCGCTGTATCAGCAATTGCAGGCACCGGTTCCTGCCTATGTGCATTTGCCGCTGGCGCTGGGGAACAACGGCATTAAACTGTCGAAGCAAAATCATGCCCCCGCCCTGCCCACTGGCGATCCGCGGCCGGTCCTGGTTGCTGCCCTGAAATTTCTGCGTCAACCGCTGCCGGAAAACTGGCAAGATCTTGATCTGCCATTATTATTGAGCTGGGCGGTTGAGCATTGGCAGTTGGCAAATGTGCCACGTCAGCCAGCGATCCCGCCGAGTGAAAACACAACGGCATTCTCAAAACAGCTGGGGTAAGCTATGATTAGCCGCTATTTTTTTGTTAGCGCCATTTTTATCCGTCACTATCGAGGTGTACCATTTTTACCCGAGTAGCCAATTTCTGCCGTAAGGTACTAATCCGCGATGACAAGTTGACCCGCGAAGATGCGCCGGCCAGCGATAAAAACCAAGTCCGCGAAGAAAGCGCGCCTGCAGAACCGTTAGCCACAACGCCACCGCGCTCTACCGAGAGCGGCAGGGAGACACCTGCCCGCCGTCCAGCGCCGCGTAAACGCCCGCCATTTGTAGCCGCAGAGGGAACGCGCTCAATGACCGTTATCCCCCGCGATCAACATGCGATCTCGCGCAAAGATATCAGCGAAAATGCGCTGAAGGTGCTGTATCGCCTGAATAAATCCGGCTATGAAGCCTATCTGGTCGGCGGCGGTGTACGCGATCTGTTGCTCGGCAAAAAGCCGAAAGATTTCGACATTACCACCAACGCCACCCCAGAGCAGGTACGCAAGTTGTTCCGCAACTGCCGCCTGGTAGGCCGCCGTTTCAGGCTGGCGCACGTGATGTTCGGGCCGGAAATCATCGAAGTCGCCACCTTCCGTGGCCACCACGAGCAGAGTCAGGAATCTGACAAGAACTCTTCCCAGCAGGCCCAGAACGGCATGCTGCTGCGCGATAACATCTTCGGCACCATCGAAGACGATGCCCAGCGCCGCGATTTTACCATCAACAGCCTGTATTACGGCGTAGCCGACTTTGCCCTGCGTGATTACGTTGGGGGCCTGCGCGATCTGCAACAGGGCGTGATACGCCTGATCGGCGATCCGGAAACCCGCTACCGCGAAGATCCGGTGCGCATGCTACGCGCGGTGCGCTTTGCCGCCAAGCTGGATATGACCATCAGCGAAGAAACCGCCGAGCCTATCCCACGCCTGGCCTCCCTGCTGCACGAAATCCCACCGGCTCGCCTGTTTGAAGAGGCGCTGAAGCTGCTGCAAACGGGTTACGGCTACCAGACCTACCTGAAACTGTGTGAATATCAGCTGTTCCAGCCGCTGTTCCCGTTGATTGCGCGCAACTTCACACCAAATCACGACACGCCGATGGAGCGCATTCTGGAGCAGGTATTGAAAAATACCGATCACCGTCTGCAAAACGACAAGCGCGTCAACCCGGCGTTCCTGTTTGCCGCCATGCTGTGGTACCCGCTGCTGGAGCACGCACAGAAACTGGCGCAGGAAAGCGGTCTGGCCTATTACGACGCCTTTGCCTTGGCCATGAACGATGTGCTGGACGAAGAGTGCCGTTCACTGGCAATCCCCAAACGAATCACTACACTGGTACGTGACATCTGGCAACTGCAGTTACGCCTGTCCCGTCGCCAGGGCAAGCGTGCGCACAAGCTGATGGAACACCCTAAATTCCGTGCGGCGTATGATTTGCTGGCACTGCGTGCCGAAGTGGAAAACAACCCGGAGATGCTGCGTCTTGCCGAATGGTGGGATGAGTTCCAGGTGGCCACCGCGGCCCGCCAGAAAAACATGTTGAGCACGCTAGGCGAAGATCCGGCACCGCGTCGGGCTCGTCAGCGCCGCCCACGCCGCAGGTCTCCAAATAACGAAGGAGCATAATGATCCGCGTTTATATCGCGCTGGGTAGCAATCTGGCGCAACCTTTGCAACAGGTGAATACCGCGCTGGAGGCGTTGGAGCATATTCCACGCACCCGCCTGATCGTTTGCTCACCGCTGTACCGCACCAAACCGCTGGGGCCACAGAACCAGCCGGATTATCTCAACGCGGTGGTGGCACTGGATACCCAGTTGCCACCGGAACAGCTACTCGATCACACCCAGGCGATAGAACGTAATCAGGGCCGAGTGCGTAAAGATGAGCGCTGGGGCCCTCGTACGCTGGATCTGGATATGATGCTGTACGGCGATCTGGTGATCGACACCGAGCGTCTCACCGTTCCCCATTACGGCCTGAAACAACGTGAATTTATGCTCTACCCGTTGGCGGATATCGCTCCGGACCTGGTTTTCCCAGACGGTGAAACCCTGGCGGAGTGCCTGCAACGTGTGCCAAAAAACGGCATGACGCTGTGGCATCAGCCCAAGGCTTGAATACCGCCCCCAGACAAGGTTAACGTCGCGATAAACCCACCCTCCTGCCGATTGGCAAAGCTGATACGTAATCCATGCAGGCTGGCAATCCGCTGCACAATAGACAAGCCCAGTCCGCTTCCCACCTGTTCCTGCCCCGGTGGGCGATAAAAGCGCTCACCCAGTCTTTCCAGATGCTCAGCCGTGACGCCAGGACCGTCGTCCTCTACCGTCAGTTGCCGCTGGCTGAGCGTGACCGTTACCGTGCCACCGTCCGGAGTATAACGTACCGCATTGTCTACCAGATTGCGCACCAACAGCGATAACAGCAGCGGCTGGCCGGATAATGCGGGAGGTTCGCCCTGCTGCTGGTAACGCAGCGTGATCCCGGAGGTATGCGCCTGTCGATCCAGTTCCGCCAAGGTCATCGGCACCAGTTGGCTCCAGTCGACCAAGGCCAGACCGTGCAAATCGGCGAGTGAGTCCAGCCGGGATAAGGTGAGCAGTTGATCCACCAGGCGCGTGGCTCGATCGATACCCACCGTCAGGTTATTCACCGCATGTTCACGCATGGGCACATCGTCGCCCGCCAGTTGCACCACCTCGGTCTGCACCCGCAATGCCGCCAATGGGCTACGCAACTCATGGGCTGCATCCGAAGTAAACCGCCGCTCACGCACCAGCAGGCTATTAATGCGCGTAAACAGCGTATTCAGCGCTTCCACCAGCGGGCGCACCTCACTGGGTACCTGGTGTGCATTCAGCGGCGTAGCGTCGTCTGGGGCTCGTTTACGCAGGCTGGCGGCCACCTCACGTAACGGTCTTAGCTCGCGGCCAACCATCAGGGCGATCAATAACATCAGGATCGGCAACGTCACCAGCCAAGGTAGCAACTGCCCCATCACCAACCCCAACGCCATATCCTGCCGATAATCCCATTCCTGGCCGACCACAATGCGATAGCGTCCATCCGGGCTGGTGAGCCATAGCAAGCGCCAGCTGTCGCTATCTCCTTTGCGTTGGCCATCGACAAACCCTTGCCGCTCACCGTCAAACTGAAAATCCTCACCGTTCTCACCGTCGTTGAGCAGCATGCGCCCATCGTGTGAAAAGATAGCGAACGCCAACGCATCATCGTCCTGCTCACCACGTTTGCCGTGGTTCAGCATCTTCTTGGTTTTTGGCAGGCTGCGCACTTGCTGATTAGCCAGCAAATCCCCCAGATCGGCGGTCGCCAGCCGTTTGGCAAACAGCATCTGTTGGGTGTCGAACACTTCGTTGATATTGTGGCGCGTCATCATCCACGCCACCACGCTGGCGGAACACCAGGTCAGCAATGCCAGCAGGCTGAAGATCAGGATCAACCGCAACCGCAAACTCAATGATTTCACGGCTCATCCCCCAGCGTGTAACCCACGCCATGTACGGTGCGGATAAAACCGTTACCCAGCTTGCGCCGCAGATGATGGATGTGAACCTCCACCGCGTTACTGCTCACATCATCATCCCAGTTATACAGTTTTTCCTGGATCAGCGGCCGTGCCAGCACGCGCCCCTTGTTGTGCAGAAACAGTTCCAGCACCGCCAGTTCGCGCGGGGTCAACGTCACGGGCTCACCGTTGCAGCTCACGCTGCGGGATGCGGCATCAAACACCAGCTTGCCGTGGACCAGTTGAGGCGTCAGTTGCCCATGGCGGCGGCGGATCAACGCCTGTAAACGCGCGGCAACCTCCGTCAGGGCAAACGGCTTGCACAGATAGTCATCGGCTCCGCTCTGCAACCCGTTGACACGCTGTTCCAACGCGTCACGCGCGGTCAGGATCAGCACCGGCACATCCTGCCCGGCCTGACGCCACTGGCGCAGCAAATCCAACCCGTCCAATCCCGGCAAGCTGAGATCGAGGATCACCGCATCATAAGGTGCACTGTCCAGGGCGTTCTTACCGACGATGCCATCGGTGAACCAGTCGAGGGTAAATCCCAGCTTGGTCAAGCCCGCCTTGATGCCATCACCGATCAGTTTATCGTCTTCAATCAACAGAATTCTCATGCGCTCTCCCTTTGGCCAGACCATTACATCATAAGCTTCTTAAGAACATCTTAACCATCAGCATCGGAGCTACCCACCCCTGAAGGGTTACAGTAGAATGACAACACTTTTTACCACCGTGCTACAAATCCAGGCCGCGCGGTTACTGCAGGAGACGTTGTGATGAAACCTACCACCCTGAGCCATTTACGCCAGTGGAAGCAGGAGCAGCGCAAGTTTGCGACTATTACCGCCTACGATGCCAGCTTTGCCCAGCTGTTTGAAGAACAAGGTATTAAAGTATTGCTGGTCGGCGACTCGCTGGGGATGACGCTGCAAGGGCATGACTCAACGCTGCCGGTAACCGTGGCCGACGTGGCTTACCATACCCGCGCGGTACGCCGTGGGGCACCAGCCAGCCTGCTGTTGGCCGACCTGCCTTTCATGAGTTACGCCACGCCTGAGCTTGCCTGCCAAAGCGCGGCCGAGGTGATGCGCGCTGGGGCCAACATGGTCAAAATAGAAGGCGGCAGTTGGCTCTGCGAAACGGTGAAAATGCTCACGGAGCGCGCCGTCCCCGTCTGCGGCCATCTTGGCCTCACGCCGCAATCCGTCAATGTATTTGGCGGCTACAAGGTACAGGGGCGCGACGAGTTGGCGGCCAAGCAACTGCTGATCGACGCCCAGAATCTGGAGCTGGCCGGTATGCAGTTGCTGGTGCTGGAGTGCGTACCGACCGAACTGGCCCGCCAGGTTACTGAAGCCTTGTCGATCCCGGTGATCGGTATTGGTGCCAGCAATGCTACCGATGGCCAGATCCTGGTGATGCATGACGCCTTGGGGATCACCGGCGGCCATACCCCTAAATTTGCCAAAAACTTTCTGGCGCAGGGCGGCGATATTCGCGGCGCCGTGCAGCTGTATATTCGGGAAGTCGAGCAAGGTATTTATCCCGACGAAGCGCACTCGTTCAACTGAGTGACCGGCCACGATTGATAGCTAACTAGCTTATCCCTCGGTACTTCACACCGAGGGGGCACCGAGGAGTTATGGAATGGTAATTATCGAAACCCTGCCACTGCTGCGCCAACAGATCCGCCGCTGGCGGCAAGAGGGCAAACGCGTTGCGCTGGTGCCCACCATGGGCAATCTGCATGAAGGCCATATGACGCTGGTGGAAGAAGCCCGCGCCCGTGCCGACGTGGTAGTAGTGAGCATTTTCGTTAACCCGCTGCAGTTCGAACGTGCAGACGATCTGGAGCGCTATCCGCGCACCTTGCAGGAAGACTGTGAAAAGCTCAATCGCCGTAATGTCGAGTTGATCTTCGCCCCTGCCCCGGCCGAAATTTACCCCAAAGGGCTGGAAGAACATACCAGCGTTGACGTACCGGTGATCTCCACCATGTTGGAAGGCGCTAGCCGTCCGGGCCACTTCCGCGGTGTCTCCACCATCGTCAGCAAACTGTTCAATCTGATCCAACCGGATCTGGCCTGCTTTGGCGAGAAGGATTATCAGCAGTTGGCGTTGATCCGCAAGATGGTGGCGGATATGGGCTATGACATTGATATCGTTGGCGTGCCAACGGTGCGCGCCAAAGACGGGCTGGCGCTAAGCTCCCGCAACGGCTATCTCACCGCAGAAGAACGCAAGATCGCGCCACAGTTGAGCAAAATCATGAACGCCCTGGCAGAGCAGCTCGGCAACGGCGAACGCCACATCGAAGAGTTGCTGGCGCAGACGGCCGAAAAGCTGCGCGCAGCAGGTTTCACCCCAGACGAGCTGTTTATTCGCGATGCAGACACGCTGCAACCGCTGGGCGTAGAAAGCCGCCGCGCCGTGGTGCTGATGGCCGCCTGGTTGGGCAAAGCCCGCCTGATCGATAATCAGCAGGTCGATCTGACGCAGTAAGCCCTTTATTGTACAGTCGTTGCCGTTTTTACCCGGTTGGCGGTAGACTGGCCGGGTTTTCGGTGACGAAAAATAGTGCAAGGAAGCAGTTCTTCTTCAGCCGCCTGAAAAGGCCGATATTCAGTTAGGTAACGCTATGATACGTACTATGTTGCAAGGCAAGCTGCATCGGGTGAAAGTGACTCAGGCTGACTTGCACTACGAAGGCTCCTGCGCCATTGACCAGGATTTTCTGGAAGCCGCCGGGATCCTGGAATATGAAGCGATCGATATTTACAACGTGGATAACGGCCAACGTTTCTCCACCTATGCCATCGCCGCCGAACGCGGTTCGCGCATTATTTCGGTCAACGGTGCGGCCGCCCGCTGTGCCTGCGTGGGTGACAAACTGATTATCTGTTCTTACGTGCAGATGAGCGATGCCGATGCCCGCCAGCACCACCCCAAAGTCGCCTACTTCGAAGGTGACAACCACTTGCAACGCAAGGCGAAAGCCGTCCCCGTTCAGGTTGCCTAAAAAATCGGGCGCTTTCAGCGCCCGTCTTCTCTCTATTCTGTTACCGTCACGCCCGGTAACGCACCTGACTTGTTGGCTATCCGCTCCGCCATGGTGGGGATGGAGTCGGTACGCAGGATATACAGCCGTTTTAAAGTATAAGGATTATCACCCGGTTTCACTTTCCCCTGCACCGTGGTCACGGCTAAATGCAACCCGGCATCTTTTGCCGCCTGGATCGCCTTTTGGTTATAACCACCAAAGGGATAGGAAAGGTACAGCACATGCGGATTAAACTGCTCTAACGCCCGTCTTGAGCGCTCAAAATCGAATTCGATATTATGCAGTGAACGGCTGAGCAGGATCGGCCGACGGTTGCCATCGGTACGATGTAGGAAATGTGTGTGTGACTGGATATCAAACACATCCTGGATCTCTTTCAGCTCTGAAATGCTCATAAACTGCAGCGAATCCGGATTCCATTTCTGCGGATGACGTTTAATACGTGAAGAAATGATAAACGCCGTAGCGCGGAAACCGTAATCCTTCAGTACCGGATACGCATAGCGATAAACCGACTTCAACCCGTCATCAAAGGTCAGCAGCACCACTTTGCCCGGCAGGTTGATTTGATTATTCAGGTAGGCTTCCAGCTGATACATCGAGATGGTGTCATAACCCGTCTGCTTCAAATAGGTCATCTGGTTGCTGAAAGCCACGTCCGAGGTGGTGGTTGAGGTATTACGGAAACGTTTGTTCTCTTCATTTTTCAGCAGGTGGTGATAGGTCAGCACAGGAATGCCGTTGTCGACTTCGCAGTCCAACTCACTGACAAATCCCAGACGATCGCCGATATTGACCTCGTACCAGGTATTATTCAGCCGGTCTTTCAGCTTGCCGATAATCGGATAGCGCAGGTTCTCTTCCAGTACACCAAAAATTTCACTTTTGTTATCCGCCGCCGTATAGACGTTAATTGCGCGCTGGGTGATCAGATTCTGATTGGTCAGCGGTTTGTTCAGATCCCCCAGATCGTCCTTCACCTTACGGGTTTTGCTGATGGCGCGAACGTCGTTTTTATCAATAAAGCCGGTGCCGTAGCCAAACTTAAGCTCGTAATATTCCGCATCCGCCGGGAACATCTGGATCAATTGCCCTTTTTTCACTTCACCGACCGGGATCACATGTTCACCGATCAACGAATAAACCTCGCTGTTACGCTGCACTTCCATGTATTGGGCTTGAATAGCGCTGTCTTCTGACAACAAATCCGCCAACGCCGCCGGTGCCAACAACGACATAACAATGCCGAGTAGCCCTGCTGCTATCTTATGTTGAGGCTGCATGGTTTGTTCTGCTTACGAGTGCGTTGTGAAAAAATGAAAAAAATGTGGAGCGCCAGCATAGCACGAATCGCCCTCACCCCAACCCTCTCCCACAGGGAGAGGGAGCTGTTAGCCCCTACTTTTTTTGAAATAAAGGGGGTCATAGCAGTAAACTCGATCACTCCCTCATCCAAGGTGAATAAATCGGGGCCCATGAAGAATCACTACACTTTCAGCCCAACTCGATCGGTCCCCTCTCCTTTTGGGTGTACAGACCGGGGACATGGTAGACAGGTGTTCAAAGACATGGTGAACACTTTTTAACATCCTTTACCCATGATGATCGACCTATTTCTCAGGTCGATCGTCCCTACTTTCGTGCTGTACCACCATACCTCGTAGTAGCCCTCTCTCTCACTTTCCTTCAGCCCGACATATTCACCGATAAAGGCCTTGCCCACTTTCAGCCCCATCCCTTTCAGGCTCAGTTTTCCACTGACATCCACTTTCCTGACCAGGACCCCCTCGTCATACTCGGCTGCCGCCGGATTGCCATTGTACTGTCGCGATGAAGGCTGATAACGGGACGCTGGCACCGCCATTGACAGGGCTTCGTGTGGGCGTTCCAGGTTGTAGGTATCTCGCCAGGCGTCGAACACCTCCTGCAACTGCGCGGCATCGGTAAACCACCGTCCCTGCAGGAGTTCTGCCTTCAGGCTGCGGTGGAAGCGCTCCAGCTTACCCTGAGTCTGAGGATGATAAGGCCGCGAGTGACCCACCTGGATACCCTGACGCATCAGCCACAGTTCCAGCGCGGTCCAACTGCCCGTCGTGTCGCCCCAGGGTGCCCCGTTATCCATGGTAATTCTCTCCGGCAAGCCATAACGTTCGAACACCTCTATCAACTGAGACTGCACGGTGACTCGTCGTTCGTCCGGGCAGTGCGCCAGACAGAGCGAGAAGCGCGAATGGTCATCCAGCAAGGTCAGCGGATGACAACGCCCTTCGGCGAAGGGGAAGTGACCTTTAAAGTCCATCTGCCAGAGCTGATTCGGTGCGTCATGTTCAAAGCGTCCGATGGTGGGAGCCGGTGACGGCCCCCCCGGTAGCAGGTCATGGCGGCGCATCAGGTTATGCACGGTGCTGGCGGCAGGTAACGCATGCCCCTGCATCTCGAGCCACCGCTTGAGCTTGCGCGCCCCCCACATCGGATGGGCCAGATGCGCAGCGCGGAGGTGTTCGACAACGATATCGGGTGTTCTGGAAGGGGAATGGTGTGGCACTCGAGAACGTTCGTTCAGACCGGCCCGCCCATCAGACTGCCAGCGATGTAACCACTTGTATGCGGTAGCAGGCGCTATGCCGAACTGGCGGCATAGCGCACGGATATTAGCGCCTTCTTGAGAGGCGAAAAGCACAAACTCGGTACGTAATGACATGGCAGATCTCTCATCCCACGGCATAAGCAGCTCCACTCAGAAGTACTCATACCTATGTTGTAAGTGTCTACCATGTCCCCGAACAAGTGTTCATGATGTCCCCGGTCTGTACAGGGAGAGGGTTGGGGTGAGGGGATCCAACGATGGCTTAATCTGACTTATTGAGCGGCATTGCAGCCGCCCATGAACTGGCTTAAACCAACCCGGTTTTCCGCTTCAGGCTGGCCATCACGCCGACCTTGTCCTGTTGATACTGCTGCAACCCGTTGGCGCGCAGGTGGCAGGCCGCACATTCCCCACAACCGTCGCCTTGAACGCCGTTATAACAGGTGAGTGTCTCATGGCGGATACGTTCCAACTGCTGATAATAGTCCGCCAGCGCCCAGGTCTCAGCCTTGTTGAGCCACATCAGTGGAGTTTCAAAGCGAATATCACGGGCGATCCCCAGCACGATGGCCTGATTCAGAGCCTTAACAAACTCGTCGCGGCAATCCGGATAGCCCGAGAAATCCGTCTCGCACACGCCGGTGATCACGGCTTCGGCTTCCACCTGGTAGGCATAAATCGCCGCCAGGGTGAGGAACAGGATGTTGCGTCCCGGCACAAAGGTGCTTGGCAAGGCATCGGTCTGTGAGCTGTCGTAGGTGGGGACCGGAATGTTATCGCGAGTCAGGCTGCTGATGGCCAGCTCATTGAGCAACCCAACGTCCAAAACCTTGTGCGCCTTGGCTCCCAGGGTTTGGCATAGGGCCTGGGCCACCTCGATTTCGGCGCGGTGACGCTGGCCGTAATCGAACGTGATGCAGTGAACTTCATCATACTGTTGCAATGCCTGGATCAAGCAGGTCGTGGAGTCTTGTCCACCGCTAAAAACGACGACTGCGCGTTTCATAAATCTACCTTCTTGCTAGGGCCATTCCCGATGCACATTCGGGCGGCCGGTTTATGCCCTTTACTCCCAGGCTACAGCGTTACTGGCCTGAACCTGGCGCTATTGGGCTTCATAACACACATGCGGGATGCTATCAGAAATGCTCGCCACAGCGTAGGGTAACCTAATCATCCAGCGGTGGTGGCAGCCAAGCCTGGCAAAAATCAAACCAGCCGTAGGCGGTGAGCATCACGCCCTGTATGCGCGGAGGGGCACTGACCTGATACTGATAATTGAATAGGGGCGTGAGGATTGCCGCCCCCATCAACTGTTGATAATACGCTTTTAGCTGGCTGTAGCGTTGCAGTGGTGCTGGGCATTGCTGGATCTGTTGCAGGGTTCGCTGTTGGTATTGCCAATCCTTTTCTCGCAAAATCCCTTGCCACAGCAAATCGCGACGTAGCCAGCTTTCTAACGTCGCTTCCGGGGCTTCACCAATCAGGTTATCGGCCAGCAATAGATCGGCTTGGGCTACCTGCTCGGTACTTTGCCAACGTTTGCCGGAATAATAGCGGACCTCTAATTGGCAGCCATGTTCCGCCAGCAACTGTTGCAAAGCCTGAGTCACGCTCTCTAGTTCGATCGGTGGATGGTACAGCAGCGTCAATCGAGGGGGCAGCTCAACATCCTGTCTGACATCATGCTCAGGGATCGCCCAGCCCGGCAGCATTTCATGGCTTGGCATAATCACGCCCTGCTGGATGGGCAAACTGGCCAGCAGCCCTGAGCGCTGGATCAGCATCAGCAGCTTTTGCCCTTGTGCCTCACTCAGTACGCCACGGCGCTGGTTAATTGCCAGGTAGCACCACCCTTGGCTCATACTGCGTTGTACCGGCCGCGCCTGTGCCAGTTCTTCCTGCTGGCCGATGGTGATGCGTACCGGGTGCTGGCAACTGGTGTCGGTACTGCGGGTTGGCAGCTCTGGCGTGATCCAGTATTCGATGCTTTCAAGATAAGGATGTTGCAGATGGTAGTAAGGATGCAGTTCCAGCCGTACCATATGCGGCTCGTTTAGTGCCAGCTTAAACGGACCTGCGCCGAGGCTCGGTAACTCTGGATGTGTCATCAGGCAGGGCAGTTCTGCCAGCCGGTGCGCCAGCCAATAATCGGGCATTTGCAGATCGAACTGGACGCATAGCGCATGCGGCAGGCTGATTGCCGCCACGCTGCTCAATAATGGCTGACTGCGCGGATGGTGTTGCAGGGTGTTGAGGGTTTGCAATAGCTGTTGGCCCGTCAAGGCCTCGCCGTTATGCCATCGCAGCTGGCTGCGCAGAAAGAACTGCCAACGCAGGCCGTCTTCGCTAATCTGCCAATGATGGGCCAGATCGGGCTGTGGCTCGGGGCAACCGGTATTGAAGCGCGTCAAACCGGCATAAACGGTCGCGACCAGATGCTGTTCCGCACGGCCGCTTAGCGTCAACGGATCGAGTTTTTCCAATGTGCGGTAATAAG
This sequence comes from Serratia sp. NCCP-200, assembly GCF_059697885.1. Lineage (NCBI taxonomy): Bacteria > Pseudomonadati > Pseudomonadota > Gammaproteobacteria > Enterobacterales > Yersiniaceae > Serratia > Serratia sp. NCCP-200. The sequence goes on from NZ_BAAKUJ010000002.1 coordinate 235,889, forward strand.
GGATACGCAGCGTAGGGCTGCCCTCCTGCCATTGGCCGCCGAGGTGGGGGCTTAGCAACTCTTGCAGATGCTGTGGCGCCAGCTGCGCCATTTCCAAGGCTCCCTGATGATCGCCCAGTTGCAGTAAACGTTGGAGATGCGCAGTCCGCAGTTCATCGGGGGTTTTCAGGCACTGCAACTGCGCGCGTTTCCCCCTGCCGGCCTGTGATTGCCAACTTAGCCAGCCTTGTTGCTGCAACTGCTGCACCAGAGTGCGCGCATGTCGCTCGCTACAATAGAAGATCGCAGCTAATTCACCGATCGTGATCGCCACCGGCGCGCTGCCTAGCTGGTGGTACAAACGTTGATACTGACCGAGGCGATGAACCAGGCGCATAGCGTTATCCTAAGGGGACAAGTGATGAAAGATAAATCAGGAAGCGTTTAGGCAAATTGTTCACTATTACTTCCGCAAATACCACCCCATACTGCGTTGATTGCCATTGTGCTCACATTTACGAGGTTCCTATGTATCGCCTGGCCGCTTTCGATATGGACGGCACCCTGCTGACCCCCGATCACCGTGTCGGGCCGGAAACGCTGAGCGCGTTAAAGCAGCTTATCGACAGGGAGATGGTGGTGACCTTTGCCACCGGGCGGCATTACCTCGATGCCCAGCCGATCATGGCGCAACTGGGTTTACAAGGTTACCTGATCACCGGTAACGGTACTCGCGTCTATGATCAGCAAGGGCAGCAACTGCATGCTACCGACTTACCGGCGGAGATTGCCGAAGAGGTGTTGCATACCCACTGGCGCACCTCTGCCAGCATGCACGTGTTTCGTGATGAGGGATGGTTGACCGAAACCGCTGTGCCGGAAATGCTGGCTGCACATCATCTCAGTGGCTTTCATTTCCAACTCACCGATTTGCGCCGTCTGTCCGCGTTTGGCAACAGCAAAGTCTGTTTCTGTGCCCCTCATGAAGAACTGGTCAAACTGCAGGCACAGTTGAGTGAACATTTCGGCACCCGTGCCGACCTGTGCTTCTCGGCCTATGATTGCCTCGAAGTATTGCCAAAGGGCTGTAATAAGGGCGCTGCATTGGACAGGCTGAGTCGCCATCTGGGGCTCACGTTGGCTGATTGCATGGCCTTTGGCGATGCGATGAATGATAAGGAAATGCTGGCGGGAGTCGGGCACGGCGTGGTGATGGGCAATGCCCTGCCACAGTTGAAATCGTTACTACCCCAACTACAGGTTATCGGCCACTGCGAACAGCAGGCGGTGGCTCACTATTTACAACATTGGCTGCGTTCACCACACCTCACCTATTCCCCCGAATTCTGAGGTATTAGCATTACAGCCGGCCGGGTATGACTACCCGGCTTTTTTTATTTCCTGAAATTAACTTGATAAGCTGGTAGCTTAACAAGTTATTTGCCTGACAAGTTAGCCAGTTGGGCGCTGTAAGGCGTCAGATCGCCAATATGGTTGCTGACCCAGTCGCTGTTGTAATAGGTATCCAGATAGCGTTCACCGCTGTCGCATAGCAGGGTGACGATGGCACCTTGCTCGCCTTTATCCCGCATCTGCTTGGCCAGTTGCAGTGCTCCCCAGACGTTGGTCCCGGTTGAAGCACCAACCTTGCGACCAAGAATATTTTCCAGCCAATAAATGGTGGCGATACTGGCGGCATCTGGCACTCGCAACATGTTGTCGATCACCGAAGGGATAAACGACGGTTCGGCGCGTGGGCGACCAATCCCTTCGATGCGGCTGCCACAGCTGCCGATGATGGTACGATCGCCATGATGGAAGCAGTCGTAGAACACCGAGTTTTCCGGATCGACCACGGTGAGCTGGGTATCATGCCCTTGATAGCGAATGTAGCGCCCCAGCGTTGCCGAAGTGCCGCCAGTGCCTGCACTCATCACGATGTGTTTCGGAACCGGGTGCGGTTCGCGCTCCATCTGGCGGAAAATACTGTCGGCGATGTTGTTGTTACCACGCCAGTCGGTGGCGCGTTCGGCAAAGGTGAACTGATCCATATAATGGCCGTTCAGCTCTTTGGCCAACTCCTCTGACACCGCATAAATCTGGGCAGCATGATCGACAAAATGGCTGCGGCCACCGTAAAAGGCGATTTGCTCGACCTTGCGTTTAGCCGTGCAGGAAGGCATTACCGCGATAAACGGCAGGCCGAGCAGGCGGGCAAAATAGGCTTCAGATACCGCCGTGCTGCCCGATGAGGCTTCAATAATCGGCGTGTTCTGGTTGATCCAACCGTTACAGAGGCCATACAGAAACAGCGAACGCGCCAGGCGGTGTTTCAAGCTGCCGGTGGGATGGGTGCTTTCATCTTTCAGGTAAAGATAGATGCCGGGAAATTCCGGCAGGTTCAAGCGGATCAAGTGCGTATCGGCGGAGCGTTGGAAATCCGCTTCTATTTCACCAATAGCATATTTTACCCAAGCGTTTGTCATGATCTGGCCTCAAAATAGGGTCTTAATTTATGCAGTAGCATAGCGGTTCAGCGAGAAAAAAGGATTGCCATTTTTCCTGTTTAATCGCCTAATGGGAGAAATATTTTCTATGAAATCACCTTATGTTGGATAAAACTGACCGAAAACTGCTGTGCATGCTGCAACAGGACTGTACGCAATCGCTGCAAGTGCTGGCCGAAGCCGTGAATCTGACCTCAACGCCCTGCTGGAAACGGCTAAAAAGGCTGGAAGATGAAGGTTACATTCGCGCACGTGTCGCGCTGCTGGATAATGAAAAGCTCGGGCTTGGCCTGACGGCGTTTGTGCTGATAAAAACCCAGCAACACAGCAGCGAGTGGTATCAGAAATTTGTCGATCTCACCGCGCAGATGCCGGAAGTGTTGGCGTTTTACCGTATGGCGGGGGAGTATGATTACCTGATGCAGGTCGAGGTGGCGGACATGAAAAGCTATGACAATTTCTATAAACGCCTGGTCACCGGCGTGCCGGGGCTGATTGATGTCACTTCCAGCTTCGCGATGGAAAAAATCAAATACACCACGGCGCTACCCGTGCCAGAGTGAAATCGTCACTCAACTGTTGAATGTTAAGGTTGCAGGGCTGCAGCCGGTAATTTGTCGGATACTGTCTGGAATAAAACTGCGTGAGACTCTTTGCTCAAATCGGCTGGTATTTCCGCCGCGAGTGGCGCCGCTACCTCGGGGCCGTGGTGCTACTGATTGCCATTGCCATCCTGCAACTGCTGCCGCCTAAGCTGGTTGGCATCATTGTTGATGGTGTCACCAAGGATCAGATGTCCAACAAGGTACTGATGGCCTGGCTTGGGTTGATGATTGGTACCGCCATTGTGGTTTATCTGCTGCGCTACGTGTGGCGAGTGCTGCTGTTTGGGGCTTCCTACCAACTAGCCGTCGAACTGCGGGAAAACTTTTATCGCCAACTCAGTCGTCAGAACCCGGCCTTCTATCTGCGTCACCGAACTGGCGATCTGATGGCCAGAGCGACCAATGACGTCGACCGTGTGGTGTTTGCCGCCGGTGAAGGCGTGCTGACGCTGGTGGACTCTCTGGTGATGGGGCTGGCGGTGCTGATTGTGATGAGCACCCAGATCAGTTGGCAATTGACCCTGCTTTCGCTGATCCCGATGCCGATCATGGCGATCGTCATCAAATACTATGGCGATCAGCTGCACCAGCGTTTCAAGTCGGCGCAGGCCGCGTTCTCCAGCCTTAACGATCAGGCACAGGAGAGCATGACCAGCATCCGTATGATCAAGGCTTTTGGCCTGGAGGATCATCAGTCCAACCAGTTTGCCGAAGTGGCCGCGCAAACCGGCGCGAAGAATATGCACGTGGCGCGAATTGACGCGCGCTTTGATCCGACGATTTACATCGCTATCGGTGCGGCCAACCTTCTGGCGATCGGCGGCGGTAGCTGGATGGTGGTTAACGGTTCCCTTACGCTGGGCCAACTGACCAGCTTTGTCATGTACCTCGGCCTGATGATTTGGCCAATGCTGGCACTGGCCTGGATGTTCAACATCGTCGAGCGCGGCAGTGCCGCCTATAGCCGTATCCGCAGCCTGCTGGAAGAGGCGCCGGCCGTGAAGGATGGCCAACTCGATCTGCCCGCCGGGCGCGGCAACCTGAGTGTGGAAATCAACGCTTTCCATTATCCGCAAACCAACAAACCCGCGCTGCATGACGTGGCGTTACAGCTGCAGCCTGGGCAAATGTTGGGATTGTGTGGGCCTACCGGTTCGGGCAAATCGACGCTGCTTTCGTTAATCCAGCGCCAATTCGATATTGATGACGGTCATATCAGCTATCACGGCTTGCCACTCACCCAGATCAAGCTCGACGAGTGGCGTTCACGCCTGTCGGTTGTTAGCCAGACGCCGTTCCTGTTCTCCGATAGCGTGGCCAATAATATTGCCTTGGGCAACCCGGCGGCCACTCAGGAACAGATTGAACAGGCCGCGCGCCTGGCCAGCGTGCATGAAGATATTCTGCGTTTGCCTCAGGGTTACGAGACCGAGGTGGGTGAGCGCGGCGTGATGCTTTCTGGTGGCCAGAAACAGCGTATTTCCATCGCGCGGGCGCTACTGCTGGAAGCGGAAATTCTGATCCTCGACGATGCTCTCTCAGCGGTGGATGGGCGCACCGAACACCAGATCCTGCATAACCTGCGCAGTTGGGGGCAAAACCGCACGGTGATCATCAGCGCGCACCGCCTTTCGGCCCTGACGGAAGCCAGCGAAATCCTGGTGATGCAACACGGCTCGGTGATACAGCGCGGGCAGCATGGGAAATTGGCTAGTGAGCCTGGCTGGTATCGCGACATGCATCGTTATCAGCAATTGGAAGCGGCGTTGGATGAGGCTCCTGATGGCTCCGAGGAGGTTTTGGCCGATGAGTAAGATACAAACTATGTGGCCAACGCTGAAACGTTTGCTGGCTTATGGCTCGCCTTATCGTAAACCCCTGGGATTGGCGGTATTGATGTTGTGGGTAGCGGCGGCGGCGGAAGTCGCCGGGCCAATTCTGATCGGCTACTTTATTGATAACTACGTTGCCAAAGGGCAGCTGCCGCTGATGATCGTCAGCTCCCTGGCGGTGGCTTATATCCTGCTGGAACTGCTTGCTGCGGCGTTGCACTATTTCCAGGCCATCCTGTTTAATCGGGTGGCGGTCGGGGTGGTACAACGGTTACGCATCGATGTGATGGATGCAGCCCTGCGCCAACCGCTGAGCGCCTTTGATACCCAGCCTGTTGGGCAATTGATCTCGCGGGTGACCAACGATACCGAAGTGATCAAAGATCTGTATGTGATGGTGGTGTCCACGGTACTGAAAAGTGCGGCGCTGATCGGGGCGATGCTGGTGGCGATGTTCAGCCTGGACTGGCGTATGGCGCTGGTGGCGATCTGCATTTTCCCGGCGGTGATGGTGGTGATGGGGATCTATCAATATTACAGCACGCCGATCGTGCGGCGGATGCGTAGCTACCTGGCGGATATCAACGATGGCTTCAACGAAGTGATCAGCGGCATGGGGGTGATCCAGCAGTTCCGTCAGCAGATCCGTTTTGGTGAGCGCATGAGTGCGGCCAGCCGCTCGCATTACACCGCCCGGATGCAGACGCTGCGCCTGGATGGTTTTCTGTTACGGCCACTGCTTAGCCTGTTCTCTGCCTTGGTGCTATGTGGCCTGTTGATGCTGTTTGGCTTCAGCGGTGAAGGCGCGATTGGCGTGGGGGTGCTGTATGCCTTCATCAACTATCTTGGCCGTTTGAACGAACCGTTGATTGAGCTGACCGCCCAGCAATCGATATTGCAGCAGGCCGTGGTGGCCGGTGAGCGTATTTTCGAGCTGATGGATCGCAGCCAGCAGAGCTATGGCAGTGACGATCGCCCGTTGGCGAGCGGCCGTATTGATATCAGCGACCTGAGCTTTGCCTACCGCAGCGACAAAAAAGTGCTGCAACATATCTCGTTGCAGGTGCCGTCACGGGGTTTTGTTGCCCTGGTGGGTCATACCGGCAGCGGAAAGAGCACCTTGGCTAACCTGTTGATGGGCTATTACCCGCTGAGCGAAGGGGAAATTCGTCTGGATGGCCGCCCGTTGTCCAGCCTTTCACATCGTACCCTGCGCCAAGGCATTGCCATGGTGCAGCAAGATCCGGTGGTAATGGCGGAATCGGTGCTGGCGAACGTCACGCTTGGTCGCTCTATCGGTGAAGAGGCGGTCTGGCAGGCGCTGGAAACGGTGCAACTGGGTGAACTGGTGCGTAGCTTCCCACAGGGCATCCATACGCGCCTGGGGGAGCAGGGGAATAATCTGTCCGTAGGACAGAAGCAGTTGTTGGCCTTGGCGCGCGTGTTGGTCCAGGCACCGCAGATCCTGATCCTGGATGAAGCGACCGCCAATATAGATTCCGGCACCGAGCAGGCGATCCAACGCGCCTTACGGCTGATCCGCGAGCAGACGACGCTGGTGGTGATCGCCCACCGCCTTTCAACCATTGTGGATGCCGACTCTATTCTGGTACTGCATCGCGGTCATGCCGTGGAGCAGGGGAACCATCAGCAGTTGTTGGCACAGCAGGGCCGCTACTACCAGATGTATCAGCTACAGCTGGTGGGTGAAGAGTTGGCTGCTACGACTCGCGACGAAACTCAGCCCGCATAATCTTAAGCAAGGGCTCCGCTCCAGGAGCCCGCACCACCAACAGGCAATAGCGCTTTTCAACTCCCTCCTACTGCACTTTCCCAACGCGTAATGCACCAAAAAAGTGCGCAATCTTCCGGCTGCGATCTCTGCTTTCGTCCAGTGCTGGCCTCTGGTTGTGGGTATTTCTATATAATCAATTGAATTTAAATAAAAAATAATTTGTGGCACAGCCTTTGCTTTATATGAGTCGTACCGGGGGTAAGTTTTTGGGCTTAATCGTGGAGAGGCAATATGAAGCTGGTTACCGTGGTGATCAAACCATTCAAGTTAGAGGACGTGCGTGAAGCCTTATCCTCTGTAGGTATTCAGGGGCTGACCGTAACCGAAGTCAAAGGCTTTGGCCGCCAGAAGGGTCATGCCGAGCTCTATCGTGGAGCAGAGTACAGCGTCAATTTCTTACCTAAGGTCAAAATTGATATCGCTATTGCCGATGACCAACTGGATGAAGTGGTTGATGTGATTAGCAAGGCGGCCTACACCGGCAAGATCGGTGACGGCAAAATTTTCGTTGCCGAATTGCAACGTGTGATTCGAATTCGTACCGGCGAAACCGACGAAGCGGCTCTGTGATCGCAGGCTCAGTCAACTGAATGGGGATGGATTGATAATGAAAAGACTGTTATCCACGTTGGGCCTGAGTTTGGTAACCCTGGTTCCTTCTTTGGCTCTGGCCGCTCCGGCGGTGGCAGACAAGGCGGACAACGCCTTTATGATGATTTGCACCGCGCTGGTGCTGTTTATGACTTTACCGGGAGTGGCGCTGTTTTACGGCGGCCTGCTGCGCTCGAAGAACGTCCTCTCAATGTTGACTCAGGTGACCGTCACCTTTGCCCTGGTGTGTGTGCTGTGGGTCATTTATGGCTACAGCTTGGCGTTCAGCGAAGGTAACGCCTTCTTCGGTGGCTTCCAGACGGTGATGCTCAAAGGGATCGGGATAGACAGCCTGACCGGCACCTTTAGCCAGATGATCCACGTGGCGTTCCAGTGCTCCTTCGCCTGTATTACCGTGGCATTGGTGGTGGGCGGCTTTGCCGAACGCATCCGCTTCTCTGCGGTGGTTATTTTTGCCGCCATCTGGTTCACGATTTCCTACCTGCCGATTGCGCATATGGTTTGGGGCGGTGGTTTCCTGGCAGCCGACGGCGCGTTGGACTTTGCGGGCGGTACCGTGGTGCATATCAACGCCGCGAGCGCTGGTCTGGTAGGGGCCTATCTGTTGGGTAAACGTGCCGGCTATGGCAAAGAGGCCTTTAAGCCACACAACCTGCCGATGGTATTTACCGGAGCTTCGATCCTGTATATCGGCTGGTTTGGCTTCAACGCCGGTTCAGCCAGTGCGGCCAACGGTATTGCGGCGCTGGCATTCCTCAATACGGTGATAGCCACTGCCGGTGCAATCCTCTCCTGGACCTTTGCCGAGTGGGTCGTACGGGGTAAACCTTCTCTGCTGGGAGCCTGCTCGGGCTGTATCGCTGGTCTGGTTGCGATTACGCCAGCGGCGGGTACCGTGGGTGTAGGCGGTGCGCTGATTATCGGCCTGGTAGGTGGTATTGCTGGCCTGTGGGGCGTGGTTACGCTGAAGAAATGGCTGAAAGTAGACGACACCTGCGATGTGTTTGGTGTGCACGGGGTTTGCGGTATCGTTGGCTGTCTGTTGACCGGTGTCTTTACCGCCTCATCACTGGGCGGAACGGGCTACGCCGATGGCGTTACCATGGGGCATCAGGTGTGGGTCCAGTTGATGAGCGTTGTTGTGACGCTGGTGTGGTCAAGCGTGGCCGCGTTTATCGCCTTTAAGGTCGCCGGGGCCGTGGTGGGGCTGCGCGTACCGGAAGAGCAGGAACGCGAAGGTCTGGATGTGAACAGCCACGGCGAGAATGCTTACAACCAGTAAAATATGTTGAATTAAACCCTGAGGGGGCGATGGAAACATCGCCCCTTTTTCATTTAAATATCGCGCTTGCGGATCACGCCTTCTTGCACCGTCGTCGCTACCAGCACACCGTCGCGGGTGTAGAACTGGCCGCGCACAAAGCCACGGGCACCGGAGGCTGAGGTGCTTTCTACCGCATACAGCAGCCAATCGTCCATCCGGAACGGACGGTGGAACCACATTGAATGGTCAATGGTCGCCACCTGCATTCCCGGCTCGAGGAAACCGACACCATGCGGCTGTAGCGCCGTCAGCAGGAAGTGGAAGTCAGAGGCGTAGCCAAGCAGATACTGATGGATCCGCAGGTCGTCCGGCATGGTGCCATTGGCGCGGAACCAGACATGGCGATAAGGCTCTTCCACGCTGCCCTTCAACGGGTTGTGGAATTTCACCGGGCGCATTTCGATCGGCTTCGGGCCAATGAATTTGTCGCGCACCTTTTCCGGCAGCATATGCGACAGCTTTTGTGCAATTTCTGACTCCGACATCAATCCTTCCGGCGGTGGGACATCCGGCATGGTGTTTTGATGTTCAAAACCTTGCTCGGGGCTTTGGAAAGAGGCCGTCATGTAGAAAATGGGTTTGCCATTTTGAATAGCGCTAACGCGGCGCGCGCTGAAGCTATTGCCGTCACGCAGGGTTTCTACGTCATAAACAATCGGTTTACTGCTATCCCCAGGGCGCAGGAAATAGCTGTGGAAGGAGTGAACGATACGCTCCGCAGGAACGGTTTGCTTGGCAGCATACAGCGCCTGGCCGACCACCTGACCGCCAAAGACCTGGCGTAACCCCAGATCTTCGCTTTGGCCACGAAATAAACCTTCTTCAATTTTTTCCAAATCCAGCAGTTCGAGGAGGTTGTGCAGTGCCTGGCTCATAAAGTGGCGATCCTTTTAGTCATCATGTTGCGCAGTGTGCTGAATATGATGGCAGGACGTCAATATATTGCGTTATTTCGGCGAAGGAAGCTGTTGCAGCCAGAGGCATGCGTCATGAGCCCTTCGGGCTATTTAGGTCTAGTCCGATAGGTAGTTGTTAGTATTTTGTGCTAGGTTTAATCAGTGTAGTGGTTTAAGCCACCAACATGTGACTAATAATAAAGGAGACCGACCCATGAAACTCTGGCAAATGGTAGGGGGAGCAGCTGCATTGACGATCACACTGGCAGGCTGTGCCCACAAGAATGCGGATGTGCCAACGCAGACGGCTAACGCTGCGGCCTCGCAAACGCAGATCCAAGGCCCGGTGGTGCAGGGCTCAGTTAATATTCGCCAGCGTATCGCGCTGCCACCGGATGCGGTACTGACCGTGACCCTGTCCGATGCATCACTTGCTGATGCCCCTTCACGAGTGATTTCGCAGCAGGCGATACGTACCGAGGGTATGCAGAGTCCGTTCCGCTTTACGCTACCGTATAACCCTGCGGACATTCAGCCTAATGCGCGTATCATCCTGAGCGCGGCGATTACGGTGAATGGCCAGTTGATGTTTATCACCGACACGATCCAAGAAGTGATTAACCGCAACGGGACCCAGGCCGATCTGCTGCTGGTACCGGTACAAAACGTTCCGGTTCAGGTCACTCCGACCCCAGCTCCGTAAGCAGCAGTGTCTGCATCTGACAGCCTTTGCGCCTCTGGCCAGAGGCTGTTTTTTTTACCCGTGCCAGCCATACAGTTCAAAATCAACCGTGCTCTGCGGGCCGAAAATAATTCCCTCTGCCAGTAACGCCTGCCGTTGGCGCTGAAAATCTTCACCCTGCTGTGAGATCTGCCCGTGGCGGTTAATGACCCGGTGCCAGGGTAGGGTGCTGCCCTCTGGTAAACGCCGTAATACGCCGCCAACCTGGCGTGCTGCCCGGGGTGAGCCTGCCAGCCGCGCAACTTCGCCGTAGGTGGTGACCTTGCCAGGAGGAATGGCGGCCAGGATATGAAATACGCGCTGGCTGAAGGTTGCGTCTTCTGGTTGCATGGCTGTTTATCCTGTGTGATGTGTGGAAACGCTGCCTACAGCAAAACGGGCACATGCGGCGCCCCTACCCATTGAGCAATATCTCCACTGGGTCATCAATATTAACTAGTGTGCCACAGGCGAGATGGGTAAGAAAACAGCGGTTGCTCCCGGTTGGCTTGCTATTTGCCTGGCCATCACCGATAATGCCCACCGCTTCGCAATTCAAGAAGCCGTCAATGGGGGCCCTGTTGGTTCTCCCGCAACACTAACTGGTGAACTCGGTCAGATCCGGAAGGAAGCAGCCGTAGCGAGTGACGTGTGTGCCGGGATGTAGCTGGCAGGGCCTCCACCAATTTCTAGCTTTCTCCCCCCCCCAAAAAAAGCACCGACAAGCCGCCGATGCCTTACCTATATGATGTTTATGCCGGGGTTTCCCAGCAGGCAACCAGCGGATCAACTATCTGGCGTGTTGTGCCGTCGGTCAGGCCCAAATCCGTCAGGTGCGGTCCGGCATTGCATGCCAGGCAGGTGCCCTCAATCGCTTTGAACACCCGGTAGGGTGGTTCCCAGTCTGCAACCTTGGCACTCAGATCGCGCAGGTTTTTAAACTGCTGAGCCAGCTGGGCGGCAGGGAGATCGGAAAGCATACCGGCGATCGGCATGGCCACCTGCGCCAATATTTCACCGTTCTGACTGAGAGCCATGCCGCCGCCGGTAGCGATCAGCGCGTTGGCGGCCAGCGCCATGTCATGAGGATCGCGGCCCAGCACCACCAGGTTATGCGAATCATGAGAGTAGCTGGTGGCAATCGCCCCGCGTAATTCGCCCCAACCTTCCAGCAATGCCAACTGAGGCTTGGCTGGGTGCCGGGCGTGGCGATGCTGTACCCAGATCAGACTGAACCCCGGCGGGAGCTGGACCTTACCGTCGCGGACTTCTACCGTGGTTTCATTCCATTGGGTAAAACGTGCCCCTTTGATATGGCGCAACGTGGCCTGTCCGTGACGAATGGCAGCTACCCGCATGATGAAATCATCTGCGGTCAATGGTGGCAGATGGAGCGTGTCACGTGGTGCGGATACGCCTGGAGTAGCTTGTACTGGAGCCAGCATTTTTCCCTGCTCTGCCAGACACTGACCAGCAACGTAAACCCGGCTGGCCTGAAGGTATTCCAGGGAGTCAAAGACGACCAGATCGGCGATCCTTCCTGCGGCAATCAGGCCCAGATCGTTACGTTGCAAGCGTATGGCGGCATTGAGCGTAGCCATCCGTAGCGCATCGGTGGCCGGTAATCCGTGTTCAATCAGCAGATTGAGCAGGGCGATAACGCCGCCTTTCTCCAGCAGCATATCGGGTGGTACATCATCAGTGCAGAGAGTGATTTGGGAGGAGAAGTGCGGCAGCGATTTTAATGCCGCAACGATTTCAGGCAGCAGATAAGGGTGAGAGCCCCGGATCTCCAGCGTCAGCCCGGAGCGTAATTTCTCCAAGGCATCGGCAGCAGAGGTCAGCTCATGATCGGAGGTCACGCCTGCGGCCAGATAGGCTTGCAACTGCGGGCCACTCAAACCGCGCGCGTGGCCTTCAATCAATTTGCCGCTGTTGAGCCCGGCGTTGAGGATCTCCTGCATTCGTTCGCTGCCGTGCAGCACGCCGTGCATATCCATCACTTCCGCCACGCCGCCCACTTCGGGCCAGGCTAACATGGTATCCATCTCGTTGCCGCCAAAGTCGGCACCTGACATTTCCAGCCCAGGCGTCGAAGGCACGCTGGAGGGCGCCGCGCAGATCACCCGCAGAGGCAGGTTGCGGCTGGCATCTACCGCGTAGCGCACTCCCGCAACGCCAAGCACGTTCGCCAATTCATGCGGATCCCAGAAGATGGTGGTGGTTCCCTGTGCGACGACGATCTCGGCATAGCGTTCTGGCAGCAGGTGGGAACTCTCAACGTGCACATGGGTATCGATCAGACCAGGGCTGAGGTAGGCTCCCGCCAGGTCTTGTGTCCGATGTGCCGTTGGCAAGGAGCCACAAGGATGAACGCTGGCGATCAGTGGGCCGACAATGCCAATATCAACCAGGCGAATTTCCCCGGTGACCATGTCGATCAGGTTGGCATTGCTCAGCAAGAGATCAAACGGCGTATTCCCCAGCGCAGCCTGTACGGCACGTTGGCGTTCACCGTTACTGACAGAAAAGGTGGTCATGATAATCCCCGGAATAAGAGTAAGGGAGTTACTGTAGGCGGGGGCGTAAGCTTTGCACAGATGATTTAATTTATTGCGTGATAAGAAACGTTTATGCTGTGGCAAACGTTTACCTCTTTTTCTGGCAGGTTAGGTTATGTCCGAGCCATGGCGACGGTTACCCGCGCTTTCCCTCAAGCAAATTCAGTATTTTGTGACCCTGGCGCAGCTACGACATTTCACCGATACCGCCAGCCGTCTGGCGATCAGCCAGCCCGCGTTAAGCAGTGCGCTGCGGCAAGTCGAAACCGTGCTTGGCGGGAAATTAGTCAATCGAACGGCCTCTGCGGTGACCCTGACGGAACTAGGCACGGCGATCCTGCCGCATGCGCAACGGCTGCTGAATGTGGCTCACGCTACCTTTGATGATATGCAGCGCGTTATGTTGGCCGGAGGGGATGGCACGTTACGTATCGGTCTGGTGCCTTCGGTGAGCAATCTGCTGTTTCCTGCGGTACCGCGATTGCTGGCGCAACATTTCCCGCGTTTACGCGTAGAATTCCACGATCAAACCAATGATTCCCTGCTGCTACAGTTGGAAAATGGGCAGATAGATTTCGGCATAGGGGCTTTGGACAGCTCGGTGCCAGATCGGCTTGAGATTTATCCGTTGCAGGAAGATCCGTTTGTGGCAGTGATGCGCCGGGACGATCCCTTGGCGGATCCACATCATCTGCCCTGGCGGCAATTGGCTAACAGAGATATTGCGGTATTTTCGAAAGGGAATAGCAGTCGATTGGTATCGGCACTGGCGGAAAGCCATCGTCTTAACTTAACGGCGCGTTATCAGGTGGATTTTCTGGAAACCTTGTATGGTTTGGTGCGGTCACAATTAGCGGTGGCTATTTTGCCTCAGCTTTATACGACGCATTTAAACGATGAAGAATTAACCGTTATTCAATTACAACAGCCATTACTTAGCCGCACTGTGGCACTTATGCGCAGCGCAAAACAAAATCACTCGCCTTTAATTGAAAACTGTTTCCAGTTGCTACTGCACGATTTTCAGCTCAGAGGCAAGTAAACTTGAATTTTTAAGATAATGCTTAATCTGAGCGACCATTGAAGCCGATAATATTATCGGCTCAACGCAAGGCTACTATGATTATCTTACAAATTTCCAAACGGCGACCGGAATTTTATCGTACAGCTTGTTCATGGTCAGTTCGGCCAGGCGGTGATCGGCGGCAGAGTAGAACAGCTCTAGCTCATCGTCAGAGAGTTCGTACTTATTTTTCTCGATCACTCGCTCAAGGGTTTCAATCGTGGTGCATTTACGCAAACGCATCAGATAGTCAATTTTTGTCATGATAACCTTTAGTCTTATTAACCATAAAATTATTTGAGGATAATTATCCCCTAAGTTTTCATCGTGGTACAGACGCCCTCTCCTGAGAACAATCTGAATGTGCGTGCCTTGGTTTTTTGCCAGCGACGCAAATCGGAGTCATTAATACCATAGCTGCTAAACAGCGTGTAGGTATCGTCGAGGTACTCTTCGACCAGTTCCGATAAATCACCTTCGTCCATGTATTTAATTTTAAAACTCATTACAAACGAAGCAATATGTTCGATCAGCTCATTAAGCTGCAGATTGACGGCGGACGTTGGATCGTTAACCCAGCCGTGGTGGCTGTCACCCAGGGTGGCGATGCCTTCGTCGTACAAATTTTCACATAAGAATTTGAGTTGAGCAATATCGTGCCTTTTAGGCGAATACTCATCCATATCATCCCCCGTCAGTCTTAATTTCGGTGTTGATAACACTCTGTGAGTACATTGACTTAACATCATATGCTGTAAAGCTTAGCTCAGGCTTAATAAACTTTCAGCATATTAAATATAAATCATTTTTTGCCATCTAGCTTGTTACTATTACCGAAACTTACAATTCGTCAGAGGTTGATGGCCGTGAGTTGTCGATAACCTCAAACACCAAACCCTTTTCCGTCACGCTAAAAGTGACAGAATCATTTATGTATTCGTCACCACTGATATCCAGGCATGCGTTAAAAATCGACCACTGATAGCGGTAACTCATTGAATACTCGCTATTACCGATGCAGTTAATCTCAATAATTTCTAATGAGCCTTCCACATAGCGTGCATTCTCGGAGTAAAAGCTTAGCCCACTGGTGAGCACCGGTACCAAGTCAGATAATTGATTATCGACCACTTTCCTTAATTGTTTCACAGAAAGT
The DNA here is from genome assembly GCF_059697885.1 of Serratia sp. NCCP-200. Classification (NCBI taxonomy): domain Bacteria; kingdom Pseudomonadati; phylum Pseudomonadota; class Gammaproteobacteria; order Enterobacterales; family Yersiniaceae; genus Serratia; species Serratia sp. NCCP-200. The sequence goes on from NZ_BAAKUJ010000002.1 coordinate 250,940, forward strand.
GTGTCTACTTCGGAACAACGGCTTAGCGTTACTAGCATTTGGATATCTGGTTGTATCACATTCTATGCCTTTATCTTACTCCTTTTCCAGCCTTGATGGGCAAACTTTTCACTGATTAACGCTTTTTTACCCAGCTTTGAGATTTTTACCGCTCGATAGTTCTGCCGCTCACCCAGCAGCATCGGCTCGATAGCCTGGAAATGTTACGTTCCGTTGCATTATTGGCACTTGAACGACTTGAGGATCTCTAGATTGTGTGATGTTATATTATTACATTTGTATAATCTTTTTGGCGATAACCATGCTGCCTTTCCTTCCCGTTACCCTGTTTACCTCAGCCGCAATCTTGCGCTGCGGAGCTGTTAGCGTATTGCTGACCTTACTATGGCTAGCCATTGCGTGGGCGGTTGCGCTGCCATGATAACGCTGCAAAATGCCATCGTGGGTTATGACCACACCCCTCTGTTTCCGCCGTTATGCGGTCGTTTTGCCGCCGGTTCATTAACGGCGGTGATTGGCGTTAACGGCGCCGGCAAATCTACGTTGATGAAGTCGTTGGCCGGGTTGCACCCACTGCTGGGCGGCAAGCTACATTTTGCGGGCGGGAAGGCTCCGGCGATGGCCTATTTGCCACAACTGGCGGAGTTGGATCGTCAATTTCCTATTCTGGTTCAGGATTTGGTCGCTATGGGCTGCTGGCCGCAAAGCGGCCTGTTTGGCGGTGTGAATAAACGCTCCATGCAGCAAATTGCAGGTGCGTTGGACACCGTGGGCATGAGTTCCATGGCGCGTGAGGCGGTAGGGGAGTTATCCGGTGGGCAGCTGCAACGCGTACTATTTGCCCGTTTACTGGTCCAGCAAGCGTCACTAATTTTATTGGATGAGCCCTTCACCGGCATCGATGCGGCAACCACTCAACTTTTGCTGCAGGTCATTGCGCAGTTACACCGGCAGGGAAGGACGGTGATTGCCGTATTGCACGATATGTCTACCGTAGCCAACCATTTCCCCGAAGCGTTGTTGCTCACCCCTGAACTCTGCCATTGGGATAACGCCGAGCGCGTGTTAGCGCATTATTCGACGGCGGCTAATCAGAGGGGGGCCGCGTAATGACGCTACTCCATCTGCTGCTCGATCCTTTTGTCTCTTTTGGTTTTATGCGCCGAGCATTGGTTGCCTGCCTGGCAATATCGCTGAGCGCTGCACCACTAGGCGTGTTTTTATTGCTGCGCCGGATGAGCCTGGTGGGTGATGCGCTTTCCCATGCGGTATTACCCGGTGCAGCAATCGGCTATCTGATTTCTGGCATGTCACTGGTAGCCATGGGCGTAGGGGGATTTATTGCCGGGTTGGCCGTAGCCATGCTGTCCGGGCTGGTGAGCCGCAAAACCCCGTTAAAAGAGGACGCCAGCTTTGCGGGTTTCTATCTGGGGTCGCTGGCGTTGGGCGTCACGCTGGTCTCTTTACGCGGATCGAGCGTTGATCTGCTGCACGTACTGTTTGGCTCGATCCTGGCGGTGGATGCGCAGGCGCTGGTTATGGTAGGCATTATCGCCAGTATTTCGCTGATGATGCTGGCAGTGCTGTATCGGGCTCTGGTGATTGAATCCTTTGACAGCACTTTTTTACGCGTCAGTGCACCAGGCTCGCTGGCGTGGATCCACGGGCTTTTTCTTGCTTTGGTGGTGATCAACCTAGTGGCCGGTTTTCAAATCCTTGGCACCCTGATGTCGGTGGGGCTGATGATGCTACCGGCGACCTGCGCCCGGTTCTGGGCGCGAGATTTACCGCAGACATTAGCCGTGGCTATGGGGATTGGGTTGCTCGCCAGCCTGGTTGGTCTGGAGTGGTCCTACTACGCTTCATTGCCCGCAGGCCCGGCGATTGTCCTCAGTGCCAGCGTGATGTTTTTAATGTCGATTTTGTTTGGGATGCGTGGCGGGATGTTGCGCCGTGCGCGTCATTGAGAAGTGCTATCTGCAAGGAGAAAACATGAAATCTTTACCCATAACGCTGGTGGCAGCTGCTCTGCTCGCCAGCCCGTTAGCGCAGGCGAAAACCGTTGAGGCCGTGGCCAGCTTTTCTATTCTTGGCGATATCGTCAAACAGGTGGGGGGTGAACATGTGAAGGTCAGCACGCTGGTTGGCCCTGATGGCGATCCGCACAGTTTTGAGCCATCGCCGCAAGACAGCAAGCAGCTGGCGCAGGCCGATGTGGTGTTTGTCAGCGGATTGGGGCTTGAAGGTTGGATCGATCGGTTGGTGAAGGCTTCCGGTTATCAGGGGTCGGTGATCACCGCATCCAAAGGGATCGAGTCGCGCAGCATGGAAGAAGAGGGCAAACAGGTCACCGATCCACACGCCTGGAACAGTATGAACAATGGCGTGCAGTATGCGACCAACGTGATGAATGCGCTGATCGCTGCGGATCCTGACGATGCCGCCTATTTCCGCCAACGTGGTGGTGAATATATTCAACAGCTTCAGCAGCTCGATAGTTGGACCAAAGCACAGTTCGCGGCGGTGCCACAGCAAAAACGCAAGGTGCTGACCAGCCATGATGCTTTCGGTTATTTTGGCCAAGAATACGGCGTCACCTTCCTTGCCCCGGTCGGTTTTTCTACCGAGGCTGAAGCCAGCGCCAGCGATGTCGCCGAGTTGATCAAGCAGATCAGGCAGGAAAAGGTTCATGCCTACTTTATTGAGAACCAAACGGATCCGCGCTTGGTGCAGCAGATCGCGGCAGCAACGGGGGCAAAAGCGGGAGGTGAACTGTATCCTGAAGCACTATCCAAACCGCAAGGCCCGGCAGCCAGCTATGTGCAGGCATTCAAACACAACGTCGAGGCCATTGTTGGCAGCATGAAGTAAGTTTTATCCCCACCGCATGCGGTGGGGTTTCCCTTTGCAGTGGCATTTGGCAATAAAAAAGCCCCGTTGAGCAGCAACGGGGCTTTGGCTACCAGTGACACTTTGGCTTAACGCTTCTTCTTACGTCCCTGTACCGCTTTATAACGCGGGTTGGACTTACAAATCACAAAGACGCGGCCATGACGGCGCACAACTTTGCAATCCGGATGGCGACCCTTCGCCGAACGCAGTGAACTCAATACTTGCATCATCAACCCCGATTATTTTCTGCTGTTAACCAAATGGCCAAACCGCTGCTGGAAGCGCGCGGTGCTGCCTTCTTTTGAGAACTCTTTCTGCTTGCCGGTGTAGTACGGATGCGAAGCGGAAGAGACATCTATGGTGACGTAGGGCCAGCTTTTACCCTCAAGCTCGATAGTGCGATCGGTTTTGATGGTCGACCCCACCTTGAAGAAGGTATCGGCGCTGAGATCGTGAAATACCACGGTGCGGTAGTCTGGATGGATGCCTGCCTTCATGATGACCTCAATTGTTATGTTATACTATAACATTTATTATGCACCTCTCTGGGATCGGGATCAACCCCCAAAATAACGTTAATCAGCGCTGAGCCTATTGGCTAACTGGCAGGCATAAAAAAGGCCGCTTGCGCGGCCTTGGTTGTCAGTAGGAAAACATCAGTGATGCTTCACCGGATGGGCATGTTCCAGATCTTCAGTCTTTTTACTGAAGCGGCGGCGAACCACCACGAAGAACACCGGTACGAAGAAGATAGCCAAGACGGTAGCTGTCACCATCCCACCCATTACGCCGGTACCTACCGCGTTCTGAGCGCCGGAGCCTGCGCCGCTGCTGATAACCAGCGGCATAACCCCGAGGATAAAGGCCAGTGACGTCATCAGGATTGGACGCAGACGCATACGTACCGCTTCCAACGTTGATTCGATCAGCCCTTTACCTTCTTTATCCATCAGGTCCTTGGCGAATTCCACGATCAATATCGCGTTCTTCGCCGACAACCCAATGGTTGTCAACAGGCCTACCTGGAAGTAAACGTCATTTTCCAGCCCGCGCATGGTCGCGGCCAACAGGGCACCGATGACGCCCAGTGGCACAACCAACATAACGGAGAACGGAATCGACCAGCTCTCATACAGAGCAGCCAGACACAGGAACACCACGATCAGTGAGATGGCGTACAGTGACGGAGCCTGGTTACCGGACAGACGTTCCTGATAGGACATACCGGTCCAGTCATAGCCGACGCCGTTTGGCAGTTTCGCCGCTAACTCTTCCATCATGTCCATCGCTTCACCGGTACTCTTACCCGGGGCAGCCTGGCCAAGGATTTCCATTGATGGCAGACCGTTGTAACGTTCCAGACGCGGTGAACCGTACTCCCATTTCGCCGTGGAGAAGGCGGAGAACGGAACCATCTGCCCGGTGCTACCTCGCACATACCAGTTATTGATATCATCAGGCAGCATACGGAACGGAGCATCAGCCTGTACGTACACTTTCTTCACACGACCGCGGTCGATAAAGTCGTTCACATACGAGCCGCCCAGTGCGGTGCCGAGAGTGGTATTAATATCGCTCAGGGAAACACCCAGCGTCTGTGCTTTCTCCTGATCGACGATCAGTTTGAACTGAGGCGTGTCTTCCAAGCCGTTCGGGCGTACGCCGACCAGCAAATCAGGATGCTCTGCCGCCATGCCCAACAGCTGGTTACGTGCTGCTGTCAGTTTTTCGTGACCCAGGTTAGCCTGATCGATCAACTGGAAGTCGAAGCCGGTCGCCGTCCCCAGTTCCACAATCGCTGGCAGGTTAAAGGCAAATACCAAGCCGTCTTTAATCTGCGAGAAAGCTCCCATTGCACGGGCAGCAATTGCCGGCACCTTGTTCTCTTCACCTTTACGCTCAGACCAGTCTTTCAGGCTGACAAACGCCAAACCGGTGTTCTGACCCTGGCCGCTGAAGCCGAAGCCATTAACGGTGAACACCGAGTTAATGTTGTCGCCTTCTTTCTCGTGGTAGTAACGGTTAACTTCGTCCAGGACTTTCTGGGTACGTTCCTGAGTGGCACCCGCTGGCATTTGCACCATGGTCAGCAGGATGCCCTGGTCTTCGTCCGGCAGGAACGAGGAAGGCAAGCGCATGAACAGCACCGCCATACCAACCACGATCAGCAGGTAGATCACCAGATAACGCCCGGTGCTACGCAAAATGTTCGCTACGCTATCGGTATAATGGTGGGTGCTCTTTTCAAACAGGCGGTTGAACCAGCCGAAGAAGCCGGTCTTGATGCCGTGATCGCCTTTCGGGATCGGTTTGAGCATGGTGGCACACAGCGCTGGCGTCAGGATCAACGCCACCAATACCGACAGCACCATGGCGGAAACGATGGTAATCGAGAACTGGCGATAGATTGCCCCGGTTGACCCACCGAAGAAGGCCATCGGGATAAATACCGCTGACAGCACCATGGCGATACCCACCAATGCGCCCTGGATCTGTTCCATCGATTTCTTGGTGGCTTCTTTTGGCGGCAGGCCTTCTTCAGCCATGACACGCTCGACGTTTTCTACCACCACGATGGCGTCATCCACCAGCAGGCCTATCGCCAACACCATGCCGAACATCGTCAGGGTGTTTATCGAGAAGCCAAACATTGCCAGGATGGCGAACGTCCCCAGCAATACTACCGGCACGGCGATCGTTGGGATCAGCGTAGCGCGGAAGTTCTGCAGGAACAGATACATCACCAGGAACACCAGGATGATCGCTTCAATCAGGGTTTTTACCACTTCGTTAATGGAAATCTTAACGAATGGGGTGGTGTCATAAGGGTAAACAACTTTCAGACTTGCAGGGAAGAACGGTTCCAGTTTGGCCAGTTCTGCCTTGACTTCTGCCGCCGTGTTCAGGGCGTTGGCACCGGTTGCCAGCTTGATACCGATACCGGCAGCAGGCTTACCGTTATAACGGGCAATGACGTTGTAGCTCTCACCGCCCAGTTCAACCTTGGCCACATCACTCAGGCGTACCTGCGAGCCGTCCGGGTTGACTTTCAGCTGGATCTTGCTGAATTCTTCCGGTGAGGTCAGGCGGGTTTGCGCGATGATCGAGGCGTTCAGCTGTTGGCCTTTCACCGGTGGAGTCCCACCGAGCTGGCCTGCAGCAACCTGGTTGTTCTGAACCTTGATCGCAGCGATAACATCGCCCGGGGTCAGTTGGTAGTTGTTCAGTTTGTTGGGATCAAGCCAGATACGCATCGCGTACTGGGCACCGAACAGTTGAACGTCACCCACACCAGAGGTACGGCTGATAGGATCCTTGATGTTGGAACCTACATAGTCCGCGATATCCTCTTGCGTCATGCTGCCATCTTCGGAAATAAAGCCCGCGACCATCAGGAAGCTGCTGCTTGACTTCTCAACGCTAACGCCCTGTTGCTGTACTTCTTGTGGCAGCAGCGGCATTGCCAGCTGCAGCTTGTTCTGTACCTGTACCTGAGCGATATCAGGGTCAGTACCAGAGTTGAAGGTCAACGTAATCTGGACGTTACCGGACGAGTCACTGTTGGAGGACATGTACAGTAGGTTATCGATACCGTTCATATTCTGTTCGATAACCTGCGTCACGGTATCCTGCACCGTTTTGGCGTCAGCGCCCGGGTAGTTGGCGGAGATCGTGACTGCTGGTGGCGCAATGGTCGGATATTGCGCGATAGGCAGCTTCATGATCGACAAGATGCCCGCCAACATAATGATGATGGCGATTACCCATGCAAATATGGGGCGATCTATAAAGAACTTAGCCATGTATTACCGGCTCCTTTTTATGACTTCTTCTCGGGTTCAGACGCAGTCTGTGGCTTGCTATCAACTTCTTGCGCTTTCACCTGAACGCCAGGTCTGATTTTCTGCAGGCCAGAAACAATGACGCGATCGCCCGGTTTCAAACCAGCCGTCACCAACCACTTGTCGCCAATCGCCTGCGCGGCGGTCAGCGTACGCACTTCCACTTTATCGTCCGCACCTACAACCATCGCGGTAGCTTCGCCACGCGGGTTACGGGTGACACCCTGTTGCGGAACCAGCAAGGCATCGGTACGCACGCCTTCGTCCAGACGGGCGCGCACGAACATACCTGGCAGCAAGGCATCGTTCGGGTTAGGGAAGATGGCACGAATAGTGATGGAACCGGTGGTTTCATCAACGGTCACGTCGGAGAATTCAAGCGTACCTTCTTGCGCATATGCCTGGCCGTTTTCCAGCAGCAGTTTCACTTTGGCCTTGCCGTTTTCCTGTTTCAGGGTGCCGTTAGCCAATTCCTGTTTCAGGCGCAGATAGTCGTTGCTTGACTGGGTCACGTCGACATACATCGGATCCAGTTGTTGCACGGTAGCCAGCGCATTGGCCTGACCGGAAGTCACCAGCGCCCCTTCGGTTACCGATGAAAGACCGATACGACCAGAGATTGGGGAAGTCACTTTGGTGTAAGCCAGGTTGATACGCGCGGTTTCCACTGCGGCCTTGGCAGCGATCACGGAAGCGTTAGCCTGCAGCAGGGTGGAGTTGGCATTATCGAAGTCTTGCTTACTGATGTAGCTAGTACCCAGTAAAGGCTTGTAACGGTTGACCGTCAGACGCGCGATTTCTGCCGCGGCCTGGGCTTTGGCCAGGTCGCCTTTGGCACTGTCATAAGCGGCTTGATAGGTCGCTGGATCGATTTGATACAGTGAAACACCCGCCTTGATGTCGCTGCCTTCAGTAAAGTTGCGTTTCAGGATGATGCCACTAACCTGAGGGCGAACTTCGGCGATGCGGTATGCTGCGGTACGACCAGGAAGATCGGTAGTAATATTGAGAGGTTCAGCCTTCAACGTCACCACACCCACGGCAGGAGCCTGGTGTTGGGCCTGTTGCTGGGTTTCTTTATCATTACATCCTGTAAGCACTAAGCTGCCTGAAAGCATCAGAACTGCCGCCAGAGGCGTTAACCCTCTGTTTTTGTTCATAGAAAAACCTCAAGTGTCCGATTTCAAATTGATCAATGGATCACAAGCTTTAAAACCCATTGCTGCGTTAATTTTATCTGCGTGCTATGGTACATACATTCGCGAATGTATGTAAATCACACTCCCTGTAAAAAACAACAGCATGGCACGAAAAACCAAACAGCAGGCGCAAGAAACACGACAGCAGATCCTTGACGCTGCGGTGAGGGAATTCTCTGAACGTGGCGTATCAGCAACCTCACTGACAGATATCGCCACCGCTGCAGGGGTGACACGTGGTGCAATTTACTGGCACTTCAAGAACAAGGTAGACCTGTTTAATGAAGTTTGGGAGCTTTCAGAGTCGAAAATAGGCGACCTGGAGATAGAGTATCAGGCAAAGTATCCCGATAATCCACTGCGTATTTTAAGAGAGATTCTGATTTATATTCTGACCGCTACGGTCGATGACTGTCGGCGCCGGGCATTGATGGAGATCGTGTTCCATAAATGCGAATTTATTGGTGAAATGATGCCGTTACATGATGCTCGCAAGGTGCTTTACCTTGAAGGCTATGATCGTATCGAACGCGTTTTACGCAATAGTATGGATCACGGGCAACTCCCTGCGGATCTGCATACCCGCCGGGCCGCAATCATCCTGCGTGCATACATCACCGGCCTGATGGAGAACTGGCTGTTTATGCCGGAAAGCTTTGATCTCAAAGCCGAGGCGAGTATCTTGGTCGATAGCTTCCTAGAAATGGCGCAGCTTAGCCCTTCTTTACGTGTGAACGCGCCAGCCCGGTAGACCTCGATAAGGAGAATCCAAATGTCATCTCTGTTACTGATTGCCAACGGTGCGGCTTATGGCCATGAATCGTTGTTCAATGCGCTACGTCTGGCGATCACCCTGAAAGAACAGCAGCCCGCGCTGCAGTTAAAACTGTTTCTGATGTCCGATGCGGTCGTGGCGGGCATTGCCGGGCAGCAGCCGCGTGAAGGTTATCATCTGCAGCAGATGCTGGAGATTCTGACGGCGCAGCAGGTTCCGGTCAAACTGTGTAAAACCTGTGCCGATGCCCGTGGCGTCAGCCAACTGAAGCTGGCCGATGGCGTAGAAATTGGCACGCTGGTGGAATTGGCCCAGTGGACGCTGGCGGCGGAGAAGGTGCTGACTTTCTGATCCTCTTGTGGTTCATTAACTGCAATGCTTTTCTTATTCATCGCCGACCTGCGATCGTGATAACCTTGACGCTTGATGGTTAAACCGACGCTAAATCATGAGTCGCAGGCGTATTCTCCCCGTAGTACAAACTGTTTCCCTGTCTTACGCTGCGGGCCAATTCCGCATTATTACGCTATGGTTTTTGTTGTTGGCGGCGCTGGTTCTGCCTTTGGGCGCGTTCGCGGCACAGAGCGGCGACCTCCCTGCGCGCAGTGACATTCAGAGCCAGATAGAGGCGCTGAACAAACAGAAAAACCTGACGCCGGTCGAAAAGCTCTCTCTACAGGACTTAAATCGCACGCTGGAACTGCTTGACGGCATCGATCGTATCAAGCAAGAGGTCAATCAGCTTAAACAGCAGGTTCAGCAGGCCCCGGCCAAGTTACAACAGGTCACACGGGAACTGGAGTCGCTGAAAAATCCGGCTGATGAAGCGGTGACGCGAGCCGAACTGCTACCGCTTTCACTGCGTCAGTTGGAAAGCCGCCTGTATCAGACGTTGGACGAACTGCAGGACACCCAGGAAAGCCTCTCCACCTACAACAGCCAGCTTATCTCACTGCAGACCCAGCCAGAGCGCGTACAGAGCAGTATGTACACGGCTTCCCAGCGCCTGCAGGAAATCCGTAACCTGCTAAGCGATCGCGCACCGGGGCAGCAGGTATTACGCAGCACCCAGCAGGTCATGCTCAATACGGAGCAGGTGTTGCTCAATGCTGAGATAGACCTGCAACGCAGAAGCCTGGATGCCAACACTACGTTACAAGACCTGCTCCAGAAGCAGCGCGATTACACCACCATGAACATCGATGCCCTGGATCACCGAGTGCAGGTGTTGCAGGATGTGGTAAACAGCAAACGGCTGACGCTGTCGGAAAAAACGGCGAAAGAGGCGCAGAATCCGGAGGATGCCAGCGATATCCAGAGCGACAAACTGGTGAGCAAAGAGCTGAACATCAACCGGCAAATCAGCCAGCGGCTGATCACCGCCACGCAAGAAAGTAATACCCTGTTCCAGCAAAATATTCAGGTGAAAAACTGGCTCGATCGTGGCCTGCAATCGGAACAAAACCTGAAAGAGCAGATCCAGGTGCTGAAGGGCAGCCTGGTGTTATCGCGCATTCTTTATCAGCAGCAGCAAAACCTGCCGCCGGGCACATTGGTGGCGGACATGAGCACCCAGATCGCGGATTTACGGTTGGAGCAGTTTGAGATCAACCAGCAGCGCGATGAGCTGTTCAAGGGCGATGACTTCATCAATAAGCTGGTGGCGGACAGTAAGGAAAAGGCCAACGGCGACGTGCTTGACGCGTTGAATGAGATTGTCGACATGCGTCGTGAGCTGCTCGATCAACTGAATAAACAGCTCAATAACCAACTGTCGCTGGCCATCAACCTGCAGATTAATCAGCAGCAACTGACCAGCGTTTATAACTCGGTACAGGACACGCTGACCCAGCAGATTTTCTGGGTTAACAGCAACAAGCCTATCGATTTCGCTTGGCTCAAGGGGCTGCCTGGTGCGGTGAAAGAACAACTGGCCGGGCTGGATTTTAAATTCGAACCCGGACAACTGCTGTTGGGCGGGCTGCATGCTCTGGTGTTCCTGATCCCATTGCTGGTAGTGATTGGCCTACTGCGCTGGCGCTACCGCCTGATTGACAGGCATCTGCAAAAGTTGGCCAACGATGTCGGCCAGCTAAAGCGCGATAGCCAACTGCATACGCCGAAAGCCATTCTGCTCACCTTATTAAAGGTGTTACCGGGTTCTTTACTGCTGCTCGGTGCCGGGTTCTGGTTCTATCGGGCCGATTTCAGCATCAGCGGCTTTATCTGGGCCCTATCACAACAGCTGGCGCTGTTCTGGCTGGTATTTGGCTTCACCTTCCGCATGCTGGCCCCCGGAGGTATCTCGCAGCGACATTTTAATATCCCGGCCGATCGCTGTGCGCACTATCGCCGACAGACCTTCAGGTTGGGACTTGCCCTGTTACCACTGATCTTCTGGTCAGTGCTGGGCGAAAAAGCCCCGCTGAGATTGGTAGAAGATGTTATTGGCCAGGTGGTAGTGATCCTGACATTGGCGCTATTAGCGGTACTGGTGTTCCCCATCTGCCGCGACCATTGGCGTGAAAAAGACTCCCATAAAGTGCGGTTGCTGATGGTCACCGCGCTGGCTGCCACACCGGTGATCCTGCTAGGGCTGATGTTTGCCGGTTACTTCTATACCACGTTACGTTTGGCTGGCCGTTGGATCGATAGCCTGTATCTGTACTTCCTGTGGATTATCGTTTATCTGGCAGCGATCCGTGGCCTGAGTGTAGCCGCGCGTCGGTTGGCCTATCGCCGTGCCCTTGCGCGCCGCCAAAACCAGGCCAAAGAGAAAGAGGGAGCCGAAGGTAACGAGCCGGTAGAGGAACCCCCACTGGCGCTGGATCAAATCAACCAGCAGTCGCTGCGTTTGACCACCATGGTGCTGTTTCTGATCTTCGCCAGTGCGTTTTATGCGATATGGTCGGATCTGGTCACGGTGATCTCCTACCTCGACAGCGTTACCCTATGGCATTACTCCAGCAACGTGGCGGGCAGTGTGATACCGCAGGCGGTAACGTTGGGCAATATGATGGTGGCCGTCCTGGCGGTGATCGTCGCTTACGTCATGACGCGCAACCTGCCGGGGTTGCTGGAAGTGCTGGTGTTATCCCGCCTGCAGTTGCGACAGGGGGCGTCTTACGCCATTACCACTATTCTGACCTATCTGATCACGGCGGTGGGGACCATCACCGCGTTAGGATCGCTGGGCGTCTCTTGGGACAAACTCCAGTGGCTGGTGGCGGCGCTGTCGGTAGGTTTGGGCTTCGGTTTGCAGGAAATTTTTGCCAACTTCGTTTCCGGCTTGATCATCCTGTTTGAACGCCCGGTGCGGATCGGCGATACCATCACCATCGGCACGTACTCCGGGACGGTCAGCAAGATCCGTATTCGTGCGACCACCATTACGGACTTTGACCGCAAAGAAGTGATCATTCCCAACAAAGCGTTTGTCACCGAGCGGCTGATTAACTGGTCACTGTCAGACACCATTACTCGCGTGCTGATTAAAGTGGGAGTGGCCTATGGCTCCGATCTGGACAAGGTCAAGGCGGTGCTGTTGCAAGCGGCGCATGAAAACCCGCGCGTGATGACGGATCCTGAGCCGATGGTCTTTTTCCTCAACTTTGGTGCCAGCACGCTGGATCATGAGCTACGGTTGTACGTGCGTGAGCTGCGCGATCGCAGCTATACCGTGGATGAACTGAACCGGGCGATTGACCGCCTATGCCGTGAGAACGACATTAATATCGCCTTCAACCAGTTGGAAGTGTACCTGCATAACCAGCAGGGCAACGAAGTGCAGGAGGTCAAGCGGGCGCAGGTTCCAGGCATCGGTGATCAACCTGCGGTGTAGGAACCTGATGATAACGCTAGCGGGCCATGATCATTGGCCCGCGGGCAAATACGGTGAGGTGATGCCTGCACGCTGCATCTTTTCCTGATAGTCTTTTCTGACAATGTCCAGCGCGGCCAGCGCCGTTGCCGGATCGATCTCGTTGCATTCCAGCAGGTAAATCAAGTCTACCGCCAGTTGTAATTCTGGGGAGGCATTCTCTAGCGACATAAGTCCAACGTTGGTGTGAGTAAAGGGATCTTCCCGTGTTTTAAACGCAGGAGAGACGAGATTGTGCTTTGGCTGAGTATAGTGAACCTGGCGCGGGGAGGGGAATAATCATTAAAATATTGTGACAAATATTCAAAAACCGTTTTCTTTTCGCTCAATACTGCGCTCTATGCGCGCCAACGCTTGCCGACAACGCACTAATCTGCCCTCGAATGCGGCCAGTTCCTGTTGTAATTTCTTCTGCGCGGCGAAGGTGGTTTGTTGCCCTAACAGACTTTCGCGGTCCTGGATCATGGCGATCAGGCGGCGTTCATAATCCTGATGTTCGGCGAGTTTATGGTACAAATCGACCACCGCCACTTCCTTCGGCTGATTTTTACGCCGTATCGTTTGGGTCGCCATTTCGCGTTGTAACGCGGTGAGCTGTGCCACCAGCTTTTCTGCCAGAAAGGCGACGTGAGCGGTACGGTTGTCTTTGACCGCCGTTTGTAGCTGGGCAAAGTTCTTTTGTATCTCGGCCAGATAATCTCGTAACCGCGTGCCGTGGTTGGAGAACAGGGCAACGTCAAACCGCGCCTGCGAGATCGGAGTATCACCTCGCGGTTGGATTTCGCTGGCCAGGGTGGCGATCTGTTGTTCAAGCGCCTGTAATAAGCGGTGCGTAGTCACGTGAGATCCTTCGATAGGCAGTAAGTACCTAAGCTTGCCCGTGAAAGAGAGATCAGACAAGCTTCGGATGGATAAAGCCGCCAACTGGCAGCATTATGGCCAAGGATGCTACAGTAAACGGGCCATCATGATAGGTAAGGACAGGCATGACTCGTTGGTTGTTGATTATACTGGGTTGGTTAGCCGTGGTGCTGGCAACGTTGGGCGTGGTGCTGCCACTGCTGCCAACGACCCCGTTTCTGTTGTTGGCTGCCTGGTGCTTTGCACGTTCTTCACCGCGGTTTCATCATTGGTTGCTGTATCGGTCCTGGTTCGGTTCTTATTTGCGCCATTGGCAACAGCATAAGGCGTTACCGCCCGGAGCCAAGTGGAAAGCGGTGCTGGTTATTGTAGTGACGTTTGCCGCTTCCCTCTGGTTGGTGAACCTTTGGTGGGTGCGAGGTGTACTGCTGGCGATCCTGGTTATTTTGCTGACCTTTATGCTCCGGCTGCCAGTTATTGACCTGCCGCAACAAAAACAACGCTGATCGTGCGGCGTCAGTTGCATTTATCCGCCTTTTTGCATAGATTTGGGCGTTTTCGTGCGCAGGTTTCCTCCCGACGTTTTTTTGTTCAAAGCGTGGTGGTTGCAGGCCTGTGTGGAAGTTATCAGGTAGTTTTATCAGGCAATAACTATGACCGCGACTGCGCAACAGCTTCAGTATATTAGAGACAGTATCAAAACCATTCCCGACTACCCGAAGCCGGGTATTCTGTTCCGTGATGTGACCAGCCTGTTGGAAAACCCGCTGGCGTATGCTTCCAGTATTGAACTGCTGGTCGAACGTTACCGCGATACGGGCGTCACCAAGGTGGTGGGTACTGAAGCGCGTGGTTTCCTGTTCGGGGCACCAGTGGCGTTGGCGCTGGGCGTTGGCTTTGTGCCGGTACGCAAACCGGGTAAATTGCCGCGTGCGACGCTGAGCGAAAGCTATGAGCTGGAATACGGCACCGACAAGCTGGAAATTCACACCGATGCCATCGTTGCTGGCGACAAAGTACTGGTCGTTGACGATTTGCTGGCCACCGGTGGCACGATCGAAGCCACCGCCACGCTGATCCGCCGTTTGGGTGGCGAAGTGACAGACGCGGCATTTATCATCAACCTGCCGGACCTCGGGGGCGAAACGCGCCTGAATAATCTGGGTATTAATTGCTACTGCCTGCTCGACTTCGCCGGGCATTGATACCTTCGATAGACAACCCCGTGGTTCGCTGCGGGGTTGACGTATAACAGCCACATCCCCGCGCGCTCTACTGCCTTCTATTTAGTACAGGCTGGCGAAACCGCTGACGCCGAAGCCTTTGTACGCGAGCTGGCACAACGAGTGCCCGAACACGGAGACGAACTAATGACGATCGCACAACAGCTGGAGCAGAAAGGCAGAATTGCAGGTCGAGAAGAGGGCCGAATAGCTGGGCTTGAAGAAGGACGTGAAGAAGGCCGCGAAGAAGGTGTTCTGCTAGGTAAGCTGGACGTCGCTCGTAGCCTACTCAAAATGGGCATGGCTCGTGAGGCCGTGCTTGAGGCAACGGGTTTGACCGAAGACGAGCTGGCCCAGATTCGTCACTAAAACTTTAACGGCTGGCGTTCGTTGGCCGTTTCAACTCGATAGCTCTTCCCTGTCAAACACAGTATAAATTCTTTCAGGTGGTTAACCTTCGCCAAGGTGTTTTCCTGTCATTGACTGGCCACCAAGCTCGCGTCTGGCAGGCATGATGCAAAGTTATAGGAATGACGGCGGGCGTACTGTTACACTAAAGTGTGAGTGGCCATCGGACGATAAAGGGTATCGGTTCAACCTCGGTACCCAGCAGGCCGCCCACATGGCAATGTCCTCGACGTTGTGATGTACTACTTGGGTTGAAATTACTCCATAAATCAGTGATGAAGTCTTAATGAGCTATCAGGTTCTTGCCCGTAAGTGGCGCCCCCAAACGTTTGCAGAGGTTGTCGGACAAGAGCATGTCCTGACGGCGCTGGCTAATGGCCTCTCTCTGGGGCGGATCCATCACGCCTATCTGTTCTCCGGCACGCGCGGCGTGGGTAAAACCACCATTGCGCGGCTGCTGGCCAAAGGTTTGAACTGCGAAACAGGCATCACCGCGACGCCCTGTGGCCAATGTGATAACTGCCGTGAAATTGAGCAGGGGCGCTTTGTCGATCTGATCGAGATCGATGCCGCCTCCAGAACCAAAGTGGAAGATACTCGCGATCTGCTCGATAACGTGCAATACGCCCCGGCGCGTGGCCGTTTCAAGGTTTACCTGATCGATGAAGTTCACATGCTCTCGCGCCACAGCTTCAATGCGTTATTGAAAACGCTGGAAGAGCCGCCTGCGCACGTCAAGTTCCTATTGGCAACCACCGATCCGCAGAAGCTGCCGGTCACTATTCTTTCCCGCTGCCTGCAATTCCATCTTAAAGCGATGGACGTGGAACAAATCCGCACCCAGTTGGAAACCGTCTTGCTGGCAGAGCACATCACCAGCGATGCCCGCGCGTTGCAGCTGTTGGCACGCGCCGCCGATGGCAGTATGCGTGATGCCCTCAGCCTGACCGACCAGGCGATTGCCATGGGGCAGGGGCAGGTGACGACCGACACCGTCAGCCAGATGCTGGGGACGTTGGATGATGAGCAGCCGCTGGCCATCCTGGAAGCCCTGGTGAGTGCCGACGGTGAAAAAGTGATGGCGCAGGTCGCCCAGGCAGCGTCACGCGGCCTGGATTGGGAAAACCTGCTGGTGGAGACGCTGGCGCTGCTGCACCGCATTGCGATGGTGCAACTGCTGCCCTCGGTGCTGGACAACCATTACGCTGCGATTGAGCAGCGGTTACGTGAGCTGGCGCGTACCCTGCCGCCAACGGACGTACAGCTTTATTATCAAACCTTGCTGGTTGGCCGCAAAGAGCTGGCCTATGCGCCGGATCGCCGTATGGGCGTTGAGATGACCCTGCTTCGCGCGCTGGCGTTTCACCCCAAAGCGGTGATCCCAGAGCCGGTGGCCATGGTGCAGATCGCGCCCGCACAGCCACAGGGGAATATGGCCGTTGCGCCACCTTCACCCTATCCGGATGCCCCGCCTCCCTTAGGGCAGGCTGCGTCGCCGCAGAATACTCAACCAACCAATTTACCGGATGCTACCGCGCAATTACTTAAAGCGCGAACCCAGTTGCTGCGGCAACAGGGGGCATCTACCGCAAAAAAGAATGAGCCGGCGGCGCCAGGAATAGCGCGGCCGGCTAACTCGGCACTAGAGCGTTTAGCCTCGGTAACCGAACGCAGCCAGAAGCGTCAGGCCGAAAAGATCGTGACGGAGAAGTCGGCCAAGCCGGAGGCCTATCGCTGGCGCGCGCTTACCGAACCTGAAGCCGCGCCGGAACCGCTGGCCACGCCAAAAGCGTTGCGCACTGCGCTCGAACATGAAAAAACGCCTGAGCTGTCGGCTAAACTGGTGGTTGAGTCCATCGAGCGCGATCCTTGGGCGGCAGAGATCGACCAGCTAAAAATACCGAAACTGGTGCAGCAACTGGCGTTAAACGCCTTTAAGCAGCAACTGGCTCCGGACAGCATTTGTCTCCACCTGCGGTCTTCGCAGCGTCATCTGAATTCGCCTTCGGCGCAGAAGACGCTGGCGCAGGCACTCAGTGAGTTACATGGCCGCACGGTTGAACTCAGCGTGGTGGAAGACGATAATTCGGCGGAGCGGACTCCGCTGGAGTGGCGGCAAGCCATTTATGAAGAAAAACTGGCGCAGGCTCGCCAGTCCATCGTTGCGGATACCAATATCCAGACCCTGCGTCGGTTCTTCGATGCAGATCTGGATGAAGAGAGTATTCGCCCTATTTAACGCGGCGCACGGTGCGCGGCCAATGCTATGAGAGACGACTATGTTTGGTAAAGGCGGTATGGGTAACCTGATGAAGCAAGCCCAGCAAATGCAGGAAAAGATGCAGCAGATGCAGGAAGAAATTGCCAAATTGGAAGTGACGGGTGAATCCGGGGCAGGCTTGGTGAAAGTGACCATCAACGGGGCACATAACTGCCGCCGAGTAGAAATCGACCCAAGCCTGATGGAAGACGACAAAGAGATGCTGGAAGATCTGATCGCTGCCGCTTTCAATGACGCAGCACGTCGCATCGAAGAAACCCAGAAAGAGAAGATGGCGTCGGTTTCCAGCGGGATGCAGTTGCCGCCAGGCTTTAAGATGCCGTTCTGATGCAAACCAGCCCGCTCCTTGAATCATTGATGGAGGCACTGCGCTGCCTGCCGGGCGTTGGCCCGAAGTCGGCGCAGCGTATGGCGTTCCAACTGCTGCAGCGCGATCGCAGCGGTGGTATGCGGCTGGCACAGGCGCTGACCCGTGCCATGTCGGAGATCGGACACTGTGCCGATTGCCGTACCTTCACCGAGCAGGATACCTGCACCATCTGCAATAATGTACGCCGCCAGCAAAACGGCCAGATTTGCGTAGTGGAGAGCCCGGCGGATATTCACGCCATCGAGCAGACCGGCCAGTTTGCCGGGCGCTACTTTGTGCTGATGGGCCATCTGTCACCGTTAGACGGCATTGGCCCAGGCGATATCGGCCTGGATCGGCTGGAGCAACGGCTGGAGAAGGAAACCATCACTGAAGTGATCCTGGCCACCAACCCAACGGTGGAAGGAGACGCCACGGCTAACTACATCGCCGAGATGTGTGGCCAATATGGCGTACTTGCCAGCCGCATTGCCCACGGGGTTCCGGTGGGTGGTGAACTGGAAATGGTGGATGGCACCACGCTGTCGCACTCCCTGGCCGGACGCCACGCGATCAAATTCTGATGATTCTGTACGGGGCAGTCCTCTGTCCCGTAATCCGTTGACAAAAAATTCCCCGCCAGTCGCTTGAAAAACCACAGAGTTAACCCCATTTGATCCTCATTGCATGATTTGGTCATTACTGTCTTTGAGGTAATCAATGAGTATGAAAGGTCAAGAAACCCGTGGGTTCCAGTCTGAAGTCAAACAACTGCTTCATTTGATGATCCATTCGCTGTACTCCAATAAAGAAATCTTCCTGCGTGAGCTGATCTCCAACGCCTCCGATGCGGCGGACAAACTGCGTTTCCGCGCGCTTTCCAAGCCGGAACTGTATGAAGGTGATGGCGAGCTGCGTGTGCGTCTGTCCTTCGACAAAGAGAAGCGCACCCTGACGATTGCCGATAACGGCATCGGCATGAGCCGCGAAGAAGTGATCGAAAACCTGGGGACGATTGCCAAATCGGGTACCAAGGCCTTCCTGGAGTCTATCGGCTCCGACCAGGCGAAAGACAGCCAACTGATCGGTCAGTTCGGCGTGGGCTTCTACTCGGCGTTCATCGTGGCGGACAAAGTCACCGTACGTACCCGCGCGGCCGGTGCTGCGGAAGATCAAGGGGTGTACTGGGAGTCTGCCGGTGAAGGTGATTACACCATCGCCGATATCAGCAAGGCCGATCGCGGCAGCGAAATTACCCTGCACCTGCGTGAAGGCGAAGACGAATACCTCGACGGCTGGCGTCTGCGCTCGGTGATTGGCAAATATTCCGATCACATTGCACTGCCGGTAGAGATCGAAACCAAGAATGAAGAAGACGGCACCGTCACCTGGGAGAAAATCAACAAGGCGCAAGCGTTGTGGACTCGCAGCAAAGCCGACGTGACCGAAGAAGAGTACAAAGAGTTCTACAAGCACATTGCCCATGACTTTACCGATCCGCTGAGCTGGAGCCACAACCGGGTGGAAGGTAAGCAGGAGTACACCAGCCTGCTGTACATCCCGGCCCAGGCGCCGTGGGATATGTGGAATCGCGATCATAAACACGGCCTGAAGCTGTACGTTCAGCGCGTGTTTATCATGGATGACGCCGAGCAGTTCATGCCGAACTACCTGCGCTTTGTGCGTGGCCTGATCGATTCCAACGATCTGCCGTTGAACGTTTCGCGTGAAATCCTGCAGGACAGTCGTGTTACCCAAAACCTGCGTGGCGCGCTGACCAAACGCGTGTTGCAGATGTTGGACAAGCTGGCCAAAGACGACGCGGAAGCCTACCAGAAGTTCTGGCAGCAGTTCGGTATGGTACTGAAAGAAGGGCCAGCGGAGGACGGCGGCAACAAAGAGGCCATCGCCAAACTGCTGCGCTTTGCTTCTACGCACAATGACAGCTCGGCGCAAACCGTCTCGCTGGAAGAGTACGTTGGCCGCATGACCGAAGGTCAGGACAAGATTTACTACATCACCGCCGACAGTTATGCCGCTGCCAAGAGCAGCCCGCACTTGGAGCTGTTCCGCAAGAAAGGCATCGAAGTCCTGCTGCTGTCTGACCGCATCGATGAGTGGATGATGAGCTACCTGACCGAGTTTGACGGTAAGGTGTTCCAGTCGGTCAGCAAAGCGGATGAAGCGCTGGATAAACTGGCGGATGAAACCGAAGAGCAAAAAGAAGCCGAAAAGCAGCTGGAGCCGTTTATCGAGCGGGTCAAGACGCTGCTGGGTGAGCGCGTGAAGGACGTGCGTCTGACGCACCGCCTGACGGATACCCCGGCCATCGTCACCACCGATGCCGACGAGATGAGCACCCAGATGGCCAAACTGTTTGCCGCTGCGGGGCAGGCTGCGCCGGAAGTGAAGTATATCTTCGAGCTGAACCCTGAGCATGCGTTGGTCAAACGCGCATCCGATGTGGGCGATAACGAACAATTTGCTGAATGGATCGATCTGCTGTTGGATCAGGCCCTGCTGGCAGAGCGTGGTACGCTGGAAGATCCAAACCAGTTTATCCGCCGCATGAATAAGCTGTTGTCCGCTTAATCAGCAAAATACGCCCCAGACCTTAGGGTTTGGGGCGTAATATCTTCTATTCCCGTCAAATTTTTCTCCTGCTTGCCTCGTTTCAGCCCGATCTTTCCGCAACCGATTTCCTCTCGCTACCTTGAGCCACCCCCCTCAGAAATGGTAAGGTTGAGTGTTTTCGAAATTTAATAAAAACTCAAACCCGATAGACTTCCGGCCGCGGCCCGAAGAATGAAGGGAAATACATAGCAAGGGGATTTACGCAATGCGTATCATTCTGCTGGGCGCTCCAGGCGCTGGTAAAGGCACTCAGGCTCAATTCATCATGGAGAAATACGGCATTCCGCAAATCTCCACGGGCGATATGTTGCGCGCAGCCGTTAAGGCCGGTTCTGAGCTGGGCAAAAAGGCGAAAGAAATCATGGACGCCGGCAAGCTGGTGACCGATGAGCTGGTTATTGCGCTGGTCAAAGAGCGTATTACCCAGGAAGACTGCCGTAACGGTTTCCTGCTGGACGGTTTCCCACGCACCATTCCACAGGCCGATGCGATGAAAGAAGCTGGCATTAAAGTGGATTACGTGCTGGAGTTCGACGTGCCGGACGAACTGATCGTCGATCGTATCGTTGGCCGCCGCGTGCATGCGCCATCTGGCCGCGTGTACCACATCAAATTCAATCCGCCGAAGGTAGAAGGGAAAGACGACGCCACCGGCGAAGAGCTGACCACCCGTAAAGACGATCAGGAAGAGACCGTGCGTAAGCGCCTGGTGGAATACCATCAGATGACCGCGCCGCTGGTGTCTTACTATCATAAAGAAGCCGAGGCGGGTAATACGTCTTACCACAAGATCGATGGCACCCGTAAGGTGACGGAAGTGAGCGCTGAGCTGGCGGCCATTCTGGGCTAATCGGTGTCAAGGCTGTAGAAAACGCTGGGCTTGCTGTTGCTGCCCGGCGTTTTTTTTTGCCGCTTCATGATAGCTTAAAGGTGCCACCGTTTCGTTCGACAGGAAGAGCCGCATGCCCAGGCAGACAAATTTTTTGCAAGAAGCGACCGCGCGCCAGATCGTGCAACGTGCGATGAGCATCATTCACCATTCGGTCAACGTGATGGACAGCAACGGTGTCATCATTGCTTCCGGCAACGCCTCGCGCCTGTATCAGCGCCACGAAGGGGCGGTATTGGCCCTGACCGAAAACCGAGTGGTGGAGATAGATGAGGCCACGGCACAACATCTGAAGGGCGTGCAACCCGGCATCAATCTGCCGTTCAGCTTTCGTAATCAACTGGTGGGCGCGATTGGGGTTTCCGGCGATCCGGCCCAGGTGCGAGCTTATGGCGAACTGGTAAAAATGGCGGCGGAGCTGATGGTGGAACAGGCTGCGATGCTCGATCAACATCAGTGGGAAAAGCGTTACCGGGAAGAACTGGCCAACCAACTGCTGCAAGGGCACAGTGAACCCGGTTCGCGCGAGGCGATGGCGGCCTATTTAGAGCTGGATCTGCAACAGCCACGCATTGTCTGGCTGCTAGAGCTGTATGAACCGCAGCCGCAGGTACTGAGAGGCTTGCTGGCAGAGCTGGAGATCACCCAGCGTGAGGCGCTGATCACCATGACCAGCTTTAATGAACTGGTGCTCTTGCGCCCGGCCTGTATGAAACAGGGTGTGTGGGACGTGCAGCAGGAGCGTAAGCTGGCCCAGCAGCTCCAGCATGAGATCCAGCAACGCTTTGGCCTGCGGTTGATCGTCGGGGGCTTTTACAGTGGTGAGGAGGGCGTCTATCGCTCCATCCAGACCGCAAGAGCAGTGCAAACCATGGCGCACCGTCTCAAACTGGTCCAGCACACGCTATTTTATGATGACTATCCGCTGCCCTCGCTGCTGTGCGATTTGGGGGAAGATTGGCGAGCCCAGGAGCTTTCACGGCCCTGGCGGCAATTGAGCGCTCAGGATGAAAAAGGGATGCTGAGAAACACGCTGCGCCACTATTTCAATCAGAATTGTGACCAAACCAAGACTGCGGCACAGTTGCATATTCACGTTAACACCCTGCGTTACCGCCTGCAGCGCGTAGAAAAAACGACTGGCCTGAAGATCAATCAATTGGCGGACGTCTTGCAACTGTATATCGGGATGTTGATGCAGGATTGAATTGTGTGAATGCACAAAATAGCGTTGTTTTTTACTCTTTTGTTTGTGTCTATCTCTAAAGAATTTCCGTTGTCGGCAGGGTATGGTATTCACTAACCGATGCAGTGGCATCCTCTGAAGATTAAGGCACTGTCGATGAACACCCTACAGAAAGTGGTAATTGCCCCCGACTCCTTTAAAGAGAGCCTGAGTGCTCAGGGTGTCGCAGAAGCGATCGAGCGTGGTTTCCGGCAAATCTACCCGCAAGCTCACTACGTTTTGCTGCCTATGGCGGACGGAGGCGAAGGCACCGTTGATGCGATGGTGGCCGCTACCGGTGGGGAAATCATCAATGTGCAGGTAAGCGGGCCGCAGGGCAAACCTACTGCAGCATTTTATGGTCTGCTGGGGGAAGGGAAAACCGCAGTGATCGAAATGGCAGCCGCATCCGGGCTGCATCTGGTGGCGGGGGACGAACGCGATCCGTTAGTGACCAGCAGCTTTGGTACCGGCGAGCTGATCCTGGCGGCACTGCAACGCGGTGTAGACTCGATCATTTTGGGGATCGGCGGCAGCGCAACCAACGATGGCGGGGCGGGCATGATGCAGGCGCTGGGCGCTAAGCTACTCGACCAGCACAATCAAGAATTACGGCCCGGTGGCGCGGCGTTGGCGCAACTGGCGCATATCGACCTCAGTCAGTTGGATCCCCGCTTGCAGCAGGTGAAGATCACGGTAGCCTGTGACGTGGATAACCCGCTGTGTGGCGATCACGGGGCTTCAGCGATCTTCGGCCCACAAAAAGGGGCCACGCCGGAGAAGGTGCAGCAACTGGACAAGGCATTGCATCATTACGGTACGCTCCTGGAGCAGACCACCGGGCGCAAGGTCATGCAGGTGCCAGGCTCAGGTGCTGCCGGGGGCATGGGAGCGGCATTGATCGGTTTTCTGGCGGCAGAACTGCGACCAGGCATCGAAATCGTGATCGAAACGCTGCATCTGGAAGATGCGGTACGTGATGCAGACCTGGTGATCACTGGTGAAGGGCGGCTCGACAGCCAGTCGATCCACGGCAAAACCCCGATCGGCGTTGCGCGGGTAGCCAAGCGCCACCAATTACCGGTGATTGCCATTGCCGGTAGCCTGTCAAAAGACTATCAGGTGGTGCATCAACACGGCATCGACGCCGCTTTCTCGGTGATCGATCGCATCGTGACGCTGCCAGAAGCGCTGGTGGACGCGGCACATAACCTGGAAGTCACGGCGCGCAACGTAGCTGCCGTCTGGCAGCTGGCGCAAAAATAACCCCCGTTTTACCTGTTGCTGATATAGGTTCCGGTCCGGCGCTTTTCCGTTACAATAGACCGCATGAGTGGCTGTTAATACGCTGAGAAATAACAGGGTATTTGCCGGGAAGGACAAGGGGATCGGAATGAAGCAAGAGAAACACGGGGTATTGCTGGTGAATCTGGGGACGCCAGAGGCACCTACCCCGCAGGCGGTAAAACGCTATCTGAAAGAATTTCTCAGTGACAACCGGGTGGTCGACACTGCGCCGCTGATCTGGTGGCCAATTCTTAACGGCATCATTCTGCCGATCCGTTCACCGCGTGTGGCAAAGCTTTATCAATCTGTCTGGATGGACGAAGGTTCACCGTTACTGGTCTACAGCCGCCGCCAACAGCGGGAGCTGGCGGCGCGTATGCCGAATACCCCGGTGGAACTTGGCATGAGCTACGGATCACCCAGTCTGGCACAGGCGATCGATAACCTATTGGCACAGGGCGTGACCAATTTGGTGGTGTTGCCGCTGTATCCGCAATACTCGTGCTCGACCAGCGCCGCAGTCTGGGATGGTGTTGCGCGGGTGCTGAAAGGCTATCGCCGCCTGCCATCGATTGGCTTTATCCGTGACTATGCCGAGCACCCAGCGTATATCCTGGCCTTGCAGCAAAGCGTTGAGCGGGCGTTCGCCGAACACGGTAAGCCTGACCGCCTGGTGATGTCGTTCCACGGTATTCCCAAACGCTACGCCACGCTGGGTGATGATTACCCGCAACGCTGCGAAGATACCTACCGCGCGTTGGCGGCAGCCATACCGCTGGCCCCAGATCGGGTGATGATGACCTACCAATCGCGCTTCGGTCGGGAGCCCTGGCTGACGCCGTACACCGACGAAACCCTGAAGAGTCTGCCAGCGCAAGGCGTGAAGCATATCCAACTGATCTGCCCCGGCTTTTCTGCGGATTGCCTGGAAACGCTGGAGGAGATCAAAGAGCAGAACCGCGAAATTTTCCTGGAGGCGGGTGGCGAGAAGTTTGAATACATTCCGGCACTCAATGATGACGCCGCCCATATTGATATGATGCAACAGCTGGTGGGGCAACGGCTGTAATCAAGCCGGTTTTTCACCGCTCGGTTGGCAAAATGCTCACGTGAAAACGCAGCAATCAGGCAGGAATGTGCTAACATTCCTGCCTGTTCACCGCAACTCACCGCCAATCACATGAAATTTCCTGGTAAACGTAAATCCAAACATTATTTTCCGGTCAACGCTCGCGATCCGTTATTGCAGCAGACACAGCCTGAAAATGAAGTCAGTACCTCTTATGTCGTCGGTATCGATCAGACGCTGGTGGATATCGAAGCCAAAGTGGATGACGCGTTTGTCGAACGCTACGGACTTAGCCTGGGCCATTCGCTGGTCATTGAAGACGACGTTGCCGAGGCGCTGTATCAGGAACTGAGCGACAATAACCTGATCACCCATCAATTTGCCGGTGGCACCATCGGTAACACCCTGCACAACTACTCGGTACTGGCGGACGATCGTTCCGTGCTGCTCGGCGTGATGTGCAGCAACGTCAAAATTGGCAGCTATGCCTATCGCTATCTGTGCAACACCTCCAGCCGTACCGATCTCAACTACCTGCAAGCGGTGGATGGAGCCATTGGCCGCTGCTTTACGCTGATTAGCGAGAGCGGCGAGCGCACCTTTGCCATCAGCCCAGGCCAGATGAACCAGCTACGCCCGGAAAGCATTCCTGAAGAGGTGATCGCAGGGGCTGCCGCGTTGGTACTGACCTCCTATCTGGTGCGTTGCAAACCCGGTGAACCCATGCCGGAAGCCACCATGCAGGCGATAAAGTTTGCCAAAAAGCATGATGTACCGGTGGTGCTGACGCTGGGCACCAAGTACGTCATTGCGGATAATCCGGTGTGGTGGCGTGATTTTCTCAGAGAGCATGTCTCCATTCTGGCGATGAACGAAGATGAGGCGTTGGAACTCACTGGGTTGAGCGATCCGCTGATGGCCTCAGAGATGGCATTGGACTGGGTAGATTTGGTGCTGTGTACCGCTGGGCCAAACGGTCTGTATATGGCAGGTTACACCGAAGAGGCCAACAAGCGTGAAACCCAGCATCCGCTGTTGCCGGGCCATATCGCCGAGTTTAACCGCTTTGAATTCAGCCGTGCGATGCGCCGTGCAAGCTGCGAAAACGCGCTCAAGGTCTATTCGCATATCGCCCCGTATATGGGCGGCCCGGAAAAGATCATGAATACCAACGGTGCGGGCGACGGTGCGCTGTCTGCGCTGCTGCATGATATCGCCGCTAACGGCTATCACCGTAACAACGTGCCAAACTCCAGCAAGCATGTGCGTAGCTACCTGACCTATTCTTCATTGGCGCAGGTCTGCAAATATGCTAACCGCGTTAGCTATCAGGTCCTTAACCAGCACTCTCCACGTTTGACCCGTGGGTTGCCGGAGCGGGAAGACAGCCTGGAAGAGTCTTACTGGGAACGGTAACCAACAACCGGTAAGAGCGCTGTTTTAGCGCTCTTACCGGCTTAATGGCGTCAGATTGGGCAGGCGGCCAGTTTCTCTTCGTCCGACAGCGAATCCAGCTTGAGGATATTCAACATGCTGTTGGCGATCTCGCGTTCACCCATCACCACCTGATCGGCACCCCGGTCGGAAATATACGAAACCTCGTCGTCGTAATGAGCGCGGGCGATAATCTCCAGAGTAGGGCGCTTGGTGCGGGCCGAGGCCACGATCTCACCGGCTTCATAGCCGTTGGGAATGGTCAGCAGCAACCAGCGTGCGCAGTCTAGCCTTGCCAGTTCCATGATCTCAGGATTTGCCGCGTTGCCTAACACCGCTTTGATCCCTTGAGCGCGCAGCGCTTCAACCCGTGGGCGAGAGTTTTCTATCACCACCATCGACACGCCCTCTTCGGTCAGCTTGGCCCCTAACAGGCTGCCAACACGACCATAACCGACTACGACGGCATGATTGCAGATATCGACCGGGATCTGCTTCTCTTCCTCCACCGCTTCTTCCAGGATCTGATCCTCGATGGTTTCCGTCTTGGCCAGATAGCGCTCCAGCAAGGTAAACAGCAGCGGGTTGAGCATGATTGACAGGATCGCCCCGGCCAGCACCAGATTGCGGCCATGCTGATCCATCATGCCTAGCGTGACCCCCAATCCGGCCAGGATAAAGGCGAATTCACCAATCTGTGCCAGGCTGGCGGAAATGGTCAGCGCGGTACGCTTGGAGTGACCGAACATTTTGACCAGCGCGAAGGCCGCCACCGATTTACCAAACAGGATAATCGCCAGCGTTGCCAACACCGCCAGCGGTTGGTTGATCAGGATCATCGGATCGAACAGCATACCGACCGAGACAAAGAACAGCACCGCAAAGGCGTCACGCAGCGGCAGCGTATCGTGCGCTGCGCGGTGGCTCAGTTCCGATTCGTTCAGCACCATACCGGCAAAGAAGGCACCCAGGGCAAATGAGACGTCAAACAGGCCGACAGCGCCGTAGGCAATACCCAGCGCCAGTGCCAACACCGCCAGCGTAAACAGCTCGCGCGAGCCGGTACTGGCGGTTTTTGCCAGGATCCATGGCACCACACGGCGGCCGACGATAATCATCAGCGCGATAAAGGCGATAACCTTGCCAATGGTGATGGCCAACTCGGTGAGCAGCTGTGTGGTGCTGGCGGTATCGCTGTTGAGCATATTGGCAAATGCAGGCAGCAGCACCAGGGCCAACACCATGGCCAAATCTTCGACAATCAGCCAGCCGATGGCGATCTGCCCGCGTTGGCTGTCGATCAGTTGCCGTTCTTCCAGGGCGCGCAGCAGTACCACGGTACTGGCGGTGGACAGACACAGGCCGAACACCAGGCCGGAAACCAAATCCCAGCCCATCAGTTTGGACAACCCCATCCCCAACACCGTCGCGACGGCGATTTGGGCAATGGCCCCAGGGATAGCGATATTTTTTACAGCGAGGAGATCTTTAAGCGAGAAATGGAGACCAACACCGAACATCAGCAGGATCACCCCAATCTCCGCGAGTTCCGGCGCTAACGAGGTATCAGCGACGAAACCGGGGGTAAACGGGCCGGCAAGAACGCCTGCGGCCAGATACCCTACCAACGGGGAGATGCGCAGGCGGTTTGCCAGCATTCCGAAGAGGAAGGCGAGTACTAACCCTCCAACAATAGTGGTGATCAAGGGTGTTGAATTATGCATCCATACTCCTCTGGTTGTGCTCACGGGTGTTACGAAAGGATACATTTAGTTTATTGCATTTGCGCTTTCATTGCTTAGCTAATTTAGGGTTTTGTGTAAAAAACCAGACTATTCGTCTATTTTGGCAGAAGGAAGGGGAATTATGGCGTAATTGACCGGATTAAATGGGGTTTCGGAGTGGATAACCCGGTTTAACTTCTGCGCTAAACCGGGGTTGTATCAGGGTTATTGCTGGTTATGCTCCATATTTGGTAGCAATGCGGTGATAATGCCGATAAGCGGCAGGAATGCACAGATTTGATAAACCAGCTCGATGCTGGTCAAATCGGCGACATAACCAAGAACTGCCGCACCTAACCCGCCCATACCGAAAGCAAAACCGAAGAATAGCCCGGAAACCATCCCCACTTTGCCGGGGATCAGCTCCTGCGCATACACCAGAATGGCCGAGAAGGCCGAGGCCAGAATAACCCCGATGATCACCGTCAAAACCCCGGTCCAGTAGAGAGAAGCATGAGGTAAAGCCAAGGTAAAGGGAGCAGCACCCAGGATGGAGCCCCAAATGACATATTTACGTCCAAACTTATCACCCAAAGGCCCGCCAATGATGGTTCCTGCCGCTACGGCAAACAGGAAGGCAAACAGATGGAATTGGGCATTCTGTACCGAAACGCCGAACTTATGTATGAGATAAAAGGTGTAATAGCTGCTAATGCTCGCCAAGTAGAAGTATTTGGAGAAGATCAGCACCAGCAGGATGCTTAAGGAGAACACCACGGTACGTTTTGGCAGCGGTTTGACCAGAGAAGCGGCTTTTGGCTTGCCTTGAGCTGCCCGATGTTGCTGCTTATACCATTTACTGACCTGCAACAAGACCACAATGGCCAGCAGCGCAGCCAGTGAGAACCAGGCGATATTGCCCTTGCCGTAGGGGGCGATAATCAGCGCGGCCAACAGCGGGCCGAGGGAACTGCCGAAGTTGCCGCCCACCTGGAACAGCGACTGGGCCAAACCGTGCCGTCCACCGGATGCCATGCGCGCGACGCGGGATGACTCAGGATGGAATACGGAGGAACCGGTGCCCACCAAAGCGGCCGCCAGCAGCACCAGAGGGAAAGTGTTGGCCACCGAAAGCAGCAGCAATCCCGACAGGGTGAATCCCATGCCGATGGGTAGCGAATAAGGCTGCGGGTATTTATCGGTGTAATAACCAATCAGCGGTTGTAGCAGCGATGCGGTGAGCTGATAGGTCAGGGTGATCATCCCGATCTGCACAAAGCTGAGGCTAAAATCGGCTTGCAAAATCGGGTAAATCGCCACGATCAGCGATTGCATCATATCGTTGAGCAGGTGGGAAACGCTGATAGCACCGAGAATAGAGAACGCAGTGCCTTTGGCCGCGCTGCGGGTTACCGGTGGAATGTCCGTTTCACTACGGTCAGTCATATTATTATTAGCCTGGTAAGTGAGAGAGGGAGAGCCGACATCTTATAACGTTCATCTTTCGTCCGACAACGGGGTAGCTGATTCTCTCTCGATCATTATGTGCTATTGGTGGCGCCGATAAAATTCGGACCGGCCGTGTCTTTCCGACATAATTTGACGTATGTCGCAAAAATTTGAAATTAGTTGCAGCCGATTCGCGTTACAATTTCGTCCTCATCAAAAAATACCCATTATTAACAATGGAGATCTGCCATGCGCTTTTCGCTTCACACCACCGCATGTGCGTTGGCTGTTTCCCTGACGTTGTTTTCAGGAACGGTCAGTGCCTGGGAAAAGGATAAAACCTACGATATCACCATCCTGCACACCAACGATCACCACGGCCATTTCTGGCAGAACGATCATGGTGAGTACGGCCTGGGGGCGCAAAAGACGCTGGTGGACAGCATCCGTCAGGAAGTGGCGGCGAAAGGCGGTAGCGTGCTGCTGCTGTCCGGTGGTGACATCAATACCGGCGTGCCAGAATCGGATTTACAGGATGCAGAACCCGATTTCCGTGGCATGACGCTGATCGGCTACGACGCGATGGCGATCGGCAACCACGAATTCGACAACCCGCTCAGCGTGTTGCGCCAGCAGGAGAAGTGGGCTTCTTTCCCGCTGTTGTCCGCCAACATTTATCAAAAAAGCACTCAGCAACGTCTGTTCAAGCCTTATGCCCTGTTTGAAAAGCAAGGGGTGAAGATTGCGGTGATCGGCCTGACCACCGATGACACTGCAAAAATCGGCAACCCGGAATACTTTACCGATATCGAATTCCGTGTTCCGGCGCAAGAAGCCAAGCAGGTGGTGGAACAGCTGCGCAAAGATGAAAAGCCGGACGTGATTATCGCCGCTACCCACATGGGCCACTACGACGATGGTAATCATGGCTCCAACGCGCCGGGGGACGTGGAGATGGCACGTAGCCTGCCTGCGGGCTACCTGGATATGATTGTCGGTGGGCATTCGCAAGATCCGGTCTGTATGGCGAGTGAAAACCACAAACAGGTGGATTACGTACCGGGCACGCCTTGCGCGCCAGATCGCCAAAACGGTACCTGGATCGTCCAGGCTCACGAATGGGGTAAATACGTCGGCCGTGCCGACTTCCAGTTCCGCAACGGCGAACTGAAACTGATGCATTATCAGCTGATCCCGATCAACCTGAAGAAAAAGGTAGAGAAAGCCGACGGCACCAGCGAGCGGGTGTATTACACCCAGCAGATCCAGGAAGATCCGTCGATGATGAAGTTACTGACGCCGTTCCAGGACAAGGGCAAGGCTCAGTTGGAAGTGAAGGTGGGCAGCGTCAACGGCAAACTGGAAGGGGATCGCAGTAAAGTCCGCTTCGTGCAGACCAACCTTTCGCGCGTGCTGTTAGCTGCGCAGATGGAGCGCGCCAACGCAGACTTCGCCGTGATGAGCGGTGGTGGCGTGCGTGACTCGATCGAGGCCGGTGATATCACCTATAAACACGTGCTCAAGGTGCAGCCGTTTGGCAACACGCTGGTGTATGTCGATATGAAAGGCAGCGAGGTTGAGCCGTATCTGGCAGCGGTGGCCAATATGAAGGTGGATTCTGGGGCCTATGCGCAATTCGCCAACGTCAGCCTGGTGGCAGACGGCAAAGGCGTTAGCGACGTCAAGATCAAGGGCGAACCTTTACAGGCAGACAAGACCTATCGTATGGCGACGCTGAACTTCAACGCACTTGGCGGCGATGGTTATCCAAAGATTGATACCCTGCCAAGCTACGTCAACACCGGCTTTATTGATGCGGAAGTGCTCAAGCAGTATATCGAAAAGCACTCACCGCTGGATGCTGCGGCGTACGAGCCTAAAGGCGAGATCGTTTACAAGTAAGGTACTAGGCCGTTGCTGAGTTAGGTAACGGCCTACTGTGTTCAGTCCCGTTTGGCGATTTCGGCGAAGGTGCCGGACAGTAAGCGGCAGAGATCGCTAGCCGCCAATTCAATATCCAACCCGCGTTTGCCGCCGGAAACGAAAATGGTGGCAAACTGTTGCGCTGGGCTGTCGATCACCGTGGGCAAGCGTTTCTTTTGCCCGAGTGGGCTGATCCCGCCGACAAGATAACCCGTCACCCGTTGAGCGACTGTCGGATCGGCCATTTCGGCTTTCTTGGCACCTAGCGCTTTCGCCACCTTCTTCAAATCCAACTGGGTCGCTACCGGCGTTACCGCGACGGCCAGGTTTTTCGCGTCACCATTGAGGGCCACCAACAGCGTTTTGTAGACCTGTTCGGCGTTCAACCCCAGCTTTTTTACCACCTCGTCGCCAAAGTTGGTTTCTTCGCTATCGTGGTGATAGGCGTGGAGGGTGAAGGCCACCTTTTGTTTTTCAAGCAGAACCACTGCGGGTGTCATAATTTCTTTTCCAAAACTGTGGGAAGTTGTCATCGGTGGCAACGAAACGATAAAAATGGAGCCGAATGAGCAACCTGTGCCAAGGAGGATGAAAGGCAGTTGCCAATAGGTTCGTCAGGTTGCTACCCTGTCTATTGTAATCGTTAACACGGTTACAATGCGTATAACTAAAATATGAAAAATTCCTCTTTGACTGGCCAATAGCGATATTGGCCACTTTTTTATCGTGCCTGCAGCATGGCCGGTAAATTGTCTTCGCCATACAGATGCAAAGCGCCGACTGCCACCACATAGTTGCCCGGCGGTAACGCTTCCAGCTTTTGCTGCCAGTGGCGATTGCGGCGGTGCATCAAGACGTCGTACAACTCGGCACTGAAGGTGGAGGGTAGCGTTTCCAACGTGGCGTTCGGTTTGGCGTCCAGCCACCAGCTCACCATGGTTTGCAGCAAACGGGCGTTGGTGTGCCAGTGCTCTAACGTATCGTGCAGCAGGGCCATACCGCCTTCTGGCAGTTGTTCCAGCATGCTTAGCTGTTCTTCGGCCCCTTCCAGTTCGATCACTGGCATCTGCTGTACTTTAGCGGCTTGCAATAGCTGATAATCAATTCCGTATTCGGCGCGTAAACCCAGCCGCTGTGCCTGCCGTGCTTGCATCATCAGCGCTACCTGCCAGCCGGGAAGAGCAGAGAAGCTCTCTACATCCGCCCCCAGCTCCTGGCATAGCACCTGCAACCGTTGGAATTCTTCATCGCCAAGACGCTCTTCAAGTTCGAGTTGGGGTTCAGCGTGGCCAAATGGCGAGGAGGAGCCGGTTATATCGGCCTCAACGATCAACGCATCGGCCTGGCGCAGGCGTGCTGACAGCCGAGCAGGCAGGGGCGACATATCGACGGTGCCCATATGAATGCTGCCGACCAAATGTAGTTGGCGATTTCCCGTTAGCTTGATGTCCAAGGCTGGGTAGGTGTAGCTCTGCGGGGAAATAATACCGAGAAAGGTAGCAATGCGGCGTAACAGTTGACCCATACAGCTGGCTCCTGATCCTTTCCACCAGCGTGCAGGATGGCTGCTGGCTTTTCCCCATGCTAAACGCTAAGTGGCTGACAATAAAGCCCGAGAGCAGAGGAATTATCTCAAAAGGCCGGAGCGCGATGGGTTGCGCCCCGGTTAAGGGTTACTGCTTGGGTTTAAAACGCAGCAATCGGTTGGCGTTGCTGACCACGGTAATGGAGGAGAGTGCCATTGCCGCGCCAGCGACCACTGGGCTGAGCAGAGTGCCCGTCAGCGGGTACAGCACACCGGCAGCAATCGGAATGCCAAGTGCGTTGTAGATAAATGCCCCGAGCAGGTTCTGCTTCATATTACGCAGCGTCGCCTTCGACAAGGCCAGCGCGTCCGCCACGCCGTTCAGGCTATGACGCATCAGAGTGATCGCCGCAGTTTCAATGGCGATATCACTGCCGCCGCCCATGGCGATCCCGACATCGGCCTGAGCCAGAGCAGGGGCGTCATTGATGCCGTCACCGACCATCGCTACCCGGTGGCCCTGAACCTGCAACTGCTTGATCGCCTCGGCCTTACCATCGGGTAATACGCCAGCGATCACACGGTCAATACCGGCCTCTTTGGCAATCGCGTTAGCGGTCACCGGGTTATCGCCTGTTAACATCACCAGTTGATAACCTTGCTGATGCAGGCGCTGTAGTGCGCTCACGCTGTCACTGCGTAACGGATCGCGGATGGCGATCAGCGCGGCAGGTTTGCCGTTGGCGGCCAGCAGCACCGGCGTGATACCGCGTTCAGCCTGTTGCTGTATCTGCTGAGTGAGCTCATCGGTCGCGATCTGATTCTCTTGCAACAGCTTGGCGTTACCCAGCAACAGCTGTACGCCCTCAACCTCACCGCTGACGCCGGAGCCGCGTAAAGTACGGAACTGCTCTACCGTAGGCAGTGTCTGCCCTTTAGCCTGTTCGACGATGGCACGGGCCAGCGGGTGGTTAGCCCCTTGTTCCAGCGCTGCGGCCCAACGTAAGGCCTGCTGTTCATCCACTTGGTTAAAGGTGATGATTTCCACCACGCGCGGCTGGCCTTCCGTCAGCGTACCGGTTTTATCGAACACCAGCGTATCGAGATTGCTGGCCTGCTGCAGCGCATCGGCGTCACGCACCAGCACGCCAAACTCCGCGGCTCGGCCAACGCCAGAGATAATTGACATCGGCGTTGCCAGCCCCAAGGCGCAAGGGCAGGCGATGATTAGCACCGTGGTAGCGATCACCAGGGTGTAGACCAACTGCGGTTGTGGGCCAAAGAAATACCAGATGGCGGCGCTGAACAGGGCGATGGCGACCACGGTGGGCACAAATACCGCCGAGATGCGGTCTGCCAGCTTACCGATTTCCGGTTTGCTGCTTTGCGCCTGACGCACCAGCTTGATAATACGTGCCAGCGTGGTTTGGGTGCCAATGGCCGCTGCGCGAAACAGCACGCTGCCGTCGTCTACCACCGTACCAGCATGCACCGTATCGCCGACGCCTTTTTGCTGCGGCAACGCTTCGCCGGTCAGCATGGCTTCATCGATCCATACTTCGCCCTGCACGATCTCGCCGTCAACCGGGATGCGATCGCCAGTCGTCAAACGCAAGGTCATGCCCAATTGCACCTCTGCCAGCGGGATACTTTGCTCCCCCTGTTCTGTGACCAGCCTGGCGGTTGGCGGAGTGAGATCCAGTAGCCGCTCCAGTGCCTGGGAAGAACGCTGCCGCGCGCGCTGCTCCATGGCATGACCAAGGTTGATCAGGCCGATGATCATCGCACTGGCTTCGTAATACAGATGCCGTGCCTCCATCGGGAAGAAGTCTGGCCACAGGTTGACGCTGATGGAGTACAGCCATGCGGCACCGGTCCCCAAGGCGACCAGCGTATCCATAGTGGCGCTGCCGTTCATCAACGATCGCCAGGCATTGCGGTAGAAGTGGCCACCGGCAAACACCATCACCGCCAGGGTAATGATACCAACCATCAGCCACGGCCGCTGGGTTTCTGGCGTCAGCGACATACTGCCGCCAAACACGCCCCAGGCCATCAACGGCACGCCCACCGCCAAGCCTAATGCGGCCTGCCAGCGAAAGCGTTTCATATTAGCCTGTGCGGTTTGCTGTTGGCGTTCACGGCGCTTGGTTTCGTCCTGGATCATCTCGGCGCCATAACCGGCTTTTTCTACCGCCGCGACCAACGCCTGTGGTGTGGCTTTACCGGTGATCAGTGCGCTGCGTTCCGCCAGGTTTACCCGGGCCAACTCAACGCCCGGGACGTTCTGTAACGCAGTCTGGACTTTATTGACGCAGCTGGCACAGGTCATGCCGTTGAGCAACAGTTGGATGCTATCGTCAGTCTCGTTTGCCGGAAGTGAAGAGGGGGCCGCTGCCTGGGTTTCCGGCAAGGTTGGGGCAGATTCAGTCAGCGGCTCAGTTTTTGGGTGGCTATTGGCTCCCGCCTGGCTGGCGTGATAGCCCGCATCCTCGACCGCAGCGATGAGCTGCTCTGGTGTGGCATCGCCATAGACTTTGGCTCCCTCAATAGTCACGTCGGCGGCGATCACGCCCGGCACCGCTTCCAGTGCTTTACGGGTGCTGCCCACGCAATGCATGCAGGAGAGGCCGGAAAGTTGTAACTCGGTGTCTGCCTGATGGGCGATTTCTGCCTGGTAGCCAGCGGCAACGACGCTGTCAATCAGCTCGGCAGCCGGGGCTGCACCGGTGATTTTAGCGTAGTGAACGTTGACGTTGGCCTGTTCGACATCCGCGCGACTTTCCAAGGCTTTTTTCACCTTTTGCGCGCAGTTCATGCAGGAGAGCCCCTGCAACGCCAGCACGGTAGTTTGTGACATGATGGTTTTCCTCGCAAAATAATGGCGGTTGACCGCCTAGGTTCTTTTGATTAAGAATGATCTTAAACCTTCCAGCAAGGGTAAGGTCAATAGAATATTACATTGATAGAAAAGGATTTTTATTAACGCTGTCCACAACGAAGCGACGCTTCGACATAAGCCCCGAATTTTACGGGGTTTTCTTTGGGTATAAAAAAACCAGCCCGAAGGCTGGTTTAAGCGTTTTAGCAATATTTTACTTCATGTTGTTCGCTGACCACATCCCCGTGATTGGTCGGGCAAACAACGCCAGCACAGCGATAAGGCTCACTTCAATGGAGATTGACCAGCAAATGTGACCGATCAGTTCACTCCAGAACTCATACCCATTCAGGTTCCAGAGCCAGCCAGTTTCACCTGAGAGATAGGCCGGATGCCTGAATCCTAGCGCCGGGATAAGGAAACCGTGCATGACCAGCGTGATCACAATACCGTAAGCCGCACCATACCAGAGCCTGATTTTGGGCGTATAAGCCGAAACCAGAATGTAAAGGCCCGCAAAGATGAAGCTGAACATCCAGTGATAAAGCATCACTGCGCCGGGGATCGTTACGCTCTGGTAAACATAATCCATAGAATGGGAGTTAATTCCCAGCCAGCCAAGCCAGGCATCAATGTTTAGGGCGGGCGGCGATGCCTCACCGACGATGCGCGGCGGCATATTGGCCTCAGAGCCTGACTTTACCAGCGAGCTGATCGCACCACCGATGAAAGTTGCCCACAAAAAAATACGTAAATTAACTTTACTGCAAATGTTCATAACTCCACGTCCGTGAAAAGGAAAAATGAGCCCTAATTATATGTTACGAGCATGTTGCTGCGTATTACTGAAAGCATCGAGATATGACAATTTTTCAGGTACAGCCTCGTCAGGCGATATACGGGCTGTATTTGGTGAGCTGTTGCCCAGTGTCTTCGCCCCCCGTTGCCGCAACCCTATTTCCCAGGAGGTTGACGATATTATCAAAACGCGAGGGTCCGGGCGGATGCGGTAAGTTTAAATCCTCTTGCTAGCATGCCCCTATGCGTCCACAGACAGAAGGTCAAAAGGGGGTAATTGGGGAGTAATGGGGTTATAATTTATTGAGTTACTACTGTCGCTTGGGTGCAGTGGGGTACATGGACCTTCCAGCAAAGATAAGGTCAAGGGGGATAAAGTGAATATCAGCGACGTTGCCAAAAAAACCGGTTTGACCAGCAAAGCCATCCGTTTTTATGAAGAGAAAGGATTGGTGACCGCCCCGATCCGTACGGACAACGGCTACCGCAGCTACAGCGCCAGGCATATTGAAGAACTGACGTTATTGCGCCAGGCTCGCCAGGTGGGGTTCAACCTTGACGAGTGCCGTGAACTGGTCGCGTTGTTCAACGATCCGGCGCGGCATAGTGCCGATGTCAAAGCCCGCACGCTGCAGAAAGTCGCCGATATCGAAAAGCACATCAGCGAACTGGGGGAAATGCGCCAACGCCTGCTGGCGCTGGCGGATCAATGCCCTGGCGATGAAGGCGCAGACTGCCCGATCATTAA
The DNA here is from genome assembly GCF_059697885.1 of Serratia sp. NCCP-200. Classification (NCBI taxonomy): domain Bacteria; kingdom Pseudomonadati; phylum Pseudomonadota; class Gammaproteobacteria; order Enterobacterales; family Yersiniaceae; genus Serratia; species Serratia sp. NCCP-200. The sequence goes on from NZ_BAAKUJ010000002.1 coordinate 288,236, forward strand.
TAATCTGGCAGGCTGCTGCCACCAAGGCTAGCGCGTAATGGCGCGGATCACCAAGGTGGTGCCTTCGACCGCCACCACTTCAACTTCGGTGCCGATTGGCAGATCCTCGTTGGCTTGCGCGCGCCAACTGCTGTCGGCGATATTGATGCGGCCATGGCCGTTATGCATCGCCTCGGTCAGCGTGGCGCGGGTGCCGATCAGTTGACGGTTGCGCTGGTTGAGTACCGGGGAACCGCTGGTTGCCGTTGGCCGCTTGCGCAGCCAGTACCACCATAGATAGGCCACGGCGATGGTCATCACGGCAAACAGCGAGCCTTGCCACTCCCAACTCAACTCCGGCAGCAGCCAGATAATCACCCCGACAATCACCGCAGAAACGCCGCTCCACAGCAGATAGCCGCTGGCACCGAGCATTTCCGCGGCCAACAGCAGCCCGCCTAGCGAGATCCAGAACCATTGAGGGTTTGCTGCGATCTGTTCCAGCATAATTACTTACCTTTGCTGTCTTTCAGCAATTCGGTAATACCGCCGATAGAGCCCAGCAGGCTGCTGGCATCCAGCGGCATCATGATCACTTTGCTGTTATTGGCCGAGCCAATCTTCTGCAATGCGTCGGTGTATTTCTGGGCAACGAAGTAGTTAATCGCCTGGATATTACCGGTGGCGATGGCGTCAGACACCAGTTGGGTAGCCCGTGCTTCTGCTTCGGCGGCACGTTCACGCGCTTCTGCCTGCAAGAACGCTGACTGGCGCTCGCCTTCGGCTTTCAGGATCTGCGATTGCTTATCCCCTTCGGCGCGAAGGATCGCGGCTTGACGTACCCCTTCCGCTTCCAGGATGTCTGCACGTTTGGTTCGTTCGGCCTTCATCTGGGCGTTCATCGCCACAATCAGTTCGGCCGGTGGACGAACGTCACGGATTTCGATACGAGTAATTTTGACGCCCCAAGGGTTGGTGGCCTCATCGACGATATGCAGCAGGCGGGTGTTGATACTATCGCGCTGTGACAGCATTTCGTCGAGCTCCATGGAACCGAGCACGGTACGGAAGTTGGTCATGGTCAGGTTAACGATCGCCTGCTCGAGGTTACTGACCTCATAGGCGGCGCGAGCCGGATCGACCACCTGGATAAAGCAGACGGCATCGATTGCCACGTTGGCATTATCGCGCGAGATAATCTCCTGGGAAGGGATATCCAGCACCTGCTCCATCATATTGATTTTGCGGCCAATACGATCCATAAAAGGCACTACCAGGTTTAAACCCGGCATCAGCGTTTTGGTATAACGGCCGAAGCGCTCTACCGTCCATTGGAAGCCTTGCGGGACAATTTTGATGCTTGAGAAGACAATAATCAGCGCGACAACGATCACGATCGGAATAATGGTAAACATGGCACAACCTCCTGTCAGACATATTGCTAGATATTACGCCAGCGACAGGGGGAATGCCTAATGTATCACCAGGATAAGACTGTTTTTTGCAGAAAACCTCAGGATCTCACGGCGAATACGCCATTTTTATCAGGTTTACCTGACGCCGTCTTAACGCTGCCATGAAGTGATAATGGAGACTTCTTCAGGAGCCGCATCGAATTTGCTCAGCGTCACCGTGTGGCCGTCGGTCAGCAACACGCTGACCGCCATGCCGATCACGCCGGACTGCAGATCGGTCTGCTCGATATGTTGAAGCGCTTTTAGACAAACGAATTGCTGCATCTCGGGCAAATGTTTGAATCTGTCGGTTTGGGATTTTTTCAAGAGGGCTACCCTTTGGCGCTGCCGACGATTTGGCCATCACGCAGCAACACAATCTTGTGTTTCTGCCGGTACCAGATGGCGGTGTAAACACCTTTCTGATAAACCTGCGCATACTGATTTTCTTCGGTCAACGCGGCTGCCGTTTGCTCAATGTAGCCCTGCTTGATATCCGGCGAGATCTTGATGTCTATCCCGGCAATGCGTGCCTGCAGTGTCTTGCTCTTCGCCGATTGCGCGTACTGTTTTGCCGCATTTTCCAACGCCTGCTTTTCTGCCGCAGCGTAAATGGCGGTCTGACGGTTTTGTTCGGCCAGATAGCAGGTATCTTTGGAAACGCCCTGTGCTTCACATTCAGCCATGCGCGACGCCGTAGAAGTGCAGCCAGCCAGCAAGATGGCAATCACCACGGTAGACAGTGTCCTAATTATCATTTTTAGTTCTTCGAGTTAGTCAGGATGGCACCGGAGTGTTCCTGTGTTTATTTATGCATTTTTTTAGAAGCTATTAGCTACTAAATAAAGCGATTTTTAGCCTGGTTTGTTGATTTACCGAACTGACAATACAGAATATTCTTAGACAAGCATCACGTTTTAACCATTCTGTTGACCAATGTCAATTTTTGTCAGCTACTGAGAATGGATCTCAAAAATCATTTACATGTAGCTAATAGCTCCTTAATTTGAGTTAAATTAACTTTGTGTCGGAATTTACGTAGCTGTGGGGGACGGAATTTATGTGCTAAACTGCGGCATGTCTGTAGAGAGTAAGAGGAAATCGCAGGTGGATAATCAAGCAGAGTTTAAAAGCTATCTGGAACGATTAGGCATTGAGCAGCCTGCACTGTGCATACTCTTGGGGGTGCAGCGCAGCACCCTGAATAAATGGGTGAATGGCACGGTAACCGCAATTCCGGCCATCGCCACGACCGCTGTCAAAATGCTGTGGTTTATCAAAGAGTCCGATCCGCAGCTGTTCCAGCGCTGGATGATGATCCAGGACTTTGGCGTGCCAGCAGAGTACGCGACCAATGACAAGGCGTATGAATTCCTGCACGTCCTGAAGCGTGAGCCATCACCGCCGATTAAGAAACTCCGGGCCCAGGTGGCGGCCCAGAAGCGATAAAATCGCGTGTTAAACGGGTAAATCAATACTTTGCAGAAAGCCGGTGATGCGTTCATCGCGTCGTTGGAACAGCGTGACAATTTCTTCCACGGCTTTACCACAGTCGTTACGCCAGGCCAGAGAGAGCGGTGACGGTTGCCGCTGATTGACGACGTCACGGGTGATCAACTGGCCGCTATCCAGATAGGGCTGGCACAGATTTTTCGGCAAGAATCCGACGCCCAGCCCCTGCAGGTGGCATTCGAGTTTACTGCGCAGGTCTGGCACCTTGATCTCTTTTTGGCCGGTCAGCAGCCAAGCAACGCGTTTGGTCAGGTTGCGCGAAGTATCTTCCACGTTGATCGCCGGGTAACTGCGCAGCCGATCTTCATGCAGTGCCGTGTCCTGGCAGGCCGCGAGCGGATGATCTGGCGTGACCACAAAAGCCCAACTGATCCCCCCCAATTTCAAAACGCTGACGTCATTGGCCAGTGATTCAGAGCCGGTGGTGCCAATGGCCAGCTGAAAATCCCCGTGTAACAACGAATCCCATACTCCCATATACACCTGACGCGAGATATGAAACTGCGTGAAGGGATAACGCTGTTGCAGGTAGGCCAACAGCCGGGCGACGCTTAGCGGGTTGTACAGCAGGTTGTTGATCACGATATTGACCTGATGCTCCACGCCGTCGTTGATCTGGCGTAGTTCATCGGGCATGGAGTCGAGCCAGTTGTGCCATTGGCGGCAACGTTCCAGCAGGTATTCACCCGCGGGGGTCAGGTTTACGCTGCGGGTGGTGCGGATAAACAGCTGGGTGCCGATGCTTTCTTCCAACGTTTTGATGCGGTAACTGATGGTGGCAGTGGTCTTGTGCAGTAATTCGGCGGCGCGGGAAAAGCTCTGGCATTCCGCGACTTTGATAAACGATCGAATTGTTTCGTGATCCAGCATAGCGATTCCTTAACCGGTGCGGCCATCGTTCTCCTAGTGTTGCAAAAGAATTTACTTACCTTAGTTGCCTTGGGTTAGTCATAAAGCCGCTTACCGTGATCTCGCTCACATTTTATTGCCCTTCCTCTGCTGAATACCGCTGAAAGTGACAACTCTGTTAACGAACTGTATCGCGGAGGTGTGTTTTTTAATGCCTTGATTATTAATTAAATATTTTCTACTCGGCACAAAAAATGTGCAGTAGATCGTGTTGTGGAAAATTTTTCCAATATTAACTTTTAAATTTCAGGCGACCTGTCTAGAGTGAACCCATTCAGTCATGTTCCTTTTTGAAACGATCCTGGAGAAACTGATGGACCTGATTGCCGTTGAGTTAACGCCTGAAGCCTTTGCACCTTATGGGAATGTATTGCAGATCGAGGGGGCGCCCTTTTTCCATATTAATGGTGGTAAAACAGAAAGATACCATGATCTTGCCAATGTAGAAGTGGCCGATGATCATCGGGTGCTGGTCAGCATCAACCGATCTGAGCCTTGCGATCTGCCGTTGGAGTTCTCCGTGTTGGAGAAACATCCGTTGTCCTCGCAGGCATTTATGCCGATGAAGGGGGAACGCTTCGTAGTGATTGTTGCTGAACCCGGGGAAGGGGACGAAATTCCGTTACATACTTTGCGCGCCTTTATCACTAACGGTAAGCAAGGGGTGAATTATCACCGCAATGTTTGGCACCACCCGCTGTTTGCCTATGGCGCGATCACCGACTTTTTCACGGTCGATCGTGGCGGTGCCGACAACTGTATCGTCAAAGCATTGCCAGAGACTTACCGGGTTGTGCTTGGATAGCGCTGTCCCCAAGCGCATAGGCTGTTTATTATAGCGGGGAAACCTTGAGCTAAATAAAGGAAAGCCTGAATGAACGAAGTACGCAGAAAGGGAAGACCAACGACAGAAGCAGGGGCGACGAAAGGCGCGCAGGCGTTGGATCGTGGGTTGGAGATCCTGCAGTTTCTGGCCAATGCCGGAGGAAGCTCGTCCGTTTCCGTGCTATCCGAGAAGTTGGAGTTACCGCTATCAACGACTTTCAGATTATTGAAAGTATTAGAGAAATCGGAATTCGTTTTTCAGGATCCCCAGCTTGGCTGGTGGCATATCGGCATCCAGTCGTTTACCGTCGGTGCGGCTTATATGAATGACCGGGATGTGGTTTCGGTGGCGGGCCCTTACATGCGGCGGCTGATGTTGCTATCAGGGGAAACCGCCAATCTGGCCATCAGGAATAACTTTGACGCCGTGCTGATCCGTCAATGTGAGTGCCAGGCGATGGTGCGGATGTGCGCGCCACTTGGCAGCCGCTTACCGCTGCACGCATCTGGGGCAGGGAAAGCACTGCTGTATCCGCTGGCGGAAGAGGAGATGCTGGATTTGTTTGTACGTTCGGGGCTGCACTCGTTTACCCCGAAGACCCTGACCAGCGTAAATCTATTACGTAAGGATTTAGCGCAATCGCAGGCGCAGGGCTATACCGTTGATGCTGAAGAGCACGCTCTTGGCCTGAATTGCCTGGCTTCGGCGATCTTTGACCGTAACAACAACGTCATTGCGGCCATCTCTATTTCAGGGCCTAGCTCGCGCGTTAGCAGCGATCGTTTCAAGGAACTGGGGGAGTTGGTGCGTGACGTAGCCAACGACATCAGTACCGCGCTAGGTGAGTCGCGCAGCAAGAAATAGCACGTTTAATGTAAAACCTGTAGCCGCGATCGCGGCTGCAGGATGAGGTTACCTCCCCGTTTATTACCTGAACGGGTTTTTTTGAACTCATTTTAAGTTTGGAAAATTTTTCCAAAATTTAGGAGAACGTTGAGATGGCAATTATGCGAGCAGTAGATGCGGCAATGTACGTGTTGGCAAAGGAAGGCGTGAATACCGCATTCGGCGTGCCTGGCGCGGCGATCAATCCTTTCTATAACGCGATGCGTCAACACGGCGGCATCAAACACTATCTGGCGCGTCATGTTGAAGGCGCCTCCCACATGGCAGAAGGTTACACCAGAGCCAAAGCCGGCAATATCGGGGTGTGTCTCGGGACTTCGGGGCCTGCGGGCACCGACATGATCACCGCGCTTTACTCCGCCTCTGCCGATTCCATTCCCATTTTGTGCATCACCGGCCAGGCTCCCCGGGCGCGTTTACATAAGGAAGATTTTCAGGCAGTAGATATTGAGTCCATCGCTAAGCCGGTCACCAAAATGGCGGTGACGGTCATGGAACCGGCGCTGGTGCCCCGCGTGCTGCAACAGGCATTCCATTTAATGCGCTCTGGCCGCCCTGGCCCGGTGCTGATCGATTTGCCTTATGACGTACAGATGGCCGAGATTGAGTTTGATCCGGAAACCTATTCCTCGCTGGGGGCTTACAAACCGGCGGCCACTGAAGCGCAGATCGACAAAGCCCTGGACATGCTGTGTGCCGCAAGCAAACCCTTGTTCATTGCCGGTGGCGGGATCTTCAACGCGGACGCGGCCGATCTGCTGCAAGAGCTGGCGGAGACCTGCAACGTACCGGTGATCCCAACGCTGATGGGTTGGGGCTGTATCCCGGACGATCACCCGTTGATGGCAGGGATGGTCGGGTTACAAACCTCACACCGTTACGGTAACGCCAACTTGCTGGATTCCGATCTGGTGTTTGGCATCGGCAACCGCTGGGCTAACCGCCATACCGGTTCGGTAGATAAGTACACCGCCGGGCGTAAGGTGATCCACATCGATATCGAACCAACCCAGCTTGGCCGCGTGATCTGCCCGGATCTGGGCATTGTTTCCGATGCCAAAATCGCCCTGCAAATGTTAGTGGCAAGAGCTCGTGAACGTGCGGATCAAGGGACACTGCCAGATCGCTCACAGTGGGTGGAAACTTGCCTCCAGCGCAAACAAACTCTGCTGCGTAAAACGCATTTCGATAACGTGCCGATCAAACCTCAGCGCGTTTACGAAGAGATGAACCGGGCGTTCGGGCGTGATGCCTGCTACGTCACCACTATCGGGCTTTCGCAGATCGCGGCGGCGCAGATGTTGCACGTGTTTAAACCGCGCCATTGGATTAATGCCGGGCAGGCGGGCCCATTAGGTTGGACTCTTCCTTCGGCCTTGGGGGTCTGTGCCGCCGATCCGCAGCGCAAAGTGATCGCGCTGTCGGGTGACTACGACTTCCAGTTCATGATCGAAGAGTTGGCCGTTGGCGCGCAGTTCAAGCTGCCGTACATCCACGTGGTGGTCAACAACGCCTATCTGGGGCTGATCCGCCAGTCGCAGCGCGGTTTCGATATGGATTACTGCGTCCAGTTGTCCTATGAAAACATCAACAACCCGGAAGTGGGCGAATACGGTGTGGATCACGTCAAGGTAGTCGAAGGGCTGGGATGTAAAGCGATCCGTGTCGTTAAGCCTGAGGATATCGCTCCGGCCTTCCAACAGGCGCAAGAGTTGATGCGTCTGCATCAGGTACCGGTGGTGGTGGAGATCATCCTCGAGCGGGTCACCAACATCTCTATGGGGACCGAGCTGGACAACGTTAATGAATTCGAACCCGTTGCCGAGTCGCCAGAAGATGCGCCGACCTCGGTCAGCTACTTCAACTATCAGTAAGGAGCAGGCTCATGCCGAAGTTTTCAGCCAACTTATCGATGTTGTTTAATGAAGTCGATTTTATGCAGCGTTTTCGCTGTGCCAAAGAGCAGGGATTCACGGCGATTGAATATATGTTTCCCTACGATTATTCCGTGCAGGCGTTGAGGGGCGCACTGGAAGAGAATCAACTCACGCAGGTATTACAAAACCTGCCTGCCGGGGATTGGGCTGCGGGTGAACGGGGTATTGCTTGCCTGCCAGGGCGCGAGTCCGAGTTTCGTGATGGCGTAGGTCTGGCGGTGGAATATGCCCGTGCGCTGGGCTGTGCGCAGATCAACTGCCTGATCGGTAACCCGGATAAGTCCGTCGCCAAACATAAGACCGATGAGATTGTGGTCGCTAACCTGAGCTATGCGGCAAGGGAGTTGGCCAAGGCCAATATTCGTCTGTTGATTGAACCGATCAATAAATACGATATGCCCGCCTTCTATCTGCAAACCACTCGTCAGGCGTTGGAGCTGATGGATTGGGTCGCGAGCCCTAACCTGTTTATTCAATACGATATCTATCACATGCAGCGCATGGAGGGCGAACTGGCCCAAACCATGGAAACGCTGTTACAGAAAATCGCGCATATCCAGGTTGCCGATAATCCGGGGCGCCATGAGCCAGGCACCGGGGAAATCAATTACGACTATCTGTTCCGCGCGCTGGACAAGATGGGCTATCGCGGTTGGATTGGCTGTGAATACAAACCTGCGACAACGACGGCTGCCGGCCTGTCATGGATTAAGCAATATCAACATTGAGGGACACATCATGAAAGTAGGCTTTATTGGTTTAGGGATCATGGGCACGCCAATGGCTGAAAAGCTGATCGCAGGCTGCCATCAGCTGTATGCCAACACCTTGAATAAGGTTCCGCCGGAGCTGGTGGAAAAAGGGGCCATAGCTTGTGCTACACCTAAGCAGGTGGCCGAGCAGGCTGACGTCATTTTCATTATGGTGCCCGATACACCACAGGTGGAAGAGGTGTTATTTGCGGCCAATGGCTGTGCCGAAGCGCCGCTCAAAAACAAGATCCTGGTGGATATGAGTTCTATCTCGCCGCTGGAGACCAAGGAGTTTGCCAAACGGATCAATCAACTGGGCGCCGATTACCTGGATGCGCCGGTCTCCGGTGGCGAAGTCGGGGCCAAGCAGGGCAGCTTGACCATTATGGTCGGCGGTGACGAAGACGTATTTGGGCGGGTAAAACCGTTGCTGGCCCTGATGGGGAAAAACATTACGCTGGTCGGCGGCAATGGCGACGGCCAGACCTGCAAGGTCGCCAACCAGATTATTGTGGCCCTGACGATCGAAGCGGTATCCGAAGCGCTGATATTTGCTGCCAAAGCGGGTGCCGATCCGGCACGGGTCCGTGAAGCGCTGATGGGCGGCTTTGCCTCATCGCGCATTCTGGAAGTGCACGGTGAGCGGATGATCAAACGGACCTTTGAGCCGGGCTTCCGTATCTCCCTGCATCAAAAGGATCTCAATCTGGCGCTACAGGGGGCGAAGTCGTTGGCGCTCAGTTTGCCAAATACCGCCACTTGCCAGGAACTGTTCAATCTCTGTGCGGCCAATGGGGCCAAAGATCTCGACCATTCCGCGTTGGTACAGGCGTTGGAAATTATGGCTAACCATAAAGTGGCTGGCTAAAGAGTAAGGCTTAACAAGTTGCAGGTGCCTTCCGCCTGCAACTTGAATTCTGGCTATCGTATATTTGTTTAATGGTTATATTCCTGTCTGTCTTGGCCGTATTGGTATTTGACTAATATAAAGATTAGAACATCAGTTTGTTGTAATGAAAATAAGCAAAAAATTACCTACGCTATTTTCTTATATAATATAAGAAGGACCTGTCATGGAATCTATTAGCAATAAGCAGAGAGAGATTTACCAACGGCGCGGCTATCATGAGGATCTATTACCCAAAGAAGCGGATAAAAAAACCTGGAAGGGAATTAACTATTTTACCTTGTGGATGGGTTCGGTACATAACGTTCCCAACTATGTGGCCGTCGGGGGCTTCTTTATTCTTGGGCTTTCCACCTTAAGCATTATGGCCGCCATTATTCTCAGCGCCTTTATTATTGCCTTTGTGATGGTGATGAACGGCGCTGCCGGTTCGAAATACGGTATTCCTTTTGCCATGATCCTACGTGCCTCTTATGGCGTGCGTGGCGCGTTGTTTCCAGGGATCCTCAGAGGCTGCGTGGCCGCCATCATGTGGTTTGGCTTGCAGTGTTACGCAGGCTCGCTGGCCTTCCTGATCCTGATCGGCAAACTGTGGCCACAGTTTCTGACCTTGGGTGGGGATTTCAACCTGTTGGGGATCGGCCTGCCTGGGTTGATTGCCTTCCTGATTTTCTGGGCGGTTAACGTGGCTATCGGCCTGGGTGGCGGCAGCATTCTTAACAAGTTTACCGCGATCCTCAACCCCTGCATCTACGTAGTGTTTGGCGGCATGGCCATTTGGGCCATCTCCATTGCTGGCCTGGACAACATCATCGCCTATGTACCGGCCAATGCTATAACGACCAATAATGGCGGCTTCATGTTCCTGGTGGTAATCAATGCGGTGGTAGCGGTATGGGCTGCTCCGGCGGTCAGCGCCTCGGACTTTACCCAGAATGCCAGCAGCTTCCGCCAGCAGGCCTGGGGGCAAACGCTAGGATTGGTGGTTGGCTATCTGCTGTTTGCCGTCGCCAGCGTCAGTATTCTGGCCGGGGCCAGTATTCATTACGGGGTAGATACCTGGAACGTGCTGGATATCGTGCAGAAATGGGACAGTATTTTCGCCTCGGTGTTTGCGGTGCTGGTGATCCTGATGACTACCATCTCCACCAATGCGACCGGTAACATCATCCCTGCGGGCTACCAGATTGCTGCCATAGCACCGAAAAAACTCACCTACAAAAATGGCGTGGTGATTGCCAGCATCATCAGCCTGATTATCTGCCCGTGGAAACTGATGGAGAATCAGGAAAGTATTTACCTGTTCCTGGATGTGATCGGCGGAATTTTAGGGCCGGTGATTGGCGTGATGATGGCGCATTATTTCATCGTGATGCGCAGCGAGATCGACCTAGACACCTTATATATCGAACCCGGTAATTATAAATACTACGACAACGGCTTTAACAGCGTAGCATTTGTTGTAACGCTGTTTGCCGTATTGCTGTCGTTGGGCGGTAAGTTCATTGAGATACTCGAACCGTTATCGCGGGTTTCCTGGTTTGTTGGCGTTATCAGCGCATTCTGTTTATATGCGCTACTCAAAAGTAGAACAGTAGTTAATCGGCAAGAATATACCTGAAGTGAATATGATAAAGAAGTCAATAACCCTAAGCGTAATAATATGATACTTTAATTTCACGAAGGAGCATGATTATGTCATATGATTTAATTATCAAGAACGGTAAGGTTGTTTTAGAACATGATGCCATCATTACCGATATTGCGGTTAAAGAGGGCAAGATTGCTGCCATCGGCAATGGTCTTACCGGCGCTAAAACGGAGATTGATGCCAGCGGAATGGTGGTGGCACCGGGCATGATCGACGCCCATGCGCATATGTCCGAACCGGGCCGTACCCATTGGGAAGGGTATGAAACCGGTACGCGTGCTGCGGCCAAGGGCGGTATCACCACCATGGTCGAAATGCCGCTCAACCAACTGCCAGCCACGGTGGACAGAGCCTCGATAGAAATGAAGTTCTCAGCGGCAGAAGGCAAGCTCACCATCGATGCGGCCCAGTTTGGTGGCCTGGTTTCCTACAACCTGGATCGGCTGCATGAACTCGATGAGATTGGCGTGGTGGCCTATAAATGCTTCGTAGCGACCTGTGGCGATCGCAGCGTCAGCAATGACTTCCGCGACGTGAACGACTTTGAATACTTCAAAGGGTTGCAGACCTTGGCCAAGCTGGATCAGTTGGTGGCGGTGCATGCAGAAAACGCCCTGATTTGCGATGCGTTGGGGGAAGAGGCCAAGGCGGAAGGACGCGTAACGGCACACGATTATGTTGCCTCTCGCCCGGTATTTACCGAAGTTGAAGCGATCCGCCGGGTGCTGTATCTGGCCAAGGTCGCGGGTTGCCGCTTGCATATTTGCCACGTCAGTAGCCCGGAAGGGGTGGCAGAAGTGACTCGCGCTCGTCTGGAAGGGCAACAGGTCACCTGTGAGTCCTGCCCGCACTACTTCGTGCTGGATACCGACCAGTTTGAGGAAATTGGCACCCTGGCCAAGTGTTCACCGCCGATCCGCGATGCGCAGAACCAAAAAGGGCTGTGGGATAAGCTGTTTAACGGTGAGATCGACTGCCTTGTGTCTGACCACTCGCCATGCCCACCGGATATGAAAGCGGGCAATATCATGCAGGCCTGGGGTGGGATCGCCGGGATACAAAACTGCGTCGATATCATGTTCGATGAAGCGGTGCAGAAAAGGGGCATGTCACTGCCGGTGTTTGCCAAATTGATGGCGACTAACGCCGCCGATATTTTTGGTTTGAAGCATAAAGGGCGCATTGCTGTGGGGAAAGATGCCGACCTGGTGTTCATTCAACCCAACAGCAGCTACGTACTGGCAACCGGCGATCTCGAGTATCGCCATAAGGTCAGCCCGTATGTGGGGCGTAAAATCAACGCTCGGGTGGCTAAAACCCTCCTGCGTGGCGAAGTGATTTACGATATCAAGGCGGGCTTTGGCGTTCGTCCGATCGGTAAATTTGTGCTTAAACATCAGCAATAACAGATGTTAATCAGCGCCCGTCACCGGGCGGGCGCATGAATGATGAGATATTGGATATGAAGGAAGCCCCCATGAACGGGTTATGTGCCAGTCGTAGCAGTTGGTTATCGGGCTTGCAGTGGTTCTTTTTCATTTTCTGCAATACGGTGGTGATCCCGCCGACCCTGCAATCGGCATTCAACCTCTCCGCTGGTGTGACCTTTTGTATTACCCAATATACCTTTATCTCAACGGCGCTGGCCTGCCTGGCGCAGGTGTTTTTGGGCCATCGTCGAGCCATTATGGAAGGGCCAACGGGTTTATGGTGGGTGACCATTTTAACTCTGACCCTGGCGGAAGCGGCCAACGGCACGCCGCTGCCAGAAATTGGTGGCAGCCTTGCGGTGGGGATCCTGATCTCTGGCATTTTGACCATCCTGATTGGGGTTAGCGGCTTGGGATTCCACCTGGCACGCCTGTTCCGTCCTGCGGTGATGGCCACGTTTATGTTTTTGCTGGGGGCGCAGTTAATCACCATCTTCATGAAAGGGATGCTGGGGTTACCTTTTGGCGTCTATACCGGCGTCGTGACCATTAACTACCCGGCCTTTTACTGGGCGTTGACGGTGTTGCTGCTGATTATCGCCATTATTGCCTTTTTACCGCGGGCGATCGGCAAATATGCGCTGTTAATCGGCACCCTGGTTGGATGGGGCGTTTACAGCTGGTGGTTTGCACCCACCGGTGCGCCGATCACGGGCAGCGATTGGGTGCTGTTCCCACTTGGGTGGCCGCAGGAATTGCATTGGGGGATTGTGATTAGCGCCATACTGACCGGTTTGGTCAACGTGTCGAATAACTTTGCCGCCATCCGCGGCACCGATATTTTTTATGCGGACGGCCCGGCGGGCAGAAGCTTGTTCCGGCGTAGCTTTATGGTCTCAGGTGGGCTGACCTGCCTGGCTGCACCACTGGGCGTGGTGCCATTCTCGCCTTTTGTCTCTTCCATTGGCTTGCTGACCCAGACACAAGACAGCAGCCAGCGCTCGTTTATTATTGGCAGCGTGGTATTCCTGCTGGTGGGGATGTTGACGCCGCTAGCGCAATTTTTCTGCAGTATTCCGCTCACGGTCAGCAGTGCCGTTATGCTGGCCTCTTATCTGCCTCTGCTGTTCTCCTCGGTGCTGTTTATCAACAAGATCGAACTGAATAGCCGCAACATTTATCGGCTGGCGCTACCGCTGTTTTTGGGCGTATTCCTGATGAGTATGCCTTCCTCCTTCTGGCAGGGGGTACCGATCACCATCAGGCCGCTATTCAGCAATGGCTTGTTGATTGGCGTGCTGCTGGCGGTGTTGGTTGAGAATAGTATTCCGTGGGATAAGGTGAAACCACGCTAGCCTTTATAATACAGCAATTAATCAATGTTGTTTAAATTCCCACCGCCCTGTCTTTAATAATCAGGGCGAATTAATCCAATTACACTGAAATAAAATCTGAAATAGCAGGATGCCAACCAAGGAGATCCGATATGGCGACCAATAATGCTGAGATTGATCAAGCTATTCTGGCCAGTCCCGACAAGGCTAAACTCTACCGTAAAATAGCCTGGCGAATTATGCCGATATTACTGATTAGCTATATCGTCGGTTATCTTGATCGCGTGGGGATATCATTTTCAAAGTTCCAAATGATGCCGGATATTCTGCAAGGTAATGTGTCGATGGCGGAGGCGGTTTATGGCCTCGGTGCTGGCGTATTTTTTATTGGTTATATTATCGCCGGTGTGCCCAGTAATATCTTACTGAGTAAGTATGGTGCGCGGAAAGTCATTGCCCTGTTGATGTTGGTATGGGGCACGATTTCAATGCTGAGTATTTTCATTACCAATCCCACACAGTTTTATCTGGCGCGATTCCTGCTGGGGTTAGCCGAAGCCGGCTTTTATCCGGGGGTGATCCTCTATCTGACACTGTGGTTCCCTTCAAGCCAGCGGGCAAAAATGACGGCGTTGTTTGTTTGCGGAATACCGGTAAGTAACATCATTGGGGGGCCACTTTGCGGTTGGATTATTGAAAACATGAATGGCATGTTTGAGCTGTCCGGTTGGCAATGGTTATTCTTTATCAGTGGGCCGCGTGCATTACTGATTGCGGTCGTCATTTTCTTCTTCCTGGATAATACCTATCAGAGTGCTAAGTGGCTCAGTCCACAAGAAAAAGAGATGATCACCCAAGATATGGTGCAGGGAACATCGAAAAAGATAGGTGCCGATGGTGCAGCGCAGGAGTGGACAATGAAGACCATGTTGAAGTCTTCTGCCTTCACTAAAATGTGGTTGATCTGTTTCTGTACGGTGATGGGGCAAGGGGGATTGGCCTTCTGGGTACCGACCATGATCCGTGATACGGGGGTAAGCTCGGTGTTGGATATTGGTTTGCTGACCATGCTGCCGTATATGCTGGCCGTTATCGCTATGCTAATGGCTGCGCGCAGCTCTGACAAACATCGAGAAAGGCGTTGGCATATTATTGTTCCTTTCTGTATTGCTGCGGTTTCGCTGATCTTTATCGGCCTGTTCCCAGATAATAAAGTCATCGTAATGGTGGCATTATGTATTGCCGTCGCCTCCAGCCTGGTGCCTTCGCCCCTGTTCTGGAGTTTGCCAAATGCTATCTTTACCGGTACCTGCGCTGCCGCTGGGATAGCGTTAATTAACTCGATTGCCAATATAGGGGGCTTTATTTCTCCTTATATTATTGGTTACTTTAAAAATACTACGGAAAGTAATCTGGTCGCGATGTGTGTGCTATCCAGTATGATGATACTGGGGGCAATACTGACTTATAGCGTTCCGGCAAAACTGGTTAATAAATAATAGCCGATAGCATATCGGTTACTGATAGTCGCTCCGATTGATAAAAAACCATGCTCTCTCTGCCTATGTGGTGATCTATTTCATTGGCAGATGGGTATGGTTTTTTTATTGCCTAATGGTGAAGAAAGATACGTTATGGTGGCGATATTAAAAGTGGGGTGAATAACAGGTGACCCGGTATTGACCCCTCACCCTAACCCTCTCCCACAGGGAGAGGGGACCGATCGAGTATGTATGAAGTTGTAGTCATTCACTTCGAATGAGGAGGCGGTCGAATTTGCTAAGATGAATTATTTACCCACAGGGAGAGGAGACCGATCGAGTATGTATGAAGTTGTAGTCATTCACTTCGAATGAGGAGGCGGTCGAATTTGCTGAGATGAATTATTTACCCACAGGGAGAGGGGACCGATCGAGTATGTATGAAGTTGTAGTCATTCACTTCGAATGAGGAGGCGGTCGAATTTGCTAAGATGAATTATTTACCCGCAGGGAGAGGGGACCGATCGAGTTGGGCTGAAAGTATCGTGATTCTTCATGAGCACCGGCAGATTCAGCTTGATTGAAGGGGCGATCGAGTTTGCTGAGGTGACTTCTTTATTTCCAAAAGAGTAGGGGCTAACAGCTCCCTCTCCCTGTGGGAGAGGGTTGGGGTGAGGGGAAATATTGATTGCTGAATGAGTAATAAGACTCTGTTTCAATCAAATAGGCCACGCGAAACTCAACGTGGCCTTGAAGCGGGGTTAGAAATCGACGTCGCGGTTGCAGTCTTTCGAGTAGATATAGCTGAACTCTTCCTGGCCCACCGCATAACCGGCTTGTGGAACGTAGGCGGCCATAAAGATGTAATCCCCTTTCTTGACCGGGATCCACTCGTTATCCAGGTTATACACCCCAGCACCGCTGAGAATATATGCCCCATGTTCCTGCACGTGGGTCTCGACGTAGCCATGGCTGGCACCTGGTTTGAAGGAAAGAATGTGGATGTTCATATCGAACCCCAGATCCTTAGGCAGCAGATCTTGCAGGATCACATCGCTCATCCCTTCATAGTGAATTTTTTCCAGCTTGTTGACGTTGTTGCTCACCACATGGGCTTCATAGCCCTTGATGCGGTTGTAGACTCGCTTGTAGAGGAACAGCTGGCTTGGCTTGCCGCCGTTGGTATTCTCCAGGCGCAGCATCACACCGGCAGGACAATACAGATAGCCGCCGGTGGTGAGTGGATAATCGGTGCTGTCGGCTGACGCGGTGATGTTACCTTCGATAACGTAGACCAAGGTTTCAATATTCTCACCACCAAAGCCTTGCTGGTTACGGCCGCCATCATGCAGCGTCACCAGATAATCGACAAAAGTGGCGCCCAGTTTCGGGGTGGCAAGAATGGTGACGTCGCAATTCTCGAAGCCAGGAATGATGTTACGCACCAGGCCATCGGGTGGGATCACGGCATAGTTGTCGCGTTTGATAATGGAGCGCGAAGCCAGGATATCTTTTGGATAGCCAATCTGATTATTGATATAACCCACGTTAATTCTCCTGATTAGTCAGGGCCTCAGCCCTACAACAAAAATTATGCTTGTGCCGCCGTTTGGCGATTGTTTTTCTGTTTCATCAATACGTTGACGGTAAAGAAGATCACGGTGCCGATCAGCAGGATGGCGGCCGAGATATAGAAGCCCATCACCTTGGAGCCGGTGCTGTCGGAGATCACCCCGGTGAGGAATGGAGCAATCACCGAAGAGGACATGCCGAAAAAGTTAAACACGCCAAAGCTGGTGCCATAGCCTTTCTTCGGAGCGTTATCTGCCACGAAGGAGATCATGATCGGATCCACCGCCAGCTTGCCGAGCAGGCCGTAAAGGATCAGGCTGACCAGCAGGGTAGTGGAGTCCGGTGAGATCACGGTGCAGACCAGCGTCACGGCGGCACAGATTTGCAAGAAGATGATCAACTGCACTTTCTTGGCGCGGAAACGGTCAGACATACGGCTGAAGAACAGCGCCCCGGGCACGGAGGCAAAGGCCACCAGTGCGGCAGAGAAGCCGATGGCCACGCCTTCGAACCCACGTTCCTGTTGCAGGAAGGAAGGTAGCCAGGTCACGATCATGTAGTAGCCATAGCAGGTGGCGAAATACATCACGTAGGCGGAAATCATCCGCAGACTGAACAACCCACTGGCTTCCTCGGTCTCTTCCACAGTCGTGGCCGCAGAGGCCGCCGGGCTGGCGGCCAGAGAAGCGGTGTAGGAGCCCCCCTTGATCACCAGGAAGAACACCACCGTCATTACCACCAGCAGGCCGGTGATGATAAACAGCATGATTTGCCAGTCCATCCCCATGCTTTTCACCAGCAGGCTGGAAGCGATCAGGCCAATGGCCATCCCCAGCGCAGAACCGCTGTTGATAATGGCGGTGGCTAAACCACGGCGTTCCAACGGAATGTTTTCTGATGACAGCGAGTAAGCCGAGCCATAGTAAGAGCCACAGCCCATGCCGGCCAGCAGACTACCGGCGTAGATCATAGTCAGGCTGGTGGCGTTGCCGATCAGCAAGGTGGCGATGATGAACAGGCAAAAGCCTGGGATCAGCACCACCTTTTTGCCGAACTTATCCACCAGGATCCCGGCCGGGATCTGCATCCCGGTATAGGCAAAGAAGTAGAAGCTGGCGATCAGACCCATCTCGGCGTTGGAATGCGAGCCGATGGTCGCCTGGATCTCAGGGAAGATCGGTGTCAGCACCGTGCGGTAAATCCAGATCACCGCCCAGCCCAGGCACAGGACCACCACGATTTTTTTCCAGTACAGCGGATCAAACCCGGTGTTGGAGGCGGTTTTGCTGTTGCTCATAGGCGGGCTCCCTGCTCGGTATAGGCCAGTTGATATAAGGTATGCGCCAGAATTTTCACCCCTTCGGCCAGATCGGACAGTTCGGTTTTTTCCGCCGGGTTATGGCTGATACCGGCAATGCTTGGCACAAACATCATCACCGTCGGCACGTGTGGGGCAAAAATCTGTGAGTCGTGGCCAGCACCGCTGTGGATCATGCGGTAGTTCATCTTATGGCTTTCACACAGATGGCTGACGCAGGCCAGCAGCTGTTTGTCCATTGGGATCGGCGTTTCATCCATCCACAGGTCGATCTCGACCTCAATGCCCATTTCGGCACAGATGCGCTGAATATCGGTTTCGATTTCTTGAGTAAAACGCAGCAGCGTTGCCTTGTCTGTATGGCGGCAATCCAGGGTGAAATGAGTGAAACCAGGCACAACGTTGACGGTGTTAGGCTTGGGCTCGACCTTGCCAAAGGTCAGTACCAGCGGGTCGCCTTCCGCTTTGGCCTTGGCGATGGATTCGCAGCAGATCCGGCTGAAGGCATAAACGGTGTCCTTACGGTAGCCCATCGGCGTAGTGCCTGCGTGGTTGGCCTCGCCCTTGAGTTTGATATCGTAGCGGCGCTGGCCGACGATACTGGTGACCACACCAATGGTTTTTCCTTCGGTCTCCAACACTTTGCCCTGCTCGATATGCAGTTCAACGAAGGCGGCGATATCTTTGCGCAGCGGCTGGTCTTGCGGGCGGAAGTCAAAGCCTGCGCTATGCATGGCGTCAACGAAATTCACGCCTTTGGCATCACAGATGCTTTTGACTTCTTCCGGGCGAGCGGAGCCGATAATGTTTTTACTGCCCCAGAAAACGTAAGGGAAACGGCTGCCTTCCTCCTCGGCCAGCGAGATGACTTCCAGCGTGCGCAACGGCGCGCCGTAGGTCTCTTTCAGATGTTTGATCGCCAGATAGGCGGCTTCGATGCCAAATTGACCATCAAGGTTGCCGCCGTTGACGACCGTATCGATATGCGAGCCAGAAAGGATCACCTGATCGGGATATTTGCTGCCCTGCAGGCGGCCGGATAAATTGCCGACGGCATCAAAAGAGGTTGTCAGACCGGCGGTTTCAAAAGCCTGCTTCAACGCCTGTTGGGCTTCCACCCACTCAGGGGTATACAGCAAGCGCGTCATGCCACCGCTGGGATCTGCCCCGATCTTGGATAACCAGCCAGAAGTTTCACTAATTTCTTGTTGGAAATTCTTCATATTTATCTGCCTGCTTGTAACGTCCCTGAGACATGCGCCAATTCAGCTTTGTCGGGAGGGTTGATAAGGAAAATGGCGGTGAAAATAGCTTTTCTCCGCCTGATTTAATTAATCTGACGATTAACTGGCAAACGGATCTTTATGGTCGTAGGAACGCTGGTAAATATCGTCAGAAATCAGGTATTGATAAATGTCGTCAACAATATCGATGCCATTCTTTTCATTTTCTATTTCACGCATATGGCTACCCTGGCCAGGATAGAGCACTTGTTTCACGCCAGGTGCCGGTTTGATTTCGTTCAGTTCTCTCATTACCTGGCTGATATGTTTGCGGAAGATCACTTCGTTGGTGAAATAGCTTGGGTTGAGCACGATATGCAACTGGCCTAATTCCCGGCCTGCGCTTAAATCGTGATACATCGAGCTGACGTGTTTACCGAACGGCAGGCCAAGCAACACGCCGGATAGAATATCGACCATCATCATCAGGCCGTAACCTTTTGGCCCGGCGATAGGCAACAGCCCGCTGACGGCGAAAGGATCGGTGGTGTTTTTGCCTTCGCTATCTACCGCCCAGGTATCCGGGATTGGCACGTTGCGTGAGCGGGCGTCCAGCACCTTGCCCCAGGCCTGAACCGTGGTGGCCATATCAAAGGTCATGATGTCGTCGCCTTCGGCCGGTGCCGAGAAAGCGATGGGATTGGTGCCGTAATAGACCTCTGCGCCGCCATAAGGGACGACCATCGGATCCGACTGACACACTGAGATGCCAATCATGCCCGCATGGGCGGCCTGTTGCACAAAGTAAGACAGCGCACCACTGTGGCCGATGCGGCGAACGCCTACCACCGCTACGCCGTTCTCTTTCGCCATTTCGATGGCGCGATCCATACTCAGTTTGGCCGCGACGTGCCCGGCACCGTTGTCGCCATCAAAAACTGCGCTGCAAGGGCCGGTTTTTTCAAAGGTGAAATGCGGGTTGTTATTGGTGCCGCCTTTGCTGATGCGTTCAGAATAATATTCTACCCTCACCGCGCCGTGGGAATGGATCCCGCGCGCATCCGCATGGACCAAAACGTCCGCGACAATCCCGGCGTGTTCCTGGCTTAGGCCTGCAGAATGAATTTTATTTTGAATCAGTTGATGCAGTTGCTGCTTAGAGACTTTCATAGACAGTCCTTTCATTACTACGGTTTATTTAAACTATCTCTAACGCCTACTGTATAAACCTGGGGCTGTAATAATGTGATCCAGACGGCTATTATTTTATTGGCTTAAATTTTCGTTGAATGGCATTACCATTGTTAGATTATTTTTAACAAAGCGCCGTCTTTCTGACGATTGAATTCAATTAATCCCCGCTGGACTTGATGATTTTTTCTAACAATGGGCAAAGTGTGATGAGACTCACCTTCGTCAACGGGTTTTATTTGTAGCTTGGCCAATAAGAATATGGGGTTTGAAATAACTAGGTGACTAAAAATATCTGAGAACGCCCATTGCGAAGTTCACATGCTGTTTTAAGGATATCACTATGATCCATGCTTTTATAAAAAAAGGGAGCTTTCAGGATTCCGTCAGCCTGATGCTAATTTCCCGTAAGCTCAGTGAATCACCCAACGTCGAAGAAATATCGGTCATGATGGGGACGCCGGCCAATAAATCCTTACTTGAAGCGACCGGCTTCTGGCATCCGCAATTTAGTGAAGCGACTCCCAATGATATTTGCGTGGCGATCAAGGCGGAATCTGCCGATGACAGCATCACCGCACAAATCGGTGAAGCGTTAGACCTGGCGTTGAAAGCCATCGCCCAGGGGCAGCAGGGGGGTAAACGCCTGCTCAAGGCACGCAGTTGGCGCATGGCGCGGCAGAAGCTGCCGGATGCCAATATGGTGCTGATCTCCATTGCCGGGGAATATGCCGCGCAACTGGCCGATCAGGCACTGGACGATGGCTGCAACGTGATGATGTTTTCCGACAACGTCAGCGTTGAACAGGAAGTGGCGCTAAAAACCAAGGCGCGTGACAAGGGCCTGATCGTGATGGGGCCAGACTGCGGCACGGCCAATATTGCCGGGGCACCGCTGGCCTTTGCCAACGTCGCTCCTAAAGGCATGATCGGCATCATTGGCGCTTCGGGAACGGGTATCCAGGAGCTGACCTCACAAATTACCCTGGCCGGGCAGGGTGTCTCTCATGCCATTGGCTTGGGTGGGCGTGATTTAACCGCCGAAATCGGTGGCATCAGCGCTATCAGCGCACTGCGTATGTTGGCGGCCGATCCGCAAAGCCAGGTGTTGGCGTTTGTCTCCAAGCCCCCGGCCGAAGCGGTACGTCAACGGGTTATCAATGAGATGAAGACCCTTGGCAAGCCGGTTATCGCGTTGTTCCTTGGTGCCAAGAACGCACTGAAGCAGGAAGATAACATCACCTTTGCCGCGACGTTGGATGAAGCCGCCCGCCTGGCAGCGATGTTGGCAAACGTGCAGCAAATGGCCGCACAGCAACCTGCGGTATGCGGTGGCAAAATCTCCGGTCTGTATGCCGGTGGCACGCTGGCGGCGGAATGCGCCATGTTGCTGGCCGATCGGCTGGGCGTGGAGGCCGACAGCAAGCATCAGCATGGCTCAATGCTCAACGCCGACGGGCACCGCATTATCGATATGGGGGACGATTTCTACACCCAGGGTAAACCGCACCCGATGATCGACCCGTCTACCCGTAATCAGGAAATCGCTCGCCTTACTCAGCAGCCGCAGATTGGCGTGTTGCTGCTGGATGTGGTGATTGGCTATGGCGCCCAGGAAGACCCCGCAGATTCTTTGGCTACCGAAGTCAAACGCGTACGCGAAAAGCGTGGTGCGGCCCATCCGCTGGCAGTTATCGCCACGGTGACAGGCACCGAACAAGATCCCCAGCAGCGCTCCAAACAGATTGCCACGCTCAACGAGGCGGGCATTGCCGTGATGAATTCGTTGCCTGAAGCGGTAGCGTTGGCCTGCCAGTTAATTGCCCCTCCTGCGCTGGGTACTAACGAACCCGCACCCGCCATGCTGGCCGGTGTTTCCGTGATCAATGCAGGCTTGCGTAGCTTTGCCGACGATCTGCAAACCAACGAAATTTCAGTGGTGCATTACCAATGGGCCCCGGTGGCCGGTGGTAATCAACGATTGGCTAACATACTGAAAAATTTAAAGTAAGGGATTGATATGACCGCAACTATTGAACAAGCAAACGCTGCCGTTATCGCCAGGATCCGTGAAGCCCGCCCACATTGGCAGGATGTTGATTTAGCGAAAAACCTGATCCCGCAGTTGGCACAGGGGAGAAAACTGCTGCATGCCGGGCCGCCGGTCACCTGGGCGGAAATGAGCGGCCCGGTACGCGGTGCCTGCATTGGGGCCTGCCTGTTTGAGCAGTGGGCTGACAGCGAGCAACAGGCGCTGGCGCTGCTGGAGAACGGCGAGATTGAGTTTATCCCTTGCCATAACGTCAGTGCCGTTGGCCCGATGGGTGGCATCACCTCGGCGCATATGCCGCTGGTGGTGGTGAAAAACACCGTTCATGGTAACCATGCCTACTGCAACCTGAACGAAGGGATCGGTAAGGTGATGCGCTTTGGTGCCTATGGGCCAGACGTGCAGGCGCGCCTGCGCTGGATGCGTGACTCACTGGCACCGGTACTGAAAGAAGTGCTGGCCACCTTCGATGAGGGGATTGACCTCACCGCCGTCATGGCTCAGGCCATCACCATGGGGGACGAGTTCCACCAGCGTAATATCGCAGCGTCGGCGCTGCTGATGCGTCTGCTGGCCCCGAAAATCAGCCTGCTTGAGCGGGACAACGTTGAACTGGCCAAGGTCATGCAATTCCTCAGCATCACCGATCAGTTCTTCCTCAACCTGGCGATGGCCTATTGCAAGGCGGCCATGGATGCCGGGGCCGAGATTAAGCAAGGCACCATCGTGACGGTGATGACCCGTAACGGCAAAAACTTTGGCGTCAAGATCAGCGGCATGGGCGACCAGTGGTTTACCGCGCCGGTCAATACGCCGGAAGGCCTGTTCTTCTCCGGCTATAGCCAGGCCGACGCCAACCCGGATATTGGCGACAGCGCCATTACTGAAACCTTCGGCATTGGCGGTGCGGCCATGGTCGCTGCGCCTGGCGTGACCCGCTTTGTCGGTGCCGCCGGTGGCATGAGTGCCGCGACCGATATCTCCGAAGAGATGGCCGAGATTTACCTGGAACGCAACATGATGCTGCAAATCCCAACCTGGGACTTCCAGGGCGCATGCCTGGGGCTGGACGCCCGCCGGGTGGTGGAAACCGGTATTACGCCGTTGATCAACACCGGGATTGCCCACCGTGAAGCCGGGGTTGGGCAGATTGGTGCCGGTACCGTGCGTGCTCCATTAGGCTGTTTTGAAAAAGCCATCGAAGCGCTGGCAGAAAAGCTGGGCATCAGCGCGTAACAACCGGTTCGCCCGGAGGAGACTCCGGGCTAGGGAGCAAGTTATGGACATTACCGCATTAGCCATTAGCCGCTATGCCACGCAAGATTACGGCCCGTTACGCTGCGTGGGGCGTTTCAACAATGCCATCAACTTTCTCTCGCCCAACGATCGGCTGTTGACGCTGCACCGTGAAGGGCGTGGGCTTAGCCCGATGGGCTGGGAAATTGGCGACGACGACTTCGACGAAATCTTTGATAGCCTGCCTGCAGCCCAGCATTGCCAGCTTTCAGCGACGGGGATTGAACTGGAGGACATTGCCATCAACCGCCAGGGAAGGTGTTTGGATCTCTGCCTGAAGGTGAGTGGAGAAATTGCGTTGCCGCCATTGGCTGCCGCGCTCGCCGATGTTGACGCCCAGACCGGCCTGTTTGGCCGCCTGGATAGCCTCGTTGATCAACCGCATTGCCTGGAAATTCGCGAGCTACAGCAGCACTTTACCGCCTGGTTGTTGGGGCAGAAAGTAGACTGGAGCCTCGTGCTTGGCAAAGGCCCTGGCTTGACGCCAAGCAATGATGACACGGTGCTGGGCATGTTGCTGGCGGCTCATCTCGATAGCCGCGTGGATGTCGTAAGGTTGCCGTCCTTTTTTGCCGCCAGCCAACCTTTAAACCAGTTGACCACCTTGGTCAGCGTCCACTATTTGCAGTTTGCCGAGCAGGGGATCTTCTCCACCCCGGTACAACTTCTGGCACATGCCTTACTCAGGCCCCAAGAGTTGCCCGCGGCTATCAACGACATGTTGGCAACCGGCCATTTTTCCGGTGCGGACACGCTATTGGGCGTTTTACTGGGCGTCATGGTTATCAATCGTCTTTATTAATTCATCAGCGCAAAACCATACCAAGTGTCGTTCGGTATGGGCTGTTATTACTTAAAAAATGGATATCCGAATGGAAACGTTAGTTATTGCCTTGGGGGGCAACGCCCTGTTAAAGCGTGGCGCGGTGTTATCTGCAGAAAATCAATACCAGAGCATTGCGCTAATTGCCGATGCCATTGGCAAGCTGGCCAAGAAATACCGCATCGCCATCGTGCACGGTAACGGCCCGCAGGTAGGGTTGCTGGCGCTGCAAAACCTGGCCTATCGCGATGTTCCTCCTTATCCGCTCGATATTCTGGTGGCAGAAAGCCAGGGCATGATCGGCTATATGCTGGCCCAGCAGCTAGGGGCGTTCCATCCTGCTCAGCCGGTGTCCACATTGCTGACTCGCGTCTTGGTAGACGGAGAAGATCCGGCGTATCGGGAACCCAGCAAATTTATCGGGCCGGTTTATGAGCCGCAACAGCAAGCCGAGCTGGAACAAAAGTATGGCTGGAGCATGAAGCTGGATGGGAAATACCTACGCCGGGTGGTGCCGTCACCTGAACCGAAAAAGATCGTCGATATTGAAGCGATCAATCTGCTGTTGGCGAAAAACCACATCGTGATTTGCAACGGCGGTGGCGGCGTTCCGATGGTGGCCAGCGCACAGGGAATGATCGGCAGCGAAGCGGTGATCGACAAGGATCTGGCCTCTGCATTACTGGCCGAAGCCCTGGATGCCGATCATCTGGTGATCCTCACCGATGCTGATGCGGTGTATCAGCACTGGGGCACGCCGCAGCAAAAAGCCATTCGCTCGGCCACCACCCAAGAGCTGGCCCCGATGGCGGTAGCCGATGGTTCGATGGGGCCAAAAATCATGGCGGTCAGCCGCTTTGTACAGCGTAGCGGCAAGGTGGCACATATCGGTGCTCTGCAAGATATCGAGTCGGTACTGGCAGGCACAGCGGGGACATTAATTACGCCGTAATACTGGGTGGGCCTAGCGGCCCATCAACCAAGGGAAAATGAATATGCAAACTATAAAAACAGAGCGAGTGCCCTATTGGATTAAAACCGTCGTGATCTTCTTCCTCGGCTGGGTGGTTATCTATGCCGGGCGTTCGGTACTTAGCCCCATCATGCCGCAGATCCAAACCGAGTTCGGGCTGTCAAAAAGCCATCTGGGCTTAATCAGCAGCCTGTTCTTTCTGACCTACACCCTTTTACAGGTGCCTGCCGGACTATTGGGCGACCGCTTGGGCAGAAAACGCATTCTGGTTAGCGGCTTTATGCTGTTTGCGCTGTTTATCGCTGCCGTCAGCATCTCATCCAACTTTCTGATTTTCATCGTGCTGTGGATGCTGACCGGCGCTTCGCAAGGCGTCTATTATGGCCCGCAGTATGCGCTTTCTTCCGAGGCCATCCCCAAGAAATGGATCACCTTGGGCAGTGCGGTGATCGGCAGTGGGATGTCGTTTGGTATCGCGCTGGGGTATTACCTTTCCAGCTTTATGATCGAGCATTTTCATACTTCGTGGAAGATGCCGTTCCTGGCGATGGCGGTTCCGGTATTGATTGTGGCGCTGCTGATGCTGTTTTTCATTCGGGAAAAAGCGCCGCAAAGTGCTGGCGATACCCCAGCCGCTACAGCAACAAAGAGCGAATTCAGTTTCCTGGACCTGTTTAAAAACCGTAACCTGCTGATGGCCTACATCACCATCTTTTGCTCGATCTACGGCTTCTTCGTGATCATTACCTGGCTGCCGTATTATCTGCAAAAAGAACGCGGCATGGATATTGTGCACGCCGCCAGCATCGCCTCCATCGTGCCGTGGATCTCGGTACTGGGGACGCTGATTTGCAGCTATATCTCCGACAAGCTGGGCCGCAGAAAACCGGTGGTACTGTTTATGCTGCCTTTCTCACTGCTGGCGATCTTCGGCATCGTCTATTCCACCAGTGAAGCGGCGTTGATTGGCGTATTGGTGCTGTATGGGTTTATCGGCAAAATCAGCCTCAACCCGGTACTGATCGCACTGGTGGCAGACAACGCACCGCGTGCCGCGCTCAGCACCGCTTTCGGGCTGTATAACTTCTTTGGCATGGCGGCATCGATCTTTGCACCTTACGTGACCGGCTTTATTGCCGACAGCACGGGGACGCTGAATGCGGGGTTCTACTTTGCCGCGATGATCACGGTGGTGGGTTTTATCGCCATGCTGTTTGTCAAAGAGGGGAAACCGGCGCAGGAGGCTTGATGTTTCATGCGGGGCGCAACCGTGCGGCTGCGCCCATGTTCGATTAATACAGCAGTGAATACAGCTGGCGGCGGTATTTGGCGGCCAGCGCATCGCCAGTCCCCAGTGCGGCCAGAATATCCATCAAGGTCTTGCGGGCGCTACCGTTAGCCGCCGCCAAATCCTTTTTCAGATGACCCATCAGCAATTCCAGCGCTTCTTCGTTGCGGCCAACCTGATGCAGTTGCAAGGCTAGCTGCACGGCCAGCTCGACGTTTTCCGGTTGTTGCTGAACCTGCTGCTGTAACTGCTGAATTTCTGGCGTATCGGCAGCCTGTTTCATCAGCTCAATCTGCGCGACCAGGCCGAGGTAACGGGTATCGCGATCCTGCAATGGAATGGTCGCCAGCACCGCTTCGGCATCATCCGTCTTGTTCAGGGCGATCTGGGTTTCCGCCAGCGTCAGGCCGATATCGCTGCGTTGATTGCTGAGACTCCAGGCATCTTTCAGCAAAGGCAGAGCTTCTGCTGCCCGCTCTTCCTGCAACAGCTCAGTGGCTTCTGCCAGCTTGAGGTCTTCGGCTTTTGGCAGGAAACGCTGCAGGAATTCACGGATCATCTCTTCCGGCTGCGGCCCTTGGAAGCCATCAACCGGCTGGCCATCCTTGAACAGATAGACGGTTGGCAGGGAACGCAGGCCAAACTGGGCGGCGATTGCCTGCTCGGCATCGCAATCCACCTTTGCCAGAACGAACTGACCTGCGTATTCCGCCGCCAGTTTATCCAGTATCGGGGTGAGCTGCAGACAGTGCTGGCTGCGATCCGACCAGAAGTAAAACAGCACCGGCTGGGACATGGACTGTTCCAGAGTCTGGTGCAGGTTAGTTTCGTTAATATCAACAACGGCTTGAGCTAGCATGGTTTCTCTCTAATCTGATCTTGCGGAGCCAATCTACTCTAGATGGGGGCAAAGCGTCGCGCTTCAACCCTTAGCCCCCGTTTGCTTAACCATTACTGCGCAATAGCCAATCCAGCGCACGGCCCGGCAACAGGCGGCGCAGGATGCTCATGGTATGCGCCAGCAGGGTAACCGGGTAGCGCAGCTTGGCTTTGGGGCTTTCCAGCGCGTGGCGCAGCTTCGGTAACACCGCTTCGGCAGGCAGCGTCAAACGCTTGGCGATGCTCGGGTTGTGCACCGGTTTATCGCTCTGCGCCTGATTGACGTTCTGGGTGAAATGGGTCGTCAGCGGGCCTGGCTCGATCAGGCTGACCTGAATGCCGCTGCCGTGCAGCTCCATGCGCAACGCGTCCGACCAGGCTTCCAGCGCAAATTTGCTGGCGGCATAGGCCCCACGCCCGGCGCTGGAGATTAACCCCATCACCGAACTGGTTTGAATAATGCGCCCTTCGCCGTGCGGCAGCATGGCTGGCAGCAGCAACTGGGTGAGCTGGTGGGTGCCAAACAGGTTGGCGGAGAATTGCCGTTCCAGCTGTTGGCGTGAAACCGAGCTGAGTGGCCCGTAAACGCCGAAACCGGCATTGTTGAACAGTCCGTACAGCCGCCCGTTGGTCAGTTCGATCACCTGTGCGGCGGCGCGTTCTACGCTGGCGCTATCGTCCAGATCCAGCTCAATGCCTTCCAGCCCAAGCTGGCGCATATTTTCCACATCTTCCGGCTTACGGCAGGCGGCCAGCACGCGATAGCCACGGTTACGCAGATCTTGTGCTGCAATCAATCCTATCCCGCTGGAACAGCCGGTTATCAATACCGCTTTTTGCATAACTTTACCTAGTAGCTAACCCTATTCAGTTAGACTCATGTTTAACTAGTGGTTCCAGCTGTTGCGCCATCCAGGTGGCGATAAACGGCTGGGCATCCTGATTGGGGTGCAAACCGTCATCCTGCATCCATTCCGGTTTGATCACCACCTGTTCCATATAAAACGGCAGCAGCGGAATGTTGAACTGCTTGGCCAACGCAGGATACAGCGCACCGAAGGCCTCGGTGTAGCGGCGGCCATAGTTTGGCGGAATATGAATTTGCATCAGCAGCGGTTTGGCCCCCGCCTGCAAAACCAGCGTGATAATCTGGTTGAGGTCGCGCTCGATATCCGCAGCCGGGAAGCCGCGCAGACCATCGTTGGCCCCCAGCTCGATCAGCACCCAGCGGGGTTGATGTTGTTTCAACAGCTCGGGCAAGCGTGCCAGCCCCTGAGCGGCGGTGTCACCGCTGATACTGGCATTGACCACGGTCGGGTGGCCAGGTTGTTTCTGCCACTCATCGGCCAGCCGAGTGGCCCAGGCCTGCGCTACCGGCAACCGATAGCCAGCACTTAAACTGTCGCCCAAAATCAATAAGGTATCGGCCGCGACAGCACGTAAACTGAATAATCCCAACAGCAAAAGGAAGGGAAGATGCCAGCGGAAAACGTTCTTGAAGTTCATCATCTTAGTAAACACGTTGGTCAGGGTGAGCATCAGCTTACCATCCTTACCGGAGTCGAGCTGGTTGTCAAACCCGCACAGACAATTGCGCTGATCGGCGAGTCCGGTTCGGGGAAATCGACCTTGTTGGGCATCCTTGCCGGGCTGGACGACGGCAGCGAAGGCGAAGTTAGCCTGCTGGGGGAGTCGCTGACAGCGCTGGATGAAGAAGGGCGCGCTGCGCTGCGGGCAAAAAACGTCGGTTTTGTGTTCCAGTCTTTCATGCTGGTCCCCACCTTGAACGCGTTGGAAAACGTACAACTCCCTGCGCTGCTGCGTGGTGAAAGCGATCGTCAAAGCCGGGAGCAAGCGGTGCAACTGCTGGAACAGCTGGGATTAGGCAAGCGTCTTAGCCACCTGCCAGCGCAGCTTTCCGGTGGGGAGCAACAGCGTGTGGCGCTGGCACGGGCGTTTAGTGGTCGCCCACGAGTGCTGTTCGCCGATGAACCCACCGGCAACCTGGATCGCCAGACCGGTGAGCGCATTGCCGATCTGTTGTTCTCCCTCAACCGCGATTTCGCCACCACACTGATCCTGGTCACCCATGACGAGACCCTGGCGGCTCGCTGTCAGCGGCGGCTGCGCTTGCGTGAAGGCAAGCTGTGGGAGGAAGCATGATTTGGCGTTGGTTCTGGCGTGAATGGCGTTCGCCTTCGCTGCTGATCGTCTGGCTGGCGCTGACGCTGTCGGTGGCCTGCGTGTTGGCACTGGGCAGCATCAGCGATCGCATGGACAAAGGCTTGAGCCAGCAAAGCCGCGACTTTATCGCCGGGGATCGGGTATTGCGTACCGCGCGCCCGGTGCCGGAAGGCTGGCTGCTCGATGCCCAACAACAGGGGCTGAAAGTCAGCCGCCAGCTCTCTTTCACTACCATGACCTACGCAGGGGATCGTCCGCTACTGGCCAACGTCAAGGCTACCGATGCGGCCTATCCGCTGTATGGGCAGTTGGAAACCCTGCCAGCCAATCTCAAACCTGTGCCGGGCAGCGTGCTGGTGGCTCCGCGTCTGTTGGCATTATTGGATATCAAGGTCGGCGACAATCTGGAGGTGGGGGATACCACGTTACGCATCGCCGGTGAAATCGTGCAGGAGCCGGATTCCGGCTTCAATCCGTTCCAGACTGCGCCTGGCATTATCATCAATCTGGCCGATGTGGATAAAACCGGAGCGGTACAGCCGGGCAGCCGCCTGACCTACCGTTATATGTTTGCCGGTGCGCCAACCGATATTCAACGCTATGAAGAACGTCTCAAACCGCAGCTCAAACCCGATCAGCGCTGGTATGGGTTAGAGGAGTCCGGCAGTGCGTTAGGCAAATCGCTACAGCGTTCCCAACAGTTCCTGCTGCTTTCGGCATTGCTGACCTTGCTGCTGTCGATTGCCGCCGTAGCGGTAGCCATGAGTCACTATTGCCGCAGCCGCTATGACCTGATTGCGGTGCTGAAAACCCTGGGCGCTGGCAGAAAGGCGCTCAGCAAGCTGATTATTGGCCAGTGGTTGGCGGTGTTACTGCTGGCGGGAACCTGCGGCAGCGTGATTGGTCTCGGGTTTGAAGCGGTGCTGATCCGCTTGTTGGCACCGGTGTTGCCGGGGGAACTCCCCGCAGCCGGGGGCTGGCCGTGGCTGTGGGCGATGGGGGCTCTGGTGATGATTTCGCTGCTGGTTGGGTTGCGCCCGTACCGGCAACTGCTGGCGACTCAGCCGCTGCGTGTACTGCGCCGGGATGTGGTGGCCAACGTCTGGCCTTTGCGTTACTTCCTGCCAGCTACTGCGGTGATTGTGGTCGGGCTACTGACGGTATTAATGGGGGCAAGTACGCTACTGTGGGCCATTCTGGCCGGTATGGTGGTGCTGGCCTTGCTGCTAGGGGGAATAGGCTGGGGGAGCCTGTTGCTGCTGCGGCGCATCACGCTGAAAAATCTGGCGCTGCGGTTGGCGGTGAATCGCCTGTTGCATCAGCCTTGGGTGACGATCAGCCAGTTAGCGGCGTTCTCGCTGTCGTTTATGTTACTGGCCCTGCTGCTGGTCTTGCGTGGCGATCTGCTCGATCGCTGGCAACAACAGTTACCGCCGGACAGCCCGAACTATTTCCTGCTGAATATGACCACGGCACAGGTTCCACAGGTGAAAGCCTTCTTGCAACAGCATCAGCTGCATGAGGAAACCTTCTATCCCATCGTGCGTGTGCGCCTGTCGGAAATTAACCAGCAGGTGGCGACGGAGCGGGTGCATGAAGACGATCCCGGTGGCGAGGCGGTGAACCGTGAGCTGAATCTGACCTGGCAAAGCGATCTGCCGGATCATAACCCGTTGACGGCAGGCACCTGGCCGCCGAAAACCGGCGAGGTCTCGATGGATGAAGGGATCGCCGGCAGGCTCAAGATCCAGCTGGGCGATACCTTGACGTTCAGCGGCGATACTCAATCGTTCAGTGCCAAAGTCACCAGCCTGCGGCAGGTGGATTGGGAAAGCCTGAAGCCGAACTTTTACTTTATCTTCCCGCCGGGTGCATTGGACGGCCAGCCACAAACCTGGCTGACCAGCTTCCGCTATGACGGCGACGGCAAGGTGCTGACGCAGCTCAACCGCCAGTTCCCAACCCTGAGCCTGCTGGATATCGGTTCGATCCTCAAGCAGGTCGGTGGAGTGTTGCAGCAGGTGAGCAGGGCGCTGGAGGTGATGGTGGTGCTGGTGGTGATCTGCGGCGGTCTGCTGTTACTGGCACAGGTACAGGTAGGGATGCGGCAACGTAGGCAGGAGCTGGTGGTTTACCGCACGCTAGGCGCAGGTAAACGCCTGTTGCGCGGTACGCTGTGGTGCGAGTTTGCGTTGCTTGGGCTGGTAGCCGGGATCGCGGCGGCGGTGGGGGCAGAAGCGGCGCTTTGGCTGTTGCAGACCAAGGTGTTCGACTTCCCGTGGGCACCTACGCCGGTGCTGTGGTGGGCGTTACCGCTGCTGAGTGCCTTGCTGCTCTCACTGTGTGGCGGCTGGCTTGGTGTGCGCCTGCTGCGCGGCCGGGCGTTGTTCCGCAGCTACGAAGGT
Organism: Serratia sp. NCCP-200; assembly: GCF_059697885.1. Taxonomy (NCBI): domain Bacteria; kingdom Pseudomonadati; phylum Pseudomonadota; class Gammaproteobacteria; order Enterobacterales; family Yersiniaceae; genus Serratia; species Serratia sp. NCCP-200. Next base: position 320,516 of record NZ_BAAKUJ010000002.1, read on the forward strand.
TGACCCCTCACCCCAACCCTCTCCCACAGGGAGAGGGAGCTGATAGTCCCTGCACTTTTGGAAGTAAAGAGCTGATCAAGTAACTCGATCGTCACTTTAACCAGGATGAGCAGGATCAATCAGCCAGTGCTGATGAAGAATCACTATCCTTTCGGCCTAACTCGATCGGTCCCCTCTCCCTGTGGGAGAGGGTTAGGGTGAGGGGTATACACCGAGATTAAAGGCCTATCATCCCACAAGATCACCCCAGCTTTTGCTGTGCCCAGGCCAAGCCACTTTGATACTCGGCTGGCAGCAGCGGCGCTAATGCCTGTAACGCCTGTTGCAAAGAGGCCGCATCGGGATCGTTGAGATTCAGATGACCCACCTTACGCCCCTCACGCACCTCTTTCTCATACCAGTGCAAATGCACCAGCGGCAGGGCCAGCCATTGCTGGTTCACCGCCGTGCCGATCAGGTTGACCATCACCGAAGGCGTATTCACCACCGGCTTAGGCAGCGGCAGCCCCAGGATAGCCCGCAAATGCAGCTCAAACTGGCTGATGGAAGCGCCGTTCTGCGTCCAGTGGCCGCTGTTGTGGACACGCGGAGCCAGTTCGTTGATCAACAGGCTGTCGCCGACGATAAAGCACTCCATCGCCATTACACCCACGTAGTTCAACTCATCGAGGATCGCAGCCAACATCTGCTCGGCCTGCTGTTGCAATGCCGGGTTGGGCTGTGGCAGCGCCACGCTGGTACGCAGAATGCCTTCTTCGTGCAGGTTGTGGGTCAGCGGATAGAATACCGACTGGCCATCGTGACCACGGGCACCCACCAATGACACTTCGCCAGAGAAATTAATCCCCTGCTCGACGATGCATTCACCATAGTTATCCGCCGGTAGCTCAGCCTCTTGGCCCGGGCGCAAACGCCACTGGCCGCGGCCGTCGTAACCACCCACGCGGCGTTTAACGATCGCCAACTCACCCAAGGTAGCAAACACCTGAGGCCATTCGTCAGCATTTGCCAGCAATTGCCAAGGTGCGGTAGCGAGATGAAGTTGATCGAGCAGCTGCTTCTGTGTCAGGCGATCGGCCAGACGCGGGAAGATATCGCGGTTGACGAAGTTATTGTGCGTCGCCAGCTCGCGGGTCAGGGCGGTTTCTGGCCAGCGTTCGATCTCTGCGGTGATCACCGCGTTTTGATAGGGCACCGCTTCCGGCTCGGCATCCAGACCGACAGGATAAACCGCAATGCCCAACGGCTCACCGGCCTGGCGCAGCATACGCCCTAACTGGCCGTTACCCAGTACGCAAACCGGCTTCATGCATCCTCCCGTGGGTCTGGATGGTTCAGCACCTCGTCGGTCTGTGCCTGACGCCACTGTGCCAACCGCTGTGCCAGCCCGGCATCGTGCAGCGCCAGGATTTGTGCTGCCAGCAACCCGGCGTTGGCCGCACCGGCTTTGCCGATGGCGAGCGTACCCACCGGAATGCCGCGTGGCATCTGCACGATGGAATACAGGCTATCGACACCGCTTAACGCAGCGCTTTGCACCGGCACACCCAACACCGGAACCAGCGTTTTGGCCGCCAACATGCCTGGCAGATGCGCAGCACCACCGGCACCGGCGATGATCACGTCAAAACCCATGGCCTTGGCATGTTCGGCAAAGCTGAACAGCTTGTCCGGCGTGCGGTGGGCGGAGACAACTTCGACATGGAACGGGACATCCAGCGTGGTCAGAACTTCGGCCGCGGACTGCATAGTGGCCCAGTCACTTTTTGAACCCATTACGATTGCGATTTTAACCCCAGCGTTGGCGGCTGAAGTAGCGGTGGCTCCCATGAGTGCATGGCTCCTGTGATGTGGACAAACGTCGGCTGGCAGGCCGTATGAGGGCGTAGAGCATATCATGGGTACAGGGAGAGGAAAACGGTTGCGTCGACGGTTTTTACCATCAAAAGCTGGAAAACGGCCTAGAAGGGGAACTCGATCAGTTCCACGGCATCTGCCGTGACTTTAATCATTGAGCCTTGTGTATGCCAGGCTCCCAACACCGCGCGATGGGCTTTACCGTTTGGTAATGCCAGCGGATGGACTGCTGGGCGATGGGTGTGGCCGTGGATCATCCAGTGGACGTTGTGGCGCAACATGGCCTGTTCAACGGCCTGCGGGTTGACGTCCATAATCGCGGTGGATTTGTATTGGTTGCTTTGTTGGCTGCGAGCACGCATTTTAGCGGCGATCTTCAAGCGCCAGCGCAGGGGGAGCGCCAGAAAAGCACGTTGGATCCAGGTGTTATGAACTTTCTTGCGGAATTCTTGATAGGCCTGATCGTCGGTACACAGGGTATCACCGTGCAGGATCAGGATCTTGCGGCCATACAGCTCGACGACTTGCTCTTCCGGTAGCAGGATCATACCGCTCTGCTTGGCAAAGCGCTTACCCAACAAGAAATCGCGGTTGCCGTGAATGAAGTAGCAGGGCACTCCGGCCTGGTGCAACGCCTTCAGTGCGGCGGCAATTTCGCGATGCAACGGCTCGGGGTCGTCATCGCCAATCCAGGCTTCAAACAGATCGCCCAGGATATATAACGCATCGGCGTGAACGGCTTCACGCTGCAAAAAACGCAGAAAACCGGCAGTAATTGCCGGTTCCTGTACGCATAGATGCAGGTCTGCGATGAACAGCGTGCTCATGCAGCCGCGATTACTCGCTGACGGTAACGCTGGTGATCACGACATCTTCAACCGGTACATCCTGGTGCATGCCGCTGCGGCCAGTTTTTACCGCTTTGATCTTCTCGACCACGTCCATGCCTTCTGCCACTTCGGCAAATACGCAGTAACCCCAACCCTGGGAGTTTTCAGCACGGAAGTTCAGGAAGTCGTTATCTACCACGTTGATGAAGAACTGGGCGGTGGCAGAGTGTGGATCGTTGGTACGAGCCATTGCCAGGGTGCCACGGGTGTTTTTCAGGCCGTTGTTAGCTTCGTTCTTGATGGTTGCTTTGGTGTCTTTCTGACGCATACCAGGTTCAAAACCACCACCCTGAACCATAAAGCCGTTGATGACACGGTGGAAGATGGTGTTGTTGTAGAAGCCTTCACGGCAGTAGTTCAGGAAGTTTTCAACGGTAACCGGTGCCTTGTCAGCAAAGGTCTTGATAACGATATCGCCGTGATTGGTGTGGAAAGTAACCATAGTTTTAGTCCTAGCAAGATGAAATGAGCTGTCACATAGGAAGGCGTGTGAGCAATCAGACCGACTTTATAACATATCTCAATTAATCAGTCAGCAGTGGCTAGGGTGGCAGTTTCGCGGCAGAAATACACGTGTTGTTATCTTAGTCTGGATCAGGTTAATTCCGATCTCACGCAATTTTCTGCCGATCAATTCAGCAATCCTTGGGCTTGACCTTGCAATAGAGCAGCCTTCGGGTTTCAATATGCGGATATGTTTGTTATCACGCACACCACGGACAGCCCTGATGCTAAAGATATTTAATACCCTGAGTCGTCAAAAAGAGGAATTTAAGCCCATTCATGCCGGTAAAGTCGGTATGTACGTGTGCGGGGTAACCATTTATGACCTGTGTCATATCGGCCACGGGCGTACCTTTGTTGCTTTCGACGTGGTAGCGCGCTACCTGCGTTACCTCGGCTATTCGCTGAACTACGTGCGTAACGTGACCGACGTGGACGATAAAATCATCCGCCGCGCGGCAGAGAACGGTGAAACCTGCGACCAACTGACCACGCGTATGCTGGCAGAGATGCACGCCGATTTTGATTCGCTGCTGATCGAACGCCCGGATCAGGAGCCGCGAGCCACCCATCATATCGAAGAAATCATCGAGATCACCCAACGCCTGTTGGCACGCGATCATGCCTATGTGGCCAGCAACGGCGACGTGATGTTCTCCATCGATAGCGATCCACAATATGGCCTGCTTTCCCGTCAGGATCTGGAGCAACTGCAAGCCGGTGCGCGCGTGGAAATCGACGATGTAAAACGCAACCCGATGGACTTCGTGCTGTGGAAGATGTCCAAGCCGGGCGAACCAAGCTGGGAATCACCTTGGGGTCCAGGCCGTCCAGGCTGGCATATCGAATGCTCGGCCATGAACTGCAAACAGCTTGGCACCCATTTCGACATTCACGGTGGTGGCTCCGATCTGATGTTCCCGCACCACGAGAACGAGATTGCCCAATCCAGCTGCGCGCATGATGGCCCGTACGTCAATTACTGGATGCACTCCGGGATGGTGATGATTGATAAAGAGAAGATGTCGAAGTCGTTGGACAACTTCTTTACCATCCGTGACGTGCTGGGCTACTACGACGCCGAAACCGTGCGTTACTTCCTGATGTCTGGCCACTACCGCAGCCAACTGAACTACAGCGAAGAGAATCTCAAGCAGGCTCGCGCTTCGCTGGAGCGTTTATATACCGCGCTGCGTGGCACCGACGCTAATGCCAAACCTGCTGGCGGTGAAGCCTTTGAAGCGCGCTTCCGTGAAGCCATGGACGACGACTTCAACACCCCGGAAGCCTATTCCGCGTTGTTCGACCTGGCGCGTGAAGTAAACCGTCTGAAGAGCGAAGACATGGCGGCGGCGAATGGGTTGGCGGCAGAGCTGCGTAAGCTGGCCAAGGTATTGGGCCTGCTGCAACAGGAGCCAGAACAGTTCTTGCAAGGTGGCGCGCAGGCGGACGACTCGGAAGTGGCAGAGATTGAAGCGTTGATCAAACAGCGTAACGACGCGCGTGCCGCCAAAGACTGGGCGCTGGCAGATGCCGCTCGCGATCGGTTGAACGAGATGAATATCGTGCTGGAAGATGGCCCGCAGGGGACTAGCTGGCGTCGTAAGTAAATAGTAATCAGACTAAGGACCCACTTTTTTACAAGTGGGTCCTTGCTACTAGGATCTCTCCTTTGGTTTACCCATCAAATCTCATTTTCGCCAAGCGGGTGGCTTAAAAATACCCCTGCATAAATCGTTATAGCTAATCAGTTTTTTTGAACTTATTGTGCAAAATTATGCGTTGTGATTATTTTGTGGGAATACTAGTATCTTTAATCTTTATAAGAACGGCACATAACGGATATGTTGGATGAGCTATTGTTTAGGAATGCGCTCAAATTAAATATATTACATGGAGTTAATTATGAACTTAAAAAATATTATGTTTACAGCCGCCTTTTTTACATTTTTACCCCTTGGCCTATATGCTCAGGAAAATAAATCTGCAGTTGATTTATCAAAATTTAGATTTAGCTATGAAGAGATGCATGAAATCGCCAATGATAAATTGCTGTCACATCGTATCTTTTATGAGAAACCGTCAGAAGGCCCTGATGCAGCCTGGTTCGATGCAGTTAAACAGGGAAATTTGTCAGAGGTAAAAAGAATGGTGGAGGCCGGGCAGAATCTGGAAACGAAGGATGAAGCCTCTCTGGGACAGACCGCTTTAGGATGGGCTGCCTTTATTGGTTATTTGGATATGGTTAAGTATCTTACCGAACAGGGTGCTGATATTCGAGCAACGGATAGGGCCGATGTTTATCATTCGGTCAAATCAGCCGTCATGGGGAAAAACGCGGAGGTTGTAAAATATCTTCATGAGCGCTTAAAGGATGATGTCGACTGGAATGCTGTCGAGCAAGATGGTGAAACCTTATTTATGGTCGCCGCAGTGGATGGAAGACTTGAGGTGGTAAAATACATTCTGCAGTTTAACCCGGATATAAATGTGGTGGCGAAGAACGAAAATCCAAAAATTGACGCCAGTCCTCTCAGTGGTGCCTGTGAAAATGGGTTTACTGATGTTGCTAATCTGTTGATATCCAAAGGTGCCATCAATCATAAAACCGGTAAATCCAGCTGTGAGTAAGGATTATAGGTAATAGATTTCCAACTGCGGCCAATCTCGCCGCAGTTGGAAAATACCTCTCCTTGGCACGGCCCATTCTTACAGGTAAGGTGGCAAACATGGCTTCCTTCAGGCTTGAGTTTCATTGACCAGTCGCTGATTGATGTAATCAATGGCTTGCTGCGGATCCATTATCTTGTTCACCACGTTGGTCACGCCCTGGCCGATAATGATTTCCGCATGGCGCAGGTTGAACAACTGGCCCTGTAAACCCCGAGATTCACGGATGCCGGTACTAGGATTATCCCGTAGCAGGTTGAACCACGGATAGAGATGCAGGATGCGCTGATTCTGATAGATGCTGCGGTGGGCGCTGTTACCGCCCAAAAGCACCAGATGCTCGGTAATTTCAGCCGAATACAGCCAACGGATGAACTGTTCTACCTGCGCCTTCTTATCACTGAAACGAGACATGCCTAACGAGCCACCGCCCATCTGCGGGATGTTGCCCGGAACCGGCGCGTAACCTATTGCCGGTGATAGAGGGCTGTGGGCGACGTCGTTGAACAGGTTCATATACATGATCAGCATCGCCACTTGGCCTTGCTCAAACTGGGCCACCGCAGCATTCCACCATTCACTGTTGAGATTGGTGGTGACGGTAAGCTGTTGCTGATATTGCCGCAACGCTTCGATGGCGAATTCTGCCTCCAGTTGCACCGGTTTGTCTTGGTGCACTAGCCGCCCACCTAATGCGTAATAGCGCAGCAGAAACTCGGTAGCAATTAACCCGGAACTACCGAGAGTCGTTGATGAACCTATCGGACGCTGCGGGTTACCGGGTTGATGAGTCGCCGTGAAAAAGGCCGTAATGTCATCAAATTCGTCGAAACTGGTCGGGATCTTCAGTTCCTTGCCGGATTTCTCATAGAACATGCGTTTGACCGTGGGGTCTTCGAACAGATCGCGGCGATAGAACAGCAACTGGGTGCTGGCATCAAACGGCAACGCATAGGCTTTGCCGTCAATCTGGCTGAAATGATGGCCAATTTCTTCCGAGAAGTTATCCAGTAGTTCCGGTAGCGCTGGGGCAATTTCTGCCAACGGCGTGAGAGCCTTTTCTGCAAACCAGGGGAGGCAGGCCATATCGATACGCAGCAAATCGTAATAAGGATGCAGATGCAGATTCGAGAGGATCTCAAACACTTCATCATAAGGATAAACCGCGAGATTCACCTTGATACCGGTCCGGCGATAGAAATGCGGCAACAGCTTCTTCAGCGCATCGGTGGATGGGCTAGGCAGGATCAGCATGTTCAGCGTTTCACCCTGCTCAGAAACGGCGGGCATGGATTGAACGTCGAGAGCAAAGCCGCGGCTATCCAGTATCTGCTCATCGGCCAGTGTCACTAATCCGCAGATATAACGGGCGATTTCCAGACCCAGCCGGGCGTAATCCATCTGATAGTGGTACTGATTGGCTACTACGGCGGGTTCGTTATCGCTGAGTTGCCAGATCGGCGGGCAGGGGACCGCGCTACCCAGATAGGCCGCCTGCGTCAGGCAACGGGCTTTTTCACTGTCTTGAGCAATCAGGACCTGTGGCGGCTGGCCAGCAAAAAAAGCGAAAGCGGCGGTGTGACATTCACTGGCCGGTGACGGAACGACCGTTAACTGGGTCGATGGGCTTAACTGTGCCAGCGTAGCTTTCAATGCCTCGACAAAACACTGGCCGTTGGTATAAGCGAGTGGCTCACAAAGCACGCCAACGTGTGCGGGCTGTTCGCGGGCGATCTCGCTGGCAATGGCTTGGCCAGCCAGGCAAAAGTTCAGGTTGAATGTGGCCTTGGCCTGCGCTGGATGGCGATAGACAAACAGGATCTGCTCCGCTGGCAGCCGTAGCGTCTGATAATAGCTTTCGCTGTCGGCAAGGCAGGAGACCGTAACGATGGTTTGGTAGGATTTTGCGGCCAGCGTCTGCAAGATATCTCTTTCGGCAGAGGGTAGATCGTTAGTGACGTAAAGATCCAGATCGCCTGGGAAAGAAGATCGTAACGATTGCTGAAGCCCGCGGTAGAGCTGGTGATACTGCTCACTGTTGATATCGGGCAGGATCAGCGCAACGCCACTGCTTTTGCTGGCGCGTAGCGACTGCGCCTGGGCATTAATTTGATAACCCATTTGCTGGGCGGCCTGTTTGACCGCCTCGATCTTTTCAACGCTGACATTGCCGCGCCCGTTGAGCACGTTGGAAGCGGTGCCATGAGATACCCCCGCCAGCTTCGCTATATCCTTGATAGTTGCCATTTTCCCACCGCTTTGAACCGCCTGTTTTGATGCTAACACCGGCATGGGCGCTTCGCTATCTCGATTTATCTCCAAGCGTAAAATTTGGATCGTTCCATAATTAAATGGTTGTTATTTATACTTTATTAATCCAGTGTCACCAATTTGATGAAAAACATAATAATTACCAATGATTATTTTTAGTGAATTGATTTTACTAAGTATTAAATTTAATTTTTGAAGCCGGTCACCAATGTGCATTACAGTGTTAACCGTTTTTTGGTCTCAGGATTATTATTGACACGTTCCAAAATCACTTTCGTCGATTACCTTAACGAAGGAGATAGGAGCAACAGGTCAGTAATATACTGAATAAAAAGGATAAAAAATGAAAATATATTTCCTGGGATCGGCTGCCTCTGAAGGGATCCCCAATCCGTTTTGCCGCTGTGAACATTGCCAACAGGCCCGTTTTCTCAAGGGGAAAGATCTGCGTACCCACTCTTCGGCGATTATTGATGATGTGATGTTGATCGACGTCGCCCCGGAGTTCAGCCAACAGCTGTTGCGTGATGGGTTGGACGCAAGTTGCTTCACCGACCTGCTGTTTACCCACACCCATCCAGACCATTTCAACGTCGGTGAGCTGTTTAGCCGAATGGAGGGCTACGGTTTCGATATCGACCATCCATTGGAGATTTTTGGTAACGACCGGGCGATCAACGGTTGTGCTGCGGTATTACCGGGTTACAGCAAACAGCGTTTTGGTTTCCACTGCCTAGTGCCTTTTGTCACCGTAGAAAGCCATGGCTACAAGATCACACCGCTGCTGGCTAACCATGCCAAGTGGGAGCTGTGCTACGTGTATGTGATCGAAAAAGACGGCCAGACGATTTTCTATGGCCATGATTCCGGCTGGTTCCCGGAACTCACCTGGCAGTGGCTACAGGGCAAAGCGCTGGATTTGGTGGTGCTGGAATGTACCTACGGTTTCAACGGCGACGATCGCACTGACAACCATATGAGCCTGGAAACCGTGTTTGCCGCCCAAGAGAAGCTGCGTGCGATGGAGAGCCTGCATGCCGGCAGCCAGATCGTGGTGTCACATATTTCTCACAGCGGCAAGTTGCTGCATGAGGAGCTGGTGGCGGCCTGCCGTGATAAAAACATCACCGTTGCGTATGACGGCCTGACCGTTAACGTGGCATAGGGGGAGATCTCATGGACTTTAACAAGACTCCTCGCCTGCTGATCATGATGTTTGTGCAGTATTTCATGCAGGGTGCCTGGAATATGACGATGGGCCTGGTGCTGAGTACCTACGGTATGGCCGCCATTATCGGTTCATCATATGCGCTGCTGGGGTTGGCAACGATACTCTCGCCGCTGTTTATCGGCATGGTTGCAGACCGCTTCTTTGCTTCGCAGAAAGTCATGGCGATCCTGCACCTGATCAACGCCGGGGTGATCCTGTGTGTACCGCAGTTTATCGAGGCGCAGGACACTACCATGACGTTGGTGATGATCTTCCTGGTCGGGTTGCTGTTCTATCCGACTACCGCGCTGGCCAACAGCATCAGCTTTAGCCATATCAACGGCGTGAAGTACTTCCCGGTGATCCGCGTGTTTGGCACCTTCGGCTTTATGGCGATAGGTTTCATCATCGGGCAGATGGGATATTCCGGCGATACCATGACCTGGTACATTGCATCGGCCGCTGGGGTGGGATTGGGGCTGTACTGCTTTACCTTGCCGGATACACCGCCGAAGGCCAAGGGCAGCACCTTCACCCTGCGCGATCTGCTGTGCCTGGATGCGCTGTCGCTGTTTAAAGATCGTAACTTCTCCATTCTGATGCTGAGCATCTTTGTGTTGATGATCCCCAAAACGGCCTATTCCGCCTATATTCCGGTATTCCTCAAAGCGCTCGGGTTTGATAATGCCGCCTCCATGATGCAGGTAGGGATCGCCTGTGAAGTGGTGTTTATGTTCCTGCTTTCGTTCTTCCTACTGAAAGCGGGCTTCAAGGTGACGTTGATGATGGGCGCGGTGTGCTGGATCATCCGTTCGGTGCTGTTCTCCCAGGCGGCGCTTGACGCCAACATGACGTTTGTCCTGATTGGCCTGATGCTGCAAGGCTTCTGCTGGGACTTCTTCTTTACGGTAGGGGACATCTATGTCGACCGTAAAGCACGGCCCGAAATCAAAGCCCAGGCCCAGAGTCTGCGCTTTATCGTCTCCAATGGTTTTGGCTTGCTGTTCGCTTCCACCATTTGCGGCCAGATCTTCAACAGCACCGTGACTGAGCAGGGGCCGCAGGCGTTACCGCAGTGGGAAAGCTTCTGGCTGTTCTCGGCGATTATCGCCGCCGTTGTCTCGGTGTTCTTCTTTATTTTCTTTAAGGACGATCTTTCTAAACAGAAAACGCCGGCGGCAATGAAGCCAGCGCAGCAATAGGAAGCAACATGGACAGCTGGTTATCGGTGCTGGGCGGGTTGGGGCCGCTCCATCTGGCGACGGTAGGCAAAATAGTCGCGGCGTTTGTTCTGGGGGGGGGGATTGGCCTGGAACGTGAATCCAAGGGCAAGCCCGTTGGGTTTAAAACCTGCGTGATTATTGCCGTCGCCAGCTGCGTATTAACGGTGGTGTCGATTCAGTCTGCAGAGTATTACGCCGAGATATCCGTCAATATCCGTAGCGATCCCATGCGGTTGGCCGCACAGATTATCAGTGGGGTGGGCTTCCTGGGTGCCGGGGTGATCTTGCACCGCCGTGATGACGCCATTTCCGGTCTGACGACCGCCGCGATCGTTTGGGCATCGGCGGGAGTGGGGATTGCCTGTGGAGCCAGTTTTTATTTGCACGCAATCTTGGCTACCGCACTGTTTTTACTGGCGATAAAGATCAGCCCCTATATTTTCCTGCTGCAATCGAGGAATCACTATCTGGGGAAGGTCAAAGTACGGCTGATACTCGATGAGCAGGCAGGGCTAGCCAGCTTGATGGCCCAGCTCAATCAGCAAAGAAACCTGATTGATGCAATGACGATACGTGACGTCAAAAAGCACAAGATTGAAGTTAACTTTAAGCTAACGGTAAGGAAAAGGACGACCCTGGACGAACTGTATGGCACGTTGCGTGCTATGCAACACGTGTGCTTCGTTGCATTGGAGCATTAACAGGTTTGAGTAGATCAAAAATGCCGGGTAGCTTAGCCAACCCGGCATTTTTTTCCTGGCGCTTGAACAATCAGGCTTTAACCGTGACGTTCATGCCTTTGTAGCTGACCTTCTGGCCATCAACGATCTTGCAGCGCTTACGCGTTTCGACCTGACCGTTTACTTTGACCTGCCCTTCGGCGATCACTTCTTTCGCGGCACCGCCGCTGTCACACCAGCCCTGGAACTTTAGCAGATCGCACAGTTCGACATGAGGGTGACCTTCCAGATTGAAAATTTCCATACTGCCTTAACTTAGTTAGGTTGAACGTCGTGAAATTCCTCGCAGGCTTGCAAGGTATTTTGGATCAGTGTAGCAACGGTCATGGGGCCGACGCCACCTGGAACCGGAGTAATGAAGGCCGCACGTTCGCTTGCGGCTTCGAAGTCTACGTCGCCGACTACTTTACCACTTTCCAAGCGGTTGATGCCGACATCGATCACGATCGCACCCGGTTTGATCCAATCTCCTGGGATAAACCCAGGTTTGCCCACGGCAACGATCAGCAGATCGGCATTCTCGACGTGGTGGCGCAGGTTTTTGGTAAAGCGGTGCGTGACGGTGGTGGTACAGCCAGCCAGCAGCAGTTCCATACTCATCGGGCGGCCAACGATGTTGGAGGCACCCACCACTACGGCGTTCAGGCCATAGGTATCAATGTTGTAGCGCTCCAGCAGGGTGACAATGCCGCGTGGGGTACAAGGTCGCAGTTTAGGCGCGCGCTGGCACAGGCGGCCGACGTTGTAAGGATGGAAACCGTCCACGTCTTTATCCGGGCTGATGCGCTCCAGCACCTTCACGTTATCAATGCCCGCAGGCAAAGGGAGCTGTACCAGAATGCCGTCAATTTCTTTATCGGCGTTTAATTTGTCGATCAGCGCCAGCAGTTCAGGCTCGGTGGTGGAAGTGGGTAGATCGTAAGAGCGGGAGATAAAGCCCACTTCCTCACAGGCCTTGCGCTTGCTGGCGACATAAATCTGCGAAGCCGGATTCTCACCAACCAGTACCACCGCCAGGCCCGGCGCACGCTTGCCAGCTGCCAGACGTTGTTTCACTTGCTCAGCCACTTCGTTTCTAACCTGCTGCGCAATCGTTTTGCCATCAATAATCTTTGCTGCCATCAGTGAGGAAATCCATCATTTAAGAAAAGCGGGGGATGGCGCTATTTTGGCAGAAGAGAGGCGCGCTGTCAGGCTTTCGATCGGGTTAATGCAGAGAATAAGCACACGATTGCGTAGCGGTTTAGACATTTTTTACACCAAAGGAATGATCCTCTACGCTTTTTATCTCCATTGTCTGACTCTTCACTTCATGGTTACTGGTGGTCTGAGCAACGGCCTTCTAAGCCGTAGGTCTGGGCAAGAAGGTAAGGATATTGGCCGTTATGGCCAGGTATTTACGTAGTCAGATCATCGCGTTAGGTTGGTTTTTAGTTGTTGATTTGTGCGAAAAATCACCATAAAGCACGCTTGCGGCCAGCACACCAACAAAAGGCATTGACTCGATAACCTCTGACCGTATAATCCAACTCCGCAACCTCGGTTGCCGCATCCGCATTTCAATGCGCCCTTAGCTCAGTTGGATAGAGCAACGGCCTTCTAAGCCGTAGGTCACAGGTTCGAGCCCTGTAGGGCGTACCATTTCGAAGTAAATAGACGTCAACTGACGTCTTTTTTTATGCCTGAAATTCAGTGAGTTGGCTGATTTTAGCGCATCGAAATTCTCTCAGGGTCTACCTGCATCAAGTAGTATCTATTGGTATATGTGATGGTACATCCCCGTTCAATGAAATCCTGTACTAACAGCCAGTAACGGAGGGTTTCAAATGGCGTTACAGGTTATGGAACGCCTACAACTGGCCCACCTGCTCCTGTCGGAAGATACTGCAGTTGACCGGTTGTTGAAGTGGAAAACGCCGAAAGAGCGATTAAACCAAGGATAAACCTATTACCTCAGCACTTTTGTGAACCGGCCGCCTGATTAGGCTGTCCCTTGCTATAACCGTTACTAATTGGCTTGGCTAGCATCGTTCCGCTTTCAAAGTAACCACAGCTCTGCACAGTGTCATCTTGAGCCCATGAGTAGCTAATCAGATCTGATAGTCAGCTTAGTGCCAGGAGCGGGCGTTGCTTACCTTTAGTCCAGCCAATTATTACGAAATTGCTGATACCACAGCTTCGGTGGCGTTATCAGATGGCGTGCAACCTGTAACAGAGTTTTTGTCGCAAATGTGATTAATTACTTTCTTCATCGGATGACGTTTACTTGCAGAAACGGGTGCTATAATCAACATTATTTAATCTAGCTGGTGTTTTAGTTCAATGATTAGCTAAGTGGAACAATGTTGTTGTAAATCAGTAGGATAGAGTGGTGGTTTCAAACTAAATCTATATTATTCTGCATTTCTTTAGAGGAATGAAAATTATGATGAGAATACTTTCTATAGATGGCGGTGGGATCAGAGGCATCCTTCCAGGTATGATATTAGTCGAGCTGGAGAAAAAACTACAAGTAATATCAAAGAATTCAGAAGCAAGAATTGCTGATTATTTCGATTTGGTCGCTGGCACTAGTACCGGTGCCATTCTTTGTTCCGCCTATGTTTGTCCAGATGCTAAAAGAAAACCAAAATTTACCGCTCAAGAAGCTGTTAATTTTTATCTTGAGGATGGTGATGATATTTTTGATGTAGGCGTCTGGAAAAAAATCAGTTCATTAGGAGGGGCAACTGATGAGAAATATTCAGCAAAAGAGCTGGAGAGAGTATTAAACACGGCGTTTGGTGAAATAAAACTAAGTGAATTATTAAGACCGACCTGCTTTGTTGCTTATGATGTAAGCAGCCGCCTTCCCGTTATCTTCAAGCAGCACTCAGCAGTATCCAAGAATCGAGACTTTCTTGTCAGGGATGTTTTACGTGGCACTTCTGCGGCACCCACGTATTTTGAGGCGGCACGAATTTACTCATTACCTCCTTTATCAGAAAAATTTGTCCTCGTAGATGGTGGTGTGGTGGCAAACGACCCCGCGCTCTGTGCCTACTCCGAAGCCATTAAATTCAGTAATGTTGCTGGCATCAAAGATATGATTATTGTCTCTCTTGGTACTGGTAAAAAATTACAGGGTTATTCCTATTCCGAAATTAAGGACTGGGGCCCTTTTAGCTGGGCAAAACCTGCAATCGATATTGCACTCGAGGGTGGGCCACAGATGACAGCATATTATTTGCAACAAATTGCCTCAACGGTAAAAAACTCTAAATACTACAGAATTCAACCCGAGTTATATGGTGCAGACCCTGCTTTAGATAACGCATCACGAGAGAATTTAGAACTCCTGCGTAACGCAGGGCGACAGAACGCGGCTGTGTTTGATGAAAAACTCACTGAAATTGCTAATTTGTTAGTTAGTAGTGGTGGGGATTTTAAGTTTGAGAAGTAAGCAATGCCCCTTGACTTGTACTGGCTCTGGCCTGATCTGACAGTTGCCGGTTATTTATACAGGTGTCTGTCAGATCAAATCTGGTTCAGATTCTTTTCTGCCCAGACTCGTTTTCCATCAAGTAAAGTGGCTATTGACGTACACCTGCAGCACATTTTCCCCTGATGAGTTTGCTCATTATTGTAATGCCATAACCAGTTGTCCAGAACCATTTGTAGGCTTTCCATGCACCGCCTGTCTTTCAACGCTAAGTTGAAAGACAGGCGGTAGGGCAACGTTCAAATGTCCGCTCTGTGCTGTGAGTTCAATGGGTCGAAGCAACGCTATCCTTAAACGAGGGGGGACGTTGGTTCAGCGCTGCCTTTTTTCCTTCCAGGGGTTCCTGTACGGAATCGTCGAAATTTCCGGCACTAGGATTTAGTCTATTTTTGAAGCATGTTTGGTATGTGCCGATGAGTACTCTTATGATGTCATGAATTAGAATTTATCCGTACCAGCTATGTGAGATGTTGCAATCAGTTGGACTGCCCCCACTCCGGTAGACGATCCTGCCCTATAGACAACTAGGGTATATACTGGTGGTGTACGGATATATTCTGGCTTGGGTAAATGTTTCCAGTCGCGGTGCATGACCCACATTTTCCCTTTTCTTCCTCAACCAAATCAACAAAGTAAAATCAGAAAAAGAGGATTTGACCATCATGACTCAGATTTTTACTTTAACACTTTCTCCTTCTCTCGATAGTGCGACGACCACTCCCAAGATCTACCCTGAAGGGAAACTGCGCTGCACCACCCCCATTTTTGAACCTGGTGGGGGCGGTATCAATGTTGCCCGTGCCGTTGTTTATCTTGGTGGGCAAGCCAGTGCGATCTTTCCCATTGGCGGGCCAACGGGCGAGCATTTAAAAGAGTTGCTTGATCGGGAAGGCATTGTTACAGAAACCCTGAAAGCTCAGGACTGGACAAGGCAGAACCTACATGTCCATGTGGATAATAGCGGTGAACAGTTTCGTTTTGTTATGCCAGGGGCAAGGGTTAATGATGCCGAGTTTGACCAGATTCTGTTGAAGGTGCAGAAGATCCCTCATGGTTCGATTCTGGTGGTGAGTGGCAGCTTGCCACCGGGCACCACGCTGGCAAAATTAACCGATCTGATTAAGCTGGCGCAAGCCATGGGATTGCAGTGTATCGTCGACAGTTCCGGGGATGCTTTACAGGCCTGCCTGGATGTAGGGGGGCTGGCTTTGGTAAAACCGAATCAGAATGAACTGTCTGCGCTTATCGGGCGGTCATTGGAGCATCCTGATGATGTCCGGGCTGCCGCTAAGGCGTTGGTACAACAGGGCGGAGCTGAGCGGGTTGTTGTATCACTCGGCCCTCAAGGGGCTCTCGCGGTTGATAGTGACACCTGTATACAGATAGTCCCGCCACCGGTGAAGAAACTTAGCACCGTCGGGGCAGGTGACAGCATGGTAGGCGCGATGGTGCTGAAATTGGCAAACGGGGCAGACCTGGTGGATATGGTTCGGTTCGGCGTCGCAGCAGGCAGTGCAGCCACGCTTAATCTTGGAACGCGGCTCTGTTCACTGGCGGATACCCAGCGCCTGTATGACTACATTTGCAAAAGTTCGCGAGGCTGAGTTTGGAAAACCCTACGACGCGGGTTATTTTGCAATAGGATCAATCATCCATAAATAGCTTAAGCCTACGCAATCAGGGATATTCTCGGGTATGGCTCATTTACTTTGCTCAGCCAGTGATAAAATTGTGCCGTGCTATCACGTTACCAGGCAAATTGGCATCAACGTTTGCGGTTATTCGTGATTTCACATATGAAAATTCGCATATGTAATTGACTCCATATCCAATCCGATTATGATTAAAGGCGATCCTCAGGAGACAACTATGCCGCTTACCCCCTTACAGCTCTTCAAAAACCTATCCGATGAAACCCGTCTGGGTATCGTGCTCCTGCTCAAGGAGATGGGGGAGTTATGTGTGTGCGATCTTTGCGCAGCATTGGAGCAGTCGCAGCCCAAGATCTCCCGCCATCTGGCAATGTTACGGGAAAGCGAACTGTTGCTGGATCGTAAGCAGGGGAAATGGGTTCACTACAGATTATCTCCGCATATTCCTTCCTGGGCTGCTCAGGTTATCGAGCAGGCCTGGTTAAGCCAACAAGAAGACGTTCAGAGCATTGCTCGCAAGCTGGTATCAGCCAACTGCTCTGGCAGCGGCAAGGCTGTTTGTCTTTAAAAAATTTACCTATACACATATGTTTTTTCGAATGTGAGGTGTTAAAAATGAAAACGTTAACGGTGTTTGACCCAGCGATGTGCTGTAGTACCGGCGTTTGCGGTACTGAGGTCGAGCAGTTTCTGGTTGATTTTTCTGCGGATGTGCAATGGCTGAAACAGCGAGGCGTCCAGGTTGACCGTTATAACCTGGCGCAGCAACCCATGAACTTTGTACAAAACGAGAAAGCTAAAGCGTTCCTTGAGGCATCGGGGGCTGAAGGACTGCCACTGCTGTTACTGGACGGAGAAACGGTAATGGCAGGGCGATACCCGAAACGTGCCGAGTTGTCTCGCTGGTTTAGTATACCACTGGAGAAGATAGGATTAGCTCCTACGGGTTGCTGTGGCGGTAAGACTTCCTGTTGCTGAACATGTCTGGAGGACAGATGAAATTCTTACAGAATATTCCCCCTTACCTGTTTTTTACCGGTAAAGGGGGCGTCGGTAAAACCTCTATTTCCTGCGCCACGGCTATCCGTCTGGCGGAGCAGGGCAAGCGGGTTCTGCTTGTCAGCACCGATCCGGCTTCAAATGTCGGCCAGGTCTTTGACCAGACTATTGGCAACACCATTCTGCCTGTGATCTCTGTACCAGGACTTTCAGCGCTGGAAATTGATCCACAGGCAGCCGCCCAGGAATATCGGGCCAGAATTGTTGATCCCATCAAAGGCATTCTGCCTGATGATGTCGTTAACAGTATTAACGAGCAACTCTCAGGTGCATGTACCACAGAAATTGCAGCTTTTGATGAATTTACCGGGTTGCTGACTGACGCATCATTATTGACCCGTTTTGACCATATCATTTTTGATACCGCGCCTACGGGCCACACCATTCGCCTTCTCCAGTTACCTGGAGCGTGGAGTGGCTTTATTGAGAGTAATCCAGACGGGGCTTCCTGTCTTGGCCCGATGGCAGGGCTGGAAAAACAGCGTGAGCAATATTCGCACGCCGTTAAGGTTTTGTCTGACCCGGAGCGTACGCGGTTGGTTTTAGTGGCAAGACTGCAAAAATCCACGCTGCAGGAGGTCGCCCGTACTCATAATGAGCTTGCGGCGATTGGCCTCAAAAATCAGTATCTGGTCATCAACGGTGTTTTACCTGAAACAGCAGCGGTAAACGATGCATTGGCGGCTGCAATATGGGGCCGGGAGCAGGAGGCATTGGCAACCCTTCCTGTCGGTCTGGCCGGTCTGCCAACGGACACCTTATTCCTTCAACCAGTAAATATGGTTGGCGTTCCTGCACTAAGGGGGCTTCTCGCCTCCGGGCCTGAAACAGTTTCCTTCGCTGAAGAACACTCGCTGCAACAACCATCGCTCCCGTCACTGTCCACTTTGGTTGATGAGATTGCCCGCAGTGAACATGGCCTGATTATGCTGATGGGCAAAGGTGGCGTGGGTAAAACAACCATGGCTGCTGCAATAGCAGTCAGGCTGGCCGAGATGGGATTTGATGTGCATCTCACGACGTCAGATCCTGCTGCGCACCTCAGTACAACCCTCAATGGAAGCCTAAATAACCTGCAGGTCAGCAGAATAGACCCTCATGCTGAAACAGAACGTTATCGTCAGCATATCCTTGAAACCAAAGGACGTGACTTGGATGAGGCGGGGAAACATCTGTTGGAAGAGGATTTACGCTCTCCCTGTACTGAAGAGATTGCTGTTTTCCAGGCTTTCTCGCGGGTGATCCGGGAAGCGGGTAAACGATTCGTTGTCATGGATACGGCACCGACCGGGCATACATTGTTGTTACTTGATGCCACCGGGGCATATCACCGGGAGATAGCAAAGAAAATGGGAGATAAAGCTCATTTCACGACGCCGATGATGCAGCTTCAGGACTCGCGGCGCACCAAAGTCTTACTGGTCACGCTGCCTGAAACCACCCCCGTGTTGGAGGCGGCAAATTTGCAGGCCGATCTTGAACGGGCGGGGATCCATCCCTGGGGCTGGATTATCAATAACAGTCTTTCCATCGCGGAAACTCATTCACCATTGCTTCGTCAGCGCGCGCAGCAGGAGCTACCTCAAATAGAGGCCGTTAAGCGCCAGCATACTAACCGTGTTGCGTTGGTTCCTGTTCTTGCAGTAGAGCCAACGGGTATCGACAAACTCAAACAGCTCGCAGGTTGATTTTTAACAGATACAGGGCAGTTACGCTGCCCTGTCAGGAGGTTTTATGTTACTGGCAGGAGCAATTTTCATCCTGACCATCGTGTTGGTAATCTGGCAGCCGAAGGGGTTAGGGATCGGCTGGAGTGCCACTCTGGGTGCGATACTGGCTCTGGTGTCGGGGGGGGTACACATTGCGGATATCCCGGTAGTGTGGAATATCGTCTGGAACGCCACCGCAACCTTTATTGCCGTCATTATTATCAGCCTGCTGCTGGATGAGTCTGGCTTTTTTGAGTGGGCAGCTCTACACGTTTCCCGTTGGGGAAATGGCCGTGGTCGCCTGTTGTTTACCTATATCGTTCTGCTCGGTGCGGCGGTGGCAGCGCTATTTGCCAATGATGGTGCGGCTCTCATTCTGACACCGATCGTTATCGCTATGCTACTGGCTCTCGGGTTCAGTAAAAGCGCTACGTTGGCTTTCGTTATGGCCGCTGGGTTTATTGCCGATACCGCCAGCCTACCGCTTATTGTGTCGAACCTGGTCAATATTGTTTCGGCAGACTTCTTCCATCTGGGTTTCACTGAATACGCTTCAGTGATGGTGCCGGTGGATATTGCCGCCATTATTGCCACGCTGGTGATGCTGCATCTGTTCTTTCGTAAAGATATTCCGCCGACCTATGACCTGAACCGTCTGAAACAACCCGCACTCGCAATCAAGGACCCGGCGACGTTCAGAACCGGCTGGATTGTATTACTTCTTCTGCTGGTCGGTTTTTTTGTGCTGGAACCATTAGGGATCCCGGTTAGCGCTATTGCGGCTGTTGGAGCCGCTATCCTGTTTGCCGTCGCTAAAAGAGGACATGCCATTAACACCGGTAAAGTGCTGCGCGGTGCGCCCTGGCAGATTGTGATTTTCTCACTGGGGATGTATCTGGTTGTCTATGGTTTACGTAATGCCGGACTAACAGAATATCTCTCTGGCGTGTTGAGTTTACTGGCAGACCAAGGGCTTTGGGCCGCCACCTTTGGCACAGGGTTCCTGACCGCATTCCTGTCATCTATCATGAACAACATGCCTACCGTGCTGGTCGGCGCATTGTCGATTGATGGCAGCACCGCTTCAGGGGTTATCAAGGAAGCAATGATTTATGCCAATGTGATTGGCTGCGATCTGGGGCCTAAAATAACTCCTATTGGTAGCCTGGCAACGCTGTTGTGGCTGCACGTACTTTCACAGAAGAACATGACGATCACTTGGGGATATTACTTCCGCACCGGGATTATCATGACGCTGCCTGTGCTGTTTGTAACGCTGGCCGCGCTGGCGCTACGTCTCTCTGTTACTCTGTAATGAGATCCTGATATGAGCAACATTACCATTTATCATAACCCGGCCTGCGGCACCTCGCGTAATACGTTGGAGATGATCCGTAACAGCGGCACCGAACCGACTATTATTCATTATCTTGAGACGCCACCATCACGTAATGAGTTGGGCAAACTTATTGCCGATATGGGCATTGCAGTACGGGCTCTGCTGCGTAAAAACGTTGAGCCGTATGAAACGTTAGGGCTTGCCAAAGACCGTTTTACTGACGATCAACTCATCGACTTTATGTTACAGCATCCGATCCTGATTAACCGTCCCATTGTCGTGACGCCGTTGGGAACCCGGCTGTGCCGCCCTTCAGAAGTCGTGTTGGATATTCTTCCGGAGGCGCAGAAAAGTGCGTTTACCAAGGAAGACGGTGAGAAGGTGGTTGATGAAAAGGGGCATCGCTTAAGTTGATTGTGTAGGTAAAATAGTCGAGATGATGAAAGGGCGAGAGTTCTCGCCCTTTTTTCTGGGGACCCGTGTTAACGAAGTATCAGAAGCCTGCTTTCTCGAGTGCTTCGGGTTTATCGTGAACACCAAAACGGTCAACGATGGTGCTGGTAGCTTCGTTCATCCCACGGATCTCAACTTCCGTGCCTTCTCTGCGGAACTTAATGACCACCTTATCCAGAGCGCTGACGGATGTGATGTCCCAGAAATGGGCATGTGAAACATCTATCACCACATGCTCAATGGTTTCGCGGAAATTAAAGTGTCTGGTAAAGCGGTCTGCCGAGGCAAAAAAAACCTGGCCGGTAACGGTATAGGTTCGGCTCGAATCCTCAAGAACAGAAGTGACTCTCATGAACCGGGATATTTTTGTGGCAAAGTTGAGAGAGGCTATCAGTACGCCAGTCAGCACGCCAAAGGCCAGATTATGTGTTGCAACCATGACAGCGACAGTGGCGAGCATGACCACGCTGGTTGAAAGTGGATGTGTACGCAGGTTGATAATCGAGCGCCAGGAGAACGTTCCGATGGATACCATAATCATCACCGCGACGAGCGCTGCCATGGGGATCTGAGATACCCAGTCACGTAGGAACACAATCAGGCAAAGCAGCACTACGCCAGCCGTGAGAGTAGAAAGTCGCCCACGCCCGCCTGATTTTACGTTGATAACCGACTGCCCGATCATCGCACACCCAGCCATTCCTCCGACAAAGGGCGCACAAATATTGGCGATACCCTGCGCTTTGCATTCCCGGTTCTTGTCACTGGGGGTGTCGGTCATGTCATCCACGATAGTAGCGGTCATCATTGACTCAAGCAGGCCAACAACCGCAAGCCCCGCAGAATATGGCAGGATGATGAGCAGTGTCTGGATAGTTAGCGGCACGTCGGGAAGCAGGAAGACAGGCAGGCTGTCTGGAAGTTTACCCATGTCACCTACAGTTCGTACATCCAGATGCAGCCACATGGCAATGCCAGTCAGCACCACGATGCAGACAAGTGGTGAAGGAATGGTTTTGTTAAGGTACGGGAAGAGATAAATAATTCCTAGACCCGCCGCAGTCATGGCATAAACATGCCAGGTCACATTAGTCAGTTCAGGTAACTGCGCCATAAAGATCAGAATTGCCAGCGCGTTGACGAATCCGGTTACCACTGAGCGTGAGACAAAACGCATCAGTCTGCCTAATTTCAGATAACCGGCTATCAGTTGGAAGACCCCCGTCAGAATGGAAGCCGCCAACAGATATTGAAGGCCGTGGTCTTTAACCAGCGTCACCATCAGCAGCGCCATTGCACCTGTGGATGAAGAAATCATCGCCGGACGCCCGCCAAAGAAAGCCATAACTACCGGGATACAGAAAGCAGAGTAGAGCCCTACCTGGGGATCGACACCGGCAATGATGGAAAAGGCGATCGATTCTGGAATGAGTGCGAGCGCGACAACAATTCCGGCCAGTACGTCACCACGGACGTTACCCAGCCAGTCCTTACGCGTTGAGGACAGCAACATGGTTATTTCTCGGTTTTTAGATACAGTCAGCCCTTGAGGGCAAAAATTTATGTACGGTAAAACACATCCGCAGACGGGACGTTATTGAGTGCGTGCAGAGGCTGGCTCAGTACGACGAAGGAAGGGAAAACTCAGGGTGGCGTAATACACATGATAAAATTTAGGCCTCAGGTCTGCTTTAGTTACTTTCAGAAGAGTGTGTAGCCAGTAAAAACACTTTCATTCAGCCATCAAATCAAGCCCAATCACATGGGCTAGGCGCTCACTATAATAAAAAAATAAGGAATTTTAAACCCAAAACGACACGCTTAGAAAAATAGGGGAAAAGGAGATCCCCTTGCTTTCTCGTCTATTACTTCGCCCTTTCCCGGAGGGGGGATGTCAGAACGTGAGATAGCCCAGCCTCATGTTACCGCCTGAAAAAATGCCACACACGAATTGAAAGCAATCATATCACTCATGTCAGGCCTCAAATCTTGCTCTGATTGACTCGTCGGGAAAGTTCTTCCGCTGACTCTTTTCGCTCGCTGTAGCGATCAACGAGATAAGCTGAACTCCCTCTGGTCAGAAGAGTAAACTTCATCAGTTCTTCCATCACGTCTACAATGCGGTCGTAAAAAGATGATGGTTTCATACGGCCATCCTCATCAAACTCCTGCCAGGCTTTCGCCACTGAGGACTGATTTGGAATGGTGATCATCCGCATCCAACGGCCAAGAATGCGCATCTGGTTTACGGCATTGAAAGACTGAGAGCCACCGCAGACCTGCATAACGGCCAGCGTCTTACCCTGAGAAGGACGAACTGCGCCTTCCGATAGGGGTATCCAGTCAATCTGGGCCTTCATGATGCCGGTCATCGCACCATGCCGCTCAGGTGAGCACCACACCATCCCTTCGCACCAGCGAACCAGCTCCCGTAGCTCCATGACTTTTGGATGGGACTCTGGAGCATCGTCAGGAAGGGGCATACCTGATGGGTTAAAGATACGAACCTCAGCGCCCATAGCGGTTAGCAGACGTGCAGCTTCCTCTGTTGCCAGCCGACTGTAGGAACGTTCGCGTACTGAGCCATAAAGCATCAGAATGCGGGCAGGATGTTGAATGGCAGGAACACCGAATCTCCCCTCGTTAATTGACGTGTCGAATAAACCTCTGCCAACGTTCTTAAGCTCGTCCGTCATTTTATCTCTCCATTTTTTAGATTTATGGCAGTAGTGGAACAATCAGCGCTACCAGTGCAACATTCCTCAGTAAGGAAGGCGATCAGTGCGTCCAGACTTTCATAGTGAGCATGGCAAAAAAGTGTTCGTCCTTGCCGTTCCTGATGTACAAGGGAAACTGAAATCAGCGCTGACAGATGATGGCTTAATGTTGAAGCAGGGATCTCAAGCCGCTTTTGCAGTTCTCCTACAGGTAGCCCCTGATGCCCGGCTTTAACCAGCTCTCTGTACACACTCAGACGTGTTGGATGCCCCAGTTCTTTCAGGGTATCCGCTGCTTTTGAAAGCTCCATAAACACCTTTGTTTTATATTTCCAGAATAATGGAAATATAACCTGTTCCTCTCGAAAGGCCAAGAACATAAACGCTCCGTGTTGTTATAGGGAGGAGGTCGTGCGGATACGGTGTGACCGGCCGTCGGCCCACAAATTCTGCAAGTCAGGGCTGTTGTGGTCAAGATCGTACTTTGTCTGTAGCGCAGGGGGGCAACTATTGAGACTCTCGGAGCCTATATTCAGAGTCAGTCAACGCCTGACCGATCTTTAAATCCCTTCGGGCTTTTTGCCTTATATCCCTGCCCGTATTTTGGCGAGGGTTTACGGCGGGTTTTGCTAAAGGCTGAAAAACTGATCTTTGCCCCGTGCTTTAGCTACGTAAAGCGCTTTATCGGCATGTGTCAGTAGTACGTTAGGCGAGGGCAGTTGGCCAAATGTATGAACTGAAAAACCGATGCTTATAGTCAAGTATCCTGTGCTGGATGCGGAGTGCGGTATTCTCAAATCCCGTACGAGTTGGCATAGCGTCTGCACATACAGCGTTGCCTGGTCTTTGGTCATACCATTGGAGAGAATGACAAATTCTTCGCCACCATACCTGGCTACAAAATCAGCCCCCCGCTTGAAAGACTGACTCAAGCAATCAGCGACACGTATTAGCGCTGCATCGCCTGCCTGATGCCCATAAATATCATTGAATGATTTGAAGTGATCGACATCAATCATGGCGAGCATCAATGAGTCACCATTACGGATGGCAATTTTGCATTGAATGTCGAACTGCGTATCAAAAAAGCGACGATTATAAATCCCGGTGAGTCCATCCTTTATGGAGAGTTGCTCGAAGTGTATTTTCATTTCCTCGAGGGACCGATGCTCATCACGAAGCTGTTGCTGGATTATCATTCTTGGTGTTACGTCTTTTTGGATCCCGATAAAATTGGTTACAGCCCCACTCTCATCATGAATTGGCGATATGCTTAACTCATTCCAAAACATGGTTCCATCCTTGCGGTAGTTTCGCAAGGTTACCAGGCAGTACTCGCCATTTTTAACGGCGTTGCGCACAATCTCCAGCTCTGGCTGTTCCCGATCGTTATTTTGTAGGTATCGGCAGTTGATGTTGGTAATTTCTTCGAAGGAGTAGCCGGTCATTCTCTCGAAAGCCGGGTTTACAAAAATCAAAGGATTGTCGTCTATGGCATTGTCAGAGATGGTGATGCCGTCTCGCGAATCCATAACCGCCTGTTTAAGAATTTCAATCTTCATACAAAGTCCGTTAGTGGGATCGTAGGGAGAACGTTGTTCGTAAGCAACGCAACATCAAGAGAACACACGCGATCAAACCAATTTTACAAGTGTAGTCGTTGAGAAAGGTGCATGTCCGTTTTTTGACATTCGCGATAGTGTCAAAAACGAGGGAGGATCTTCGGGCAACTACAACGCTGAGGACGCTCACATCGCCAGCCTGAAATCACAGATTGCAGAGGCGACCTACAATTTGGAACAAACGACCATTCGAGCACCAAGCGATGGTTAGGATCGTACTGCAGACACAAAAAAAACCGCAATGTGAATTGCGGGTTCAGATTGCTGTAGTGGAACTCATAAACTCTCGGTATTCATTTTTTAAGATTTTCCAGCAATTCATAAATCGTGTTACCCACCTTTTGGATCGCATGCTCAATCTCGCGGGTCATGGGCTTGCTGTAGCTGAGCCGTAGGCAATTGCGGTATTTTCCTGCCGCAGAACTAATAAAACCGACGGCAATCTGTATGCCCTGTGGCAATAAACAGCGGTTCAGACGCAGGCTATCGAATCCGTAAGGCAGCTCCACCCATAACATAAAGCTCCCTTGCGGTCTGCTCAGGCAGGTATTCGGCGGGAAATACTTCATGATCCAACCCGTCATAATGTCGCGATTACGTTGATACTGGCGGCGCATACGGCGTAAATGTTGTAGGTAATGCCCTTGCTTGATGAATTCAGCCATTGCCAACTGCGGCAAGGTGGGAACCCGCCCGGCGGAAATGTACTTCATATGTAACGCTTTTTCCAAGTAACGCCCTGGCGAAATCCAGCCAACCCGCAAGCCGGGCGCAACGGTTTTAGAGAAGGAACTACACAGCAATACGCGGCCATCCTCATCGAAGGAGGCAATGGTCGGCGGGCGAGGGTATTGATAAGCCAGCGCACCATACACATCGTCTTCAATAATCGCCACGTCATAGCGCTGCGCCAGCGTTAACAGCGCTTTCTTGCGCTCATTCGGCATGTTGTAACCCAACGGATTATTACAGGTTGGCGTCAACTGGATGGCTTTAATCGGCCACTGATCCAGCGCCATTTCCAACGCCTCCAGGCTGATCCCCACCACCGGATCGGTGGGGATTTCAATCACCTTCATCCCCATCCCTTTCAGCGTCTGCATCGCGCCATGAAAGCTGGGGGAATCCACCGCCACAATATCGCCAGGTTGGCAAACGGCCCCTAAGGCAATCGCCAGTGCGCCATGGCAGCCAGAGGTGATGATGATATTGTCTGCCGACTGATGATTGCCACTGTCCAGTATCAGGCGGGCAATCTGCTCACGCAGCACCGTGGTGCCGTAAATACTGTCGTAATCCAGCACTTCCTCGCTTTGATGCAGGCTGATACGGGCCAGCAAACGGCTGAGTATTTTCAGGCCTGGGCCAGACAGGTCCGGCGTGCCAACGCCCAGATGCAGCACATTGTCTTGCGCGCTGGCCTGCAAAAACTCCAGCGTATTTTCCCACTGAGATATCTCGACCGGCCTCTGTGTATGGCTGCATAGCGCGGGGAGCGCTGGTAGATTTGAGCTACAGCGCACGAAGTAGCCCGATTTTGGCCGTGCCTCGATCAGCAGGCACTCTTCAAGTTGCCGATAGGCCTGCTGCACGGTGCTGATACTGACTCCGTGCTCATCACTCAACACTCGAACGGAAGGCAGCCGCTCTCCGGGCACATACAGCCCTTCTTTGATGCGTAGGCTAAGGATATCGGCTAATTGTTGGTAGCGAGTCATGGATATCACCGGATAAAGAGAGGGGACCAGTACAGATGGCGCTGATTTTTACCATTCAGACTGTTTAGCACATATCTGTATGGAAATAATAGACAGATTTTGCATCTGTAATGTTTTTCACCCAGGCATCATGCTAAAGGCTCATCGACTGACGGGGAGCTGATTATGAGTAATGTTATTGAAAATCAAATTGATGGCGGCTGCTTGTCAGCTGAGGGAACAAAAAACAAACGCCGTAATATTTTTGTCCGTTTAGGGTTAAAAGCATACAGATGGGCAAATCGATGGAATGAGCGGCGCAAAGCTGCCAATACGCTAGCAAGGCTGAATAGCGATCAGCTAAAGGATATCGGCATGAGCCGGGATGATATCAAGCGAGACTATAGCCGCCCGTTCTGGCGCTGAGCAGGGTTAAGGAGAGTAGAACATGAGAGGGGGCCATAGAAATCTCATTTCAACGGCATGCTGCGCCCATAACTGGCACTCACAAAAAAAGAGGTGGCAAAGACTACCGCCACCAAAAGTCAAAGTCATAGGAAAAGGGAAAGCTTGTTGCCAACGTGGCAATGGCTGAGTTTGTAGGGGGCTGCAACATGCAGCCCTTGCGCCATCACAGCCTCATTAAGGGTAAAGCTGATATTTCTCTCGCAGCTGCAAATAGCTATCCACCCCGGGTTGCCACTGGGCCTCGATGAATTTAACCGTTTCATCAACGGACAGTTTTCTTTCGCTTGCGTCATTGAGCAACGCAACCAGTTTGCTGGTGCCGGTGAGTTTTGCCAGCCACGTCGGGCGTATTAAGAAGAACTCCTCCTGATAATCCAGGTAGTGCGCTTCCTTTGCCGCTGGGATCACCATCTCATAGCCTAGGTTCTTAAACTTGAACCACCAATCGACCAGATAACGTATCGTTGGCTTAACCTGGCTGATGTCGGTAGCCGTCAAAATCTCCCCGCACACTTCCTTGCCTGCCTGTGGCCAACCGGTTTTCTGCTGGTTGATATCCACCTGATAGCAGGTATTGACGTAAAACTGACGCGTAGGAAAACCCAGTTGTTCAAATGGATGGTCTGAACCTCTGCCCATATTGACGCTGGTGGCTTCAAACAGGCCCAGAGAAGGGTAAAGTTGGATAGCCAGATCGCTGCGCAGGTTCGGCGATGGTCGTACTGGCAGTGAATATGGGGTGTCATGCCGGTAGTTAGCCATGCTGATAACCATCAGGTCTTCAGCGGGGAACTGATACTCTTTGATGCCAAAGCCCTGCCAGTTGGTATCGTTGAAATTCGTCAGCCAACCTTCGCCGGTGATCATGCGGGCAAATTCGCCCGAGGTGAGCCCGTGCACCATCGGTATCGGATGCATACCAATCCCCGAGATGTTTGCTTCCTCCAGAATAGGGCCATACACATGGCTGCCGAGCGGGTTGGGCCGGTCGAATACCATCATTTTCTTATGGTATTTTTGCAGGCTTTCCAGCATGTGGTGCAGGGAAATGGTGTAGGTAAAGAAACGAACGCCCACATCCTGCAGATCGTAAATAACGATATCGACATTGGCTAACTGTGCCTCGGTGGGATGGGCGCGAGACCGCCCATCCTCATCCCGGCCATACAAAGACACGATAGGCAGGCCGCTGTGCTTATCGATATGGTTATCGTCGCCCAGCCCGGCATCGGCATTACCACGGATACCGTGTTCTACCGAGAAAAGAGTGGTCACGGTAAATTGATATTTCTCCTGCTCGGCGAGCAATTTATCGATGGTGTGCCGGCCCTGTTTATTGATTGAGCTTTGGTTCACCATCAGGCCGACGCGCTGGTTTTTCAGCAACGGCCCGTAGATTTGTTCCTGATCGACGCCGAGCACTATGCCTGGTACAGCGCTGGCATAGCCAGCGCTGATAGCCAACGACGAGCACAGGAATAATACCGTCAGTAGCAGGTGTCTCATTCCTTGTTTCCCTCCATTAATAGGGTCAAATCCCCGTCAGAAGTTATGCCGCAGTTCCAGCGCCCAGAACCAGAAGTTGTTGCTGGTTTTATCACCGTTCATCCAGGTTTGTTCCGGGCGGTAGTAACTGTCGACAAACAGCGACGTTTGTTTGTTAAACGGATAGATTGCCTGGAAACCGTAACGGCTACGATCTTTCTCTTTATACACCGTTTCCTGATTTCGGGAGTCGCGGAAGCTTTGTGTCCCTTTGGTCAGCGCCAGGCGGGTATAAGGCATTAACATCACGCCACTATCGAACTTGTAACGGTAAATCGCCCACAAGAAATGCTCCTTGTTATACAGCGTATTGACCAGTTGCTCATCGATATACAGATAGTTCAGCCAGAGGGAGTTTTTCTGGTTAAACGTCAGGTTCGCTCCCGCGAAGTGCTCATTGATCTGGCTCCAGTCGCGTTTGTAAACCCCATAATCTCCTTTTGCCCGCGCATAATCCAACTTGCGGTCAATCAGGCGGAAGGAGAGGCTGGCATTAAAGCTCAGGCTATCAGAGTACTTGTAATAGGCTTGTGGACGGATCCAGATCTCGTGCCGCTCCTCGCCCTTGCGGATATCCCCTTTGTATTCCGGTGCTGCCAGAGCTGGGTTACTGATAGAAGGAAAATGCCAGTTGTCGTTACGATAACCGAGGCGCAATTTGGTGTTGCCACTTTTCCCCGCCAGAGTGAATGGAAACGTTCTGGTGACGCCTGCTTGCCAACGTGTGCGGTCATATTCTGGCGTATTATCCAGATAGGTTTTCAAAAACTGAACGTCATACAGCCATAATGAATCATTCTGGTAAATAAAGGCACCGACATAAGGCGAGGTTGCTACGCTGCCACGGATATATTTCCAGCGATCGTCACTGTCTATCTCCTGCTCGGTACCAATATAGGTATCGAAGCGCCAGGTTTGCTGTTTAAGCTTATCCTGTGCGGCTTGCTTTTCTTTTTCTATTTGTTGAATGCGTTTATTGAGTTTGATGATCTCCTGATCATAATCCGTCTCAGACTCATCAGCCAATACCGGTTGTGCCATGAGAATGGCACTGAAAATCACTAGCCCTGTTAAGATCTTCATGTTTTACCTTCAGAGATATTATAATGCTGTTAATCCGTAACCGCGTGGGTAGAGCACGTTATTATTATCTGGTGTTTTAATATCAACCGGTAATTTACCGTGAGGCGTTGCGAGGCTCTCCCCTGTTGGCCCCTTGAATAGCGTTCTTAAACCGCTGCGAATGTTGGTTTCCAGGCTGTTACGGACGTTATTGGTCACATCAAAACCGGTAATACCATAAATCGCAATATTGGCTTTTACGCCCGATAAATAAGCGATGTCATAGGGATTACGCGTT
Organism: Serratia sp. NCCP-200; assembly: GCF_059697885.1. NCBI lineage: Bacteria > Pseudomonadati > Pseudomonadota > Gammaproteobacteria > Enterobacterales > Yersiniaceae > Serratia > Serratia sp. NCCP-200. The sequence goes on from NZ_BAAKUJ010000002.1 coordinate 350,983, forward strand.
GCAATAACGACCAGAGGGATATTTTGTTTATTGGCGACGTCGATGATGCGTTGGGCGTTGGCCGGGTTGAGTTTCAGGTTGTAGGTGGCCAGGATAACCAACTGTTGATCTTGCAGTTGCTGCTCAATTTCTTCCGTTGTTAATGTGTCCTGATCCAGCTTAACTACCTGATCCTTGACGTTTAAGCCCACTTTCAACTCATTGGCAATCTGAGCTAAATGCTTGTTGATTAACTCATTGCGCGGGCCTTCGTCTGAAAAGACCATGATGTTGTTTTGTGCTTTAAGCGCATAAGGCAGCACCCGGTCGTTTTTGATCAGCGTAATCGCCTGCTCCGAAATGGCGTTTTCCAGATCCTTGTGCGCCTTGGAGGCGACAATGGTTTCAGCCGTGGCAGCATCATGAGGCGCAGGGGAGATGCGTTTGCTGAGCTTGGTATAAATCACCCGCTGCGCAGAATCTTCAATGCGTCGCTTCAGCACCGGATCTTTTTCCGCTTCGGCCTGCAAATAAGCATACAGTTCGCCGAGTTGTTCAATACTGGCGCTGTCTTTAATCCCTATAGGCATCAAGACAATATCATTACCGGCTAAAATAGCCTGCTTGATGGACCAATGACGGTCAAAATTGCCGGTAATGGCCCCCATGTCCATGGCATCCGTCAGGATCAGCCCATCAAACTTGAGTTGATTACGCAGGGTATCGGTCAAGATTGCTTTGGATAAGGTGGCCGGGGTACCGATTTTCTCTCCCTTGATGTTGGTCAGGAGGGTGCTATCAAGCGCTGGCACCACCACATGGGCGGTCATGATGGCATCGGTATCGGGCATCACGTCGACAAAGGGTTTCAGTTCGGTCTGTTGCCATGAAGCCTTATCCGTGTTGACGCTGGGGAGGGCAAAATGGGTATCCGAGGCGACGTTGCCATGCCCAGGGAAGTGCTTCAGAGAGGTGAGCACCGGATATTGGTGAATACCTTCGATATAGCTGCGAGCTAATTGCCCAACCAGAATCGGATCGTCGGAATAAGAGCGAACGCCGATGACTGGATTATTCTGGTTGTTATTCACATCCACTACCGGCCCAAAGTTAAAGTTAAACCCAAGGCTGGTTAACTCATAACCATGAATATTCCCAGCCTGTTTGGCTAAATCGGCCACACCGGTAGCCCCCAAGGCCATATTGCCCGGCATCTCGGTGCCCACACGTAGACGAGTAACATATCCGCCTTCCTGATCGGTACTGATAAACAGCGGTAAATTAGTCCGTGCATGCTGGAAATTATTAATCAACTCAACCGTTTGTGGGGTATTAATCAGATTTTCACGGAACAGGATCACTGAGCCCAAATGATAGTCAGTCATCATTTTACTGACGTGGGTATTCATCTCAATAAAAGGCGTTTTACTTTCGCTACTGTTTTCATCCCAGGAACGAATGTCAACCATCAACATTTGCCCGAGTTTTTCTGCAAAACTCATGTCGGTACTGAGCTTTTCAGCCGCGTCTTTAGGGGAAAGCCACATTTCTTTTAGTTGGGCTTCTGGAATAGCGGCAGCGTAGCTTCCGGCACTAAATAAAAAGATGGCCGGTATTATTTTTTTCATGGGATGACTCCGAGGTATCAATTTCCGGCGATTGTACATTCCAAAGCAGGTAATAAAGTGATAATTATCACAGTTGATCGATTCGTGTTTGTGATGTGGAAAGGAATAATGCCGGTTTTTTATACCAGCATTGTATCGACCAGCTTGATTGGTAAAGGGGGCGAGCAAAGAATAACCCTTTAAGGGCAAGAATATCTTGCGCTAATTATTTTAATCCCGTCATAAAAAGTTAAGATAATTCTTGTCATTGTTTTAATGGTATTCGGTTTTTTCTGCTGGTCAGTCGTCCAGATTATTAATGGTCATGCTCGCATTCAGCACCAGAGGTTTGGCTATCTCTTTGCGCCGTTGCATTAACGCCAGGAAAATCAAATCCGTCAGGGTATTTTGCGCGGTTCTGGACGAAATCGAAGAACTCCGCCACTCGTTTTCATCAGAGACACTTTCCAGTACATAATCGGCTATTTTGGCTAAAGGATTGTCCTTGCTGCCGGTTATGGCGACCACCGTCGCTCCCTGTGCTTTTGCCATCGAGGCAGCGATATGCATATCTTTCCTACGGCCACTGAAAGAAATGACGATTTGAACGTCTTTGGGGGTTAGCGCCTGCGCGGTGGCGATCTGGACGTGAAGGTCGGCTTCCACCAGGCTCAGGATTCCGATCTTTTGTAATTTGTAGCTCAAATCTTTGGCGGTGAGACCCGAGCCCCAAATACCCACGATCTGCACGCGTTGAGCGTTATCGATGATATCAACCACCCGTTGGAAAAGGGGGAAATCGATCCTTTTTGTCGTCTCTACGATGGCGGTATTTTTCTCATGAGCCAGTTTTTGTGCCACCACCATCAAAGAATCTTCCGACGAGATGGCGTTATGCAAGGCCTTATGCGGAGAGGACTTGAACAGGTTATTTCTGCCCAGCTCCTCACTGATGGCAATTTTCAGTGCGGGGAAGCCTTTCATGCCGATTTTCTGGCTAAACTTGACGATGGCAGACTGGCTGACCCCAGCATCTTCAGCAAACTGGGATGAAGACATGCTCAGGACGGCTTCCGGGTTATCAAGGATATATTTAGCGATTTTTTGCTGGTTTTCGGCCAGGCTTGGCAGCAACCAGGTGATTTCGTTCAGGACTGACATCAACAATATCTCCACAGTGTGTAATAGATTATTCCAGTTCGGGGGCTTTTCATTTCTTTGACTTATTTATTTGAAATTGTTGAAAATTAAAATTTAAATGGCGGTTTTTTTTGCGCTTTATTCCTGCTTTACCTCGCGCCTGGAATCGACTTACCGTGACGATTATCACATTTGCCGAATAAATAATTCCTTAACATTGTCGAAAATCTTAACCCATTGGAAGCCCCTATGAAGATAAATTTAAGCCAGATGGTGACGGAAAGCCGCAACCCGGCCAGTTCGCAAATTGATACGTTGCCCACTCTGGATATGCTCGCCGTGATCAACAGCGAAGACCAAAAAGTGCCGCTGGCGGTAGCTGCTACCTTGCCAGCAATCGCCAGGGTAGTGGATCTGGTGGTAGACGCTTTTGCCTGCGGTGGCCGATTGATTTATTGCGGTGCGGGTACTTCTGGCCGGTTGGGTATCCTGGATGCCAGTGAGTGCCCACCAACATACGGTACACCGCGTGAGCAGGTGGTTGGGCTGATCGCAGGGGGTCATACCGCGATTTTGCAGGCAGTGGAAAATGCTGAAGATAATCCGCAAATGGGCGAACAGGATCTGCGTAATCTCGGTTTCAATGCTCGTGATGTGCTGGTTGGTATCGCGGCGAGTGGCCGCACCCCTTATGTACTGGGGGCTATGGCGTATGCTCGTAGCGTTGGGGCAACTGCCGTGGCCATCTCATGCAATCCAAATAGCGCAATGAGCCAGGCGGCGGATATCGCCATTGAACCGGTGGTGGGCCCTGAAGTGGTGACGGGGTCGTCGCGCATGAAAGCGGGAACGGCGCAGAAGTTAATTCTGAATATGATCACCACCGGTGCGATGATCCGCAGCGGCAAGGTTTACAGCAACCTGATGGTCGATGTGGAGGCCACCAACGCCAAGCTTATACAGCGCCAGGTTAATATCGTGGTCGAAGCCACCGAGTGCAGCCCAGAGGAGGCGGAAGAGGCACTTAATCAATGTCAGCGTCACTGCAAAACCGCGATTGTGATGATCCTCGGCGGCTTGTCTGCCCCTGAGGCCAGCGCGGTTTTGAGTAAAAACAAAGGATTTATCCGTCAAGCACTGCAAGGGATACAGGCATAACCATGGCGAAAATAACCGTTCCTATGATAGAGCAAATTTTACTTCTGGTCGGCGGCAGTAAAAATATCATTATCTGCGGTAACTGCATGACCAGGCTGCGTCTGACGTTAAAAGATCGTCAGCAGATACGGCTCGATGAGTTGAAGAAGATCCCTGGCGTGATGGGGGTAGTTAACGGCGACGATCAACTGCAGGTTATCCTCGGCCCTGGCAAAGCGCAAACTGCCAGCGAGATGATGAATGCGTTGTTAGCGGCGCAGCCGCAGCAGGAACGGGGGAATGCCGAGCAAGCTGACTTGCAGGCCTTGGCAAGTGAAAACAAGCAGCAGATGAAAGCCAAGCAAAATAGCGCGGTGCATAATTTTCTGACTAAGTTTGCCACGATTTTTACGCCGTTGATCCCAGGTTTTATTGCCGCAGGGTTGTTGTTGGGGATCGCTACCCTGATGCAGCAAACGCTGATCGTGGAGGGCGTAGCACCGGCCGCATGGCTCAAAGGGCTGATCGCTTACATGAAAGTGTTCAGCATCGGTTTGTTTACCTTCCTCAGTATCCTGATTGGCTTTAATACTCAGAAGGCCTTTGGTGGCACTGGGGTTAACGGTGCGATCATCGCTTCGCTGTTTGTTTTACGCTATGTGCCAGAAGGGACTACCGGCTACTACGCAGGGATGAGCGACTTTTTTGGGCTGGCGATCGACCCACGCGGTAACATCATTGGGGTTCTACTGGCCTGTATCTTGGGCGCATGGATCGAAAGGCAGGTACGCCGGATGATCCCCGATAATTTGGATATGATCCTGACCTCGTCAATTACCCTGCTGATCACTGGCGCCATTACCTTTGTGGTGATTATGCCGGTTGGCGGTGAATTGTTTAAGGGCATGTCATGGCTGTTTATGCACCTGAACGGCAACCCGTTCGGCACCGCCATTCTGGCCGGGTTGTTCCTGATCGCCGTCGTGTTTGGCATTCATCAGGGCTTTGTGCCGGTTTACTTTGCCTTGATGGATGCGCAGGGCTTTAACTCGCTGTTCCCTATTCTGGCGATGGCCGGTGCAGGGCAGGTGGGGGCGTCGCTGGCACTGTTTGCTCGCTCGCCTAAAGGCTCTCTGCTGCGTACCCAGATTAAGGGGGCCATTTTCCCCGGCCTGCTGGGGATTGGTGAGCCGCTGATTTACGGTGTCACCTTACCGCGCCTGAAGCCATTCGTTACCGCCTGTCTCGGTGGCGCGGTCGGTGGTTTCTTTATCGGTCTGGTTGCCTGGATGGGGTTGCCGGTGGGGCTGAATACGGTGTTTGGTCCTTCGGGTCTGGTGTCGATTCCATTAATGACCTCAGCCAAGGGGATCTTCGCCGGCATGCTGGTGTATGTCGCCGGTATATTGATCTCCTATATTGCCGGATTTATTCTGACCTGGCTGTTTGGCAGTAAAGATGTTGATTTAAGCTGATTTTAAGTTGAATTAATCCTCTATCGCACGATGGCCCGGCTTACCGGGCCATACACCACTTGATTGTTTTTTTTGTGAAAAAATCAATAAATTATCTATGTCTTGGTGTGCGTTGATTCCTCTGTGAACTCAGCAGTATTACCATTGAGTTTGCCATCTCTGCGGTTAACCCAGCATTTAATTTTTTATTATAAAAAATTAAAAATATTATTCTGTTAATTATCAATCATTAAATTGATTGGTTTATCACGATGTTGTAGCCTCCGATACATCAATGACTCTCATTGAAGTGCAATCTATTATTCCCCCGTAATTTGAAGAGCGATAGGCATAAAAAGTAAGACCGCCGCTCTCAACACTGAAGATTATTTTTTATCAGGTGACAAATGCGACATCCACAAAGTCCATTACCATTGGCTTGCCCAGTGGGGCTAGCCTTATTGCCTCTAGGACTGCTACTGATTTGGTTGATATTTCTTAGTCCGTTCGCCTTACCTAACATGGGCGGAAGCGGCCTGAAACTGCCGCATAGTATCCTGACTTGGGCTGTGATGGCTGCCGTCACGGCCACCCTCTGGCTGACACTATCGGCTAACTCTTCCATCTCGCTTAGCGTAACGGCACGTTGGCTGCTGCTGGCCGTGGTGATCCTGGCAATTCCCCTATTATATACCTCTCCCCATTGGCAGAGTGCTGGGCTGGCACGCTGGCTTGGGTTGGCTGGCGGTTGGGTTTTTTACGTCTCATGGATGCAATATCGCCCACCGCACTTTGCCCGCCACTGGCTATTTTACGCCATTCTACTGGCCGCTGTATTACAGGCGTTGATTGCCCTGTTGCAATTGACCTTACCGGGAGCCGTACCAGCCTGGTTTGACTACCCAATGAAAGACGGCCGGCCTTATGGGGTCTTCCAGCAGGTGAATGTTCTGGCCAGCTTTATCGCTTGCGGATTAGCACTGGCATTAATGCTGTTGTTGTTGCCTGATTTTTCCTTAACTCAGCCAAAAGCAGAACGATACAGACGCTATGCCTTGGGGGTGGTGCTGGTGCTGTTCCCCGCATTATTGGTGTGGTTACAGTCACGGATAGGCTGGCTTGGCGGCGGTATCAGCGGGGCGTTGTTGCTCTGTTTGGGATGGCGGCAGGCAAAAAAGCTCACGGGTATCGCAACAGGCCTAATGCTTTTGGGTATCACTATCGCCTTGATTTTTCGTGTGAGCGGAGGAATTGAAACGGTTGAACACGCCGCGTCAAACCAGGCCCGGCTGATGATGTTACTGGACAGCCTGAAGATGATTGCCGAAAAGCCCTGGCTGGGTTGGGGTTACGGTGGATTCGAATATAGCTTTCAGCACTATCGCCTGGCTGCCGGATTATCCACATTGGGGCTTGGTGTGGTGCGCCATCCGCATAATGAAATCTTGCTGTGGTGGGTTGAAGGGGGCATGGTTGCCTTGGCAGGCATGGTGATCTTACTGTGTGCCGGTATCAGGTTGCTCCGGCTATCCTGGCGAAAAAAAGGCGCAAGCCTGGCGTTGGCCATCGTGCTGCTCCCTTTGCTGTTACACAGCCAAACGGAATACCCGTTTATGCTGTCTAGCGCACATTGGGCGATTTTTTTACTGCTGCTGGCACAGTGGGATCGTCAAACCGATAAGGCCTTAGAGCGTGCCACTTTATCCTTGGCAACTAACTCTTTTTTAAGAACCGTAGTGCCCATGGCTTCAGCCGCCGTCTGCATAGTGGCCAGTATTGGGCTATATGCCAATTTGTCTTTAACTACCTTTGAACGTAATCACTTTGCGGATATTCAGCCAGCTCGCCGTGCAATGGCGTTTGATCCTTGGGTGAATACCGAGCGCTGGCAATACGATCAACAGACCCATGCGTTGCTAATGTATAACCAGACCCGCGATCCCCGCCTGCTTGAAAACTATGCCCAATGGGCTCAGGGCTATCTTGCTCAGCGGATCGATAAAAATGTTTATGCTTCATGGTTGGCTATCGCGCAATATCAACAGGATACCGCCACCTTCCGGCGTTTACACCAGGAAGCAAAGGCATTATTTCCCACCGACCCACGGTTTTTAACCGATTTGCCTGAGTGAAGTGCGATAAGTTTATACGGGCATGCACACTATGATCCGTGCGAGCACGGGTGTTAATCACCGTATTGGTATTTTTGGCATTGCTCGGTCTGTTCTGCTGGTGGATGGTTAATGTAAGTGCGGGTTAAGTCAATGATGATTTAAATGGGCGCAGCGTGCTGCGCCCATACACGTCACCACATCTATCAGGCCTTACTACCTTGCCCAACGCGGCCCCAAACCATCTCGCCCTTATGGAACGTGGCGGTTCTTGGGGAAATACGCGCTACCGCTTCGGCGGAGCAGGAAGCATCTACCAGCACAAAACTGGCATCGTCCTGAGCTTTCGGCCATACGCGCTCACCCTTATCATTCAGCGGCAAGACGTCACCTGTGGCAAGCGCCAACGAACGTGACAGGGTTCCCTCGTTCGGGCGTACGTAAAGCTGAGCGTAAAGGTTGGCTTTCTCCAACATGTCGCCCAAACCATACGGCGACCAGTGGTCGATCACGCTGTCGGTGCCAGTCATCAAAAACACGCCTTTCTCACGCAACTGGCTGAGCGGCATGTGCATAGTGCCGATAGGGACCGTGGTGGCAATGGTGATCTGCTGTGCTGCCATACGGGTAGCAATCTCATCCACCTGCTGTTCATTCATCATTGCCAGCGCAAAGGCATGGCTAATGGTCAGTTTGCCCTTGAGTTGTGGCGTTTTCTCGACGGTTGCCACCATGTAATTCACCGCCGCAATGCCTGCCGGGCTGGTTTCGTGCAGGTGGATGTCCACCCCTTTGTTATAATCCAGCGCGATCTGGAACATGCTATCGAGCGACTTTTCCATTGCGCCATCGACGTTGGTCGGATCCAGTCCCCCGACGTAGTGTGCTCCTGCCTGCATCGCCTCACGCATCAGCGGCTCTGATTTCGAATACAGTAGGCCATGCTGTGGGAACGCGACAATTTCGCAGTCAAAGCCAGACTTGCGACGTGCCAGCACTTCTTGCAGATTCTCCAGGTTTTTCAGACCGGAGGTTGGCTCAACGTTGCAATGGCTGCGAGCGGTAGTGGAACCGTAGGACTGAATCAGATCGATCAGCTTTTCGGCCCGTTCTTGGGTGTAAGGTTGCAGCTCCGGCAGCAGTTTCTGCTCCAGCCGAATCATATCCTTGATGGTGGTGCCTGCCGGGCGATTCAACGAACGCCATGGGCCGCCGTAAAACGTTTTGTCCAGATGGATGTGCATATCACGCATGGCGGGCAGCATCAGTTTGCCGCCAGCGTCGTAGACCGGCAGCGTACTGTCCGCATGCTGGCGGTTATCGCGCAACGCAACGATCTTACCCTGGTTGATCTCCAGCGTTTTCAGTTCGGTGCGGGTGCTGACTGGGGTTGCCCCGTCAAACTCAAAACCCGCCTCTAGCAGCACGTTATCCAGATAATAGTGCGGGTCGGTAATTTTCATGCGCTGGTCTGCCTCACAGTTCGCGGTTGCCGGGTTAGCAGCATAACCGACGGAGGAGGTTGCGCCCAATAGCGCGCATGCCGCAGCTACTTTGCCGCTATGGCTCAAAAACTCACGGCGGCTTCTGTTCTCATTCATCTGTTCTTCCCTCTCAGAGGTTAACGATATGGGTGCCCGTTTCACCGCGCAGTGCGGCGGGGAGGCAATCCGGCGAGGTGATGACGACGCGTTTGCCGCCATCGCGCAAGAACGCCAGGCTAGCGACGATCTTCGGCAGCATGCTGCCAGCAGGGAAGTGCCCCTCTGCCATATAGCGGGTCATTTCGGCCACGTTCACCTGGCCTAACGCCTGCTGATTCGGTTTGCCAAAGTGAATGCACACTTTCTCTACGCCAGTGGTGATCACCAGCACGTCGGCGCGGATTTCCCTGGCGAGCAGGGCAGTGGAGAGATCTTTATCGATCACCGCATCGACGCTTTGGTAATCCCCTTGTGGATCACGCGCGACAGGGATGCCACCGCCACCCGCACCGATCACCACAAACCCTTGCTGCGTGAGTGCCTTGATTGCGTCGGCTTCCACGATCCTGATGGGTTCCGGTGAGGCGACTACCCGGCGATAGCCGCGCCCGGAGTCTTCGACAAAACGCCAGGTGGGGTATTGCTGCAATAACGCATCGCGCTGTTGTTCGCTAAAGAAAGCGCCGATCGGTTTGGTGGGATTAGTGAAGCCGGGATCCTGTTTATCCACTTCAACCTGCGTGATGACGGTTACCGCTTTCTGCCCGCCATGCTGCGCCAGGCGGTTATTGAGTGCCTGCTGAATGAGGTAGCCGATACCGCCTTGGGTATCCGCCACGCAGTTGGCCAGCGGGGTCAGCGGCAGGCCTTCATGTTCGTGGGCCACTTCGGCACGGCGCAATTCCAGACCAACCTGCGGGCCGTTGCCGTGGGTGAGTACGATGTGGTAATCCGATGCCAGCATCTCCAGCACCGAGTCTGCGACCTTTTTCACCGCTTCGGCCTGATGTTCTACGGTCTGACTGGCGTTGTCTTTGATAATGCTGTTGCCACCAATGGCGACGACGACGAGTTCTTTCATCTGGGTTTTCCGATTAAAAAGGCCGTTTAAATAGGGGCGGGAGCTGGTGATTGCCCCTCACCCTAACCCTCTCCCACAGGGAGAGGGAACCGATCGAGTTCGTTGATTTTTCTGCGTAATAACCCAACCACTTTTTTCACCCAACTGAGTCCGTTGATTTTTCCGTGTGATACCCTCCTTTTATTACTCCTTACTTTCCGAAGCTGTACGGACTAGTTGTGCTCTCGGGGCAGCTCCCTCTCCCTGTGGGAGAGGGTTGGGGTGAGGGAACCGATCGAGTTCGTTGATTTTCCCGTGTAATACCTGGCTTTTATTACTCCCTACTTTCCGAAGCTGTACGGACTAGTTGTGCTCTCGGGGCAGCTCCCTCTCCCTGTGGGAGAGGGGTGGGGTGAGGGGTCAGGCGGTCTTGGTTGGCTCTTGCACTGCGGCAGCCACCGTTTCACGGCTATCGAGGAAATGCTTCAGTACAAACATGGCCGACATCATCAGGTAAGCCAGCGTGAACAGCAACGAGCTTCCCTCGGCAAAGCCCACGGCTGGCGCATGGATCACGCCGAACAGCGCCAGCAGCGCACCGGTTGCCGCCGCTACCGCACCACGCAGCGGTTTGTTGATGATGGCGAAAATCGCGACACATCCCCAAAGCATACTGGCCAGCGGAGCACCGCTACCCAAATGCACCAGCCCCTGGTAATACACGCCTTTACTGTGCAGCAACTCTGCGCCCAGCTTGGCTCCCGAGGTGCCCGCCGCACCCAGCACGCTGTTGACCACGGTTAATCCCCAGTTGGCGATCCACGGGAACAGACAGATGAAGATCACCGGGACTTCGATTTTCGGGGTTTCCCTCACCACCTGGTTGGCGGTAACCACGCCGATAAACACCAGGATAGGCACGATCGCCGTCATCGGGATCACCGCCAACATAAAGGCACCCAGCCCGAACAGCGGTACCAGGAACATCGTCAAGCCGGAAGCCAAGGTGTAACCAATGCTGGCCCCCATGGCTTTCCAACCGGCGTGGCCAACATATACGGTCACCGGGAACGGGTTGCCCAGCAGGCAGCCGAACATGGAGGAGAGGCCGTTGGCCATCATCACTTTGCGGGTGTTGTATTCATCCCCGGCGGCGTGGGCACTCTCGATGTTTTCCAGGTCAAAGATGTAGTTCGCCAATCCCAGCGGGACGGCAGAGGCCAGATACGGCAGCGCGTGTGGCAGGCCCTGCATAAAGCTGTCGACATGGAACCCCGGCGGGTTAAAGCCAAAGGAAGACATCGAGGCTTTAATCGCATCTGGGCTTTGCAGGCCGGAGATCCATGCCAGCGCGGTACCGGCGATCAGCAGCAGCAAACCGGTCGGAATGCGGGCGAATATGGGCTTTTTACCAAACCAGTTGATAAAGATCAGCAGCAGCACGATGAACGAAACGGTTGGCGCTTCAAACGCTTGCAGCATCGGGTTCATCGCCAGCAGCAACAGCCCCAGGCCGGAAAGGCAGGAGAGCAGCACGGTGCGCGGGATCATCTTGCGGATGGTTTCGCCGAGGAAAGAACCGCCCACCAGGATCAGTGCTTCAACAAAGCACCACACCAGGCCGATCGCAATGGCAAAGTCCGCATCGCCGGTCGACTGATAAACCGGCATCAGCACCAGGAAGGTTACGGTAAAAATAGACGGTGCGCTCGGGCCAGACGGCAGCGCGGTCACATCGCTCCGCCCGGTCTGGCGAGCCATTTGCAGCCCAAACCAGGTGTAACAGATGCTGGCCATCATCACGGCCAGTCCAAAGGCCGGGGCTATGCGCCCGTAGACGATCTCTTTTGGGATACCCACTACGAAGATGAGCAGCCCCATCATGGTGAGCAGGTTGGTCAGGTTATTGGTCATCAGCCCGAAGTAGGCTGCCCAGTCACCGCGTTTCCACTCTAATTTCATTTTGTTCATGGAAAATCCTTCACAGGTCGTTTAACAACTCTCGACGATCCACGAGATCGCCATTGGTCCTGCAGGTGAACAACTCTCTGGTGTCAGGTGGGGCTAACGCTGGGTTAGCCCCGTTATTTTTTTATTGGCAGTAGTGGTCGCGATAACTCAGTATTGCTTTCTCAAAACAGGTGAACGGCGGGTGCACAATCCCGGCACCGATCATGCCGATCCCTGCATCCTTATGGGCGATGGCGGTGTTGATCACCGGCAGGATGCCACTGCTGCCGACCTTGGTAATATCGATCGCCGTTGGGATCCCCATAAACGACAGCAGGGGAATGGTGACGTTGGGGTTTTCGCCCAGGGTGATTTCACGCATCTGGCGCGAGAAATCGATCGCTTCATCCACCGTGCCCCCTACCAGTGCAACGATGGCCGGAGCTGTCGCCATAGCAAAACCGCCAATGCCGTAGGTTTCGGTAATGGCGCTGTCGCCGATATCCAACCCGGAGTCTTCAGGTTTATAGCCTGCAAACATCGGGCCGATAACCTGCTGCGCCGGGCCGGTAAACCACTGGCCTGGTAGCCCGCTGATGCGCAGACCAAACTCAACGCCGTTACGTGCCATGGTGGTAACCACGGTGCTGTATTCAATGCCGTGTGCCGCATCCATCGCCGCTTTACACATTGCCATCCAGGTTGGGCCGGAGAAGTAATCGCTGCTGGCGACAAAGTCGAAGACCTCGCGCTGCTGCTCTACCGGGTAGCCCGCCTGGATAATCCACGGCGTCAGCGCCTGGATCAGCAGCGTAGTGCCCGCATTGTTGCGGTTGTGACACTCATCGCCCATATGCAGCGCCTGTGCCAGCATCAGCCGCAGGTCGATCTCACCGGCCAGCTTCATGGCATCGCGCAGCATCGGGCCTTGCACATCGCGCATCCAGTTCAGGCGGTCGATCACGCTCTGGTCATTGGCCCCCATGCGCAGGATCTTCGCCATCTGCTCGCTCATATTGGTATAAGCGCGGTTGCCGTAGGTTTTGTTTTCTACGATATGCATGAACATCGATGCAGACGTCACACCCGCCATCGAACCGACACAGTCATGCTCATGGCACGGCGAGAAGATGATTTCGCCAGAAGCTGCCAATTCTGCTGCTTCGTCGAGGTTGGCTGCGAGTCCTTCAAACACCAGCGCACCGGTGACCGCGCCTTTCATCCCACCACACATCTTCTGCCAGGTGATCGGCGGGCCTGCATGTAAAATGGTGTTGCGCGTCATACCAGGGACGACGTTGATCGCCTGGTCATAACCTACCAGCACCGGATGCGACTGAATAATGCGTTCCAGCGCCAGTTTGTTGGCGGCAGCCACTTTCTCGGCAAGCGCTGGGGAGGCAATCTGATCGAGCGCCTCAACCACCGCCATATTGCCCTGGCCCGGCGGAGTCCAATCGAGCTGGGTTACTGGCACATGCTGTTTTTTCAGGTCATCACTGAACATGGCGATACCGACGTTAATGACGTTCAGCGGTTGGTTAAATAATGAGTGGCTCATCAGGCTTTCCCTCCTTTACAGACAAATTCGCGCGCCAGCAATCCGGTATTGGTGCTGCTACTCGCCCAGATCACGCCCGCATCGGTGAGCATCTGGCACTGCTGCTGTAGCGACGGCGTATCGAGATCGGTGCCCAGCACATAGCCGAGGATCTCCAACGGTCGGCTCTCGCTGGCCGCAATGGCCTTGGCCTCTTTGATCGCCTCGATCATTACGCCCACCGGATCTTCGTGAGAGCCAAAGCCCAGCACGAAGTCCATCACGATCACGCCAACTTCGGGATCGCGCGCTTCCTGTAACAGACGTTGGATGCGGTTGGTCGGGTCGATCATCGGGTGCGGTTTGCCATTGGTGAAGTCGTCATCGCCAAAGTCGAGGAAGGTGTGTGCCACGCTGCGATTGAGGTCTTGCAGGCGCATGGCCGGGTCAGGTTGAATATTGCTGTAGACGTCGTCGTATTTTTCCAGTGCGGCAAACATCGCTTCGTCGCACAGGGTGCCGCCACAGAACAGACCGCGAATGTATTTTTGCTGCGGTGTCAGTTTGGCACGCACTTCTTCAATCAGCGGCCAGTTCAGTGGATGCAGGTCGAGAGACTCTTCTTTGATGCCGGTAAGCAGCACGGCCTTTAACGCTGCCTGCTTGGTTGCACGCGCAAACTGCAATCCTGGCTCATCGGCTGGTGGCTCATTGCGCCCAAGGAAGCAAACCACTACGGGTTTACGGCAGGCACGGGCCCGTTCGAGCACGGTGTGTGCCACGGCTGGGGCAGGGGGCTTGGAGACCAGTACAATCACTTCTGTACCGTTGTCGTTCTCTAGCATCGCTATCGCATCCAGCATCATCCGGCCGCCGATCTTTTCACTCAGATCGCGCCCGCCGGTGCCAATCAGTTGCGAAATGCCGCCGCCAAACTCATGGATACGCACGCTCAGCTCCTGGCTACCGGTGCCGGATGCGCCGATAATACCGATGTTGCCACGGCGAACCGCGTTACCAAAACACAGAGCGGTGCCATTAATGATGGCGGTGCCGCAGTCAGGCCCCATCATCAACAGGCCTTTTTCATGTGCCAACTGTTTCAGCGCCAATTCGTCCTCGATGGAGACGTTATCGGAGAACAGCATCACGTTGAGATCGTTTTCCAGCGCTTGACGAGCCTCACGTGCCGCGTACAACCCGTTGACCGAGATCACCGCGAGGTTGCTCTCCGGGATATGAGTTTTCGCACTGGCGAGGGTAGCGTAGCGCGCTTCGTGGCGGCCACCTTTATCCTTGTGGGTGAACAAGGCTTCGATCGCCTGTAGGGTTGCCTCGTTAGCTTCATCGCTGGCCCCCTTAATCACGATCATCAGATCGCCGTTTTTGGCGGCTTCCAGCTCTGGGGTTAACAAGCCCAGGTTCTCCAGCACCCCTTTGTTCATCTCCGTGGCCATGGCCACAAACGCTTGTTCAACGCCTTCAAGTTTGTTCGCTTTGGTGGAAATAGACATCAGCGAAACAGAGTCAAACCAGGTGTTGTTTTTTACCACGATCCTGATGGGCATATTTTTCTCCAAAATATGAGGTCAAGAGGCAGGCATCGGCCATGCCATACAGCATGTCGCAGCCCGAACTTGAACCAATCTGTTTAATCTTGTTAATGGTATCGATAATAAGGTGACGATCGTCGTGTATTAATTTTTCTAACAGGTGACTTATCACCTGTCGGTAACGCTGATTGATTGCCGCCTCTAAGGTAATAGCGCTTAGCAGCGTGGTTTTATGTTGTGCTTTTTCCAGCACCGCCAGAAAAACCTCGCGATACTTTTGCGCTGGATGACCGGGCAGCAGTAATATAGAGCAAAGCCCAACCAGATAATCATCACCAGAAGGCGTCAGGCCAATTCCCAAACCAATGAGAGAATGTAAGGCTTCGTCGGGATCTTCATTGCGCCATATCGCCAGAAATAACGCATCACGATGCAGTTGTAATAATCTGGCCATTTCCCGATAAAATATATTCTCGCCACGGTAATTAAACAGCGAATTACCGGATGAAGCCTGTTGGTTAATGCATGTCCCCCATTGGTGCCAAGCAATAGATGCTCTGCTTGCTTCGGTTAAATACAGGTCAGGCTGTTGCCATGTCTGGCAGTGGGAAAAATCAATCCAACTATGCTGACCTATTTCAATGCCACCCTGAGAAAACTCGACGCGATCTCCTGGGCTAAATATCTGGTCACAGTGCCTGAGCGCTATGCGGCAACTATTGGGGGCGTTATCGTACTCGTCGCTTAATAACGTGTAGAGCATGTTCTGCTCGGGAACGAACAGGTTTACCGCGCGGGAAAAAACCTGTTCGACCTGCCCACTTAGCCGCTGGCGGGGGAACGCCACCTCCGCCGATAACGCTGTAATGCACTGCCGTTGCGGCTGTGCGATGGCATTTCTCCTCTGTTAAGCGCCGGCGGCAACCAGCAGTTCAGCAATTTCGTGATAGCCTTTTTCACGGGCCAGCGTCAGGGGCGATTTACCATATTTGTCGGTCATATGAGGATTCGCACCGTGATCGAGCAGTAATTTGACAATCTCTTGCTGTTTCGCGCCGCCATCATTCAATACAATGGCTTCCAGCAGCGGCGTCCAACCAACAAAATTGGTGTGGTTGACGTTAATTTCGGTACGCGTTAACAATTCACGCACAATGTCGACGTGGCCTTTTTCACTGGCCGGGGTAATACCCACGCCGCCAAAGCGTGTTAAGCGATCCAAATCCGGGTTGGCTGGCAATACCAAGCGTAGCAGCGTTAAGTCGTTATTCAGGCAGCTCAGCAGGAAGGGGTTAAAACAGGTCTGATCTTGCTTATCAATATCGGCACCGGCAGCGATTAATAATGCCACGCAGTCGTAATGTTTATTCAGGCTGGCAAGCGTAATTGCGGTGCGGCCTTGGCGGTTGGTGGCATTGATATCCGCTCCTTTACTCAGGCAGCTTTTCAGCGCGTCGCTGTCGCCCTGTTCCGCCGCAAAAAGAAATTCTGTGATTAGCGCTTTATCAGACATATTCTAGCTCCCTATTTTTCCAGTGGGCTTTGGATGCTTTCATTGCTACTGAGAATAGCAACAGATGCTGGATAAAAACATCCGCTTAAGAATCATTCATCGCAAAGGGTATAATTATTGAAAGTAATTCAACAATAAAGGCAAACTGTGCGTCGGCGCAATCTTTCTCTTATGTTTTGCGCCTTTTGCCTTGGCAAACGTCTCTGCGGACAATGGGCTGTCACCTCCCGCCACATCAGGCTCCAAACTAATAATCAGAAGTGTGATTGTCTTCAAATCAGTTGTAATGGCAGTGTTAAATTTTGTTCAATACTGGTTGCGTGTCATAGGATTTACAAATACATTCAACAATGCGTCCATGGGGGGAGGAGGAGTCATGAATTCTATTTTTACCGAAGAAAACCTGTTGGCATTTACCACCACGGCGCGGTTTGGCAGCTTCAGCAAGGCGGCCAAAGAGCTGGATCTGACGACCTCGGCCATCAGCTATACCATCAAACGGATGGAAACCGGGCTGGACGTCGTGCTGTTTAACCGCAGTACGCGCAGCATCGAACTCACCGAGTCCGGTTTTTACTTCTACCGTAAAGCGACCGATCTACTCAACGACTTCCATGCCATCAAGCGCGGTATTGATACTATCTCGCAGGGCATAGAGGCGCGTGTGCGCATCTGTATCAATCAGTTGCTCTATACCCCACGGCATACCGCTCGGTTGTTACAGGTGCTGAAGAAGCAATTCCCCACCTGCCATATCACGGTGACCACCGAGGTATACAACGGCGTCTGGGATTCCATCATCAACAACCAGGCCAATATCGCCATTGGCGCACCGGATACGTTACTGGACGGCGGCGGCATTGATTACACCGAAATCGGCGCCATCCGTTGGGTATTCGCCATTGCGCCCGATCATCCCTTGGCGTTTATGCCAGAGCCGATCTCTGAGAGCCAGCTACGGCTTTATCCCAACATCATGGTGGAAGACACCGCGCATACTATCAACAAGAAGGTAGGGTGGTTGCTGCACGGGCAGGAAGCAATCCTGGTGCCGGACTTTAACACCAAGTGCCAATGCCAGATTTTGGGTGAAGGGATTGGATTCCTGCCGGAATATATGGCGCGTGAGCCGGTAGCGGAAGGGCTATTGGCTACCCGCGCCATTCATAACCCACGGCAGGATTCCAGCATGCTGCTGGCGACACAGCATGCGGCAACCGGGCAGGTGACCCAGTGGATCAAAAAGCAGTTCGCTCCGGGTGGGGTGCTGACTGGGATTTATGGGGATTTGCTCTATCGGGAGTGAGGTGAGTATCTTGATGCGTAAAATCCCCTTACCCTGGCAGAAAGTAAACTGCACCTTAAAAGCTGGCTAGTTACAAATTAAGGTGCAGTGGGTTATGGCGAAAACAGTCCCTTCCCATAAATGCGTATTGGGAGTCATCGCTGGTTATTATCAAATAATATGTCGATCAGAAACTATATAAAACGCCGGCCACGGCATTGATACTATAATCACGGTTGGTCATCGGGCTATCTTTCACCGTGTCGCTCATCTGCTCATTAAATCCCATCAGGAACAGCTGCCAGTCGTTGTTAATGGCATAATAGCTGGCGAGAGAAATGTAAGATGTGACGCCACTTGTCGCCCGGTATTGTTGCATTCCGCTACGCTGTGACTCCCGTTCGCTGATACCAAAATAGTAATTATTGAAGGCGCGGTTTTGCCAGCGCATGCCGAAACCGGGTACCAGCTGCAATTTGCCAAACTGGAAGCGGTACTGATAGCCGACATCGGCAATTACGCCGTCGCTATAACCCAACACATCGGTTGCAATATCAGCGTTAAGGCTCCCCCAATCGGCATGATACTGATAACCGATGCCTGCCATGGCGGTCGCTCGCCGCTTGTCCAGCGTCTTCATCGTCGGATCGTCGCTATCCGCAGGCTTAAAGCTTAGCGGGGAGTAGTTAACCGCCAAATGCAGACTATGCTTCTCGGAACTCAGAAGATTAATGCCGATCCCTTGGCTATTAATAAAAAACTGCTCCCCTTGATAAGTCACAATGGGTAGCGGCATATATTGTGCATTATAGTCGCGATAGGGTAACTGTTCTGCCAGAACGCCAGCCCCTACCGACCAATCGCCAGCATAGGCATTGCCCGTTAATAATATGGCCGTCAGCGAAAGAGCATCAACTGAGAGGCGTGGCTTACGAACAGATATAAAATTATATTCCATCATGATAGATATCCCAGATTTAAGTCAAAAGATTGCCATCAGCCGATAATAAGCTGACAACTGAAATTTAATTCTTATTAAGGTATTAATGACGTAATGTTACTTACTCTTTGAAAAATAGCTCCTGTTCAATGGCAATAAGTAAAGTGGCTATCAACAATAATAGGGCCGTCCAGATACATTTGGTCAGCGGTGCAACCTGCATAAGCTCTGCCGCCATCACCAGGGTAAAGTGAAATAAAATGGCTGCCGGAATGCTACGCTGACAATGATAGTAGAACCAATTGGCCAGCACGGCGGCAGGAAACATGCTGATAAAAAAGTTGGTAACGTATATTCTCCCGGCCTGCCATAGTTGATGCTGATAGGTGTCTGCAATAAAGAATAAGGGTAAATGCCAGAGTGCCCATAGCCCAAAAAATATCAACGAGGTGGGCAGCAGCATTGGCCAACGGCTCCTCAGGCTGTCGACGCCATAACCGCGCCAGCCTAGTTCCTCCAGTATTGAGGCGATCAGTGCCAGCGGTAGCATGGGCAGAAAACCGCTGGAAAAAGCAAACTGGGTGGTATCCAAACCTAGCCGCACTGACAGCCAAATGGCCGTCAGTAACGGCAGCAGAATCAATCCCAATAGGGTTAGCGTGCGGCCCAGCGTTATCCCTGCCAAAGAAAATACTCTGCTGCGAATATCCCTCCACAACCGCCGGTCTTGGGCCGTCCATATCATCACCCCTGTTGCCAGGGCTGGGCCAAGTAATCCCAGCAGAGCCACGAAGAGCGTCGACTGCAGCCTATCCGGCGAATGGCTCAGATAGGCTGCTATGGCCCACGGTAACCATGAAAACGCAAAAACCAGACCAAAAAAGCGTAGCGGAGAATAACGGATCACCGGGATCATAGCTTATTCCTCTCCTTGGATACTGGCTCCTAATACGGCGGCAAAAGACCCGGCAACGGCACCGAAGGCGCGCTCAATCAGCAACAGCATGGCCTGCATACGTGCGGCTTGCTCTTCAGGCGTCCAGCTAAACATCTGGTGGCCGAACAGGAACAGCGAACCGGCGAGAATGAACTGCACCGTTGATAGCGGATCATCAACCTGAAAAACACCTTCCTGGTTTCCCTGCTCGACCACTGCCGCAAGAATTGGCCCAAAGGCCAACACCGTTTCAATATTGCTGCGCTCATGCAATGCGCGGTTCTCTGGGCGGTGTAAGTCCTCAACCAAAGCCTGCCCGGCTTCTACGGTTTGATTCTGCGCGGCGATGATGGCGCAGAACTTTTCAATCGCCCCCAGTTGCGGATCGTCAGCAATGATTTGTGAACGGGCAACCATCTCGGCACACAGTTGCTGTGCCAGTGCTGCCAGGACTTCATCTTTAGATTTGAAGTAGTAATAAAACGTCCCCTTGGCGATGCCTGCGCTGCGGACGATGGAATCAACAGAGGTCGACTCATAACCGATTTCCTGAAACAGCTCGCTTGCCGCCTGCAAAATTTCAGCCCGGCGCACCTCTGGCGTTTTCACAGTACGTACCATATTAAATCCCTCTTTTTCGTATGGAGTAGCGCTACGGTAGTAATTGACTGACGGTCAGTCAACAAAGAAATGCAGATTTTTTGCACGCAATGGCCGGGGTGGATATTCCGCAGAATACCTTCCGTATCTGACTACCGCTCCGAACTAGCCACCTCTCCTTTTTGGGGGGAGGGGGAACATCGAGTACGTGTCATCATTTTGTTTCCCCATCCAACTCCTTATCTTTCAATAACTCATTAGAGTTAGTTGGGGTTTGCGCTGCCTCGCAAAATTCAATCAACAACTGAACAACCTGCCGGAACTTGACCAAAGACAACATTTTTTGTGTGGTCTATGGTATCCCTACGCACGGTGTAATGGTGAAAATCTGTTCTAACAAGAACTTAACGACTAATAAAAGCACTGCTCTCAAGCAGGCAAAATGGATGGGATGCTTATGAATAAGGTAAGCAAGTTATTGATGCTATTTCTGGCAGGGATGTACGCGGTTTTTCTCTCTTTCTCGGCACAGGCAGATACGACACCTGCCGCCACGCCGCAGAAGGTTGAAGCCAAGAATGAAACCTTCTCTGCACCTCACCCTGACCAATATAAGTCCTGGCAGGCGACCTCCGAGCAGTCCGATCGGGTAGATGCTTTGGCCGGCGACCCGCGCCTGGTCATTCTCTGGGCCGGGTACCCGTTTGCCAAGGATTACAACAAACCGCGTGGTCACGCCTATGCCATCACGGATATTCGTGAATCCTTGCGTACCGGTGCACCGAAAACGGCAGAAGATGGGCCGTTGCCAATGGCCTGCTGGAGCTGCAAAAGCCCGGACGTTGCCAGGGTGATCGCCGAGCAGGGCGAAGCGGCCTACTTCCACGGTAAATGGGCGCGTGGCGGGCCGGAAATCGTCAATAACCTCGGCTGTGCGGATTGCCACAATACCGCTTCCGCTGATTTTGCCGCTGGTAAACCTGCGCTACACCTGTCCCGCCCTTACGCGGCTCGTGCCATGGAAACGATAGGTAAGCCGTTTGACAAGGCAGGCCGCTTCGATCAGCAATCGATGGTGTGTGGGCAGTGCCACGTTGAGTATTACTTTGATGGTAAAGACAAAGCGGTGAAATTCCCTTGGGACAAGGGCACCACGGTCGATGACATGGAAGTGTATTACGACAACATCGAATTCTCCGACTGGACCAACCCGCTGTCCAAGACGCCAATGCTAAAAGCCCAACATCCAGAATATGAAACCTGGAGCGCGGGTATTCATGGCAAGAACAACGTCACCTGTATCGACTGCCATATGCCGAAAGTGCAAAACGCCCAAGGCAAGATCTATACCGATCACAAAATTGGCAACCCGTTCGATAACTTCGAACAAACCTGTAAGAACTGCCACACCCAGGATAAAGCCAGCATGCAGGCGGTGGTCGAAAAACGTAAGCAGGATATCAACGAGATCAAGCTGAAGGTAGAAGACCAACTGGTTCACGCGCACTTTGAAGCGAAAGCGGCCTGGGATGCCGGAGCGACCGAAGCCGAGATGAAGCCTATCTTGACCCATATCCGTCATGCACAGTGGCGTTGGGACTTTGCCATCGCTTCCCACGGTATTCAAATGCATGCGCCAGAAGTTGCATTGCGCATTTTGGGCACCGCGCTCGATCAGGCAGCACAGGCTCGTACTCAGTTGATCCGTCTGTTAGCGACCAAGGGCATCACCACCGAAGTCAAGCTGCCGGACATCTCCACCAAGGAAAAGGCACAGTTGGCGCTGGGTATGGACATGCCGCAGCTGAACGCCGAAAAGCAGGAATTCCTCAAGACGGTGGTACCGCAGTGGGAAGAACAGGCACGTAAAACCGGGCTGTTAGGCAAATAACCCCTCCGCCCCGTGTGTGGGGCGTAAACAAATGGAGTCAATATGAGCGTACTGCGTTCGTTATTAACTACCGGGGTGCTTGCCTGTAGCCTTTGGCTGACAGTATTACCGGTATCGGCCCAGACCGACAGCCCCGCGGTTCAACAGAAATCGGCGGAAGTCACCTTGCAACGTAATCCGGATGAGGCCTGCCTGCGCTGCCATAAGCCGCAACAGAATGCGATGCACGGTAAACATGCGGGAGCCATTAACCCGAATAACAAATTGCCGCTGACCTGCACCAACTGTCACGGCTCACCTTCGCTGCATCACCGTGAGGGCGTGAAGGATGTGATGCGTTTCAACGAGCCCATGTTCGGCGTGGAACAGCAAAACAGCGTTTGCATGTCTTGCCACTTGCCGGAGACGTTGCAAAAAGCCTTCTGGCCACATGATGTACATTTGGCCAAGGTGAGCTGCGCCAGCTGCCATACGTTGCACCCGCAGCAAGATAAGGTACAAGGGCTGAACGACAAGGGGCGCATCAAGCTCTGCGTGGACTGCCACCGTCAACAACAGGATGATCCCGCGTTTAATCCAGCGTCCGTAAGGCTGGATAAGGGGCAGCCATGAGCTGCTCACGGCGCCGTTTTATCGTAGGCATTGGCGTGTTGGCGGCTGGCTCGACCCTGACGGAAAAGCTGCTGGCGCGCACCATGAACGTCAATGGCATCCGTTACGGCATGATCCACGATGAGTCGCGTTGCATCGGCTGTACCGCCTGTATCGATGCCTGCCGCGAAGTCAATCAGGTGCCGGTGGGCGTTTCACGCCTGGAGATCGTTCGTAGTGAACCGATAGGCCAATTTCCGGACGTGAAGTACCGGTTTTTCCGCCATTCTTGCCAGCATTGCGATGACGCTCCCTGCGTGCATGTCTGCCCAACCGGGGCCTCGTTTATCGATGCCGCCAGCGGCATTGTCGACGTGAACCCGGATCTCTGTGTCGGTTGCCAATACTGCATCGCTGCGTGCCCTTACCGGGTGCGCTTTATTCATCCGGTGAGCAAAACGGCGGATAAATGCGATTTTTGCCGCAAGACCAACCTGCGTCAGGGCAAGCAACCTGCCTGTGTATTGTCGTGCCCCACCAAGGCATTAACCTTTGGCAATCTCGACGATCCGCACAGTGATATTTCGCGTATGTTGCAGCAAAAGACCACTTATCGCTACAAGATAGCGTTAGGGACACGGCCAAAAATGTATCGCGTGCCGTTTAAATATGGGGAGACAAGTCAATGACTTCTGCCTTTCATTTTGACTCTCTGGTCTGGGACTGGCCCATTGCGATTTACCTGTTCCTGATCGGCATTTCTGCCGGTCTGGTCACCCTGGCTATCCTGTTGCGCCGCTATCATCCAGAGGAGGGGGCCTCTAACAGCCGGGTAATGTTGACCACGCTGTTTGTCGCGCCAACCTCGGTCATGCTTGGGCTGGTGATCCTGATTTTCCACCTGACCCGTCCGTGGACCTTCTGGAAACTGATGTTCCACTATAGCTTCACCTCGGTGATGTCGATGGGGGTGATGCTGTTCCAGGTCTACATGGTGGTGCTGGTGGTCTGGCTGGCGCTGATTTTCCGTGACGAGGTGGCGGCGCTACAACAGCGTTGGTTGCCAAAGTTGGCGGTGATCCCGCGCCTGCTGCAGCGCTTGCTGCCGTTGTTGCGGCCAATAGAAACGGTGATGCTGGTGTTGGCGGTGCTGTTGGGGGCTTATACCGGCTTCCTGCTTTCGGCGCTGAAGTCGTACCCGATGCTGAATAACCCGTTGTTACCGGTGCTGTTCCTGTTCTCGGGCATTTCGTCCGGGATCGCGGTGGCTCTGCTGGTGGCGGCCTTCGGACCCAAAGGCCATCTGCACAGCCGGGAAGTGCATTTCCTGCATCGCCTGGAGACGCCAGTGGTATGGCTGGAGATCTTCCTGCTGGCGGCGTTCTTCATCGGCCTGTGGCTGGGGGATGACGGCAAGCTCCGTGCCTTGTCGGGCGCGCTTGGCGGTGGATTCTGGTCCTGGTGGTTCTGGTTGGGCGTCGTTGGTTGCGGATTGATTATGCCATTGCTGCTGAAAGCTCTGGGCTGGGGGAAAGAGCATTTCCATATCCTGTTGATCAGCGGCGCCAGCCTGTGTGGTGTGCTGTTGCTGCGTTATTTCATTCTGTATGCCGGGCAGATGACGGTTGCCTGAGGGCATGTTGTAGCAGAATAAGGCGGTAGATGTGTTGTGGTTACCCGAGCTGGGATTTATTGCGTTATTGCTGGCCTGCACGGCGTCGCTGCTGCTGGCTAGCATTACGCTGTTGTCGTTGATGGATCGCCGTTGGGGTGGGTTGTTGCCAGTGCGTAGCTGGAGCCTGAGCATTTTTGTGTTAATCGCACTGTCTTTCGCCATTCTGCTACAGCTGTTTTTGAGTAATGACTTCTCGGTCATGTACGTAGCCCAACATGGTCACAGCCAGTTGCCACCGTTGATGAAGGCCGGGGCGCTGTGGGGCGGGCACGAAGGTTCGCTGCTGCTCTGGCTGCTGTGCCTGGCCGGTTGGTCTGCCTGCTTTGCCTTGTTCAGCCCTAAATCGGTGCGCTCACTACAGCCGCTCACGTTGGCCATTCTGGCGTTGATCGTCGGCTGTTTTCTGCTTTTCATCCTGTTCTTTTCCGATCCTTTCGTTCGGCTCTTTCCCGCCGCGCTTCAAGGGCGCGATCTGAACCCGATGCTGCAACATATCGGCCTGATCCTGCATCCTCCGCTGCTCTATTTGGGTTATGCAGGATTTGCGACCTGCAGTGCTCTGATGCTGGCAGCTTTGCTGCAAGGGGAGTTTAGCGCCGAGATTGCCGGACAGTGCCTGCGCTGGGCCAAACCGGCCTGGTGTTTCCTCACTGCCGGCATCATTTTGGGGTCCTGGTGGGCTTACAGCGAACTGGGCTGGGGCGGCTGGTGGTTCTGGGATCCGGTGGAGAATGCTTCATTGCTCCCTTGGCTGACCGCGACCGCTTTGTTACACAGTTTGGCGGTCGGCCAGCGTACCGGAGGATTGCGGCATTGGTCGCTATTGCTGACGCTGGGCACTTTTGTTCTCAGCCTGTTGGGCACCCTGATTGTGCGTTCTGGCATCCTGGTTTCAGTGCACGCCTTTGCGCTGGATGAGCAGCGCGCATTGCCGCTGTTTATCCTGTTTGCGTTTCTTAGCGGGTCGTCGTTTTTGATCTATGCGTTACGCGCCAACCGCGGGAAAGCCGTTACGTTCCCGGTGAAACCTGCGTTGCTCGGCGCGCTGTTGCTTCTCAGCTCCGCCGCCCTGATCGTGCTGGTGGGCACTTTGTACCCGATGCTCTATCGGATGATGGGATGGGGGCAGATCTCGGTCGGCGCGCCTTATTTCAATCTGGTTCTGCTGCCGTTTGGGCTGCTGGGATTGGTGTTGATGTGTTACGGCGGATTTAGGCGGCGGCGCTATGCCCAGTGGATCGCTCACGCTGGAGTGCTGCTGACGGCGTTAGGCATCGCCAGTTCGGCGCTGCAACGCCATGAAATCAGCCTGAACGTCACCGTGGGTGAGACGGTCAGCCTGGCGGGATACCAATTTACGCTGCGTTCGGTAGATCTACTGGCTCAGGCTAATTTCACCAGTGAACAGGCGGTGATTGAGGTTACCCAGCAAGGCAAGCCCGTGGCTCAGTTGACGCCTGAAAGGCGGTTTTACACCGCCCGCCGCCAACAGATGTTTGAGCCAGGCATCGATTGGAACGCTTTCCATGACTGGTACGTGGTGATGGGTGAAAAAAGCGGCGAGCAGCGTTACGCCATGCGTTTTTATGTGCAGACCGGCATCCGTTGGATCTGGTGGGGAGGGGCGTTGATGGTGATTGGCGTGTTGGCTACCGGTTGGCAAAGGAGGCAAGCATGCGCTGGTTAATCGCTTTGATGTTGTGGGGTAGCATCACGTTGCCGCTGGCGGCCCAGATCGTCGATACCTGGGCATTCACCTCGCCGGAAATGCAGGAGCGGGCGCTGGCAGTGGCAGGCCAGATCCGTTGCCCGCAATGCCAGAATCAGAGCCTGCTGGAGTCCAATGCCCCTGCGGCGGTCGCCATGCGCCATGAGGTGTTCGCCATGACCGAACAAGGCAAAACGCAGGCGGAAATCATGAGTTTTATGACGGCACGCTACGGCAACTTTGTCCGTTATCAACCGGCTTTTGAGTCCTCTACGTTGTTACTTTGGGGGCTGCCACCGCTGATGTTGGGGGCGATCGGGCTGGTGTTATGGCGGCGGAGGAAAGCGGAATGAAATCGCGCTCTTACACTCTGCTGTTTATCGTGCTGGTGCTTGGCCTTACCGCGGGTTGGTATGTGGCCAGCGGCCGCCCGGCCACCGTGTTGGCCGAACAGCATAAGCGCAGCTTGCCTGTCCAACCGCTCACGCCTCAGCAGCAGGCCGAAAGCGAGTTACAGCAGTTACAACAACAGATCGAGCAGTCACCGCAAGACAGCGTGTTGTGGGCTCAGCTGGCAGAATATTATCTGTTTAACGATAATTTTGCCGATGCGCAGGCTGCCTATCAGCGGGCTTTGGCTCTGCGGGGGGCGAATGCCGAACTGTACTCGGCGTTGGCAACGGTGCTTTATTACCAGGCGGGGCAGCGTATTACCCCGCAGGTGGAGAGCAATATAGCAAAGGCCTTGGCACTGGATAAGGATGAGGTCTCGGCGCTGATGCTGCTGGCTGCCGATGCCTTTTTGCATACGGAATATGCCAAGGCGATAAACTTGTGGCAACGCCTGTTGGACAGCCAATCACCACGGGTTAATCGGCCACAGCTGATTGAGGCCATCAATATGGCCAAGCTGCTACTGCGCCAACAATAAATCACGCCATGCGGACGAAATTCACCAGTCTAGGCTCAGCAATGCGCTGATAATCCCCAGTGTTGAGGATCAGCGAACGCTCCAGCGTGCCAGCATTAAAGGCCAACTCGTCAAAGCGCTCAAACAGCAGCGGATCGGCCACCAGCAGCAAATCCGGGTGGAAGCTGAACGGCGGGATCGCGCCAAAGACGCAGTCGGTCAGTTGGTCGACTTCCACCGGGCTGGCCAGAGAGGCGCGAGTTCCGCCAACCCCCTGTGCCAACGCGCCGAGATCGGCCTGTTGGTCGGCGGGCAGGATGGCCAGCACGTGCTGCTTGATGCCGTTGCCCTTGACGTGGCACACCAACGCTTTCGCCCCTTGCCCCAACTGGGTGCCGCGTATCTTGGCGACTTCTTCGGATTTCCCTGCCGTGGGATGCTCAACCACGCGATAGCGGGCTTGGTGTTGGTCAAGAAGGGATGTTAAACGGCTAAAGGTTGCGGTAGACACGCCATGTTCTCCTGAGTGTTGATTATCCTGCCCTATCATAACGCGTTGTGACGGCGAAGAGATCAGCCAAATTATTGATTAAACAGCGGGCTATTTTTTTGTTTTGACGGATAATACGCAATTATGAAACGGGATTTTAATTTTTTGAAAGGAAAGGGGCGTGAAGACTAACCTGTCGTTGTTTACCCAGCCGAAGTTCGTCTGGCTATGTGCGGCTTTTTGCTGTTTGCTGTGGGGCAGTGCCTACCCGGCGATTAAAAACGGTTATGAAATTTTCCAGATCGCCACCGACGATCTCTCCGGCAAGATCGTTTTTGCCGGTTACCGCTTTGTGATTGCCGGGGCCTTATTGTTGCTGTTTGCCATCTTGCAGGGTAAACCCATCGGCCGTTTGTCATGGCACCAGTATTCACAGTTGGTGGTGTTAGGGAGCACGCAAACGGCGCTGCAATACGTTTTCTTCTATATCGGTCTGGCCTACACCTCTGGGGTAAAAGGATCGATCATGAACGCGACCGGCACCTTCTTTAGCGTGTTGCTGGCGCATTTCATTTATAAAAACGATCGTCTTAGCATGAATAAAATCGTCGGCTGCGTGGTGGGTTTTGCCGGGGTGATGGTGGTGAACTTCAACAGTCAACTGATGGACTTCAGCTTTAGCTGGCTGGGGGACGGTTTTGTGGTGATCGCTGCGTTTATCCTTTCGGCCGCTACGCTGTATGGCAAACGCATTTCGCAGACCGTCGATCCGACTATTATGACCGGCTGGCAACTGGCCATCGGCGGCGTGATGCTGACGGTAGGGGGATATCTGGCGGGGGGGCGGTTAGAGTTCCACGGTTGGGCATCGGTGGCGATCCTGAGCTACCTGGCGCTGCTGTCCTCGGTCGCTTTTGCGCTCTGGAGCCTGCTGCTGAAATATAACCGCGTGGGCATGATTGCGCCGTTCAACTTCCTGATCCCGGTTTCCGGCGCGGTGCTGTCGGCCATTTTCTTACAGGAAAGCATCATGGAATGGCGTTATGCCGTGGCGCTGGTGCTGGTGTGCTTTGGCATCTGGCGGGTCAACGTGGTGCGTAAGGAAAAGCGCGAAGCTGTCGCCTAGCAATCTCTCAAAGACCCGCCCAAGTGGTGGGTTCTGAGACTGCAAAAAAGGTCTGGATGCGGCTAACCCTCTGGTTGTTCTTCCACCAGGTCAATCATCTGTGCCAGCGCCGGGCTGCTGTTCTCTCTGTGCCAGGCCATCAATAATTCAATCTGTGGTGCACTGGCCGGTAGCGGGCGGAAGACCACGTTCGATGACTGAAAATGGCTGACATAGCGCGGCACAATGGACAGGCCCAGTCCCATTCCCACCAGATTCATGGTGACCAGAATATTGGTTGCTGCCTGCACGATCTTGGGATTGCACCGGGTCTCGGCGAGATAGGCTGTCACCATCTGGTACAACGCGCCGGAGTGGGCCGGATCGGTGCTGATAAAATTTTCGCCATCAAGATGATGCGGTTCTAGCTGCGATTCTTTACTCAGTGGGTGATCGATGGGCATCACCACTACCAAGGGCTCACGATATACCACCCGGTAGTTCAGTTGATTACTGATAATCGGGCGGCGCATAAAACCAACGTCAATCTCTCCTTTCAATAACTTATCTTCTTGCTGAGTGGTAATGATACTCACCAGTTCGATGCTGGACGCCGGTAGCCGCTGGCGTAACTGGGGCAGAACGTCGGGCAGGATATTCACTTCCGCACAGGGTACAAAGCCAATGATCAGCCGAACCTGTTGCTCCATGGCCTTACGCGCCAGCTGTTTTGCCTGCTCTGACAATTCAAGAATATTGATCGCCTGATGTAAAAACACCTCTCCGGCGCGGGTTAGCGAAACCTGACGATTATTTCTTATTAATAATGGCGCGCCGATACAGCCCTCAAGATCTTTTATCTGGCTGCTCAATGAGGGCTGCGATGTATGTAGCCTCTCGGCGGCCCGGGTGAAATTGAGTTCTTCGGCTACCGCGACAAAATAACGTAAGTGTCTTAGCTCCATGCCTTTTGCTCCCATCATAGAAAAAATGTCTGGTACGGTCGTTTTTTACTATTTCACAAAATAGTAACTGGAAAGCAACATCCTTTGCGTAACCCCTACGAAGGTCAATACATCTCTTGGATGAGGATCAAATAATATGACCACCAACGCAAAATTAGATGTCTATAGCCTGATCGACACCCTGAATGGGCAAGTTCTGCCACGGATCTATACCGATCCGGATATTTATCAATTAGAGCTGGAGCGCATATTTGGCCGCTGCTGGCTGTTTCTGGCCCATGAAAGCCAAATACCAAAACCAGGCGATTTCTTTAACACCTACATGGGTGAAGACGCGGTAGTCGTTATCCGTCAGAAAGATGGCTCCATCAAAGCGTTTCTCAACCAATGTCGCCATCGCGCGATGCGTGTCAGCTACGCGGACAGTGGCAATACCCGTGCTTTTACCTGCCCTTATCACGGCTGGTCTTATGGCATCGATGGCGAATTGACTGAGGTGCCATTGGAGCCGCGCGCCTATCCACAAGGCTTGTGCAAATCGCATTGGGGGCTGAAGGAAGTGCCTGGTGTCGAAAGCTATAAAGGCCTGATATTTGGCAACTGGGATACCAGTGCTCCGCCACTCAAAGAGTATCTGGGTGATATGGCCTGGTATCTGGATGGTTTGCTGGATCGGCGGGAAGGCGGCACCGAAATTGTCGGTGGCGTGCAGAAGTGGGTGATTAACTGCAACTGGAAGTTCCCGGCCGAGCAGTTCGCCAGCGATCAGTATCATGCCCTGTTCAGCCATGTCTCGGCGGTACAGGTACTGGGCGGCATGCAGGATGGCAGCGATAAAAAACTGGGTAATGACCAGACCGCACGCCCGGTGTGGGAAACCGCCAAAGACGCGGTGCAATTCGGCCAGGATGGCCACGGCTGCGGCTTCTTCTTTACCGAAAAGCCGGACGCCAACGTGTGGGTTGATGGTGAAGTCTCGCGCTACTACCGGGAAAGCTACCCCGAAGCCGAGCAGCGCCTCGGCCAAATCCGCGCCTTGCGCCTGGCGGGGCATAACAATATTTTCCCTACGCTTTCCTGGCTCAATGGCACCGCCACTATGCGTGTCTGGCATCCCCGTGGGCCAGATCAGGTTGAGGTTTGGGCGTTCTGCATTGCCGACAAGGCCGCCTCGCCGGAAACCAAAGCGGCGTTTGAAAATAGCGCCACTCGAGCCTTTGGCCCTGCCGGTTTCCTTGAGCAGGATGACTCGGAAAACTGGGCTGAGATCCAGAAACTGCTCAAAGGCCACCAGGCCCGTCACAATCCATTATGCCTGGAGATGGGGCTGAATCAGGAAAAACGCCGTGAAGACGGTATCCCCGGTATTACCAACTACATCTTTTCTGAAACCGCCGCGCGCGGCATGTACCAACGTTGGGCGGATTTGCTGAGCAGCGATACTTGGCAGGAAGTCCAAGAGAAAACCGCAGCCTACCAGCAGGAGGTGATGAAATGAGCCATCCGATCTCTATGGAACTCCAGCATCAGATTACCCAGTTTCTCTACCGCGAAGCCGCCCTGTTAGATGATTGGGCGTTCCGTGCCTGGCTGGAACTGCTTGACGATGATTTGAGCTACACCATGCGCACTAGGGTTAATGCCCAGACTCGCGATCGGCGCAAAGGCGTTCAACCACCGACCACCTGGATTTTCAACGACACCAAATCACAGCTTGAACGCCGGATCGCCCGCCTGGAAACCGGGATGGCCTGGGCTGAAGAGCCGCCGTCCCGGACTCGCCATATGGTCAACAACTGCATTATCAGCGAAACGGCACAGGCCGATGTGTTCTCCGTGCGAGTGAACTACCTGCTTTACCGGTCGCAAAAAGAGCGTGACGAAACCATCTACGTTGGCACCCGTACCGATCTGCTGCGCCGCCGTTCAACCGAGGAGGGCTGGGGGCTGTGTGGGCGTGAAATCATTCTCGATCAGGCGGTTATCACCTCCCACAACATGAGCATCCTGTTCTGATGAAACGAATCCATGCTTGTGCTGTTGGGGCGTTGCCGGAGGGGGAGACTCTCCGGCTCGATACTGAGCCGACGATCGCGTTGTTTCACGTGGGCGGTGAATATTTCGCGATCAACGATCGTTGCAGCCACGGCAATGCTTCGATGTCTGAGGGCTATCTCGACGATGACGCGACCGTGGAATGCCCGCTGCATTCGGCCAGCTTTTGCCTGAAGACCGGTAAAGCGTTATGCATGCCCGCCACCGAACCGCTGCAAACCTATCAGGTCACCGTGTTAGAGGGGGCCGTGTTTATCGATTTACCGGAGGGCGTCTGATGTCCGATCTTAAAGATGACGTAGTGCTGATAACCGGTGGCGGCTCAGGCTTGGGGCTGGCTCTGGTGGCGCGTTTTATTGAGGAAGGTGCCAGGGTGGCGATCCTGGAGCGTTCAGCGGAAAAGGTCAGCCGGTTACAGCAGCAGTTTGGCGAGCAGGTTGTGGCTGTGCAGGGTGACGTGACTTCCTTTGCCGATAATCAGCGTGCGGTGGCAATGGCGCTGTCCCGCTTTGGGCGTCTGGACTGTTTTATCGGCAATGCCGGTATCTGGGATCATAATGCCTCGTTGCTGGCGACACCGGCGGAGCAGCTAGAGTCCGGCTTTAACGAGCTGTTTGCCGTTAACGTCAAAGGCTATCTGTTGGGCGCCAAAGCCAGCGCTCCGGCATTGATCCACTCCTGCGGCAGTATGATCTTCACGCTTTCCAATGCGGCCTGGTATCCCGGCGGCGGCGGCCCGCTGTATACCGCCAGCAAGCATGCTGACGTAGGGCTGATCCGTCAGTTGGCTTATGAACTGGCCCCCAAGGTTCGGGTCAATGGCGTCGGGCCTTGTGGCATGGCCAGTGACTTGCGTGGTCCACAGGCGCTTGGGCAGCAGGACACCTCGATTATGCAATCGCTGACGCCGGAAAAGATTGCCGCCATTTTGCCGTTGCAATTTTCCCCTGCGCCGGAAGATTTTACCGGCCCTTACCTGATGCTGGCCTCGCGCCGTAACAACCGGACGTTGAGCGGCGTGATGATCAATGCCGATGCGGGCCTGGCCATTCGGGGTATTCGCCACGTGGCGGGTGGATTGCAGCTATAGGAGCCAACATGAAACAGATAGTGATTATCGGCGGTGGTCAGGCCGGAGCTATGGCGGCCGCAGCCCTACGTGCACAACGGTTTACCGGTGGCATCACCTTGATCGGCGAAGAAGCGGAAATTCCATACGAACGTCCCCCTTTGTCGAAAGCCATGTTGCTGTCGCCCACCCCGCAGTTGCAAGACATTCTGCCTGCTTCCTTCTATGAGGAGAATGCCATTGTCCTGCGCCGCAATACGCAGGTTGTCGCGATCGATACCTTACAGCACACGGTGCTGCTGGCTGATGGTGAAGAACTGGAGTGGGACCGGTTGCTGTTGGCGACCGGGGCCAAGGCTCGACGGCTCATATCGCTGGATGCGTTGGGTGATAAATCGCATACCTTGCGTACTGCGGCAGATGCCAGGCGGTTACGTGAAGCACTGACTGCCAACCAACGGATCCTGATTGTCGGTGCCGGCACCATTGGCCTCGAGTTGGCAGCCAGTGCGAAGCAGAGTGGCTGTGAGGTGACGGTGATTGAGCAGGCGGCGATGGTGATGGGGCGCAATGCTCCACCGCCGGTGCGCGATTATCTGATGAGCCTGCATCAACAGCATCAGGTGCGTCTTTGCCTTAATGCCCAGATTGAGCACGCCGCTCTGGAACAGGGAAACGTAGTGCTGACGTTGCAGGACGGTGAACGGCTGATGGGTGACGCGGTGATTTATGGCATCGGCATTGAAGCCAACGATCGTCTGGCTATCCAGGCAGGGTTAGCGACTGCCAACGGCATCATTGTCGACGACCATTGCCGTACTTCGGTTGCCAATATTTATGCGGCTGGAGATGTCACCTTACGCCGTCAGGATGAGCAACTTGTCCGCCTGGAAACCTGGGATAACGCCAACCAGCAGGCACTGGTGGCGGCCTGTGCCATGTTGGATCAGCCGTTACCGCCCACGGTGCCGGTGTGGTTCTGGACCGATCAGTTCGACAGCAATATTCAGTTTATCGGGGCCATGCAGAGCGAATATTGGTTGGTGCGCGGCAGCGTTGAGGCGCACAGCGCCATCTGGTTTGGGTTGCAAGAGGGTCGGCTGATGGGGGCCATCACGCTGAACCAGGGGCGGGAAATGCGCCATCTTCGCAGGCTGATCCAGCAAGGTAGCCAGATAGATGAAAGGCTATTGGTTGATCCACAGGTTGCACTAAAGAGCTTGATTTAGCCCTGCCATGGCTAACCGGTTTCCCCTCCTCACTCCACTCTCTTACGCAGCAGAGGGAGTTGATCTGGTGTCGCGAGCAGGTGAGGGGGGGCTTTTATGCCCGGAACCCGGACCGTCTGGAATAGCCGTTCCGCGCTAAACACGCTAATGATTAAAAACAAGGTGGCTTGATATGAACGCTTATCTTCATTGTCTCTCTCATTCCCCGTTAGTGGGCTACGTTGATCCGGCCCCAGCGGTGCTGGCCGAAGTGGAAAAAACTATTGCCGACGCACGGCAGCGGATCCAGGCATTTGATCCTGAACTGGTGATCCTGTTCGCGCCAGATCATTACAACGGCTTTTTCTACGACATCAT
Organism: Serratia sp. NCCP-200; assembly: GCF_059697885.1. Classification (NCBI taxonomy): domain Bacteria; kingdom Pseudomonadati; phylum Pseudomonadota; class Gammaproteobacteria; order Enterobacterales; family Yersiniaceae; genus Serratia; species Serratia sp. NCCP-200. The sequence goes on from NZ_BAAKUJ010000002.1 coordinate 385,318, forward strand.
GCCGCCGTTCTGCATTGGTATGGCTGCTACGGCGATTGGTGATTTCAACAGTGCCGCTGGCGAGCTGCCGGTGCCTGCGAAGCTGGCCGAGGCCTGCGCTCAATCGGTGTTGGATGCGGGGGTCGACGTTGCGGTTTCCTACTGCATGCAGGTGGATCATGGTTTTGCCCAGCCGCTGGAGTATTTGCTCGGTGGCCTGGCGAACTGCCCGGTGCTGCCGGTATTTATCAATGGGGTCGCGCCACCCTTGCCTGGTTTCAAGCGAACGCGCCTGCTGGGTGAAGCTATCGGGCGTTTTGCCCGTGGCCTGGATAAACGAGTGTTGATCCTGGGCTCCGGCGGGCTTTCGCACCAGCCGCCGGTACCTCAGTTGGCCGGGGCCGATGCTCATATGCGTGATCGCCTGTTGGGCAGTGGCCGCCAATTACCGGCAGACGAACGCCAATTACGCCAGCACCGCGTTATCTCTGCTGCCCGTGCTTTTGTGCAGGATCAGAGCACCTTACATCCTCTCAACCCGGTCTGGGACAACCAGTTTATGGACATTCTTTCCGGCGGACAGTTGGCGGAACTGGATGGGCTGGGTAATGACGAACTGTCGGCGATCGCTGGCCGCTCAACCCATGAGGTTAAAGCCTGGATGGCCGCCTTTGCTGCACTATCGGCGTTTGGTCCTTATCAGACCGAGGGGCGCTATTACCGCGAGCTTCCCGAGTGGATCACCGGGTTCGGCTCAATTAGCGCCGCTCCGCGGAAATAATAACGATAAAGGAACACCATCATGACATCGCAATCTTTTGACCTTACTGAAGAAAATACCAGCCGCTTCGTGCAGATCCAAGAGGGTGAAGCCAGCCTGCGTATCCATTACAACGACTGCGGCAGCGGCGCGCAAACCGTGGTAATGCTGCACGGTTCCGGCCCCGGAGCCAGCGGCTGGGCGAACTTCAGCCGTAATATTCAACCGCTGGTGACGGCGGGTTATCGCGTGATCCTGCTGGATTTCCCTGGCTGGAGCAAGAGCGATTCGATCGTCAGTACCGGTTCCCGTTCGGACCTCAATGCCCGCATTTTGAAAGGGCTGGTGGACGCGCTGGATCTGGAGCAGGTGCATCTGCTGGGGAACTCGATGGGCGGCCACAGCGCCGTGGCGTTTACCCTGACCTGGCCTGAGCGCGTTGGCAAACTGGTGTTGATGGGGGGCGGTACCGGTGGTGCTAGCCCGTTTGTGCCGATGCCAACGGAAGGGATCAAGCTGCTGCAGGGGCTCTACCGTGAGCCAAACATCGAGAACCTGCGCAAAATGATGAACATTTTTGTTTACGATCCCAGCGATCTGACTGAAGCGCTGTTCAAAACCCGCCTCGACAATATTCTGGCGCACCGTGACCACCTGGAGAACTTCGTCAAGAGCTTGTCGGTCAATCCGAACCAGTTCCCGGATTTCAGCCCGCGCCTGGGTGAAATCAAAGCCCAGACGCTGATCGTCTGGGGGCGTAACGATCGTTTTGTGCCGATGGATACCGGGCTGCGCCTGCTGGCAGGCATTGCCGGGTCACAACTGCATGTGTTCAGCAACTGCGGCCATTGGGCGCAATGGGAACATGCCGACAGCTTTAACCGCATGGTCGTGGATTTCCTCAAGCATTAATCAGGGAACAAATGATGAGTGATGACAATTTGGAGCAATTGGCTGCGGCGCTACGGCAGTCCGAGTTCAGCGGCAAGGTGATTGAGCCCTTGCGCGATCGCCTCGGCCTCGACAACGGCGAGGCGGCCTATGCCATCCAGCAGTTGAACGTACAGCATTGGCAGGCTGCTGGCCGCCGAGTGGTGGGGCGCAAAGTAGGGCTCACCCATCCCAAGGTTCAGCAACAGCTGGGAGTTGACCAGCCGGACTTCGGCACCCTGTTTGCCGACATGTGCTACGGCACCAACCAGGACATTCCATTTTCGCGGGTGATGCAGCCGCGTATCGAAGCGGAGATTGCGTTGGTGCTGGATCGTGATTTACCGCATGCCGATACCACGTTCGATGAGTTATGTAGCGCAGTGGAGTGGGTATTGCCAGCGCTGGAAGTGGTGGGCAGCCGCATCAAGGACTGGTCGATCGCGTTTGTCGATACCGTGGCGGATAACGCTTCCTGTGGCGTGTATGTGCTGGGTGGCCCGGTGCGTCGCATCGATGAGGTGGATCTGCAACATTGCGGCATGAGCATGACGCGCAATAACGAGGTGGTGTCTAGCGGGCGTGGTAGTGAATGTCTTGGGCATCCGATTAATGCTGCCGTCTGGTTGGCACGCAAAATGGCCAGCCTCGGCACGCCGTTACGAGCGGGTGATGTTGTGCTGACTGGAGCACTGGGCCCGATGGTGCCGGTGCAAGCAGGTGACAGTTTTACGGCAACAATTGAAGGCGTCGGCACGGTTTCTGCCCACTTCTATGAGGACAGCCAATGATGAGCAAGAGAAAAGTGGCGATCATCGGTTCCGGTAATATCGGTACCGATTTGATGATTAAAATCCTGCGTAACGCCAAGCATCTGGAGATGGGGGCGATGGTGGGGATCGATCCTGAATCGGACGGCCTGGCTCGTGCTCGCCGGATGGGGGTTGCAACCTGTCATACCGGCGTTAACGGGCTGATCCTGATGCCTGAGTTCGCCGACATTGATTTTGTCTTTGATGCCACCAGCGCGAGTGCTCATGTTAAAAATGATGCCATCCTGCGGGCGGCCAAACCGGGGATCCGGCTGATCGATCTGACACCTGCGGCGATTGGCCCTTATTGCGTGCCGGTAGTGAACCTGGAGGAAAATCTGAGCCAGGTCAACGTCAATATGGTGACCTGCGGCGGGCAGGCGACCATTCCGATGGTGGCAGCGGTAGCTAGGGTGGCCAGAGTTCATTACGCCGAAATTATCGCCTCCATTGCCAGTAAGTCTGCCGGGCCGGGCACCCGCGCCAATATCGATGAGTTTACTGAAACCACCAGCAAGGCGATCGAGGTAGTTGGCGGGGCAGAGAGGGGCAAAGCGATTATCGTGTTGAACCCGGCGGAACCGTCCTTAATGATGCGCGATACCGTCTATGTGTTGAGTGAAGCCGTCGATCAAGACAAGGTTGAAGCTTCAATCAATGAAATGGCGGCGGCCGTGCAGGCCTATGTGCCCGGCTATCGGCTGAAGCAGAAAGTACAGTTCGATGTCATCCCTGCCGATGCACCGCTTAACTTACCGGGGATTGGCCGTTTTTCTGGCCTGAAAACCTCGGTGTTTCTGGAGGTTGAAGGCGCGGCGCACTACTTACCTGCCTATGCAGGCAACCTTGATATCATGACTTCCGCTGCGCTGGCGACCGCCGAGCGTATGGCTCAGGCCATGGCGCACGTTGCTGGAGAACGGCTATGAACGAGAAAAAAATCACTATCTCGGATGTGACCCTGCGTGACGGGATGCACGCGATCCGTCACCAATATACGCTGCAAAATGTGCAGGACATTGCCAAGGCACTGGATGCGGCGAAGGTGGATTCGATAGAAGTGGCGCATGGTGATGGTCTGCGGGGCTCCAGCTTCAACTACGGCTTTGGCGCACATACCGATCTGGAGTGGATTGCGGCGGCGGCAGACGTCACCACCCACGCTAAAATCGCCACCTTGCTGCTGCCGGGCATTGGCACCATTCACGATTTGAAGGATGCCTATAACGCCGGGGCGCGGGTAGTGCGTGTCGCCACTCACTGTACCGAAGCTGATGTCTCCAAACAGCATATCGCCTATGCCCGTGAGCTGGGCATGGATACCGTGGGTTTCCTGATGATGAGCCATATGACGACGCCGGAAAATCTGGCCAGCCAGGCCAAGCTGATGGAAAGCTACGGGGCAACCTGCATCTACGTGGTGGATTCTGGCGGCACGATGAATATGAACGATATCCGTGCCCGTTTCCGAGCCTTGAAAGCGGTGTTGCAACCAGAAACGCATACCGGTATCCATGCGCACCATAACCTCAGCCTTGGGGTCGCCAACTCGATGGTGGCGGTGGAAGAAGGGTGCGATCGCGTGGATGCCAGCTTGGCAGGGATGGGGGCAGGAGCCGGTAACGCGCCGCTTGAGGTGTTTATTGCGGCGGCGGATAAACTTGGCTGGCACCATGGCACGGATCTGTATGCCTTGATGGATGCGGCTGACGATCTGGTGCGCCCATTGCAGGATCGGCCCGTTCGTGTCGATCGTGAAACGTTGGCGCTGGGCTACGCCGGGGTTTACTCCAGTTTTCTGCGCCACTGTGAGGTGGCCGCGGCGAAATACGGTATCAACGCGGTGGATATTCTGGTCGAGCTGGGTAAACGCCGCATGGTGGGCGGCCAGGAAGATATGATCGTCGACGTGGCGCTAGATCTGCGTTCCCGCTAATCAGAGCGAGGTAAACCAGCAATGGGACTGTGCCATCGTTAGAGCTCAGTGAATTACCTGCCCCTTTTTGCAGGGGCAGGGTTATGCTGAATTACACCATTGGGCGGATATAGTCCCACAGGCGTTCCCAGTTAATCAGCACCAATACCACGGTGGCGGAAAACAGAATAAACATGATCTTTGAGAACATGATATCAACACTCCTTGTTAATAAATTCGACGTTTTGGTTTGGTGTTTTTGGTTCCCCTCACCCTAACCCTAACCCTCTCCCAAAGGGCGAGGGGACCGATCGAGTTCGTTGATTGCCTTGCGTAATACCTTGCCTTTCTTGTTCTTACACCCAACTTACCGAAGCTGCGCGGGCTAACCGCAGACTCCAGACAGCTCCCCTTTCTTGTTCTTGCTCTCAACTTTCCGAAGCTGTGCGGGCTAACCGCAGACTCCGGACAGCTCCCTCTCCCTGTGGGAGAGGGTTGGGGTGAGGGGTAATTTCAGGCAGTGTACAGAGGGAAAACCAGGCGATATAGAGGCGGTGAAACATTTCAGAAAAGACCAGGTTTATGGTCAGGAAATGGGCAGTTGGCGAGGATTTGATGATAGGGCAGAGATTTCCCTGCCCCGAGTTTTAACAGGGTGTTAATTCAGGATGCCGTTTAGCACCAGCATGGTGATCATCCCGCCTACAGCGGGGATCAGCGTACGGCGGACAATCATAAACGGCGAGCATTCACCGGCCTTGCTGACGGCAATGATCACCCCGGCCACCGGGGAAATCGATCTTCCCATACCGGCCATCAGTTGCATTGGCAGGATCATGCTGACGGCGCTTTCGCCAAACTTGGCGGCAATGCCTGGAGCCAGCCCAGAGAAGGAGAAGAACGCCGCCACGCCGGAGCCGGTCAGCGCCGCGGTCACGCAGACCAGCAGGGCCATCACGATCGTCATATTGCCAAAACCGAAGCCCGCGGCCTGAACGGTGTGAATAATGAAGTCAACGGCCCCGATGATCTGTAAGCCCTGGGCGAAAACGTCGGCACACACCAGCAGGGAAACGATGCTGGTAAACATGGTGCCCATGCCTTTGAAGAACACCTGGATGCCTTTGCAGGCGGTTTTGAAATCTCTCCGTACCAGCAACTCGCAGAAAAATGCCAACAGAGTGCCGATGATCATCGCTGTCACCACGTCAATCTTGATGCTGCTGATCACCAGTGGGCTGAAGACGATCACCAGTATCACCGGGAACACCGGCAGGAAAGCGTAGAATGCCGGTACCTTGGCTGTGTCTTCGCTGGTTGGCTGTTCCACCTGCTGTTGGGTGACGATATGCCCGTCTTTGGCGTCAAAGTAGCGTGCGGTGAAGAAGATCAGTACCGCTACCGCCAGCATCACGCCGGTGGCGACCGGCAGTTGGTAGTGAGCAAAGTAGACGGCGGTTTCCATACCGGCATGTTTAGCTGCCAGGTTGGCGGTGCCCACCGCCGGGCCGAGATCCATAAACGCCGACATGCCGATCATCGAGGCGGCGGCGGCTTTACTGACTCCAAGCCGCACCAACACCGGGAAGAAGGTGACCAACAGCAGCATCGCCAGACCGGCCGCGCTGGAAATCGCCACGTGCAGCAACTGGGATAAGATGTAGCCGATCGCCAGGATCAGGTAAGGAGCCTTGATCATCTGCAAGGGTTTGATGCACAGATTTACCATCGAGTTCGACGCTTTGATGTGATCCATATAGTCGGCAAAACCGCCCGCCGCCATAATGATCAAACCGATGCCCGCCACCTGGGTGGTCAAAGACTCTTTCACGAACGCGAAAATATCCCCGCCAACCCAGCCGATGGATTTGGCCTTGCCGTACAATATCGATTGCTCGGGAAAGAACACCGCCGTGATCAGCAGCAGGCTCAGCCCCGCCAGCAGTAACACGGTTTGCGGCTGGTAGTTTTTGATAATAAACCAGGCCGCCAATACGGTAACGATCATCCCGATGATAAATCCAGTCATCATTTCCCCTTATGAGTGTTTGGCAAAAAACTCATGCAATAGCGTGTTGTAATAATCCGGAGCCTGGAAATAAGGCGCATGGCCCATACCGGGCATCTCGATATGTTGGGTATAAGGCACCAGCGCCAGCAGATCGGCTTTGAGCTGTGGTTGCACCACGGCGTCTTTTTCACCGGTGAGGATCAGCGTTGGCATCTTGAGCTGGGGCAGTAGCGGGCGGTTGTCGGCGAGTTGCAACATGCGAGTGGCACGCCTCAGGCCTTCCAGATTGGTGCCTGCCGCAATGTCTGCCGCATAGTCCAGCACCGCTGTGGGCACATCTGGGAAGGGAAGCAGATCTCGGGCGCGGTTTCTACCGTAGGCTTCGCGGCCGATTTCGGCGAGCTCTTGCAGCCGTTTTTCCAGCTTTTCCGAACTTGGGGCCGACTTTGGCGCGCCATAGCCGGGATGGGTGCAGGACAACACCAGGTTTTTTACCCGCTCTGGATAGCGTGCGGCGTAGCGGCTGGCAACGGTGCCGCCCATTGAATGCCCGACGAGGGAGACTTTCTCTGCCCCGCAGTGTTGCACCCACTCATGCAGCATCTGCACAAAAGCGTCGATATCGGCCGGCACCAGCGCAGAGTCGGCATAACCGGGCGCATCCCAGGCCATGACGCGGTAGTGGGGAGAAAAGGCGGCAAACTGGAATGGCCAGGCTTTCGAACTGCCCAGAATACCGTGTAAAAAGATCAGGGTTTCGCCCTCACCGCAGGCGCGGAAAGATAAATTCCCCTGTGAGGTACGTAGAATTTGCTGCTCAGGGCAAACAGGGATTGCGCTGTTTTCACTGCTCATGATAAAGCCTCTTTTCATTAAATAAACGCCACAGATGGATTGCTACATGGCATTCTGGTAAGCCAATGCTTAGCCCTGAAGCAACAGGGCTATAAAGATGGTTGGTGAATATTAATACTGCCTGGTGTTGGTATTATTTATTGAAAACGTTAAATGCCTCGAATAACGACTCCATGACGTTGAAGTTCTCGTTTAATTCGTTGCTTTTCACTTCGCCCATATAATTGACCAGCGCCTCGATTAATACGAAGCCCGCGCTGCGGCTGCTGAACAGCCCGCTATGCTGGCTCTCCATCAGCAACATCGCCGTGGCGAAGTGGCTGAACGGATTGACGGCATTATCGGTGATAACGATGGTATCGCCACGATGTTGATAAAACCATTTTATCAGCCTTGTCGTCACGCTGGAAAAACGATAATAAGAAATCGCCAGTAGCACATCACCTTTTCTCGAGTCGATTAGCTTATGCGGTAAATTGGCAATATTGGCATCCAGTAGCACAATGTCTTTTTTGATATAGCGGCCAAGCAGATAAAAATACTCGGCCAAGGCATGTGCCGTTGCGCTGCCAATCACATACAGCCTTTTTTCCGGATCGCAAATCAGCGCGATGGTTTTCTCCAAATGCTGGCGATTGATGTTTTTCAACGTATTGTTGATATTATCGGTGATCTCGCCGCAGTGTTTTTCTATGAATTCGATGCCGTTTTTTCTGTTTTTGCTGTTGTCGAAGCGTTCTATGGGGGAGATGTTTCTGCGCTGCTCTGGCTCGATGGTGGACTCTTTGAAGTCACGAAAGCCGGTGAAGCCGAGCTTCATCATAAATCGCCCCAAGGTTGACTTGGCGATGTTGATCTCATGGCAAACATCGATCACTTTGCTGTAGGGGATGGACTCAAAGTGTTTGTCAAAATAGTCGATGATACGCCGATCCGTTTCTGTCAGATTATCAATGCTGGCAATACGTTGAGTGAATTCCGCTCTGTTCATGTCAGTTTTCCCCTCTACGTCATTTCTTCCTTCATTAATAACAAAACCCAAGGGAGAAAAAAGGGGAATCAAAAATTCCCTTGTCAGAAGTGTGTGTCATCTCTCATTCCCTTCTGACCCGCGCTACCGCTTGCTTTGGCAGTAGCGCGTTCTCCTCAAGTTACGGTTGTACCTTGAACTCGCCATGCTGTTCAAACCAGGCAAATTGCTCTGCGCCATAGGCAGACATCTTCGAGCCGCTATGCCCAACGTCGGGCAAGGTCGTAAAGCGCCAGTTGAAGTCGACCTTATAGCGTTTGGCTTTCTGCTGCGCCGTCAGGAAATAGCTTTGTGCACGGGTTAACCGGCTATCCCCCTGTGCCATGGCTTCATAAGAGCGGCGCAGCAAAGGGTGATACGGATCGTTATCTTTTTCACCGACGGTGATCAGCACGGGTTTGGCAAAGTAGTCGGCCAACTGTTTTTGCGTCACTTTCACCGGGGCATTGTCCAGGCCATAGGGCCAGGGGTTTTCCACATCTGGCATGGTCCACCATCCGGCTGCCGCACAAATGGCGGCTTTGACATTCGCCTCAGGGACAAAGGTCAGCATTCGGTGAACAAACTGGCAGCCAGCGCTGTTACCAAATAAATAATAGTCTTGTTGTTTGGTGATCCCCTGTTTTTGCATATCGGCAAACAGATCGTCAATGACCGTGAAAGCCCATTCCCCTTTAGGGTTGACCTGGTGGGTTTTGGTATTCTCGATATTCCCCAGGTTATAGCCGTCGTTACCGGGATAATCGGCTTCGGAGAACAGCGGGGCGATGACGATAAGTTTGTTTTTCTTGGCATTTTCTACCCAAGAGTCGCGGTACTCATCGGCATTACGGTTCAGCCCGGTCAGGACAAACACTACTGGGGTGTTGGCATTGGCACCAGGAGGCTGGTAGCTGAAGACCTCCATCTTCTTGCCGGTTTGTGGCACGGTAAAATCGAAACTACCGCTCTCTTTTGGCAGCGCGGCTGCGTGGCTGACGCTGGCGCTCAACGCTAACACGGCGAATAAACTGAGAAAATTGTTCATGTTTTCCATCCTTGCGCAGTGATTAAAATTCGTAACGTAACCCAAGTACCCACAGGTTTTCTGCCGAATCGTAGCTTTGCCGATCGTCATAAATGTAGGTGGCAGAAAGATGTACATCTTTTTTCAGGCGATATTCCAGTTCAGAGATCCACTGTTTGCGGTGGGCGTAATCATTTTCAGACTCGATCAACTGCGAGTAACCACCACGTAGCGCGACTTTGCTGGTAAACCAGTATTCGGCCAGCGAGTCGAAGGCATCATAATCTTTGTCTGGCTTGCCGGTTTGCTCGTAGGTTTGTCGACCAACGTTGATACCAAGATAAGCCTTGTCGTAGCTGAGGCGTATGCCAATCCCTTTTTGGGAGTAATCGGTGTAGTTGCCGCTTAGGCTGGTATTTTTGGGGTCTTTGGTCATTTTCTGCCAGGCAATCACCGGTTTGATTTTTAGTGGCGTACCCATCACCGGGAATTCAAAAGCGTAGCCGAGGCTGGCCATATAACCATCGTCAACGGTGCTGTCGCTTGCACCGTTACCCATCACGTAGGCGGTGCGAACGTCCAGCCCGCCATAGGTGTATTCATATTGTAATGTGCCGTCCTGACGGTTCCATTGATAGGAGGAGTCGATACGCGTGCCGACCCAGTTGGAGTAAACGTTAGCCGTGTAGTTCATGTAACGATCGGTGATGCCCATCCACTGGTACATCGGGTTGCGCGTACGGCCAACCATCAGTTTCCCCAGATCCTTACCGTCAATCCCGATATAGCCATAACGAATATCCCAGTTATCTTCGGCGACTTCGGTATCGTTCTTCTGAGTATTAACCTGCCATTCCAACTTGCCAAACAGGCCGAATTGCTCATCGAGCTTTTGTTTGGCTTCAAAGCCAAGACGGCCGGTCAGGTTGGTGGCATTGGTGTGTTCATCTGTCCATTCATTGCCGGTTTGTGCCTCGATACGGCCATAAATATCGAGTTGTGTTCCTTTACTGTTATAGACCGTCACCGCCTCGGCGGCGCTGGTGGCTAGCAGGGCAGGAAGGAGTAATGCCAGAGGTATTGTTTTCATTATTATGATCCTGTGTAAGGTAAGTCATTTTTCTTGTTTTTTTATTAATATGAGGCGAACTAAAGCGACTCACTAAAAAATAATGAGTTGAGCTGGATGCATTAATCTCTCTAACGACTTGTGCTTGAGGTAATTTATTTAATAATAAACAGAAAATAGCGAGCCAATGAGCAACCTACGCCGCACATGATTTAATGCTGATAAGAAAGTCCAGGTTTGATTTTTTAGTTATCGCCCTCTTGGTGATTGATTTTTACACTATAGGAAGAGGGGATATGTTGTGAATGGGAATCAAAAATTCCCTGGTTAAATATGTGAGTGCTGGCACAAATATATATTACGGATAAAGACATCGGGGGGAGGTAAGCAGTTTTTTTGAGGAGAGCAGACAATAAAAACCCCCGCACAACGTGGATTGTGCAGGGGTTTCGGCAAGGCAAGGACGTTACTTCTTCTCTACGGCTGCCTGGATGGCATCTGCCAGAGAGCTGACGTGCTTTTCTGCCGTTTTCAACTGGTATTCGACACCGTTGCCGTCGTTGGTGTCAGACAGCGTTGCTTTCAACAGTTCCAGTGCTGCCTGCACCGCCAGTAATCTGCGTTTTTGCTCTTCCGTTGGAGCGATCCCAGAGCCAAAATAATTCTCTAACATGTTCATTTCCTTTCGCTAGACCTACCGAAATGGCAGACAACACAGGTTACATGGGGGGGATATCCGCCATTTTCAAGGCATTGCCTTGAGTGCTGTCTCTTGTTGCAACGGCTTTGAGCCATGTTGGCGCGCACTGTTGATCCAGGCAAACGACCCCATCAGCGCAATCACCGTCAGTAAAATATACTCCAACGACATGGCATAAACCCCCTGGATGGCGTAAATCACTACGCTGATCACGTCAATCAGCACCCATAGCAGCCAGTTCTCGACGTATTTGCGCGTCATCAGTACCATGGCGGCGATCGACAGCACCAGCATGGTGGAATCCCACAGTGGGAAGGCGTCTGGTTGCAGTTCAGGCATCACCACCGAAAGCCCCATTCCCTGCATAATGCCGATGGCAATGCGCGTCAGCACGGCGAATACCGGATCGATAAACAGCGACATCAAGGCGATAGCCACCACGCAAACCACCAGCAGCGTGAGAGCCTTTTGCCGTGGCAACCAGCGGATTTTCAGCGCGGCTTCGTTATTTTCGTTTTGACGGCTCCAGGCATACCAGCCGTACAGGTTGGCGGCGAAGAAAAACACCTGTAGCAGCAAGCTGGCGTACAGCTGGATCTGGAAGAAGATAGCGGCAAACAGCGTGACGTTAATCAAACCAAACAGATAGTTGATAATCTTCTCTTTGCTGGCAAACCAGATGCACAGCAGGCCAAAAACCGTACCTATGGCTTCGATCCATGACAGCGCATAGCCACCTTCGCCCAGAGGAATGTTGACCATGACGTTATTGATGCTGAAAAAATCCATTATTGCGTCCTCTCAAGATGATCCTGATACAGCGTTTCGAGCGCGAGCACGATTTCGCGTTCCTCGCCACGTTGGCAGGAATGCTCCTGCTGTTGATAGTCGTTGATGCTCTGTTCCAGGCAGCCCTGGTGTTCCACCACCACGTTCAGGATAGAGGCAATGCGCATATTACGCAGTGCGCCAACGACCATCAGCGGGGCGGTTTCCATATCGGCGGCGAGAATACCTTTGGCCGACCAAAAATCGGTGATCTCCTGTTCGCGGTCGGTGTAGAAACTGTCATGGCTACGCACATAGCCACAGTGCGTACTGTATCCCAGTTTTTGTGCCTGTTGGCGCAGCAGATAAACCAGGCCGCAGTCGGCACTGGCCGGGTAGGCTGCGGGGATATAGGCATTGCCGGTGCCTTCATCGCGCACTGCCGCGCTGGCAATCACCAGATCGCCCAGCTTCATTGAACTTTGCATCGCGCCGCAGCTGCCAATACGCACCAGGCAGTCTACGCCGATCTGATGTAGTTCTTCGGCGGCGATGGCGGTAGAAGGGCCACCCATGCCGGTGGAAATCACCAGGACTTCCACACCACGAAACCAACCGCGCAGCGCCCGGTATTCGCGATTTTGGCCAAAATCCTCCACCTGATCCAGAAAGCGGGCAACGTGTTCGACGCGTTGTGGATCGCCCGGTAACAGCGCGTAATGGGCGTGTGTCATCTGCCGGCTAAGCCGGATATGCGGTTGTAGTTGAGTCATGGAACTTACCTGCGTTTTATACTGGTTGGCACTAAGGCCAAAAATTAAAACTCGGCCTGTTGGTGTAACCGGACTGGATCGATTACCGCAATCCGTTCACCGTTGACCGTAATAATTTGCTGCTCGCGCAGTTCAAACAGGATGCGGTTGATACTGCGTGGGGCAACGGCAAACTGTTCGCTGAGCTGTTGTTTATTAATGGTAATTTCTCCTTCATTTTGGGCTCCCTGGTGTTGGTAGCTTTGCCACAGCGCATGGCAGACGCGCTGGTGCAATGAATAGAGACTGTCTTCGCCCGCTTTTTTCGACAACTGATAGTACTGGCTGCTGAACGACTGAATGATTTTCTGGTTGAAGTAATTGTCGACCGTCAGCCAGTGGCAAAAATCGCTGCGTGAAAGCGTCAGTAACGTCACTTCACTGGTCGCTTCTACCGAGCAGATATACGGCCTTTGCTCAAAGATCTCGAGCTCACCCAGCATGTCTCCGGCGTGGTAGCGTGCCTGTAAATATTTACGCCCATCGTCGGCGTGAATAAATACGTCCACATTACCCTGCGCTATCAGGTGAAATTCATGACAAATTTCATGTTGTTGACATATCAGCGTACCTGGCCTGACTTGCTGCAACTGCCAACGGCGTAAAATAGCCAACGGGCAATATTTCAGCAGGTCGTAAAGTATGGCATCACCGGTAACTAACTCGACAACGCTCAACCATTCACTGTTTTTTTTGTCGTTCTGCATAGCATTAACTATAAAGTTCCTCGGCAGGTAAGGACAGGACGCCGGTCCGACGGCAATGTCAAAAAGGGCGTAAAACTGGAAGCTGGCTCTGATATTAGAATATTGCTCGGGACATTTGTCCCAGCTTGTTTATCGACAACGGGGGGATGTGATGGTGCTCACATATTAAATGGGGAAAGAGGGAGCAGGGGAAAAGATGGGGAAAACTATTTCCCCATCTTTTGCAGCACTAATTATAGTTTCGGAAAGTTCACAACATCCGTCACCATATCATCAATGGCTTTCTTCACGTCGGCCAAGGTGATTGGGGCATTTTCATTACTGACCGTTTTACCTAAGCCTTTACGGACTACGGCCAGAACCGTTTTACCGGTATCTTGATCGATCAGTTTGATTTCCATGAATAACGCGGTGTCTTGCGTTCTGTGTCCGCTGGCGGCCATGGTGGTGGCAATGACGGCTCCAATAGGAACAACTTCATAGAATTGCACCCCTTCGTTTTCAGCCGTTACCGCAGTAATGGCGACTTTAGCGACCAGTACGCGTGAGCCTGATGGGGTAGGCAACAATGTTGTGCGTTGTGCAACGGCATTTCTTAGTGAGGTGCTGGCGTATTCTCTGATCTGATCCAGCGTTTGCTGACTCACCCGAGCAGTGGGTTTTGCCGGTGGGTAGAAGACCAACGGGGTAATATAGATGCCACGATAGTCAGACTCTTTAAAACCGGGAGCTACCCAGCGCAATACCTGATGCCCGCTGGCGGTTTCCGTTTTTTGCAGCTTGCTATAGTCCTGCAGGAACCCGGAATACTGCGTAGTTTCTGCAACCTTGGAGGTACATCCCGCCAGCAACATACCCGCAGCCAAAGCGGCCGCGGCAACGCCAAAACGATTTTTTTTCATATACTTCTCATCATGAAGTAGGGGGGGGGTTGTGCCTAAAAAATATAGCACTAACCTGCAAAATAAGACATGGGAGAGCTCTTACAGAAAAATAGCGTTGTTACAGATTGGTTTTTATTACAGCAGGGATAGCTCATTAATAAACCCCGGTGCAATGGCGTCGCCAAAGGGTTTGTAATGCAAGGCCTGCAATTCACCCGGTAAGCGGCAATCGGTATGCTGCACACACCATAAAAAGCCATGTTGCCATTGGTTACAATTAATGTCCTGTCAGAGTAAAACTACTTGTTTGTCAGTGCCTTCTATCAGGCGTTACATCTGGCACATCATCCTTACCCAAGCATGACATTTCTATACACTCGCGCTGGTAAGGTTATTCCAGCCCGATGATGTTGTGTTAGTCCTGTAGTGTATTACCATCCCTTTGATTTTATCCCGCCTTGTGCGGGATTTTTTTTGCGCGTCCATAGTGCTCAATGCATTAGCCCATCTGGCAGCCGTTAGAAAGCGTGGTGACTTGCCGGTTAAAGAAGGGGGATACCTCAGCGTGATCCACTTTTTCTGCACAATTGAGGGTTAAGATAAGCCGGTTTTTAGCCCGTTTGGGTTAACACTGCATTTCGTAACTTTATGCCCGGTTCCTAGCCGGGCTTTTTTACGCCTAGGGTCTGCTTAAGCTTGCTGCTTTACCTTCACTCCCCGCGCTGGCCTGTGGGCCTGCGCCTTAACTGTCAATTTAGTTGTCGACCTCTAGCCAGCCCGCAGCTCTTTACGGGCTTTTCTCATTGCGCTTCTGCTGGCGTTGCAGGAAAATAACCCATAAGTAAGAAGAGTCTTAACCTTATGCCCTTATAATTTCTCATAGTTTGTTATTTCAATAGCGTTAACAATTTAGACTATGCTGTTAACAACCATGTTCGTTAAAGGGATGAGTCCCGCGAACAGGCTTTTACATTGTCAGCGGCGAATTAAACTAATAAGACAAGATAAGGTTTTTGATTGATTTAATTGACCATTTTAATGGGCGTTGTGGTTCGTTGCGACTTTTTTGGGGAAAGAAACCATGCTTATAGTCAGTGTTGTTATTATTGCCTCGCAGGTTATTTCATGAGCGTAGAAAGACAGCGTTTGCCAGCGACGGTTTTGTTGGTCAATGTATTTTTATTGGCCTACCTGCTTTCCTTGTTTGGCATTTTCACCCGTCCGTTAGGGTCGCTCTCCCTGTTTTGGCCGGTGAATGCTATTTTGCTTGGCTTGATGCTGCGTAAGCCTGGCTATGCGACGATGTTGGGGTGGATAGGTACCTATCTTGGCATGATCGCCGCCGATCTCAGCACCGGCGAAAACTGGCCATTGGCACTTTGGCTAAATGCCTGCAATATGGCGCTGATTGCCACCGGCTATGCCGTGATGTCGATGCTGCCCAAGTCTCAACGGCGTATGGGCAAGCCCCAGGCGATTTTGTATATGTTTACTGCCTGTCTGCTTGGGGCCGCGCTGTCGGCAACGCTGTCGGTGTTACGCACTGACAGTCAATACAACAATACGCTGATCATTGCCTGGATGTCCTGGTTTAGCGAACAGTTCTCGACCAACCTGTTAATCCTGCCGGTCGTGCTTGCCGCCCCACGCTTAAAACAATTGCTGAGCCTGCAATTTGGTTGGCAATTGCGCTCCAGCCTGCCTTTGCTGGCGTTGTTGCTTTCATTGGCGCTTAGCGTGTATATCGGTGGACCGGGCGCCATAGCCTTCCCCATCCCTGCACTGTTATGGTGCGCCGTGCGTTATCATTTATTTACCGTCACCTTGCTGACGTTTCTTACCGGCGTGACGGAGATTGTCAGCATTTCTGCCAATCTGATGCTGTATGAAACGCCGGGAGCGCGAGGGGCGGTGATGGACAGCCTGATGTCAGCCCGTTTGGGCATCGCCATGCTGGTGATGGGGCCGCTGATTTTGTCCAGCTCGATTGCCGTTAGCCGTAAACTGCTGCGCCGGCTGGAACACAGTGCGAATCACGACTTCCTTACCGGGACTCTGGCGCGTAGTGCTTTAACGCGCAAAGGCAAGGAAATGCTGGAACAGAAGCAGCGTACGAAAGAGGCGGTGTCGTTGCTGTTAATCGATATCGATCACTTTAAATTGATCAATGATACCCATGGTCATGCCATCGGTGACCACGTCCTGGCGGCATTCGCTCATATTTTGCGGCGTGAACTGCGCCACGACCAGTTATTTGGCCGTCTGGGGGGCGAAGAGTTTGCCATTATGCTGCCGCGGGCGCTGGGGACGCAGGCCGTGGCCTTGGGGGAACATTTGCGCCAGCGGATAGAAAGCGCCGAGCTGAACCCCAACGGCAAGGCACCATTGCGGATCACGATTAGCGTGGGCGTGGCGAGTTTGGCAATGAATGAGGATAAATCACTGGAACAGCTGATGAATATGGCGGACATTGCGCTTTATCGTGCCAAGTCTCAAGGCCGTAACTGCGTCGAATCGTTTAACATGGTCAGCGGCAACAGCCTCAACCATGTCATATTCAAATAGCGTTTCAGCCCTGTTTTGGTGCGAATTGCGTGCCGCAGTTAGGGCAAATCAAGGTGCTGAGTTTACGCAGTTTTGAACATTGCTGTTCGGTAACATAAGCACACTTTGGGCAGGCAATTTGAGTGGTGCGGTTATTGTAACCTTTAACGCTGGTGGATTCAGACATATCGCGTACCTGTGTCAGGTGAAAACCCACGCTAACACAGGTGCCATTAAATAGCTTTGAATGTTTTCAGGGGCTATAGGGTCTTCAACGCCTGCACGGTTTCATCGATATCGATTTCATGCTCAGAGAAGACGTGAGTCGCGTTCTGGAAGGTGGTGATTGACAGCATACGCAGCGTTTCCGTGGCGGTTTGTGGCGCAACGGCGACTTGCGGACGGATACGGTTCATCAGCAACCCAACGGACAACACGGTGTTCTCTTTATCGACCTCCACCTTGACCGGCACTTCTTTGGTGAAGGTATCGAAGGACTTGATGCTGGAGATTTTGATTCTCTCATTGGCGATGGTGATGTACTTGCTTGGTGCCTGTACCTTTACCGCATAGGCCGATGGCCCTTTGGTATTGTTGGTTGGCTCAAAGGTTACCAGCGCATTTTTCTTAATCAGCTCTGGGTTTTGCACTTTAATCACGTGAAAATAACGATTTTCCCCGTTCTCGTCGGTGATAAAACCGAAGCCTTTGTCTTCAAAAAAAGTCGTTATCTTGCCGTTCATGGTCATTCTCATCAGGTCGTTCGTAACAGCGCTAATGATAACGCGTAATGCCGTGTAGTGACAGGGGGGCGGTGTTTCATCAGCAAGACGAAAACCTAAAAACTGCGGATTGAGGGGCAATAATGGGCCACATAGGTGTTTAATCGGTCGCTCAACGGTTTTTTGGCGGATTGGGCTGCCTTGGCCGTCCCTGGTAACCGTGGACATCAATTTACAGGGTAAATAACCAACTTTTTCACTTTTTATCGATTTTATGTGATCTGTGTTGTGGACAAAATCCTGTCTAATTGCTGTACTGTACTGGACACACATTTTGTGTCTTACATTCACGTTAAAGGTAAGTTTGATGTCTAAGATTAAAGGTAGCGTTAAGTGGTTTAATGAATCTAAAGGTTTCGGTTTCATTACTCCAGAAGATGGTAGCAAGGACGTTTTCGTTCACTTCTCTGCCATCGCTAGCAATGGTTTCAAAACTCTTGCTGAAGGCCAGCGTGTAGAATTTGAGATCACGAACGGTGCCAAAGGGCCATCTGCTGCTAACGTTATCGCTATCTAAGCTACAGTAGCCAAAATTGTTAAAACCCGCTCTATGAGCGGGTTTTTTATGCTTTTTTTTCAGGCCGGGAGCGGTTAAGGGAACAGGTAAACCTTGATGAAGGCCAGGGCGATCAGCACGCACGTCAGGGTGACAATCCATTCAGTAGTGGTTTTTGGCAGGTTAAACATTCAATTCCTCACTCAGCACAGGTTACTGAGCGAGGATTATCCCGATGGCAGATTAAGAAAACATTAAGCCCCGGGATTTTATTGGCCGTAAAATGCTTTGACCAGCATAAAAGCCAACAGCGTCATCGCCAGCGAACCCGCCAGGTTGAGTAGCATATTGGTGATGGCCCAGACAAGGCGCCCGTCCTGCAACAGATAAACCACTTCGAGCGAGAAGGTAGAGAAGGTAGTCAACCCGCCGCAAAAGCCGGTTGTGATCAGCAGCTTCCAAACTGGGTCAATGTGTGTCATACGGATAAACAGCGCCAGGGCTAGCCCGATGATAAACCCCCCCACCAGGTTTACGGTCAAAGTGCCTAATGGAATGTGCGGATGTAGAGGGTTGAGCTTAAGGCTCACTGCCCAGCGCAATACGCTACCCAAACCACCGCCAATAAATACAGCCAGTAAAGAACTCCACATGGTGATAAACCCTATCTAAAGATGGAAGATGCTCAGAAAGGTTCAGGCAAGCGCCTACGCACCTCTCTGAGAGGTTACGTAGACATCATCAGCCTGTGAAAGGCGGTTATGGAGGAATGTCATCTCCGTTTGTTGGCGCGAAACAATCGCGCGGGGCAGATTTTACACCTTGTCGCTGTGGTTTTGTAGTAGCTTCAGCCAGACAGGAATTACTCACTTCAATAACCGCAGTTAACACCGCACACCTGTTACGCTATTTCTCGACGCCATTTATCCAACCAATTTATCAAATCATTAAGCCATTAACTTAATAAACTAGTGAATTAGCATTGATGTACGGCGAGCTCCTGCCGGTTGCGGCCATTATTTTTTGCCCGATACAATGCGATATCGGCGGCCTTCAACCATTCCTGGTAGTCAAGCATCTCGGGCTGGTAATCGGCGACCCCGGCGCTGATATTCAGCTTCAACCCAGGCGCTTCACGGAAGACAACCTCGTTTAGGCGCTCCTGAATGCGGTGGAGCGCCTGGCTGGCCTGTTCGGCACTGGTATTTGGCAACACCGCGCCAAACTCATCACCGCCGTAGCGCCCCACGATATCCATCGCCCGCAGCCCTAGCACCAATTCTTCCGCCAGAACGATCAGCGCCTCATCCCCCAGCCCATGGCCGAAGGTGTCGTTGATGGCTTTGAAATGGTCAATATCCATCAGGATCAGCGTAGCCGGATGATTATAGCGCCGGCAGCTATCAAACTCATTGTGCAGCAGATGTTCCCAATGGCGGCGGTTAAACACGCCGGTCAAGCCATCACGCGTGCTGATGCGCAATAACTCCTGTTGCTTTTCTGCCAGCCGCTTGGCGGTTTGGTAGGTCACATAACCCAGGAAGACTGGGTAGATGAAGATCATCGGCAGACACAGATAAACCTGCAGCGGTGTGGATTGTGGCGTAAAGGGGAAGCCCAGTATCGCACTGGTAACCACCGCCCCGATAATTTGCGCCATCAGCCCTTTGAAATACAGAGACGGCCCACCGGAGGCGATATTGTTCATCCCCATCATCGACAGGATCACCACGGCGGGGAGCGCATTGAAACCCATGATGGCGACCCACATCCCACCTAGCAGCGCATCGATGAGCAGATTGCGGATCTCGGTAGTGTAGGGGGCTTCGCTGCGGATAGACCACTGATAAGCGATATGTGGCCAGATAAAGCCATTCACTGCCAGCAAGATCCACACGCCAACCGGCTGGTGCTCTGGATAGAGCGCCGTAAGTACGCACCAGAAACCAATCCCCAGGCCGACAATACGTGGCAGGTAGAGGCGCCTGGCGAAGTTGAGACCTGCACGCCGGGTGTTAAAAGCCGATGGAGCTGTAGGCATCCCATGTTTCCCTGTGATGAATTATGCAGCCAGCCAGGAGCCGGAAAAAGCGAATAGCTAAGAATATGCCCTATAATCTAAGCATAGAACATCTCGGGTAGATCTCACCTTGTTACAACTGGTTGTTGTTATAGCCGAAAGAAAGTCGCTAAATACCTATAGACATAGTTTGTTCCCGCGCTGCGTCCTGCAGCCATAAATGAATAAAGAAGGTGAAAATGGAAGGTATCAGTATTACCAAGCTGCTGGTAATTGCGGTGTTGATCGTCTTGCTGTTCGGCACCAGCAAACTGCGTACTCTGGGCGCGGATTTGGGGGCGGCGCTGAAAGGCTTTAAAAAAGCGGTGGGCGATGACACCCCTCCCGCACAGAATACGGCTGAAACGCCTACCGCGCAGCAGAGCGTCGAAAAGAAAGACGTTTAAGCGCCCCTGCTGTTGAGCCATAAAAAACGGATGCCCGCAAGGACATCCGTTTTTTGGTGTTAATCGCAGGTGAAGCGTAACAAAAGATTACCGCGGTTACTTCACTTCCAGCCCTTTGGCCTGCAAGTCCGCATGATAGGACGAGCGCACAAACGGGCCGCAAGCAGCATGGGTAAATCCCATTGCCATCGCTTCTTCTTTCATTTCGTCAAACTCCGCCGGGCTGACATAGCGCTGCACTGGCAGATGGTGACGGCTTGGTTGCAGATACTGCCCCAGCGTCAGCATGGTTACGCCATGACGGCGCAGATCGCGCATCACTTCCACGATTTCCGCGTTGGTTTCACCCAAACCCACCATCAGGCCGGATTTGGTCGGGATCGAGGGGTGCGCTTCCTTAAAGCGCTCCAGCAACTTCAATGACCACTCGTAATTAGCCCCGGGACGTACCTGGCGATAAACACGCGGCACGTTTTCCAGGTTGTGGTTAAACACGTCTGGTGGCGTGGCGGTAAGGATTTCCAGCGCACGATCCATACGGCCACGGAAGTCTGGCACCAGGGTTTCGATCTTGATGTTCGGGCTTTTGGCTCTGATGGCGGTAATGCAGTCGGCAAAGTGCTGCGCGCCACCGTCACGTAAATCGTCACGGTCAACCGAGGTGATCACCACATAGCGCAGTGCCATGTCGGCGATGGTTTGCCCCAGCTTTTCCGGCTCGTTGGCATCGGGAGCCACCGGGCGGCCATGGGCCACGTCGCAGAATGGGCAACGACGGGTACAGATGGCCCCCAGGATCATGAAGGTGGCGGTACCGTGGTTAAAGCACTCAGACAGGTTGGGGCATGATGCCTCTTCGCAGACCGAATGCAGGCCATTTTTGCGCATCGCGGCCTTGATGCCTTGAATGCGCGTAGAATCGGCAGGGAGTTTGATCTTCATCCACTCGGGTTTGCGTAACAATTCCTGGCGCTCGGTGATGACCGTTTTTACCGGGATCAACGCCATTTTGTCTGCATCGCGGTATTTGACGCCGCGTTCCATCTGAATCGGTTTACTCATAATCGTGCAGGTTCCAGTTACGAAGCTCGACCGTCTGGTAGCCGAGTAAATGTACAAATTCCTGTACCAGAATGGGATGCACATCGGCGATCCCGACACCTGGTGCCAGCGCGCTGACTTGTGTCATCTGCATTCCGGCATAACCGCAGGGGTTGATGCGTTGGAAAGGGGTGAGATCCATAGCGACATTCAGGGCCAGGCCATGAAATGAGCTACCTTTGCGGATCCGCAAGCCTAATGAACAAATCTTTTGTTCACCCACGTACACGCCGGGCGCATCCGGGCGCGCGCGTGATTCGATCTTGAAATGGGCGAGGGTATTGATAACGGTCTCTTCCAAGGCCGTGACGAGTTGGCGAACACCCACCTTGTTGCGCTTCAGATCCACCATCACGTACATCACCTGCTGGCCGGGGCCATGATAGGTGACCTGGCCGCCGCGATCGCTCTGGATCACCGGGATATCGCCTGGCATCAGCAGATGTTCTGCCTTACCGGCCTGCCCTTGGGTGAACACGGCTTGATGCTGCACCAGCCACAATTCATCGAGCGTGGATTCGTCGCGGTGATTGGTGAAGCTGTGCATTGCTTGGGATACAGGCTCATAGGGCTGCAACCCTAGCTGACGGAGAATGATCTTATTGTGTTGCAAGCGGGGCATCGTCAGGTTACAGAAGTGGTAAAAACATTATACCGGGCGCTCTGGCCCGCGACCAGCATTTATCCCTGGCGAACCAGAGCAACCCGGACAGCGGTGGCGCTGAACCAGGTTGGCTGGCAGGGAGTTATGCTGTAATTACAGCACCATACGGACAATTTCAATATTGCCCAACTCTTCATATAACGTTTCCACCTGATCGATATGGGTGGCGGTGATGGTGATGGAAACGGAGTGGTAGTTGCCTTTGCTGCTCGGTTTGACCTGCGGGTTGTAATCCCCTGGAGCATGGCGTTGCACCACTTCAACCACCTGGTCTACCAACTCGGGGTGTGCCAGACCCATTACCTTGTAGGTAAAGGTACAAGGGAATTCGAGCAGTTCGTTCAGTTTAGTCTTTTGCATGTAGGTGCGCTCCAGCTGTGGCGGATCTCTAAATTATAACTCCCGCCGGGGCGGGAGTTAGTGTTAATTGTTATATGGGGCCGAACTCAGCCGATTCAAGGGTTAACCGAACCAGTGATGGAACATCAGGCGGATATAATCCACGATGCGGCCAAAGAAGCCACCTTCTTTCACTTCGTTCAGTACCACCAGCGGACGCTGATCGATGGTTTTGCCATCCAGCTGGAAATTGATGGTGCCAACCACCTGGTTTTTGGCCAGCGGAGCATGAATTTCCGGAGTGTTCAGCACGTAGCTGGCTTTCAAATCTTTCATCCGGCCGCGTGGGATGGTCAGGTAGGCATCTTTGTCTACGCCCAGTTCGACGCGATCGGCATCGCCGAACCAAACGGGTTCAGAAGCGAACTCTTTACCTGCTTTCAGTGGCGCGACGGTTTCAAAGAAGCGGAAGCCCCAGGTCAGCAGTTTTTTGCTCTCGGTTTCGCGGCCTTTATAGGTACGGCCACCCAGCACGGCGGAGATCAGACGCATCTGGCCTTCCGTCGCTGAAGCTACCAGGTTATAACCCGCCGAATTAGTGTGGCCGGTTTTAATCCCATCGACGTTCAGGCTGGTATCCCACAGCAGACCGTTACGGTTCAGCTGACGGATATTGTTGAAGGTGAACTCTTTTTCTTTATAGATAGCGTATTCGTCTGGCACATCGCGGATCAGCGCCTGGCCGATCAACGCCATATCACGCGCCGAGCTGAACTGACCTTCCGCATCCAGGCCGTGCACGGTTTGGAAGTGGGTGTTTTGCAGGCCGAGCTGTTTGACGTAGGTATTCATCAGGTTAACGAACGCGTCCTGGCTACCCGCGACATAGTCCGCCATGGCGACACAGGCATCGTTACCGGATTGCAGGTTGATACCACGAGTCAGCTTGGAAACCGGCACGCGGTCCCCCGGCTTGAGGAACATCAGTGAAGAACCTTTGAACACCGGGTTGCCGGTAGCCCAGGCGTCCTGACCCACGGTGACCAGATCGTCCTGGCCAATCTTGCCGGATTTCAGCGCTTGGCCGATGACGTAGCTGGTCATCATTTTGGTCAGGCTGGCAGGGTCGCGGCGTGCGTCGGCGTTCGATTCCGCCAACACTTTGCCGGAATTGTAATCAATCAGGATGTAGGCCTCGGCATCAATCTGCGGCACACCTGGGATCATGGTTTTAATATTAACGTCGTCTGCGTGGGCAACTGACGCTGCGCTGAGCGCGATGGCAGTGCCAAGCGTGAGGCTTTTGATTAAGCGAAAAGAGGTTACCTGTTTCATGATCGGGACTACAACATCCGTAAAAGTTAAGTTAAAAAACGAGTCACACTATAGCAGACGGGGCTCCGGCAGGCATTAGCCATTCGGCCGACAGTAGGGGGTTTACACAGATTTACCTGAAAGAAAATGTTTCAGATAAGTCAACGACCTGCTGTCGGCGGTATCGGCCTGCCGAGTTTCACGACTAGGGTGCGGCAGTGATAAAGGACTGTTGTTGTGCCTCACTGGCCAGACGCTGTTGCAGCTGTGCGGCCTGTTGACGATTGCTGAACGGGCCAAGCTGCACGCGGTAGACGGCGCCGTTGGCGGCGACCTTACCAGGAACGCCAAACTGCTGGCTCAGCTGTTGTTGCCAGCTTTGCGCACGCTCGGCATTACTCAGGGCACCTACTTGTACGACATAGCTACCGCTGGTACTGGCTGCGGCTGCGGTGGCCACAACCGGGGCTGCAGTTGGCGCGCTGATGACCGGTTGGGGTTCTGTCCCTTCCAATACGCCAGGGGCTAACGGCTGCGGCGCACCAAGGAAACCACCGCTACGACCAGTGGAGGCGGCAGGGGTAGTGCTGCTGTCGTTGTAGTTCATGCTGCCGTTGTCAATCGTTTGAGCGGCAGGGGCGGCAATCGGTGCTGATTGCTGCATCGGTGCATCCATACCGCTGCCGGAACTGAGATCCGGGCGTGGAGGCAGGGCGTAACTCTGTTTGGCGACGACGGTACCCACGGTACCAGGGCCGCTCAACGTGCCGTCTGGAGCAACCTTGATAAAGTCGACCTGCACCTTGGTGTTGCTGGACAGGTTGAGGCGATCGGCGGCAGCTTTGGACAGATCGATAATCCGGCCAGAAGTATAAGGGCCGCGATCGTTCACGCGTACCACCAGTTGACGGCCATTGGCCAGGTTGGTGACGCGTACATAGCTCGGGATAGGCAAGGTGGGATGAGCAGCGGTCAGCGCATTGGGATCGAACTGCTCACCAATGGCGGTAGTGTTGCCGTTGGCCTCTTCGCCGTACCAGGCCGCCAGGCCGGTTTGCGAGAAATTCTGCGGATCTTGCACGATGCGATAAGTGTCGCCATTAACCTTATAATCCTGCAGGGTGCCAGGGTTATAGGGTTCATAGTGAGGCTCCACGCCGCCGATTTCGGTCACCGGCCCGTTGTAGGCTTGTTGCACCGGAGCCTGTATTTCTTCCGTCGTGGTACAGGCGGAAAGTAATACCGCAGCAGCAACCGCGCCGACCCAAAGCCATTCCTTACGCATTGCACACCTCTTATAGATTTTTAGACAACATTTTCCGATGCGTGTGGATCGACATCACGATGCCGAACCCAGCCATGAGAACGATCAGCGCCGACCCCCCGTAACTGACCAAAGGCAAAGGTACGCCAACTACCGGTAAAATGCCACTGACCATACCAATGTTAACAAACACATAGACAAACAGGATCAGCATCAGCCCACCTACCATTACGCGGCCAAAGGTGGTCTGTGCCCGGGCGGCGATCATCAACCCGCGGATAATCACCAGCAGATACAGCACCAGCAGCACCAGTACGCCGATCAGGCCAAGTTCTTCCGCCAACACCGCGAAGATAAAGTCGGTATGGCGTTCCGGCAGGAATTCCAGCTGAGACTGAGTGCCGTGCAGCCAGCCTTTACCCGATAGACCGCCAGAGCCGATGGCGATTTTCGACTGAATAATATGGTAACCAGCCCCTAACGGATCGCTTTCCGGATCGAGCAGCATCATCACGCGGTCACGCTGATAGCCGTGCATCAGGAAGAACCACAACACCGGGATAAAGGCGGCCAGCGCTACGGCAGCCACAGCGATCAGCTTCCAGCTCATTCCCGACAGGAACAGCACAAACAGGCCAGAGGCGGCGATCAGGATCGAGGTGCCCAGATCGGGCTGTGCGGCAACCAGCAAAGTGGGCAGGAAGATCAGCACTAGCGCGATGCCGGTATTCTTCAGCGAAGGCGGGCACACGTCACGGTTCATAAAGCGTGCCACCATCAGCGGCACGGCGATCTTGGCGATTTCCGAAGGCTGGAAGCGCACAAAGCCCAGATCCAGCCAGCGCTGCGCCCCTTTACTGATTTGGCCAAAGGCATCCACCAGGATCAGCAATATCACGCAGAAAATATACAGGTAGGGTGCCCAGCTTTCATAAACCCGCGGCGGGATTTGCGCCATCACGCCCATCACGATCAGCCCCATCAGGATCTGGCCGATTTTGCGCTCCATCATGCCCATATCCTGGCCGCTGGCACTCCACATCACCACGGCGCTGTAGATCAGCAAGGCCAGAATAAACAGCAGGAATGTCGGGTCAATATGGATTTTGGTCCAGATAGAGCCCTTTTGTTGGCTTTCAGTCATGTTCTACCTTAATCACCTTCTATACCTGGCGGCAGCGGTACTGCATCCGGTAATTGCGTATTGTTGTCGCCCAACAGGATGTGGTCGAGGATTTGGCGGGTAATGGTACCTACCGCCGGGCCTGAACCGCCGTTCTCCAAAATGATGGCCACCGAAACCGTTGGGTTATCGTAGGGCGCAAAGGCGGTCATCAATTTATGGTCCCGCAGGTGTTCAGCGAGTTTGTGGGCGTTATAGGTTTCATAGCCGAATACCTGCGCGGTACCCGATTTTGCCGCGGCTTTATACGGTGTCTTGTCAAAGAACTTGCGCGCCGTGCCGTTAGGCCGGTTGGCAACGCCGTACATGCCGTCTTTGGCTATTTCCCAGAAGCCTGAATGGATATCGCCGATCTGCTTGCTCTCTTTTTGCTTGAACGGCACCAATACGCCGTTGATCTTGGTACTTTGCAGCAGATGCGGATCTTTGACGTTGCCGTCGTTAATCAGGGTGTTCAGCGCCTTGGCCATCTGGATTGGCGTAGCGGTCCAGTAGCCCTGGCCGATGCCCACCGGAATGGTGTCGCCCTGATACCACGGTTTCTTGTAACGTTTGAATTTCCAGTCGCGGGTTGGCATCAGGCCGGAACGCTCTTCGGAAAGATCGATACCGGTATATTCCCCGTAGCCGAATTTGGTCAGCCAGGTGGACAGGCGATCGATCCCCATGTCGTACGCTACCTGATAGAAGTAGGTATCCGCAGATTCCTCCAGCGCTTTGGTGACGTTGAGGCGGCCATGGCCCCATTTTTTCCAGTCGCGGAAGCGTTTCTCTGACCCTGGCAATTGCCACCAGCCCGGATCGAACACGACGGTATTTTTGGTGATCACCCCGGCACTTAGGGCGGAAACGGCAATATAGGGTTTAACCGTGGAGGCCGGAGGGTACACCCCTTGGGTGGCACGGTTGATCAGCGGGCGGTTCGGATCGTTGAGCAGCCCCTGATAATCCTTGTTGGAGATACCATCAACAAACAGGTTGGGATCGTAGCTAGGGTTGGAAACCATCGCCAAAATTCCCCCGGTGCGCGGATCGCTGACCACGACGGCTGCACGGCTACCCACCAGCAACTGCTCGATATAGCGTTGCAGGTTGAGATCCAGCGTAAGATAAACGTCTTTACCGGCGGAAGGGGGTTGCTCATGCAATTGGCGGATCACCCGGCCACGGTTGTTGACTTCAACCTCCTCATAGCCGGTTTTGCCATGCAGGACATCTTCATAATAGCGTTCGATACCCAGCTTGCCGATATCATGGGTGGCGGCATAGTTGCGTAGCTGGCCGTCTTTGTCCAGGCGCTCGAGGTCGCGGTCATTAATTTTCGACACGTAACCGATCACGTGGGTGAGGGCAGACCCATAAGGATAATAGCGGCGTTGATAGCCTTTGACTTCCGCGCCGGGGAAGCGGAATTGATTGACGGCAAAACGGGCCACCTGCACTTCGGTCAGTGGGGTTTTCACCGGGATCGAGACGAAACGGCGCGAGCGCTTGCGTTCTTTTTCAAAGTTGGCGATATCGTCGTCGGTGAGATCGACCACCGGGCGTAAGGCCTCCAGCGTGGCTTTTAGATCGTCCACCTTCTCCGGCATCAGTTCCAACTGGTAAATGGTGCGGTTAAGCGCCAGCGGGGTTCCGTTACGATCGTAAATTATGCCGCGGCTGGGGGCGATAGGCAGCAGCTTGATGCGGTTTTCATTGGAGCGGGTGCGGTAATCTTCAAAACGCACGATTTGCAGATTATACAGATTGGCAATCAGGATGCCTGTCAGCACCAGAATGATAAAAAACGCCACCACGGCGCGGCGTACAAACAGGGCGGACTCGGCCGTATAGTCGCGAAAAGGGTTACGTTCTATTTTCATCCCGCTGCTTTTTTTCACTCTGTTACTGTCACCACCGGTTACTCCCGGTGGTAAGGATGATTTGTAGTAATACTCCAGGCGCGGTAGAGGCTCTCTGCCACCAAAACACGCACTAAAGGATGCGGTAACGTTAACGGGGAAAGCGACCAGCTTTGCTCCGCGGCGGCTTTACAGGCCGGAGCCAGCCCCTCAGGGCCGCCAATCAACAGGCTGACGTTGCGGCCATCCTGTTTCCAGCGCTCGAGCTGTTGTGCCAACTGGGGCGTTTCCCACGGGGTGCCTGGGATATCCAACGTAACGATGCGGTTACCTTTGCCCACCGCTGCCAGCATCTGCTCGCCTTCTTTTTCCAGAATGCGTTTGATATCCGCATTCTTGCCGCGTTTGCCCGCCGGGATCTCGGTCAGTTCAAACGGCATATCTTTCGGAAAGCGATGCAGGTAATCCATAAAGCCGGTCTGCACCCAGTCGGGCATTTTGGTGCCGACTGCAACCAATTGCAGTTTCACCGCTTAACCCCAGAGCTTTTCCAGTTCGTACAATTGGCGACTTTCTTCCTGCATCACGTGCACAATCACTTCGCCCAGATCGACCACTACCCAATCGGAAACGGCCTGGCCTTTCATGCCATACAGTTCCATACCGGCATCGCGGGCTTCTTGCACGACGTGTTCGGCAATCGACATCACATGGCGGCTTGAAGTGCCGGTACAGATGATCATGCAGTCGGTGATGCTGGATTTGCCCTGAACATCTAGAGCGACAATATCCTGGCCTTTCATGTCATCAATTTTATCGATAACGAAATCTTGGAGCGCTTTACCTTGCAAAGGTTCCCCCTCGGGTTGTTCTGTTCATCAGGAAGCTGAGGGCAACTGCCCAAAGTCACTGGCCTGAATCGTGATGGTTTCGGCAGGATGCCGCTGAAAGCCTGCTGGTTTTGCCCAGCTAGCCAAGATCCTTGGGGTTTTCAGCGGATACCTGAAAAATAGCGGCGCAGTATAGCATGCGGCCTATCGATATAAACCCTGTAACTCGATATAACGCTGCACCGGGCGCGGCAGTAAATCGTCACAGCTGATGCCTTGGTGACGGCGCTGGCGTATCTCGGTGGCGGATATCTCCAGTAAAGGGGTATCTGCCAGGTAGATAAACCCGTGCGGCTGGCGGCTGAGCAGGGCGGCATCGGTGATTTGGTGCTGTTCCAGCCAGCGTTGCAGTTCTGGCGTATCCATCTGCTGGTTATAACCCGGGCGCGCCAGCACCAACAGGTGGCAGAAGTGCAACAGGTCTTGCCAGCGATGCCATTTGTGCAGGCTCAGCAGCGAGTCCTGGCCAATAATAAACGCCAGAGGCGCTGCGGCGCCACGTTCTTTACGAATCGTTTCGAAAGTCTCGATGGTGTAGGACGCGGTGGTGCGGTGCAATTCACGATCGTCCACGGCAAATAACGGGGTACCTGCGATGGCCAGCTCAACCATGGTTAGCCGCTGCTGCGCGTTGGCCTCCGGCTGTGGCCGATGAGGAGGCACATGGTTGGGCAACAACGTGACCTTATCAAGGCCGACTTCTTCAGCCAAGGCCGCCACCGGGCGCAGATGGCCGTAGTGGATTGGGTCAAAGGTGCCACCGAAAAAGGCGTGCAGGGTATGTGGCTGTTGCGGGCTAGTAGGCATCGGTGACACTCGTGGCCAGAGGTTTGCCGCAGAGCAGCATCGACAGGGTTTCCAGCTCCGGCCAAACCGACTGGCCGTAGTCTTTCTTGAGGGTGAGCTCAATTTGCGCCAACAGGTGTACTGCCTGCCGCAATTGTTCACCCGAAAGGCGTTGTAGAGCCTGAGTAATCAGGCTACGGCGGTTCTGCCAGACCTTGAGCTGATCGAATAGCGTACGCAGTGGGGTGTGCGCCATGCGGCGTTGAAGGTTCAGCAGCATCAGCAGTTCCCGTTGCAGGGTACGCAGCAAGATCACCGGCTCGACATCCTCTTGCTGGAGTTGCCGCAGGATATGCCAGGCACGTTTGCTCTTGCCTGCCAGCAGGGCATCCAGCCAGTGGAACGGGCTGAAGTGGGCTGCATCGTTTACCGCCTGCTCTACGCGGGGCAACGTCAGTTTACCATCGGGGTGCAGCAGCGAAAGTCGTTCCAACGCCTGCGAAAGAGCCAGCAGGTTGCCTTCATAGCAGTAACACAGCAGTTGATTGGCTGCGTCATCGAGATCCAGCTGCATGGATTTGGCTCGCTGGGCAACCCAACGCGGCAGCTGTGCCTGTTCCGGCGTTTGGCAACTGACCATGACGCCATTGGCGCTGAGAGCCTTGAACCAGGCGCTGTTCTCCTGGGCTTTGGTCAGGCGTGGGCCGCGCAGTACCAACAGGATATCGTCATGCAGCAAAGCGGCCAGCTTGAGCAGTTGCTCGCCGATCGGGGCCGTTGGGCCGTTCTCGGGGAAAATCAGCAACAGGGTTTGCCGGCTGGCAAACAGGCTCATGGCTTGGCAGATACTGAAGATGGCATCCCAGTCGGTATGGACATCCAGGGAAATGCTGTAATGCTCGGTGAACTGCTGCTGTTGGGCGGCCTGGCGGATCAGATCCTGGCTTTCCTGCAGCAACAAGGGTTCATTACCGCTCAATAAATAACAAGCGCGCAGCCCCTCTCGGAGCTGCGCGGCAAGTTGTTCAGGATAAAGACGGATCATTGTGCTGGGGTACTGGCCGCTTTTTCACCAGCGATAGCGGCTTTTTTTTGTGTTTCTTGCACCGCTGCGTGCACCGCCAGCATCTTACGCAGAATTTGCTGGGCAGCCTGCTCACGCATTTCCTGCATAATGATGTCCTGCTCGGCGTCTTTGGCCAAGGCGGTTAACGGGTTATCAAAGAAAGAGCGGAAGACTTTGACGTTGATCGGGTAGATATCATGCCCTGGGATCAATACCTGGGCCTGAACCGTCATCACCAATTGAAATTCGGCCGTTTTACCGTCCTGGAAGATCGAAACCGTATCCTGGCTTTGCGTCGAATTGACGATGCGCAGTGACGGGACTTCCTTGTGGGCCGGATCGTATTTGACCACGGTAGCCCCGCTTAGACGCAATTGCTCGCGCACGGCACGGGTCAGTGGGCCAAAGGGATCATAGCTGTCCAGGATCAGCGTATGCAATTCTGTGGGCACCTGCGCGGTGCCGCGCAGATGAAAACCGCAGCCGGCGGTGACAAGCACCGCCAACCCCAGCAACAACGTCAGAATACGATGTCGCACAAAGCCTCCTTGAGTTAACCCACAACCAGGTTAAGCAATTTGCCTGGAACATAGATCACTTTACGTACCGTGACCCCTTCCAGATATTTGGCCACCAGATGTTCCTGGGCGGCGCGCTCACGCACTTGTTCTTCGGTAGCATCGGCTGGCACGGTGACTTTTGCCCGCACTTTGCCGTTAACCTGTACCACCACCAGTTTGGAATCTTCCACCATGGCGGCTTCGTCTGCTACCGGCCATGGTGCCGTGTCTACGTCGCCTTCGGCGTTCAACGCCTGCCACAGGGTGAAGCAGACGTGTGGCGTGAACGGATACAGCATACGTACCACGGCCAGCAAGGCCTCTTGCAGCAGCGCGCGATCCTGTTCACTTTCCTGCGGCGCACGGCCCAGCTTGTTCATCAGTTCCATCACGGCGGCGATGGCGGTGTTGAAGGTCTGGCGGCGGCCGATATCGTCGGTTACTTTGGCGATGGTTTTATGCACGTCGCGGCGCAGGGCTTTCTGATCTTCATTGAGCTCGCTGACGTTCAGTGGCTGAACCGCCCCTTGCTCAACGTGGTCGTAAGCCAGTTTCCAGACGCGCTTGAGGAAGCGGTTAGCCCCTTCAACGCCAGACTCTTGCCATTCCAGCGTCATTTCGGCTGGGGAAGCAAACATCATAAACAGACGCACGGTATCTGCGCCGTATTTTTCAACCATCACTTGCGGGTCGATGCCGTTGTTCTTCGACTTCGACATTTTGCTCATGCCAGCATAGACCAGTTCGCGGCCTTCAGGATCGGTTGCTTTGACAATGCGGCCTTTCTCGTCGCGTTCGACGGTGGCATCAACCGGAGATACCCAGACGCGTTCGCCGCTGGTGCCGGTGTAGTAAAAGGCATCGGCCAACACCATGCCTTGGCACAGCAGGCGTTTGGCTGGCTCGTCTGAATCGACCAGGCCAGCGTCGCGCATCAGCTTGTGGAAGAAGCGGAAATACATCAGGTGCATGATGGCGTGTTCGATCCCGCCAACATATTGATCGACCGGCAGCCAGTAGTTGGCCGCAGCCGGATCCAGCATGCCTTTATCGTACTGCGGGCAGGTGTAGCGCGCGTAGTACCAGGAAGATTCCATAAAGGTGTCGAAGGTGTCGGTTTCACGCAGCGCCGGCTGGCCGTTAACGGTGGTTTTTGCCCACTCGGGATCGGCTTTGATCGGGCTGGTGATGCCGTCCATCACGACATCTTCCGGCAAGATGACCGGCAGCTGGTCTTCTGGCGTTGGCATTACGGTGCCGTCTTCCAGGGTGACCATTGGGATTGGAGCACCCCAGTAGCGCTGACGGGACACGCCCCAATCGCGCAGACGGTAGTTCACCTTGCGCTGGCCGACGCCTTTGGCCACCAGCTTGTCGGCGATGGCGTTAAAGCCTGCCAGGTGATCCAGGCCGTCGAATTCACCGGAGTTGAACAGGGTGCCTTTTTCAGTCATCGCTTCGGCGCTGACGTCTGGCTTGCTGCCATCCAGGTTCAAAATGACCGGTTTGATCTGCAGATCGTATTTGGTGGCGAATTCCCAGTCACGCTGATCGTGGCCAGGGACGGCCATTACCGCGCCAGTGCCGTATTCCATCAGGACGAAGTTGGCTACCCAGATTGGCAGCTTCTCACCGCTCAACGGATGGATGGCAAACAGGCCGGTGGCCATGCCTTTCTTCTCCATGGTGGCCATTTCGGCTTCGGCAACCTTGGTGTTGCGGCATTCGTCGATGAAGTCTGTCAGCGCCGGGTTGTTGACCGCGCCCTGCTGTGCCAGCGGGTGACCTGCGGCAACGGCGACATAGGTAGCACCCATAAAGGTGTCTGGGCGGGTGGTGTAAACGGTGACTTTCTCAGCGCTGTCGGCAACGTCGAAGGTGATTTCTACCCCTTCGGAACGGCCAATCCAGTTGCGCTGCATGGTTTTCACCTGCTCTGGCCAGCTTTCCAGCGTGTCCAGGTCGTTGAGCAGTTGATCGGCGTAATCGGTGATTTTGATAAACCACTGTGGGATCTCTTTACGCTCAACTTTGGTATCACAGCGCCAACAGCAGCCGTCGATAACCTGTTCGTTGGCCAGTACGGTCAGATCGTGTGGGCACCAGTTCACCGCCGAAGTCTTCTTGTAGACCATGCCTTTTTCGTACAGCTTGGTGAAGAACCACTGCTCCCAACGGTAGTAGTCAGGATCGCAGGTGGCGATCTCGCGATCCCAGTCATAGCCGAAGCCCAGCAGTTTCAGCTGGTTCTTCATATATTCGATGTTGTCGTAGGTCCAAGGGGCCGGTGCGGTTTTGTTTTTTACCGCCGCGCCTTCGGCTGGCAGGCCAAACGCATCCCAGCCAATTGGCTGTAGCACGTTTTTGCCCAGCATACGCTGGTAGCGGGAGATCACGTCGCCAATGGTGTAGTTCCGAACATGACCCATGTGCAGACGACCAGAAGGGTATGGCAGCATGGATAGGCAGTAATACTTTTCCTTGCTGGCGTCTTCGGTAACCTTGAAAGTTTGCTTCTCTTGCCAGTGAAGCTGTACGTTCGATTCTATCTCTTCGGGGCGGTATTGCTCTTGCATGGCGGCCGATGGTCCTGTAGGTGTGTAACAGCTACATCCGTAGCATTCTGTGAGTATCTATAGATCTGCATAGCATAGCTGATAAGACCTGCCAGCAACAACACCAAGCGGTCTGACTCGACGTATTAAAAGAATATCTGTGCCATGATGTGACTCACAATCTGCCAAAACCTCACCTTGCCAAGCCACATCAGTGATTTACGACTAAAATAATAACGAGTAGTTTTAGGGGAGAAGTCCTGTCGCAGTAGTTCATCGAGGAGAAGCTATGAACAAGGTTGCTCAGTATTACCGCGAGTTGGTGACATCACTGACGGAACGTTTAAAGAACGGTGAGCGTGACATTGACCAATTGGTCGCCAGCGCCGAGAAACGTTTGAACGAGGTGGAGGAACTCAGCCGTACGGAAGTGGAGCAGTTGACCCGGGCGGTGCGCCGCGATTTGGAAGAGTTCGCCCGCAGCTATCAAGAGAGCCGGGAGGAATTCACCGACAGCGTGTTTATGCGCGTGATTAAAGAAAGCCTGTGGCAGGAATTGGCGGATATCACCGATAAAACCCAGTTAGAGTGGCGAGAGGTGTTTAAGGATGTCAGCCATCACGGCGTCTACCACAGCGGCGAGGTGGTCGGGCTGGGCAATCTGGTGTGTGAGAAATGCCATCACCATCTGGCTTTCTATACCCCGGAAGTGCTGCCTTTGTGCCCGAAGTGCGGCCACGATCAGTTCCAACGCCGGCCGTTTGAACCTTGATATATTGGCAGAGATGTTAGGTTAAATAGCTGTGACGATGGATGTTACAGCTGGGGATTATGTAGAACGCCGACACGCCGTAAACCCGTCCATGGGGGCTCGCAATCGCGCATCCCTGCGCTCAACGGTCGGCTAACCTGCATAATCCCCACCTGCCAGAGGCCTCGGCGTAGCGGTAAAAAGCGGGTTCGGAGTTGTGTTCAGGTGCAGGGGGGAGCCGTCACGGGGCTGATGCAGAGAGTGTCGTAAAGTTGTGGCACATTCGGTTCCCTCATCCCAACCCTTTCCCAAAGGGCGAGGGAACTGTCTGGAGCACTTGGTTGGTTTGTGCTGCTTCGGGAAGTAGGGAGTAAAGGAATTACGCAGAAAAATCAACAAGTCCTCTCATCCAAGGTGTATCACCGTATTTTCAGGCCCGCTCGATCGGTTCCCTCTCCCTGTGGGAGAGGGTTAGGGTGAGGGGTCATTTAGTAACGTGAAACACACTCGACCATCAGATCGATAAAGCCCTGGCGGTTGATATGGGTCAACACCTCGACGTTGGCCGGTTTACCGTTTTGGCCAAACTCATCCACTACCGTCATGCCCACGGTGTATTGGCCTTGGGTCTCCACACCCACCCACAGCTCACGGCTTTCAAACAGCTCCGGGGCCAGCAGCCAGGCGATGGTGCAAGGATCGTGCATGGCGGCACCCGGCAGGCCGCGCGGGTGGCTGAGATACAACGGCAGGTAGAAATCGAGCATGCTGGCTACCGCTGCCGCCACCGGATTATTAATGCTACGGATGCGTTCGATATCCTGCGGTAACACCAATGCCTGATGGGTGACGTTCAACCCGGCCATGGTTAGAGGCACGCCGGATTGCAGCACAATTTCGGCCGCTTCCGGATCGACGTAGATATTGAATTCGGCCACCGGCGTGGTGTTGCCAGCATTCAGCCCACCGCCCATAAACACGATGCGTTCAATCTTGCTTTTCAACTCTGCGTGCTGTGACAGCAGCAAGGCAATATTGGTCATCGGGCCGGTTACCACCAGCGTAATCGGCTCTGGGCTGGTACGTAGCAGATCGGCAATTAACTCGACCGCAGTTTGCTTGACTGGCTGAAAATCCGGTGCTGGCAAATGGGTGTTGCCCATACCGGTATCACCGTGCACGTAGTCGGCAATCACCAGATCGCGCATCAAGGGCTTGGCGGCACCGCCAGCGACCAGGACATCTTGTCGTTGCATCAGCGTCAGCAGGCCGAGTGCGTTATGCAGGGTTTTTTGCGGTGTCTGGTTACCGGCGGAAGTGGTGACGGCTTTAACATCTAACGTAGGGGCGCGTAGCGCCATGGCAAGGGCAATAGCGTCATCAAGACCTGGATCACAATCGATAATAATAGGGCGGGGCATCACTTTCTCCTTCAGCGTTATCGTTATACCCGTCATCTTTCAAGCTGCGGCGTTGTTACCTGCGCTATCTCACTCCAGCCACTTACAAAAACGTAAGCTCCTGGGGATGAGATAGCTTGTCGCCTAGCTGCAACTTGAAATCTATAGGGTATTTACGTGTCGTCTTGCTAGCGGCAGCTTTAAGTTCATCGGGGTCTATGAGGATCGGGGGAAAGTGCGAAACAAACAAGCACTATTGATGCGCCCTGGGGGGCAGGGCGCATCTGGTACATCAATGCAGGATTTTGGCCAAAAAGTCTTTGGCACGTTCTGACTGCGGGTTGTTGAAGAAGTCATCCTTATTGGTGTCTTCCACAATCTTCCCTTCATCCATAAAGATCACCCGATGGGCTACCTTACGGGCAAAGCCCATTTCGTGGGTCACCACCATCATGGTCATCCCTTCCTGCGCCAGCTTGACCATCACGTCCAACACTTCGTTGATCATTTCCGGATCGAGCGCCGAGGTGGGTTCATCAAACAGCATGGCGATCGGATCCATACACAGCGCACGGGCAATCGCCACGCGCTGCTGCTGGCCACCAGAGAGCTGCCCTGGGAACTTTTCGGCATGTGCCGACAGGCCCACGCGCTCCAGCAGCTTCAAGGCTTTATCGCGTGAGGCGGCCTTGTCGCGCTTGAGGACTTTAACCTGCGCCAGCGTCAGGTTTTCAATGATCGACAGGTGAGGGAACAGTTCAAAATGTTGGAACACCATCCCCACTTTGGAGCGTAGTTGCGCTAGGTTGGTGCTCTTGTTGTTGACCTGAATACCGTTAACCTCGATATCGCCTTTCTGGATCGGCTCCAGCCCGTTGACGGTTTTAATCAGGGTCGATTTACCTGAGCCGGAAGGACCGCAGACCACCACCACTTCGCCTTTTTTGACTTCGGTGGTGCAGTCGGTCAGAACCTGAAAGTGACCGTACCACTTAGAAACATTTTTCAGGGATATCATCAAACAGTCCTTTTCTTCAAATAGCTTACCAGCGCCGAGGCGGCGAGACTGATAACAAAATAGACCAAACCGGCGAACAGGATCATTTCCACCTGTGTACCGTCACGCTCACCAATGGTTGACGCGGTGCGGAAGAAGTCGGCCAGGCTAAGAACGTATACCAGCGAGGTATCCTGGAACAACACGATCCCTTGGGTCAGCAGCAGCGGCACCATGGCGCGGAACGCCTGCGGCAAGATCACCAGCCGCATCGATTGCCACTGGGTCATGCCCAACGCCAGTGAGGCAGAGGACTGACCGCGCGAGACGCTTTCAATGCCTGCCCGGATAATTTCCGAGTAGTAAGCGGCTTCAAACAGCGAAAAGGCTACCATAGCCGAGATAAGGCGAATATCGGTTTTCGGTGACAGCCCAAGAACTTGTTGTAATAAGCTTGGAACCACCAGATAGAACCAGAGCAGCACCATCACCAACGGTACGGACCGGAACAGGTTGACGTACAGCGCCGCAAACCAACTGATCGGCTTGATCGGCGACAGGCGCATCACTGCGAGAACGGTGCCCCAGAGGATACCGAACACAATAGCCGTCACGGTGATTTTCAGCGTGACGACCAGCCCTTGCAGCAGATACGGGAAGCTTGGGACAATCGATCCCCAATCAAATTGGTACATTATTTACTCCCCATATGGCCAGGTAACTGCACTTTCTTCTCGACAATACGCATAAACAGCATGATGACCGCGTTGATAGCGATATAGGCGAGGGTGATGGCAGTAAAGGATTCATAGGCGTGTGCGGAGTAATCCAGCAGCTTCCCGGCCTGAGCGGCCATATCCACCAGCCCGATGGTTGAGGCAATGGCGGAGTTTTTGACCAGGTTGAGCATTTCCGAGGTCATCGGCGGCACGATCACCCGATAGGCGTTGGGCAGCAGCACGTAGCGATAGGTTTGTGGCAGCGTCAGGCCCATTGCCAGCCCGGCAGCCTGCTGGCCGCGGGGCAGGGATTGGATTGCGGCACGCACCTGCTCGCAAACGCGCGCAGCGGTAAACAACCCAAGGCACAGCATGGAAGAAACAAAAAATTGCACGTTGGGATCGAGCTCGCTCTTGAACCACATGCCGATATCGGCTGGCAGCAGCTCCGGCATCACCAGATACCAGGTAAAGAATTGGACGATGAGTGGCACGTTACGGAACAGTTCGACGTAACAGGTACCTAGTGAGGAGAGAAAACGGTTGGGCACGGTACGCAAGATACCGAACAGTGAACCGACAAAGAAGGCAATAATCCATGCACAGACGGAGAGGGCGACCGTAACCTGAAAGCCGGACCAGATCCAGCCCAGGTAGGTGGTATTCCCAAACGGGGCCTGCTGCAGAAAGATACCCCAGTTCCAATCTATTGACATAACGAACTCCGTTAAACAGGTGCAGAACACCTTACAACTTGATGACCGTGTAATCGTGGCGCACGCCAGTCAGGCTGGCTTTTTGGTGTGCCTTGAATCGTGTCTAGGAAAGAATGCGGGAGGGGAACGGCCCCCCGCATACCTGTCTGTCCTGTTACGGTCATCTACAACAGCCAGCTTGGCTGGCTTGATCTTTTTAGATTAGTTCAGTGCTTTGTCGTTCGGCTCTTTAAACAACTGCTTCATGTCGTCGGACAGATCGAAGTTCATGTTGAGGTTTTTCGGTGGGATTGGCTGTTTGAACCAGACCTCAAACCATTTGGCTGCCTGGCCAGAAGTCTGAGCTTGAGCGATAGTGTCATCCACCAGTTTTTTGAACTGTGGATCGTCTTTACGCATCATGCAGCCATAGGCTTCTTTGGACTGCGGAGTGGCAATGATTTCCCACTGATCCGGCTGTTTGGCCTTGGCGCGTTCGCCTGCCAGCAGGGCATCATCCATCATAAACGCCACCGCACGGCCACTTTCCAGGGTGCGGAAGGAATCACCGTGGTCTTTGGCACTGATGATGCGCATTTTCATCTGATCTTTGTCGTTCAGCTTGTTGAGCAACACTTCGGAAGTGGTGCCTGAAGTGACGACCACGGCTTTACCGGCCAGATCTTTAAAGTCTTTGATGTCGGAGCCTTTCTTGACCAGCAGACGGGTACCGACGACGAAGATGGTGTCAGAGAAGGCAGCCTGTTTCTGGCGCTCGAGGTTGTTGGTGGTCGAGCCACACTCAAAATCGAAGGTGCCGTTTTGCAACAACGGAATGCGGTTTTGCGAGGTGATCGGCAGCATTTTCACCTGCAGATTGGGCTCGTTCAATTTCTTCTTGATGGCATCAACGATTTGGTTGGAATAGTCCTGGGAGTAACCCACAACTTTCTGCTGATTATCGTAGTAGGAGAACGGAACTGAGGATTCACGGTGGCCAACAACAATCACGCCGTTATCTTTGATTTTCTTCAGCGTACCGGTCAGTTCTTCCGCATGGGCTACGCTACTCGCCATCCCGATCAGCAGTAACGATAACGCCAATTTGCGCATTTGCATGGTCCAACTCCTGTGCTGTTGTGATTGCCCGCACTCAGGGAGGGCGGGTTAATACGGCTGAGCTATAAAGATAGTCCTAATGCCGATTTACGATAGAAAATAACCGATTGTGAACAAGATGAAACTAAGTTGTTTCATTTTTTGCGACATCACGCGCACCAAATGAATGCAATAAACCCCTGATGCACCACCGAGGTGCGAGACTTGCGCTGGAGTTGTGCACGGATGCGACAAGATGTCAGTTAAAGTAAATCAGCAACGTTCTACAGGGTAATTAAAGCAAGGAGCATGCCAGAAACATCAGAAGGGAGGGGGCAACAAGAAATGAAGAGGGCACGGTAAGGCACCGTGCCCAAGGAGAACTTATCTGCGGCGCCAGCTAATGAGCAGCGCGATGCCACCCAGCAGCACGGTGATGATCCACACTGGCGCAGAGCCAAAGCGGGCATATGGCGTGATGCCGGTAGTGGGTGTCACCTTCACTTCCAGCACTTTGCGGGTGAACTGTGGGATGGATGCCAACACTTCGCCGGTTGGGCCAACGACGGCGGTGACGCCGTTATTGGTGCTACGCAGCAACGGCCTGCCCAGTTCCAATGAACGCATACGCGCCATTTGGAAGTGCTGCCATGGGCCGATGGAATGGCCGAACCAGGCATCGTTGGACACGGTCAGCAGGAAGTTGGTATCCGGGCGGAAGTTATCGCGCACCTGCTGGCCCAGCACGATTTCATAGCAGATGGCTGCCGTCAGGTTATAACCGCGTACGCTGAGCTGCGGCTGCACATAGTTACCACGGCTGAACGAGGACATCGGCAGGTCGAATAACGGAGCCAACGGGCGCAGCAGCGTTTCCAACGGCACAAACTCACCAAAGGGCACCAGGTGATGTTTGTCATAGCGATTGGCTGCCGGGTAGCTGTAAGGCTGTTCCTCGCCAAGCACGATCACGCTGTTGAAGAACTGCGTGCCTTGCTGGGTAGCGCGAGCATCCACAATGCCGGTGATCAGGCTGCTGTTCTTGGCGCGCATCAGATCGTCCATCATGGTCAGGAAACCGTTCTGATTGCTCTCTACATCGGGAATAGCCGACTCTGGCCAGATGATGATTGGCACTTTGCCCATCAACGGACGGCTCTCATCCAGATAGGTTTGCAGCGTACTGAGCAACGCCTTCGGATCCCATTTCATCGACTGCTCGATATTGCCCTGCACCATGGCGACGTTCACCGCTTTATCCGGCTGCGGCGTAAACCAGTGGATCTGGCGCAGCGGCCACGGCATCAACAACATGGCGATAGCAATGACCGCCGGGGTGATGCGCCGCTGATTGAGGGCAAAGACCAGCAGGCCGCTGAGGGACATCAGGATCAGCGTGATCGCATCCACGCCGAGCAATGGTGCAATGCCTTTCAGCGGACCGTCGATCTGGGTATAACCAAATTGCAACCAGGGGAAACCGGTCAGCACCCAACCGCGCAGGAACTCGGTCAGTTGCCATAGAGCCGGAGCGGCAATGGCCAGCCGCCACCAGGTGGTACGTGGCCAGATCCGCGTCAGTAAACCGGCGAACAACCCGGTATACAGCGAAAGATAGGCGGCCAGCAGCACGACCAGGAAGATATTGATGGCAAACGGCATACCGCCGAAGTCGGCAATGCTGACGTAAACCCAGTTCACGCCGCTACCGAACAGCCCCATGCCCCAGCAGAAACCGAGCAGGGCGGATTGTTTGGTCGTGCGGTTGAGGGTTACGGCCAGCAGGCCGAACAGCGAAACAATGGCCGCAGGCCAGATATCGTAAGGGGAGAAGGCCAGCGTGCCACAGGCACCGGTCAACAGCGCCAGCAGGGCGCGAACCCGCTGGCGATCAAGTAATGAGGCTTTAGCCATGGATAAGTTATTCTTCCAGTTTCG
This sequence comes from Serratia sp. NCCP-200, assembly GCF_059697885.1. Classification (NCBI taxonomy): domain Bacteria; kingdom Pseudomonadati; phylum Pseudomonadota; class Gammaproteobacteria; order Enterobacterales; family Yersiniaceae; genus Serratia; species Serratia sp. NCCP-200. The sequence goes on from NZ_BAAKUJ010000002.1 coordinate 427,008, forward strand.
GTTGCGGGGCGTCGTCCGGAATTTTGACATGAACCTGGATAATACGTCGACTGTCGGCCATCGCAACTTTAAATAGGTAACCTTCGATTTCAATGGTTTCCCCGCGCGCAGGCAGGTGGCCGAAGGCTTGCATCACCAGACCGCCGATGGTGTCCACCTCATCGTCGCTGAAATGGGTGCCGAAGGTGTCGTTGAAGTCTTCGATCGGCGCCAGCGCCCGCACGGTGAACATGTGGCGGCTCAGTTGGCGAACGTCACGATCTTCCTCATCGTCATATTCGTCCTCAATTTCCCCGACAATCAGCTCCAGAATATCTTCGATGGTCACCAGGCCAGAGACGCCGCCGAATTCATCAATGACAATCGCCATGTGATAACGCTGGGAGCGGAACTCCTTGAGCATCCGGTCAACCCGCTTGCTTTCCGGTACCACCACGGCGGTACGCAGCACCTTGTCGATGCTGAACGGCTCAGAGTCCGCGCGCATAAACGGCAGCAGGTCCTTGGCCATCAGAATACCTTCGATGTGATCTTTATCTTCGCTGATCACCGGGAAGCGCGAGTGGGCGGATTCGATAATCACGTCCAGGCACTCTTCCAGCGTTTGGTTACGCTTGAGCGTCACCATCTGGGAGCGTGGGATCATGATGTCGCGCACGCGCTGCTCGGCGATATCCATCACGCCTTCCAGCATGTCACGGGTATCGGGATCGATCAGGTCGTTTTGCTCGGAATCACGGATCAGCTCTACCAGATCGCCACGGTTTTTGGGTTCACCGTGGAACAGCTGGTTAAGGATAAGAGTAAAGAACCCCTTCTTGGGACTGGGGCTGTCATTGCTTTGTGAATGGTCGTCGCTCATGGCGTTTTAGTTAATATCACTCTATTGAGTTATCAAAATTAGCGACAGCCCCAATCGGGGCTGCGGGGTGCTCAGCTAACATCAGATGGGATCTTTTTCCGCGAGGTAAGGGTCTGGGTAACCCATCTCCTGCATTATCTCGGTTTCCAAAGATTCCATTTCTTCGGCTTCATCGTCTTCGATGTGGTCATACCCTAGCAGATGAAGGCTACCGTGAACAACCATATGCGCCCAGTGTGCTTCCAGCGCTTTCTGTTGCTCAACCGCTTCCTGTTCAACCACTTGACGGCAAATAATCAAATCACCCAACAGCGGCAGTTCGACTTCCGGCGGTGCCTCGAACGGGAATGATAACACGTTGGTGGGCTTGTCTTTACCACGATAGGTCAGATTCAGCTCATTGCTTTCCGCCTCATCCACCAGGCGGATAGTGACTTCGGCCTCTTCCTGAAACTGTGGCAATACCCCTTCCAGCCAGCGCTGGAAGGTGGCTTCATCCGGTAATCCTTCACTGCTGGCGCAGGCAATTTGTAAATCCAGAATAACCTGGCTCATGGTGTTTCCTGTTCGGAGGCAACCGGTGCCTCACGTCTACGTTGTTCGGCGATGGCGTCTTTGCGTTTTTGTTCGGCGGCTTCCCAGGCTTCATAGGCGACCACCACACGGGCCACTACCGGGTGGCGCACCACGTCTTCGCTGTGGAAGAAGTTAAAGCTGATCTCTTCCACCTCAGACAGCACTTCCACCGCATGGCGCAGGCCGGATTTCTGATTACGTGGCAGGTCGATCTGGGTCACGTCGCCGGTGATCACCGCTTTCGAGTTGAAACCGATACGCGTCAGGAACATCTTCATCTGTTCGATGGTGGTGTTCTGGCTTTCATCGAGAATGATAAAGGCGTCATTCAGCGTACGGCCACGCATGTAGGCCAGCGGCGCAACTTCGATCACGTTACGCTCGATCAGCTTTTCCACGCGCTCGAAGCCCAGCATTTCAAACAGGGCGTCATACAGCGGGCGCAGATACGGATCGACTTTCTGGCTCAGATCCCCCGGCAGGAAGCCCAGCTTCTCGCCAGCTTCAACCGCCGGGCGGGTCAGCAGGATACGCCGGATTTCCTGGCGCTCCAGCGCATCTACCGCAGCCGCAACCGCCAGATAGGTTTTACCGGTACCCGCCGGGCCAACGCCAAAGGTGATGTCATGGGCGAAAATATTGGCGATATATTGCGCCTGGTTCGGCGTGCGGGGCTTCACCATGCCGCGCTTGGTCTTGATGGTGACCGATTTGCCGTAATCCGGCACGCTGTCTGCCACCTGCTCCAGCACCCGGCTCTCTTTGATGGCTAGGTGGATCTGTTCCGGATCGATATCTGGGGTCACGCCACGGATCGGCGCGGTATCCACATACAGATGGCGCAGAATATCGGCGGCGGCAACCACGCACAGGTTTTTACCGACCAGCTTGAAACGGTTGTCACGGCGGTTGATTTCAATCCCCAGCCGACGTTCGAGTTGTTTGATGTTGTCATCAAACGGGCCGCACAGGCTCAACAAGCGTTGGTTGTCTGCGGGCTCCAACAGGATTTCTTGTGTTGCGACGTTCAAACGATTCCTCAAGGCTCAACAGGGCCTGGTTGATGTCACGTAACGCGATTTCAGCGCGGGCATTCAGGGCAACCCCCGAACAGCTCTACCCTGAATTATTCATGGTGTACCGCACTGGCGCAAGTTTACCTCTGATCTATCTGTGCGCAGCGAAGGGAATTCAAGGGGGGAGGGGGCAGAATTGGGCCAAATAGTTTGGCCCAACAGCAGGTTAACAGCGGAAATCAGCTCTTCTTCACAAATTCGGATTTCAGCTTCATCGGGCCAAAGCCGTCGATTTTGCAATCGATGTTGTGATCGCCTTCGACCAGGCGGATGTTCTTCACCTTGGTGCCGATCTTCAACATGGAAGAGCTGCCTTTGACCTTCAGATCCTTGACCACGGTCACCGCATCGCCATCGGCCAGCAGGTTACCGTTGGCATCTTTGACAATCAGGGTATCGGCATCTTCAACGGCCGCGCTGTCGCTCCACTCATGGGCGCACTCAGGGCAGATGAACAGGGCGTTATCCTGGTAGGTGTATTCGGAATTGCACTTCGGGCAGTGTGGGAGTTGCATTATTGTGTCGCCTCATAATCAAAATAAAAAACAAAATTACCGGACAATGACTGCCCGGCAGAGAAAAAGGAAAATGCCAAGGTGGCGGGGCGATCAGGGTTGGTAGCTACCGACGCCCAGCTCATCTTCCTTACGGGTACGTGCAATCACCACTTGAGGGGATTGGTGCACGCGCAGTTCCATCTGCTGTTCGGTGCGGACCAGGGTACCGCGCAGAGAGTTGGTTAACACTTCAGTAATTTCGACGTCGACGAACTGGCCGATCAAATCTGGGGTGCCCTCAAAGTTGACCGTCCGGTTGCATTCGGTGCGGCCAGAGAGTTCCATCACGCTCTTGCGTGAGGTGCCCTCGACCAGAATACGTTGCACGGTGCCCAGCATACGGCGGCTGAATTGCATCACCTGCTGGTTGATCCGTTCTTGCAGCAGATACAGTCGCTGTTTTTTCTCTTCCTCACTGACGTCGTCAACCATGTCTGCTGCCGGAGTGCCGGGGCGCGAAGAGTAGATAAAGCTGAAGCTGGTGTCGAAATTCACCTGGGCAATCAGGTTCATGGTCTGTTCAAAATCGGCCTGGGTTTCCCCTGGGAAACCGACAATGAAATCGGAGCTGAACTGGATATTGGGCCGAGCCTGACGCAGCTTGCGGATAATCGCTTTGTATTCCAGCGCCGTGTGGGCGCGTTTCATCATGGTCAGAATGCGATCTGAACCGCTTTGTACCGGCAGATGCAGGAAGCTGACCAGCTCGGGCGTATCTTCATACACTGCGATAATGTCATCGCTGAACTCAATCGGGTGGCTGGTGGTAAAGCGGATGCGATCGATCCCGTCGATGGAGGCCACCAGGCGCAGCAGTTCGGCAAATGAGCAGATGCCACCGTCAAAGGTTGCGCCACGATAGGCGTTGACGTTCTGGCCCAGCAGGTTCACTTCGCGTACGCCTTGGGCGGCAAGCTGGGCAACTTCAAACAGCACATCATCGCTTGGGCGGCTGACTTCCTCACCGCGGGTGTAAGGCACCACGCAGAAAGTACAGTATTTGTTGCAGCCTTCCATGATCGAGACAAAGGCGGTTGGCCCGTCGGCACGGGGTTCCGGCAGGCGGTCGAACTTTTCGATTTCCGGGAAGCTGATGTCCACGATCGGGCTATGCGAACCGCGCACGTGGTTGATCATCTCCGGCAGGCGGTGCAATGTCTGCGGGCCAAAAACGATGTCAACGCAGGGCGCGCGCTGGCGCAGATGTTCCCCTTCCTGTGAAGCAACGCAGCCGCCGACGCCAATAATCAGATCGGGGTTGTTCTTTTTCAGTTGCTTCCAACGGCCCAACAACGCGAAAACCTTTTCCTGCGCCTTCTCGCGGATCGAGCAGGTATTGAGCAGCAACACATCCGCTTCTTCAGCGTTTTCAGTCCACTCGAAGCCGTGTGTGCTTCCCAGTAAATCTGCCATTTTCGATGAGTCGTACTCGTTCATCTGGCAGCCCCAGGTTTTGATATGTAGTTTTTTCGTCATTGACTTGCCATTACTCAGTGCGGAGAGAAAATTGCGTTACGCGCCATGCAGGAAGGCCATTGTAATCATTTGGCGCGCTGGTGACCAGCGAAGTGGCAGTAGCATGCGACCTGAAGCCAGATTAAAAATCCGGTACACTGAACCAAGATGCCCTTTTAACCAAAAGTATAGCCAAAATGAACACTTCACAAAAATGCTTTGATGCCGTGGTGGTTGGCGGTGGGATGGTGGGAGCCGCTGCCGCACTGGGGCTGGCTCGCGCCGGGTTATCGGTCGCTTTGTTAGAGCATGAGGCTCCAGATACGTTCGATCCCCAAAGCCCGCCGGACCTGCGGATCTCCGCTATTGGCTGCACCTCCGTTGGCTTGTTGAAGCAGCTTGATGCCTGGCCTGCGGTGTTGCAGATGAGATCGGCACCCTACCGCGGGCTGGAAACCTGGGAATGGGAGTCCTCACGGGTGGCGTTTGATGCTGCAACGCTGGGACTGCCAGAACTGGGTTTTATGGTCGAGAACCGTATTTTGCAGCTCGCGCTATGGCAGCAGTTGGTACAGTGCGAGAATTTAACGCTGTACTGCCCTGCCAGGCTGCAGGCGATGCATCGAGCCGATGACCAATGGCAGGTGACATTAAGCTCGTCAGAGGCCATACAGGCGCATTTGGTGGTGGGTGCCGACGGTGCTCACTCACAGGTGCGCAAGTTGGCGGCGATTGGCACCAGCGGTTGGCAATACCGTCAGTCTTGCATGTTGATCACCGTGGAAACCGATCAACCGCAGCAGGATGTGACCTGGCAGCAATTCCTCCCCACTGGCCCACGCGCGTTTCTGCCGTTGTACGACCAGTGGGCAACGCTGGTGTGGTATGACAGTCCGCAGCGTATTCGCCAGTTGCAGGCGTTACCTATGGCGCAACTCGAACAAGAGATTGCGGCGGCTTTCCCCTCCCGCTTGGGCACGGTGAAGGCTCATGCCGCCGGATCATTCCCGCTGGTGCGCCGTCACGCGCAACGCTATGTGCAATCCGGGCTGGTGCTGCTCGGCGATGCTGCGCATACCATCAACCCGCTGGCCGGGCAGGGGGTGAACCTTGGCTATCGCGATGTGGATGCGTTACTAGAGATCGTGGCCGACGCCCGTGAGCAGGGAGAGGATTGGGCGAGTGAAGAGGTGCTGATGCGCTATCAGCGCCGTCGTCGTACCGATAACCTGCTGATGCAAAGCGGCATGGATCTGTTTTATACCGCGTTCAGCAATAACCTGGCTCCGCTGGGCGTGGCGCGCAATCTGGCGTTGATGGTGGCGGAAAGGGCGGGCAAGTTGAAAGAGCGGGCGCTGAAGTATGCATTAGGTCTGTGATGACATGGGGCGCCGAATGTTGCGCCCATTTATCCAAACGTAGAAACGCAGAAAAGCAAAAAGCCCGCCGAAGCGAGCTTTTCTAAATTTGGCTGGGGTGCCAGGATTCGAACCTGGGTATGCTGGTATCAGAAACCAGAGCCTTACCGCTTGGCGACACCCCAAATGTAAAACAGACAGCATGGTGGCTACGACGGGATTTGAACCTGTGACCCCATCATTATGAGTGATGTGCTCTAACCAGCTGAGCTACGTAGCCATTCACTAATCTTTGTGACTTTCAATTGCGTTGCATGGCTGGGGTACCTGGATTCGAACCAGGGAATGCTGGTATCAAAAACCAGTGCCTTACCGCTTGGCGATACCCCAATAACACAATCAAATTGTTACAGCGCCCCATCCTGAAAAAGATGGCTGGGGTACCTGGATTCGAACCAGGGAATGCCGGTATCAAAAACCGGTGCCTTACCGCTTGGCGATACCCCACCTGCTGCATGCACGACGATGAAAGAAAATGGTGCGGGAGGCGAGACTTGAACTCGCACACCTTGCGGCGCTAGAACCTAAATCTAGTGCGTCTACCAATTTCGCCACTCCCGCAAAAAAGATTGGTGGCTACGACGGGATTCGAACCTGTGACCCCATCATTATGAGTGATGTGCTCTAACCAACTGAGCTACGTAGCCATCTTTTTCGCTCAACCTTCATCGGCGTTGCGGGGCGCATTATGCGTATATGGCCGATTTGCGTCAACAAGTTTTTTCCCGAAAAAGCGACTGAACGGGTTGTTTGACTGGGTTGTGAACATTATGGTGATAAATTCGGCAGATTAGGCCATTAACGGTTGAAAACATCCACAAAAAAGCGGGCCATCAGGCCCGCCGAAGGTAAAACGGTGACGGTTTACTTATAGGCTGATTGGTGTACGCCTACTGCACGGCCTGATGGGTCGTCCATCTTTTTGAAGGATTCGTCCCATTCAATGGCTTTTGCCGATGAGCAGGCTACGGAAGGGCCGCCAGGGACACATTCCGCCGCGCTCGGCAGTGGGAACAGCTCTTCGAAAATCTCGCGGTACAGGTAGCCTTCTTTGCTGTTTGGCGTGTTGTACGGGAAGCGGAAACGTGCTGTTTCAAGCTGTTGATCGCTAATCTGCTTGGCAGCGACTTCTTTTAGCGTATCGATCCAGCTGTAACCGACACCGTCGGAGAACTGCTCTTTCTGGCGCCAGGCCACGCTAGCTGGCAGGTAAGACTCGAAGCATTGGCGAATAATGTGCTTCTCCATCTTGCCGTTGCCGCACATTTTATCCTGTGGGTTGATGCGCATCGCCACGTCCAGGAAGTTTTTATCCAGGAATGGCACGCGGGCTTCTACACCCCAGGCAGACATCGCTTTGTTGGCGCGAGCGCAGTCGTACATATGCAGCGCCAGCAGCTTACGCACGGTTTCCTCGTGGAATTCTTTGGCATTTGGCGCCTTATGGAAGTACAGGTAGCCGCCGAACACCTCATCAGCCCCTTCGCCGGACAGCACCATCTTGATGCCCATCGCTTTAATCTTGCGTGACATCAGGTACATCGGCGTGGAGGCGCGGATGGTGGTGACGTCGTAAGTTTCGATGTGGTAGATCACATCGCGAATGGCATCCAGACCTTCCTGTACCGTGAAGTGGATTTCATGGTGGACGGTACCAAGGTGGTTAGCGACCTCTTGAGCCGCACGCAGATCCGGGGAACCTTCCAGCCCGACGGCGAAGGAGTGCAGCTGTGGCCACCAGGCTTCACTGCGCTCATCATCTTCTACCCGGCGTGCGGCATATTTTTTGGTGATTGCAGAGATCACCGAGGAATCTAGCCCGCCGGAGAGCAGCACGCCATAAGGCACGTCGGACATCAGATGGCTTTTGACCGACTCTTCCAGCGCGTTGCGCAGTGCGTTGGCATCGGTGACGTTGTCTTTGACGTTGTCATAGTCGAACCAGTCACGCTGGTAGTATTCGCGAATTTCACCGTCTTGGCTCCACAGGTAGCTGCCCGCCGGGAACTCTTTAATGCTGCGGCAGACCGGCACCAGCGCCTTCATCTCAGAAGCGACATACAGGTTGCCGTGCTCATCATGCCCCATATACAGCGGGATGATGCCGAGATGGTCGCGGCCAATCAGGTAGGCGTCTTTTTCAGTGTCGTATAGGGCAAAGGCGAACATACCTTGCAGATCGTCCAGGAAGTTCGGGCCTTTTTCCTGATACAGCGCCAGGATCACTTCGCAGTCGGAGCCGGTCTGGAACTGATAATGTTCACCCAGTTGCTGACGCAGGGCCTGATGGTTATAAATTTCACCGTTAACCGCCAATACGTGGGTGTGCGCGGCGTTGTAAAGCGGTTGAGCACCGTTATTCACATCAACAATCGACAGGCGCTCGTGAACCAGAATGGCTTTATCGCTGGCGAAAACGCCGGACCAGTCTGGGCCGCGATGGCGCATCAGGCGCGACAGTTCCAACGCTCTTTTACGCAATTCAACCGGATCGGACTTCAGATCGAGCACACCGAAAATAGAACACATACAAACTCTCCTAACGACATTTTATGGCGGTGATGTGATGTACAGCGTGCCTGCATGTTCAGTAACGGTGCGGCTTTGCTGCCTTCTGATAATGAAAATGCGTCAAAAGCTGAGGTAGATGCAAGCGATTTAACGTTACGCTGAAAAATAGTCTTGGGGTGGGGTGCTAAAATTAGTGGATATTCATTTTTTAGCGGTAAAAATTGACGAATATCTAATTTATTACCGAATGAGGCGAGGGCGAGATAAATTTTCAGACATTTTGATGATCGATGTTTCCCCTCACCCCAACCCTCTCCCACAGGGAGAGGGAGCCAGCGCAGAGTCGTTGTCGCGTGCAGAAGTTTGATCTGCAATAAGGGGGATGTTTAAGGCGAACCTTTGCTACTGAGGGAAGAACGCCAAAACATCAGCGAACTGGATCGGTCCCCTCTCCCTGTGGGAGAGGGTTAGGGTGAGGGGCCATTGCTTGCGGCTTAAAAAATGGTGATATCCGCCACGGAAGGGAAGATATGGCTCGGGCGGAACGGCATGGATTCAACATCGTCCAGGTTTGAGACGCCAGACAGCACCAGCACGGTTTCCAGCCCGGCCTGGAAGCCTGCCAGGATATCGGTGCGCAGGTTGTCCCCGACAATCACCGTCTCTTCCGAATGTGCCTGCATCTTGTTCAGCGCGGCGCGGATAATCCACGGGCTAGGCTTGCCGACATAAAACGGCTTACGGCCGGTGATCTTCTCGATCGGCGCACATAAAGCCCCACAGGCGGGAGTGAAACCATGGCCATGGGTATCCGGGTTGGTGGCGATAAAGCGTGCCCCGTTGTTCACGAAGAAGGCCGCTTTATGCATCATGTCCCAGTTGTAGGAACGGGTCTCACCCACGATCACGAAATCCGGGTTGATATCGGTGATGGTAAAGCCGGCTTTGTAGAGTTCGTGGATCAGTGCGCCTTCGCCCACCACATAGGCTTTTTTACCTTCCTGGCGGCGCAGGAAATCGGCCGTTGCCATCGCTGAGGTGTAAAACGCGCTTTCTGGCACGTCCAGGCCAGCGGCGGCAAAGCGGTTGGCCAGGTCCTGGGCGGTTTGCGAAGGGTAGTTGGTTAGCACCACCAGCGGCATTCCCTGCTCCTGAATACGAGCCAGGAACAGATCGGCTCCAGGGATCGGGGTATTGTCATGCAGCAGCACGCCGTCGATGTCACATATCACGTTTTTGATAGTCATTGTTGCTGGTCTCATGATAAACGGCAGGGCAAAAAAGCCAGAAGTGCATCCCTGCCAAACAGGCAGTTTAACTTTCTAACAGCCGTTGGAGAAGTACACCGTTGAGCATTGCCCGTTTTGCCAGGGCAAAAGCGCCGATCGCTGAACGATGATTGAGTTCGGAAGTGACCACCGGCAGGTTTCTGCGGAAATCCTTCAGCACCTGGGTGTTGATGCAGCTTTGGATGGCGGGTAACAGCACTTTGTCCGCTTCGGTGATTTCACCGGCGATCACCACTTTTTGCGGGTTGAACAGGTTGATGGCGATGGCTACCGCCTTGCCCAGATAGCGGCCAACGTGTTCGATCACTTCGCTGGCCAGCAAATCTCCGCGATTGGCGGCTTTGCAGATGGCGGCAATGCTACAGTCGTCCAGCGTCATTTTGCTTGGGTAGCCCTGACTCAGCAGGTGGCGTACGCGTTGTTCGATAGCAGCGTTGGCTGCCACGGTTTCCAGGCAGCCGAAGTTACCGCAGTGGCAGCGCTCGCCGAGGGGATCGATTTGAATATGACCAATCTCCCCCACGTTGCCGTTATTGCCGAGGAAGATTTTGCCGTTGACGATGATCCCGGCCCCGGTGCCCCGGTGCAGGCGCACCAGAATGGAGTCTTCACAATCCCGGGTAGCCCCGAAGTAGTGCTCCGCCAAGGCCAGGCTGCGGATATCGTGGCCGACAAAACTGGTGACGTTGAAGCGTTGCTGCAGACTTTCGACCAACGCCCAGTTATCGACGCTGATGTGCGGCATATAGCGCACTACACCTAAAGCCGGATCGACCAGGCCAGGCAGGATCACGGCAATGGCGATCAGTTCGCGCAGTTTGCGCTGGTAGCTTTCGATAAACTGCGCAATGGCGTTGAGCAGTGCGTTTTCCAGTGTCTCCTGGGTGCGTTCCGGCAGAGGGTAGTGCTCCTCTCCGAGCGACTTACCGCCCATATCGTACAGGGTGATAGTGGCATCATGGCGCCCCAGGCGGACGGCAACGGTGTGGAAATTGCGGGTTTCGCTGACAATGGAAATGGCACGGCGGCCACCGGTGGAGGCTTGCTGATCGACCTCTTTGATCAGCCCGCGCTCCAACAGTTGGCGAGTAATTTTAGTGACGCTGGCGGGGGCTAGCTGGCTGAGTTCGGCAATCTGAATGCGCGAGATCGGGCCTTGCTGGTCGATCAGGCGATACACTGCTGCGCCATTAAGTTGCTTAACTAAGTCAACATTCCCTATTTGTGCTTGTCCGCCAGTGCTCATCAATAATTCTACTCGCTGTTCATGGATTAAACCTCGTTGCCGTTAACGAGGGTCTTGGTGATTTGGTAATCACGGGTAAAGGCGGTCAGGTTGGCGACCTTGCCAGCTTCGATGGTGCCTAAACGTTGTTCGACACCGATAGCGCGAGCCGGGTAGAGCGTTGCCATACGCAGCGCTTCGTCCAGTGCGATACCGACATGCTCTACGCTGTTTTGCACCGCTTCGATCATGGTCAGTGCGGAGCCGCTCAGCGTGCCGTTTTCGTCAACGCACAGGCCGTCACGATAATAAATGGTTTTACCCGCGAAAATAAACTGATCGATATCCGCGCCTGCTGGTGCAGTAGCATCGGTAACCAGCACCAATTTATCACCTTTTACCCGCTTGGCGTTACGGATACTCGCCCAGGCCACGTGGTGCCCATCGGCAATGATGCCGGTATACACTTCTGGCGTGTCGAAGATCGCGCCCATCAGGCCCGGCTCGCGGCCACTGATGTACGGCATGGCATTGTACAGATGGGTGGCGAAGGTAATGCCTGCGGCGAAACCAACGCGTGCCTGATCGTAAGTGGCGTTGGAGTGGCCTGCGGACACCACGATACCGGCGTCGCTCAGCTGTTTGATAAAGTGTGGTTCCACCATTTCTGGCGCCAGGGTCACTTTGCTGATCACGTCGGCATTGGCACACAGATAGTCGATCATCTCGCTGGTAGGCTTGCGGATAAACGCCGGGTTGTGGGTGCCTTTCTTCTCCAGGCTCAGGTACGGGCCTTCCAGATGCAGGCCAAGGGCCTGATTAGGATGGTTCTTCAGATAAGCGCGCATCACGTTGATGCCGTGCTTCATATAATCGTCGCTGCAGGTGATCAGCGTTGGCAGATAGCTGGTACAGCCGGATTTCTCGTTGGCGCGCTGCATGATTTCCAGCGTGGTTTCCGAGATGGCTTCCAGTGAGTCGTTAAATTGCACGCCGCCGCAGCCGTTAAGCTGCACGTCGATAAAACCGGGGGCTAGGATGGCACCACCCAGATCGCGCGTTTCGATGCCTGCTGGCAGCTCGGCCAGTGGGCAGACTCGTTCAATCAGGCCATCAGCAATCACTACCGCATGGTCATCAAGCACGTCGTGGCCGGTAAAAATCCGGCATTGGGTTAAAGCGAACATGTAGCCCCCTGCAAAAAATTAAAGACTATTAACGCTTTCCGCTTCCAACTCGCGGAAATACTTAACGGTTTTCACCTTCAGTTCCATGGTGGACGGTTCGTCACAAACCACCACGGCTTTGGCATGCAGCTGCAGGCAACTGATGGTCCACAGGTGGTTGATGCTGCCTTCCACTGCGGCTTCCAGCGCCTGTGCCTTGCCACGGCCGGTGACCAGGATCATCACTTCTTCCGCATCCAGCAGGGTACCCACGCCGACGGTCAGGGCATATTTTGGCACCTGGCTTACGTCACCGTCGAAGAAGCGGGAGTTGGCGATGCGGGTTTCTTCGGTCAGCGTTTTGATACGGGTGCGTGAAGCCAGAGAAGACGCTGGTTCGTTGAACGCAATGTGGCCATCGAAGCCCACGCCGCCCATGAACAGGTTAACTTTACCGTAGGATTTCATCTTGGCTTCGTACTGACGGCACTCTTCGTCAACGTCTGGTGCGTTGCCGTTCAGCAGGTTGATATTTTCACGTGGGATATCAACGTGGTCGAAGAAGTTACGGTACATGAAGGTGTGGTAGCTTTCCGGGTGTTCCTGCGGCAGGCCAACATACTCGTCCATGTTGAAGGTCACGACGTGCTTGAAGCTGACTTCACCGGCTTTGTGCATCGCGATCAGGTGTTTGTAGGCTTCCAGCGGGGTGCCACCGGTTGGCAGGCCAAGGACGAACGGGCGATCTGCGGTCGGTTTGAAGGCGTTGATACGCTGAACGATATGGCGTGCGGCCCATTTGCCGACTTGAGTAGTGTCTTGTAGTGGGATAAGTCTCATCGTACACCTCTAGGTAGAATAAACTGTGTCTATACTGGTACGGGCAACAACCGTAGCTTAAAGCGTAACTCAGCTTTGTGAAGCGGGTATTAGGGATTACTGTCCGTTGATTTTTTGAATGATAAAATAAGTTTTGTGCGATGGCTAGCAATGTGGCAGTTTAACACTACTTTTTGGTGACATTTGTCACAAAAAAGGAGGTTTTAATTTGCGATACGAAATAATTTTTTTACACTCCGCATGAGTGATACGTGCCAAGCGTTATTTCTAAAAAGGTAGTGAGTTATCTCAATAAACTGCCAATAGGGTCCGGCATCGGACGAATAGGGGGAAAAGGTGAACATTCTTAGTTATTTACAAAAGGTGGGTCGGGCCTTGATGGTTCCGGTAGCCACACTGCCTGCCGCAGCCATCCTGATGGGTGTCGGCTACTGGATTGACCCGGTTAGCTGGGGTGGGGACAATGCTCTGGCAGCCTTGTTCATCAAATCTGGTTCGGCCATTATCGATCATATGTCGGTCCTGTTCGCCATTGGTGTGGCTTACGGTATGTCCAAAGACAAAGACGGTGCTGCTGCACTGACCGGTTTTGTCGGCTTCCTGGTAGTGACCACGCTGTGTTCACCTGCCGCGGTGTCAATGATTCAGAAGATCCCTCTCGATCAGGTTCCAGCCGCCTTTGGCAAAATTGAGAACCAGTTCGTGGGTATCCTGGTGGGTATCATTTCTGCCGAAGTCTACAACCGTTTCAGCGGTGTTGAACTGCCGAAAGCGCTGTCATTCTTCAGCGGCCGCCGTCTGGTGCCAATCCTGATCTCCTTCCTGATGATCCTGGTTGCCTTCATCCTGATGTACATCTGGCCGGTGGTGTTCAACGGTCTGGTCAGCTTCGGTGAGCAGATCCAAAAGCTCGGCTCTGCCGGTGCCGGTATCTACGCCTTCTTCAACCGTCTGTTAATTCCGGTCGGTCTGCACCATGCGCTGAACTCGGTATTCTGGTTTGACGTTGCCGGTATTAACGATATTCCTAACTTCCTGGGTGGCTCGCAGTCTATCGAAGCGGGTAAAGCCACTGTCGGTATCACCGGCCGTTACCAGGCAGGCTTCTTCCCAATCATGATGTTCGGTCTGCCAGGTGCAGCACTGGCCATCTACCACTGCGCGCGTCCTGAGAACAAAGCGAAAGTGTTGGGTATCATGATGGCGGGGGCGTTCGCTGCCTTCTTCACCGGGATCACCGAGCCGCTGGAATTCTCCTTCATGTTCGTTGCGCCTGTGCTGTATGTGATCCACGCCATTCTGACCGGTATCTCCGTGTTCATCGCGGCCAGCATGCAGTGGATTGCCGGTTTTGGCTTCAGTGCCGGTCTGGTGGATATGGCGTTGTCAACGCGTAACCCACTGGCGACCCACTGGTACATGCTGATCCCGCAAGGCCTGGTGTTCTTCGCTATTTACTACGTGGTCTTCCGCTTCACCATCAAAAAATTCAACCTGATGACCCCAGGCCGTGAACTGGCGGTTGCCGGTGACGAAACCGACGGTTATGACGTGGATACCGCTGCGGGTAAAAACGAAGATGAAACCACTACCCTGGCTCGTCGCTATGTGAGCGCCATCGGGGGTTCTGACAACCTGACCGGGATCGATGCCTGTATCACCCGTCTACGTTTGAACGTCAAAGATTCTGCGTTGGTGAACGATGCTCTGGCTAAACGCCTGGGTGCTTCTGGCGTGATCCGTCTGAACAAGCAAAGCGTGCAGGTAATTGTCGGGACTCGTGCCGAACTGATTGCCAGTGCGATGAGCAAAGTGATTGCAGCAGGCCCGGTAGCGGCAGCCTCTGCTCCAGCCGCCGCAGCCGCTGCGGCAGAAGTTAAACCGCAGGCTGTTCCTAACGTTGCTAAAACCGTGTTGGAAGCGCTGGTGGCGCCGGTAACCGGTGAAGTGGTGGCTCTGGATCAGGTGCCGGACGAAGCCTTCGCCAGCAAAGCGGTCGGTGACGGTGTGGCTATTCGCCCAACCGATAAAACCGTCGTGGCGCCAGCTGATGGCACCGTGGTGAAAATCTTCAACACCAACCACGCTTTCTGCCTGGAAACAGACAAGGGCGCGGAGATCGTCGTGCACATGGGTATCGACACCGTGGCGCTGAACGGTCAGGGCTTCAAACGCCTGGTGGAAGAGGGTGCTGAGGTGAAAGCAGGCCAACCTATCCTGGAAATGGATCTGGAATACCTGAACGCCAACGCGCGCTCGATGATCAGCCCGGTAGTGGTCAGCAATGCTGACGACTATGCTGGCCTGACGGCGCTGGCAACCGGCAATGTGGTTGCTGGTCAAACCAAGTTGTTTGAGATCCAGAAATAAGTTGGGTTTAACCCTGGCTCCGCCCGGGCGTTAAACGGGCGGTAAGCAGTATCAGCGGGAAAAGAGCGATCTTTTCCCGCTTTTTTTGTTTTTGCAGCACGGGAACTTGACGAATAACGGTTGTTTCTGGGCGCGGCTTATTGGAACATAGAAGGTTATATGTGTAGCGCTTTGCATTTGAGGAATAGTGACATGAGTGAGGCAGAAGCCCGCCCAACCAATTTTATCCGTCAGATCATTGATGAAGATCTGGCATCAGGGAAGCATACGTCGGTTCATACACGTTTCCCACCGGAGCCTAATGGCTATCTGCATATCGGCCATGCCAAGTCCATTTGCCTGAACTTTGGCATCGCCAAGGATTATCAGGGCCAATGTAACCTGCGTTTCGATGACACCAACCCGGTAAAAGAAGACATCGAATTTGTCGACTCCATCAAGCACGATGTGGAGTGGTTAGGCTTTACCTGGAGCGGCGACGTTCGTTATTCCTCGGACTATTTCGATCAACTGCACCAGTATGCGGTTGAGCTGATCAACAAAGGCCTGGCCTATGTTGACGAGCTTTCTCCCGAGCAAATCCGTGAATACCGTGGCTCGCTGACGGCTCCGGGCAAAGACAGCCCGTACCGTACCCGCACGGTTGAAGAGAACCTGGCGCTGTTTGAGAAGATGCGTAACGGCGAGTTTGCCGAGGGCACCGCTTGCCTGCGCGCCAAGATCGATATGGCCTCGCCGTTTATCGTGATGCGCGATCCGGTGATCTACCGCATCAAGTTTGCGGAACACCACCAGACCGGGAACAAATGGTGCATCTACCCGATGTACGATTTCACCCACTGCATTTCCGATGCGCTGGAAGGGATCACCCATTCGCTGTGTACCCTGGAGTTCCAGGATAACCGCCGTCTGTACGACTGGGTGCTGGATAACATCACCATCCCTTGCCATCCGCGTCAGTACGAGTTCTCACGCCTGAATCTCGAATACGCCATCATGTCCAAGCGTAAGCTGAGCCAGCTGGTGACCGAGAAGATCGTTGAAGGCTGGGATGACCCACGTATGCCAACCGTGTCCGGCCTGCGTCGTCGTGGCTATACGGCCGCCTCTATTCGCGAGTTCTGCCAGCGTATCGGCGTCACCAAACAGGACAATAACGTCGAGATGATGGCGCTGGAGTCCTGTATTCGTGACGATCTGAATGAGCACGCACCGCGCGCCATGGCCGTGCTGGATCCGGTGAAGGTGATCATCGAGAACATGTCGCAAGACGTGGAAATGGTGACCATGCCTAACCACCCGAACCAGCCGGAAATGGGCAGCCGTGAAGTGCCGTTCAGCCGCGAAGTGTATATCGATCGTGCAGACTTCCGTGAAGAAGCCAACAAGCAGTACAAACGTCTGGTGCTGGGCAAAGAAGTGCGCCTGCGCAATGCGTATGTGATCAAGGCTGAACGCGTAGAGAAGGATGCAGAGGGTGAAATCACCACCATTTTCTGCACCTACGATCCCGATACGCTGAGCAAAGATCCTGCCGATGGTCGCAAGGTGAAAGGCGTGATCCACTGGGTGTCTGCTGCACACGCCTTACCGGCAGAAATTCGCCTGTACGATCGTCTGTTCAGCGTGGCTAACCCGGCGGCGGCAGAGGACTTCCTCGCCACCATCAACCCGGAATCGCTGATTATCAAGCAAGGCTTTGTTGAGCCAAGCCTGGCAGCTGCCCAGCCGGAAAAAGCCTACCAGTTCGAGCGTGAAGGCTACTTCTGCGCCGACAGCCGCTATTCTACGGCCGATCGTTTGGTGTTTAACCGCACCGTAGGCCTGCGTGATACCTGGGCCAAGATTGGCGCTTAAGCTTAGCCAAGCCTAGCGTGTTCCCTTGCCTGTTTGTCTCTTGATCGGATCTTCTGGTCAAGAGACATCTTCTGTTTTGCTTTGAATGCTACCCTCATGTCCGTTTCCCTCCGCTTACTGTCCCTGATTTTGGTCATTTGGCCTGCGTTCCGTTAACTGTCATTCTACGCCCATAATAAAATCAGGGTAATAAACTCGCGGAATTTATCTAGCCTGCATTTTATTTTGTGTAAATTTTGAGTCGCTCCCCTTGGCTTATTCCTATTACTAAATATCGAAATAACGAAAAGTTGCGACCACTTATACTTATATTTTGGCGCTCTGCGTATTAGCCATAAATTTATTGATCTGCGTTTGTTGATCGGCTATTCTTGCCCGAAATACAGGGTGGTAAATAATAATCAGCATGCTTTAATAAAGGCATATTTCATTGTGTCTTTATACTAAGCATGGTTATTTTCTATCAAGATAGATAATGCCAAGGCTGATTTATACTCACTATATAAGGATTATGTTGTGAAAAAGCTTACTGTTTCTCAAGCCAACTCAATCGTCGGCGGTACCTGTAAAACCTGTACTACCAAATATGTCGCCTCTGGTTTCAAGTGCAATATGGTAACAACCTGTACCGACAAAACCGGTAAAGTCATCAGCCAGGACTCTAAGCCTACTGCGCTGGCCCATTGCGGTATTATTGAGCAGTAATACTGAGTAAAGGTTTCCTGCTGCCACCGTCCTTACTACCCTTGAATAGAGGGTTATTGAGTCCGAGTTACGCTCAAGCCTGTGTCCAGTAAGGGCGGGTAACGTGGACCCTTATTCAGCGTTTATTTCAGTGCTGATGCGACTTTTTCGTGTCAGCCTGTTTCGCAACGATAAAGCTAATTAGCAGGCCTTTTTAGGACGAGTTTTTATGTTCAGAACCCCTCTATTTATTACCCTGTATACGTTAGTGGTTATTATTGTTTCATCACTTATGACGACAGCCTATTTTCACTATTTTGTATTGAATACTAATGACGATCAGCAAAGCCTGATCGCTTTCGATAATAATAATGCTAATAATAGTCCGATCAAAGAAGGCAATACCCTTATCGAACTCTTCTCTTATGGCTGCCACTACTGCGCCCTGAATGAAGAAAACCTGGATAAGCTGGAAGCGCGGATGCCTGCCGGGAGCAAGTTGGTCCGTTTGCATATCAATAACGAGCAGATGAATGGTTTGGCCAGTTTTTCCTCGTTGTTTGCGACGTTAACGATAATGGGCATTGAACCGCAGCACCGTCAAAGCGCCTATGACGCAATTATCCGGGACAAGGTCGATCTGAGTAACCCTAAAAATCGTGATATCTGGCTTCAGGAGCAAAACATCGATCCCGCGGAGTACGCCCGTGTTAGCCAGATCCCGCAGGTGAAAGCCTTGCTGAGCTATATGACCGAGGTCTCCCGCTATTACAACATAGATGCAACGCCGAGCTTTATCGTCAACAGGAAATGGTTGGCACTGCAGGATCGTGAGTTCCCCGAATTTGCTGACCACTTGTTGTCGTTGTTACAGCATGACAAACCGCTGGAGCCCTAATGCGTTTCTTTGCTGTGTGGGCCTATCTGGCATGGCGAAATAGCCTGGCAACGCTGATGCGTAGTCTGGCGCCCTTGCGCAAAGCACAGAGAAGCGCCTCCTGTTGGTTATTGCAGCACGGTGATTATCGTTGGTTTCTTGTGCTGGCGGCGTGGGGCAGAAGGTTGCGGCTGGGAGACCGAGGGGAGCGTAGGCGTGCTTTCGTGGCCGCTGCCAATAAGCAGTGCTTGCTTGGCGATGGCCGTAAATTGGATTTTGCCGGGATGAGCTATCGTCGGCGGCTATTGGATCTGGCCGCTACCTATGGGCAAAGCCCACAGATACAGGCTCAGATGGAGCGTTGTAAAGCACAGTTGAATGCCGTGGTGGAGCCTTTGCATCAAGCCGGTTCGCCGGTGGTGCTAGCTCCGTTGCATATGGTTTCCGATGTGTTGGCCGGGATGGTTGGGGGCGCGGCTTTCCCTGGTCAGGCAACGGTGATCGTTTCCAGTAGTGTGGAAATCTATCAGGAACAAGTCCGTCAGCTAGGGAAGGTCAATCTTGCTTATTGTTCGATCCATGACGATAGCCGGGAAATTGCCGGCAACCTGATGGCGGCGATCATGGAGGCAGCGGATCATCAGCGGAACATCATGATCTTCCCTGATATCACCCCCGATTACACCGTCAATGCCAATACGGCAGCAACGGCAAAACTACCTTGTCGGCTTTTTGATCGCCCTGCCAATCTGCACAGCGGAGTGATACGTATTGCCCGGGCGTTATCGGCGCAGGTGGTTTTTTATTACCTGTATTACGACCAGGAACTCAAAATCCATATTGAGCCACCGATGCAGGCTCGCAGCCTGAAGGCCAGGCTGCCGGAAATCATTGAAGCATCGATAGCTCGGCATCCTGAAGACTGGCTGTTATGGCACTCGCATTCGTTATTTTTTATCAATGAATAATCTGGAAATTGAAGAAGTCAGATCATGGAAAAGATAATCCCGACGCAGGTTTTTCAAGGTGAAACCAATGAGTGTGGGTTGGCCTGCATCGCCATGCTGGCGCAGACGCAGGGCATCGATGCCCCGCTGGAGAACTTGCGTGAACGCTATCCTGCGTCGCAGCATGGCACCTCGTTGACCACGTTATGTACCATTCTCTCTGAGCTGGCCATACCCGCTTACCCGGTGATTTTCGACCATGGGGAGCTGGCGGAGCTGCCCCTGCCTGCCATTTTACACTATGGTGCCAGCCACTATGTGCTGCTGGCGTACCGCCAAGGCAACTATGTCTGCGTGATGAACCCGGCGATAGGCCAGCAGCTGTTGCCCATCGATGCATTAAAACTGGAAATCAGCGGCTACGCGCTGGTGCTGGACAGTGAAAGACAACCCGACCCAAAGGCACAGGCTGATAAAAAGCGCAGTACGGGTTTCAAAGCCCTGGAGTGCATGAGCCTGAAAGAGACCGCCAGGATGCCGGGTATCTATCGGCTGATGGTGCTGGCCTTTCTGATTTCCTTAACCCTGTTCATCATGCCGACGATGGTGGGCAGCGCCATCAATCAGGTTTACTCCTCGGCGGGTGACGCCGACTTTCCGTATTTTTATTTCCTGCTGGCGTTTTTTGTTTCAACCCTGCTGGCCTTCGCCGTGCGTTGGGTTACGGAGCGGTTTATCAAACGCTTTGTGGTGGTCAACAGCGTTGCCGGTTTCTCGCGGTTACTTAGTAACTCACTTAACTTCTTTGCCAAACGCGCACCAGGCGAGGTGTTCAGCCGCTTTTCCAACTGGCAGCTGGCGTCCGGAATCAAGATCGAGCTGGATAACGGCCTGCGTACCGATTGGATTATCGGCGCTATCGCGTTAGGCGTCATGTGTTACATGAGCCCGTTGTTGGCGATGGTCTCTGGCGTTGGCGTTACGCTAATGGGATTGATCAGCATCTGGGCCATCTATCGCGATCGCTATTACACCCAGCAGTTGCAGGTAAAAACGGCGGAGCAAAGCGACTTTATTCTGGAAAGCATTCAGGGTTTTTCCACCATCAAATCCGCTGGGCTGGACAGCCAGCGCAAAAGCGTGTTTGCCCGCTACGCGCTGTCTCTGTTTACCTGCCAGCAGCAGCAGAGGATCTATGAGCAGGTAAAAAGCAGCCTGTATCAGCTGATCGGTAGCCTGGAGATGGTGTTTTTCATGCTGCTGGCGTTGCCATTGTTGAAAAAGGGGGGCCTGACGCTGGGGGAGTTTTTTGCCTACAGTTTTGTGCGGGAGATTTTCACCTCGTATATCACCAAAATATTCTACGCCATTTTGCAAAAGAACCAGCTGCACGTCATTGATACCCGTGCGCGGGATCTGTTTCCTTCCAGTTCAGAGCATGAAGCGGCACCTAAAACGCTCCCGCAGTTCAGCTCTCGGTTGAGTTTTCGCCATATTGTCTTTGCCTACGATGCCCAGTTGCCGGTGCTGCATGATTTGTCGATATCGCTGCAACCCGGCCAACGGATTGCCATTGTCGGTGAGTCGGGGACGGGCAAAAGCACGCTGCTGAAAGTGATGACCGGCCTGATGGCTCCGCAGCAAGGTGAGGTGGTGGTCGATGGTCAACCGGTCGATTATCGGCAGCTACACACCTTGTTCTTCCTGCAAAGTCAGGAAGATATTTTGTTCAATGCCTCGGTGCTAGAGAACATCACGCTGTTTGATGAGAACGTGGATGAGCATCAACACCAGCGGATTAAACGTTCCCTTGAGGGGCTGAATCTGCACTCGGTCGTTGAAAAACTGCCGGGTGGCCTCAACGCCCTGATCCGTGAAAGCCATGCCGGGTTGTCCCTGGGGCAGCGCCAACGCCTGTTATTGGCACGGGCAATGTACAGCAATTGCCCGGTGCTGGTGCTGGATGAACCCACGGCCAACCTGGATGAAAATACGGCGCATCAGGTGATGACGACCTTGCTTGCCCATTGCCGTGAACATCAAAAAACGCTGATCACCGTGACACACAGCGAAAGCGTGCTGTCGATGTTTGATCGGGTTTATCGCATGGACAATGGGAGTATGGCGCAGGTTGATACCCTGTTCGCACCGCAACCAGACCTGACAGCGGCAGCATACTCATGAAGATTAAAATGACAGGAACGAAGCTGCCGATGGTGGTGCTGGCATTGGCCGCATTGAGCGGTGCGGTTGTCTGGTATGCCATGACGCCAACATCAGATGGCACCCTCAATACTGCCGAAATTACCCGCGGTGACATTGAGAAAACGGTGCTGGCTACCGGGGTACTTAAACCGTTGCTGCAAGTCAGCGTCGGTGCGCAGGTCAACGGGCAACTGCAAAAGCTGTATGTGAAACAGGGGGATCGCGTCACTCGCGGGCAACTGTTGGCGGAGATTGATCCTACGTTGCAGCAGAATGCGCTGCGTAAATCAGAAGCGGCATTACAAAGCGCGCAGGCGCAGAAACAGGTCACTCAGGCGATGCTCAAGCAGTATCAGCAGGAACTGACCCGGCAGCGCAGAATGGATCGCGAAGGCTCCGGCATAAAAAGTGAGTTGCAGAAAGCCCAGGCCCAGCTCCAGACGCAGGTCGCCCAGCTAAAGGTGAATGATGCCCAAATCGTTCAGGCGCAGATGGAGCTGGAAACGGCCCGCGCCAATCTGGGTTTTACCCGCATTGTCGCGCCGATTGACGGTGAAGTGTTGGGGATTGTCACCAAAGAGGGGCAAACCATTGTCTCTTCTCAAACCGTACCCACCATTTTGGTGTTGGCGGATGTCGATACCATGTCAGTGCATACCCGCATTTCAGAAACGGACATCCTCAAGGTTCGCGTTGGGCAGCCACTGTGGTTTTACGTGGTTGCCGATCCGAAAAAGCGCTATGAGAGTGTGATGGGATCGATCCAGGAAGCGCCTGGCGAGGCCTTGCTGGACGACAGCCTTGCGACTTCCTCCAGCCAACAAGCCTCTGCGGTGTATTACAACGGCGTATTTGTGATCGCCAACGCCCAGCGTTTGCTACGAACCTCAATGACTGCCCAGGTGTTTATCATCACCGAACAGGCCAGGAATATCCTGCGAGTACCGGTTGCCGCCTTTGGCGCACAGCGGGATGCAGACCGCTATCAGGTGCAGGTGATGAATGGCAAGCAGCTTGAGCTACGTTGGGTCCGTATTGGGCTTAATGACCGGCAGTTTGCCGAAGTCAAAGAAGGGCTCAACGAGGGAGATCGCGTGGTGCTGAGCTCCTCGGTGACGGGAAGCGATCATCATGGCTGAACATAATGAGCCTGTGATCGCCCTGCGCGGCGTATCCCGCCACTTTGTGTCCGGATTGCAGACGGTGGCGGTGTTGAAATCTATCTCACTCACCATTCAGCGGGGTGAAATGGTGGCGATCATTGGCGCTTCCGGCTCGGGGAAATCCACGCTGATGAATATTATCGGCTGCCTGGATAAGCCGACGCAGGGGGAAATGTCCATCAAGGGTATTTCCACCCCCCAGGCCAGTAGCGAACAGTTGGCTCAATTACGCAGCCAGTACATAGGATTTATTTTCCAGCGCTATCATCTGATGCCGTACCTCAGTGCCGCTGAAAACGTCGCCATCCCGGCTCTGTATACGGCGATGCCGACGGCTGAACGTCAGCAACGGGCCGAGTATTTACTGACCCGGCTTGGGTTGCAGCAGCGTATCCATTACAAACCGGCCCAGCTTTCCGGTGGCCAGCAACAGCGGGTCAGTATCGCCCGGGCACTGATGAACGGGGCGGAAATCATTCTGGCTGACGAACCGACGGGGGCGCTCGATCGTGCCAGCGGCCAAGAGTTAATGGGGATCCTGCACGCGCTGCATCAGGCAGGACACACTCTGATTATCGTGACCCATGATCGTGATATCGCCAATCAGGCACAGCGCATCATTGAAATCAGCGACGGTGAGATTATTTCCGACAAGGCCAACTATGCCGTCGCGCCGTTGGAGACCCCGCCAGCGCTGCCGGTTGCTGTGGCTACTGGCCGCACAAGGTTTTGGCAAAGCGTAAAAGAGGCCGTCAAGATGGCCTGGCGGGCCCTGTTGGGGCACCGCGCCCGGGCCTTTCTGTCGATGCTGGGCATCATCATCGGTATCTCTTCGGTGGTGTCATCCATGGCGGTCGGGGAAGGGGCTAGGCAAAGTATTCTGAATGAAATCAGCCAGCTGGGCACCAGTACGCTGGAGATCCGGCCGGGGCTGGGCTGGGATAATCTCCGCCCCGACTTTGCGCGGGCGCTCACGGTGTCCGATGTCGAACTGCTGGCGGAGCAACCTTATGTCGATAGCGTGTCGCCGTTGGTCAGCAATACGGTAAAAGCGGTACGTGGAGGCAAGCAGGCCATGGTGTCGATTTCCGGCATCAGCAACGCGTATTTTCGCGTACAGGGCCTACATTTCCTCTCCGGCAACGGCTTTACCGGGCGCGATCTGGACGAGCGTGAACCGGTGGTGATCATCGATCCAGAACTGCGCGCCACGCTGTTTGAACCGGATGAGGAGCCCGAGGGGGAGATCATCCAGTTGGCGGGTACGCCTTACCGGGTTATCGGTATTGCCGAGCGTAAGGGCGGCAAGTTCAGCGGCATGATGCTTGGGGCGTGGATGCCATACACCGCGTTGCTGGAGCGAATGTCCGGCAATATGCCGATCGAATCAATAACCCTGCGGGTCAATGACGGCATTTCATTACGTGAGGTGCAAGGCCGGGTAGAAGCATTACTGGAGCAGGCGCATGGCCAGCGTGACTTTTTCACCCAGACCAATGATCAGATGACGCAGGCTATTCGCAAGGCGTCGGACTCCATGACGCTGCTAATCACCGCCATCGCCGGAATTTCCCTGCTGGTGGGGGGCGTTGGCGTGATGAATATCATGCTGGTATCCGTGACCGAACGAACCCATGAGATCGGCATCCGCCTGTCGGTTGGGGCGCGTCCTGCGGATATTATGCGCCAGTTTCTGATCGAAGCGATGGTGATCTGCTCGCTGGGTGGGCTGATTGGCATTATCGGTGCCGGGCTGGCCGGGGTGATTTTCTCCTGGGTAACGCAGGAGTTTTCCATGATCTTTACCTGGCCACCGATGGTGCTGGCCTGCGGATTTTCGGCGCTGATCGGCCTGGGATTTGGCTTTTTCCCAGCGCGTAATGCAGCGCGCCTTCACCCTACGGAGGCGCTGGCACGCGAATGATGATGGGTAAATTTTCCTGCACACTGCTATTCCCCTTATTGCTGACGGGGTGTGGCTCATTAGTCAAAAGCGACTATCAGCAACCCATGCTTTCTGTGCCCTCCGAATGGCGGCAGCAGGAGAGCGGGGCGGGTTATTTACAGCACAGCCAACGCTGGTGGGACAGCTTTGACGATCCACAGCTCTCGACACTGATTGGTCGGGTGCTGACCAGTAACAACGATTTGGCGATTGCCGGATTGCAGCTACAGCAGGCGCGATTGGCGGCAGGGTTAACCAATACCAACCTGACACCGGACGTGGCGATTAGCGGCGGCGCAAGCAATGAAAAAAACCTGCGCAGCAATACCACCCCGACGGAGTCTTACCGTACCTCGCTGGATTTGAGCTATGAATTGGATCTGTGGGGCAAGCTGGCGCGGGCCAGAGAGCAGGCACAGTGGCAGGTTGAGGCCTCGGAGCAGGATCGGGAAAACACCGCGTTGATATTGATTGGTGATACCGCGCGCTATTACTGGCAGATCGCCAGCCTCAATCAGCAGATCACGCAACAGCAGACCGGGCTGCAAATCAGTAAGCAGACGCTCGACATGGTGCAGTCCCGCTACGCAGCGGGCGCGGTTGGGCAACTTGATGTATTGCAGGCGCAGCAATCGGTGATCGAGCGTGAAAACCGGCTGCGCCTGTTGCAACAACAGCGCGAGGAGGCCCGCAACGCGCTGGCCATCCTGTTCAACCGTTCTCCCACCGATCGTCAGGTAGAGCGATCTTCTCTGGACACCCACCAGGATGTACCGATAGCCAAGATGCTGCCGGTTGAGGTTATCGCCCGCCGCCCGGATGTGAAAGCGGCGGAAAGCCAGCTGCGCGCGGCGTTGGCAGGTTCGGATGTGGCCCGCCTGGGCTTTTATCCGACGCTTTCGCTGAGTGCCTCACTCGGGGCTGCCAGTCATGTTTTCCAGCAGTGGTTCAGTAACCCGGCCAGAACACTGGGCGCTAACGCTGCCTTACCGTTTGTGGAATGGAACACCGTACAACTTACCATCGAAAAGTCGGATCTGGCTGTCAGGCAGGCGGCGATTGTGTTTCACAGCACGGTCTACAGTGCCTTGTCCGATGTGGATAACGCCATGACGCAGCGGCTTGGCTATCAGCAGCAAAGGAAAAACCAGCAGCAGAATCTGCAGCTAGGCCAGCAGCGTTTAGCGCTGGCGACTAGCCAATACCAGGCGGGAGCCGTTTCTTTCCAGACTCTGCTGGATGCGGAAGATGCCCTGCTGACCATTGAAAATAATCTGGCGGATCTGCAGTACAGCTACCTCAATGCCACCATGAAACTCTGGCAGGCACTGGGCGGCGGTGTGGCAAAAGAAAATGACAGGGAAAGGGGGAAATCATGAATAAAGGTTTAATGCCGCGCCGAGTGGTGGTCACCGGTTACGGGGCGGTGACGCCGCTGGGAATGAATGCAACGCAAAGCTGGGCGGCGATCATGGATTATCAGCTAGGTTACCGTTATTACGATAAATCCAGCGTGGGGATCCAGTCGCGTTTTCTGGGGCTGATCGACGAGGAGCCAAGCTTGAAAGGGGTTCCTGCGGCGATCCGTCGTCGCCTGCCGCGTTTTGCCCGGCTGGTGTTGGCCGCGGCCCGTGAGGCGATGGGCATGGCGTTTCAGGGCGACAGCCCGGCGGCCTATTACGATCTGCTGGAGTGCGGCACGATTATGGGCAGTGGCTGGGCAGGGCAGGATGAAACCCATATGAATTATGAAGGCTATCTGCGCACGGGGCTGGGGTCACCATTTGGCTGTTTCCTGTCGATGCCGAATGCGGCTACGGCGGCGTGCAGCCTGTTCTGGGGCCTGCGCGGTTATCAAAACAGCCCGATCGCGGCCTGTGCGACCGGGACGATCGCCATCGGTGATGCTTTTGAGGTGATCCGCAGTGGTCGCGCCTCCATGATGCTTGCCGGGGCCGGGGAGTCGCTGCGTACCGATGCCGCAGTGTGGAACATCGATATCCTTCGAGCGTTGGCGAGCGAGCAGGAAGATATCCGCAAGGCCTGCTGCCCGTTCAGCCTGGATCGCAACGGCTTTGTGCTGTCAGAAGGGGCGGCCGTTTTGTGCCTGGAAGAACGGGAAGCCGCGCTGGCTCGCGGGGCAACTATCCTTGGCGAGATCAAAGGCTATGGTAATTATTCCGATGCCGTCGATTTTACTGCCCCGGCCGAAGACAAGCTTGCGCGGGTCAAGACTATCGCGCGAGCATTGGATCAGGCGGGATTGGCGGCGGCTGATATCGACTACATCAATGCGCATGGCACCTCGACGCCGCTCAACGATCTGAACGAAACACAGGCCATCAAACTGGCCTTCGGTGAAGCCGCTTTTAGCACACCGCTTTCCAGCACCAAATCTTATTCCGGGCATCTGATTGCGGCGGCGGGCAGTTTTGAATCCATTATTTGCCTGCAAGCCATACAACATCAGATGATGCCTGCGACCTGTCACCTGATGAATGCCGATCCACAATGCGATCTGGATTACATCGGTGAGGGGCATCGCTCTGCAGCGTTACAAAATACGCTGAATCTGAGCTTTGGTTTTGGCGGTGCCAATGCGGCCTTGGTAATCGGGCAGGCATGAGTATGGATCTTACTTATACCGTGCAAGATGCTGAAGCCTGGGCCGCATTTTCTGGCGATTACAATCCGATCCATTTTGACCTGCAACAGGCGCGCAAGATCGGTGTGGCGCAGCTAAGTGTGCATGGGATGCGTGCGATGCTGGATATGAAACGCCACCTGAGCACAGCCCTGCTGGCTGCAGCGCCGGATCAGGATGGCTGTACCTTCCGCGCACGTTTGCGCCAGCCAGTGTTGTGCCAGACGTCCTATCAGTTGCAGATAGCCTGCAAGGGAAGCTCGGTGACCGGTACGCTGCTGGACAGTACCACGCAGGAACGCTGTTTTAGCAGCACGCTGACTTCAGCCCCACTCTTGCCATCGAGTGTTGGCGTGAAGGAACACTCGATGACGATGGCTGACGTGATGGCACTAGCCCGCCGATTTCCCGGAGAGGTCTCAGATATCACTCAGACTTGGGGGTTCTTTGATGCGCTGTTATTTCAGCTGTTGGTGCAATCGCCGGCAACGCTGGCGACGCTGAGCGCAGCGTTTCCCGAACTGGCTGCCGAGACGCTGCTCGACGTGTTCGCGCAGATCCCGGTGGTGCAGACACACCATGAAACCCACTTTAGCGCCCAGCTTTTTACCCCCGCTCCCCATTTTCACCTTGCCGAGCGGCTGTACTACCAGATTTCGCCAATGTTGATCATGGGGGATAAACACAGCGGCTGGGTGTTACGGGCGGAGATCCAGGCTAACACGCTGTCGCAACCGCTGATAACAACGGCAGTCACCTTGAAAACCTGGCCGTTGGCCAGTTAAAAACATAAGGATATACCATGGAAAAGTACCAACAAATTTACCTCACCGTCAGCGAAATGATCTGTGACGCCAAAGATCTCGAGATGGATGACCTCTCGCCAGAGATGCCCTTGCATCAGCTAAAACTCGATAGCCTGGATTACGTCGAACTGATGGTGCTGGCCAAGCGTGAATTTGGTGCCACGTTGAGTGCCGAAATGTTTATCGATAAACCCAATATGACATTGGGTGAACTGTGCCAATCTCTGGCCGAACAGCATAAATAAGCCTATGACCAGACAATGGGTATTAGTGACCGGTGGTAGCCGGGGGATTGGCCGCGCGCTGGTGGAAGAGTTGGCCAAACGGTGGAACGTGGTGTTGACTTGCCGTAGCGATCAATCGCCCTCAGCCGAGGTGATTGAGGCCTGTGCCGGTTTGCCTGGCTGGGTGGAAAGCGTTGTTTGCGATGGTAGTGATGAGCAGGCGGTGAACCTTGTAGCACCAGAACTGTTGACCCGCCTCGGAGCGCCTGTGGCTGTGATCCATAATGCGGGGATCGCCCAAGACAGTTTGCATATCCAACAAACGAGCGAGCGCTGGCGGCAGGTGATCGACACTAACCTCAATGCCGTATTCTACTGGAACCGGCACCTGCTGCCAGCCATGATGGGGCAGGGGGAAGGAGCTATCGTACTGATGTCTTCGGTAACGGGCATCAAGGGCAATGTGGGGCAGACGGCATACGCTGCCAGTAAATCGGCGATGATAGGCCTGGCCAAGTCGCTGGCGTTGGAGGTGGCGCGCTTTAACATCCGGGTGAATTGCCTGCTGCCTGGGATAATTCACAGCGAGATGACAGACGTGATCCCACCGGAGGCGCTGAAGGCGCTGCGCAAACAAATCCCGCTGCGGCGTTTGGGCAAGGCCAGCGAAGTCGCCAGGGCCGCGGTATTTCTGATCGGTGATGACAGTCGTTATATGACAGGACAGAGCCTGATCCTCGACGGAGGGTTAACCGTCTGACCCACTTGGGACGAACATGTTCGTCCCCTACAAATTTCCGCACCTAGCCCCGTGCACACAGGCTGCGTCCTTTTCGGCTTTTTTATCCCTAAAACCAACCCTCCCTTGCGCTGTTGTTAGCGGTGATCACGCTTGTTTTTTTCTAAGAATTAACTTGGTTATCACTGCGTATCATTTTTCATCATCTCGACTTATATATTCGCGATGCGAATTAATATCATTTGTAGAGCGCTCTCATTTTAAGCACCAATCGGCGTTTTTCGCTTGCTGAAACCTTTCAATCCACAGGGGATTAGCTTTTTTAAGCTTTTATTATCTGATTTTATACGAAATTATTTATAAATAGTGACCTTGCTCATTATTGTAACGAATTATCATCAATGTGTGCACCTTGTCATACTTTGACAAATCTCTCTCACTTTTCATTTGATAATTCGCGTCGCGAAAAATAGTCTAGCTACAGTATCAAGGCCGAGGTGAATTTTATCACCCGGCACAATTTTACCCGATTAGGGTTTTTATATTAGCGACCGTGCAGGGCAGTGGTGAACGCAGGCGGGCGCACTTTAAAGTCAAAGTCAAAGAGGAATTTTCTTATGGGTACGCACGGTGCTCAGCGTAAAACGCTGGCGCTCGCAGTCGCGGGTGCAATATTAGGAAGCGGATTCGTTATGGCCCCAGAAGCGCAAGCGGAAGGGTTTATCGACGATTCTACGCTGACCGGTGGGGTCTATTACTGGCAACGTCAACGCGATCGTAAAGACGTTGAAACCGGTGATTTTAAAACCAACCTCTCTCACTCTACCTGGAACGCCAACCTGGATTTCACCTCCGGCTATGCGGCGGACATGTTTGGTATAGATGTGGCGGCGTTCACCGCCATCGAAATGGCAGAGTCCAGCGAGAGTGGCCACCCGAACGAAATCGCGTTCTCCAGCCGTAACCGTACCTATGATGAAGATTACTCCGGCGATAAAAGCGGTATCAGCCTGTATAAAGCGGCCGGTAAGTTCAAGTATGGCCCGGTCTGGGCGCGTGCCGGTTATATCCAGCCAACCGGGCAAACGTTGCTGGCCCCGCACTGGAGCTTTATGCCGGGTACCTACCAGGGGGCTGAAGCCGGTGCCAACTTTGACTATGGCGATTCAGGTGCGTTGAGTTTCTCCTACATGTGGACCAACAAGTACAAAGCGCCTTGGCACATCGAGATGGACGACTTCCGTCAGAACGATCGCAAGACCGACGTTTCCTACCTGCACTCGCTGGGTGCCAAATATGATTTCAAAAACGACCTGGTGCTGGAAGCCGCGTTTGGCCAGGCGCAAGGCTACGTGAATCAGTATTTCACCAAGGCGTCTTACAAGTTTGACCTGGCCGGCAACCCAATGACCACCAGCTACCAGTTCTACGGCGCAGAAGACCGCATCGGTGATAATCGCGATCCGAACAGCATCTATGATGGTCTGGCATGGTTGCAGGCGCTGACCTTCGGTTATACCACCGGCCAGTTCAACTGGCGTCTGGAAGGCACCATGGTCAAGGCGGAAGGTAACCAAGGCTTCTTCCTGCAGCGTATGACCCCGACCTACGCCTCCTCAAACGGCCGCCTCGATATCTGGTGGGATAACCGCTCCGACTTTAACGCCAACGGCGAAAAAGCCGTGTTCGGTGGCGTGATGTATGACCTGAGCAACTGGAACCTGCCTGGCATGGCCGTCGGCGCTTCCTACGTTTACGCCTGGGACGCCAAGCCAAGCACCAACCCGATTTACGATCAGAGCCAGCGCCTGAGAGAGAGCGCTTACAGCCTGGATGCGATGTACACCATGCAGGACGGACGCGCCAAAGGCACCCTGTTCAAACTGCACTTCACGCAGTATGACAACCATTCCGATATCCCAAGCTGGGGCGGCGGTTACGGCAACATCTTCCAGGATGAGAAAGACGTCAAATTCATCGTTATCGCACCGTTCACCATCTTCTAATGCGCTCCCCGGTGGCCAGGCTGCCGGGGAAATGCCACAGGACTTTAACCATGAAAAAACTGATGCTGATTATCGCTGCGGTTGCCGGGCTTAGCGCCTGCTCGCAATCCGTCGCGCCACCGGAAGATGTCAAGCTGCGCCAGGCCTACAGCGCCTGTATCAATACCGCGGAAGGTTCACCAGAGAAATTGCAGGCCTGCCAGGCGGTGCTGAACGTGTTGAAGCAAGAGAAACAGCACCAACAGTTCGCTGAGCAGGAAACCGTGCGGGTGCTGGATTACCAAAGCTGCATCCAGGCCGCCCATACCGGCAATGGCCAGGCGTATGACGCCAAATGCGGCAAGATTTGGAAAGAAATTCGCGCTAACAACAACTGATTACGCAAGAGGTTGCAGATGAACAAGTTTAAGATGAGTGCTCTCGCCGCCCTGACGGCTACCGTTGGACTATTGGGCAGCGTAGGTTCTGCCATGGCCAATCAGCAGGTGGTTGATCAACTCAGCCAGTTGCAGGTCAATCTGAAAATGTTGGACAACCGTGCTGCCGAGAACGGCGTGGACTGTGCCAAGCTGGGTGCAGACTGGGCGTCCTGCCACAAGGTGCTGATCACCTTGACCAACGGCAATCAGGAAATCAAAGATAAAGACTGGGCGATCTATTTCCACAGCCCGCGCCAGACGCTGAAGGTCGATAACGACCAGTTCAAAATCACCCACATCACCGGCGATCTGTATAAGCTGGAACCGACGGACAAATTCACCAGCTTCCCGGCCAATCAGGCGGTGGAAATCCCGATTATCGCTGAATACTGGCAACTGTTCCGCACCGACTTCCTGCCGCGCTGGTATGCCACTTCCGGCGATGCTCAGCCGAAGATCCTGTCGAATACCGATACCGAAGATGTTCACCAGTTTGTTGCCCCGTTCACCGGTGACCAGTGGAAGCGTACCAAGGATGACAACAACATTCTGATGGTGCCGGAAAGCCGCTTCACCAAGAACCAGGATCTGAAAGTGTTGCCGATGGCATCGCTGCGTGGGCAAATCATCCCAACCCCGATGGAAGTTAAAGTCCATGCGAAGGATATTGACCTGAGCAAAGGCGTGGCGCTGGAACTGAGCGCCTTGACCAAGCCAGCGGCAGATGCAGCAGCCGAGCGCTTTGCACTGCTGGGCATTGAGAGCCAGGCGAGCGGTTATCCAATCAAGACGGATATCAAGCCAGCTGCATTCAAAGGCGATCAGGCCGTGCCTGGTGCCTACCAGCTGAAGATCGGCGAGAAAGGTGCCGAGATCGTCGGTTTCGATCAGACTGGGGTGTTCTATGGTCTGCAATCCATCCTGTCGTTAATCCCTTCGGATGGCAGCAAGAAGATCGCGACGCTGGATGCCAAAGATGCACCGCGCTTCCAATACCGCGGCATCTTCCTGGACGTGGCGCGTAACTTCCACCAAAAAGACGCCGTATTGCGCCTGCTGGATCAAATGGCAGCCTACAAGCTGAACAAATTCCACTTCCACCTGACGGATGACGAAGGTTGGCGCATTGAGATCCCTGGCCTGCCAGAGTTGACCGAAGTGGGCGGCCAGCGTTGTCATGACCTGAGCGAAACCACCTGCCTGATGCCACAATACGGCTCTGGCCCGGCACCACACGGTGGCTTCTTCTCCCGTCAGGACTATATCGATATCGTTAAATATGCTCAGGCACGCCAGATTGAAGTGATCCCTGAGATCGACATGCCGGCGCACGCCCGTGCGGCGATTACTTCTATGGAAGCTCGCTACAAGAAACTGCTTGCCGAAGGGAAAGAGAAAGAAGCCAACGAGTTCCGCCTGGTGGATCCGACCGATACCTCCAATACCACCTCGGTGCAGTACTTCAACCGCCAGAGCTACCTGAACCCATGCCTGGATTCGTCCAAAAACTTCGTGGACAAAGTGATTGGCGAAGTGGCCCAGATGCACAAAGAGGCCGGCCAACCGCTGAAAACCTGGCACTTTGGTGGGGACGAAGCGAAGAACATCCGTCTGGGCGCTGGCTATACCGACGTGAAAAATCCGGAAGCGGGCAAGGGTATCCTCGACCTGAGCAAAGAAGACAAGCCGTGGGCCAAGTCGCAGGTTTGCCAGGCCATCATCAAAGACGGCAAAGTGGAAGATATGGAACACTTGCCGAGCTACTTCGGTCTGGAAGTCAGCCAGTTGGTGAAAGCACACGGCATTGACAGAATGCAGGCGTGGCAGGACGGCCTGAAAGATGCCAAAGACTCGAAGGCCTTCGCGACCAACCATGTGGCGGTGAACTTCTGGGATACCCTGTACTGGGGTGGTTTCGACTCGGCTAACGACTGGGCGAACAAGGGTTATGACGTGGTGATTTCTAACCCGGACTACGTCTATATGGACTTCCCGTATGAAGTCAGCCCGGACGAGCACGGTTACTATTGGGGCACCCGTTTCAGCGACGAGCAGAAGATCTTCAGCTTTGCGCCGAACAACCTGCCGCAGAACGCCGAAACCTCGGTTGACCGTGACGGTAACCACTTCACCGCCAAGAGCGACAAACCATGGCCGGGTGCATATGGTCTTTCCGCCCAGCTGTGGAGCGAAGTGGTGCGTACCGACCAGCAGATGGAATACATGATTTACCCACGTGCCGTGTCGCTTGCAGAACGTGCATGGCACCGTGCCAGCTGGGAGCAGGATTACAAAGCTGGCCGTGAGTACAAAGGCGGCGAAACCCATCAGGTCGATACCAAAACCCTTGATAAGGACTGGCTGCGCTTTGCCAACCTGATTGGCCAACGTGAGCTGGCCAAGATGGATAAAGCGGGCGTGAGCTATCGCCTTCCGGTCCCAGGGGCACGCATCATCGGTGGCAAGTTGGAGGCGAATATTGCTCTGCCGGGCCTGGGAATTGAATATTCCACCGACGGCGGCAAACAGTGGCAGCGTTATGACGACAAAGCTCGCCCAGCGGTGGCGGGTGATGTGCAAATCCGTGCGATTAGCCCGGATGGCAAACGCTTTAGCCGTGCCGAGCCAGTGAAAGCGTAAGTGAGAACTCCGCCCGCCTACGTGTCGGTAGATGGGCGGAGAGAGTGCGAGGTGAGAGCTAACTGCAATTGTGATAATTGAGTGGATATTTTTCCCCGGGCCTGTCCGGGGATTTTTTTATCTGTCATTTAGGCATAAAAAAACCGCCGTGTAGGCGGTTTTCGCGTTCTGGCGGGCCAGGATCAGTTCTTATTGTGCAGCGTTTCGTTCTCGCGGCAATCACCGGTTTCACAGTGGCCGTACAGATACAGGCTGTGGTTGGTGAGCTTGATACCGTGTTGCTTGGCGATATCGCGCTGACGCACTTCGATGGATTCGTCGCTGAACTCGATCACTTTGCCGCAGTCCAGGCAAATCAGGTGATCGTGGTGGTGTTGCTGAGTCAGTTCGAAAACCGACTTGCCACCTTCAAAATTGTGGCGGGTCACAATACCTGCGTCGTCAAACTGGTTCAGCACACGGTATACCGTGGCCAGGCCAATTTCTTCGCCCATATCTATCAGTTTTTTGTACAGATCTTCCGCACTGACGTGATGGCATGCCGGATCCTGCAAGACTTCCAGGATTTTGAGTCGCGGAAGAGTGACTTTTAAGCCAGCCTTCTTCAATGCGGAGTTGTTATCAGTCATGCGGATTCAGTCCTGTTACTATGCTAATCAAGTTGAGGCGTTCTCGCCTATGGCATCGGTTGGCACAAAGCGTTAATTGCGTCTCATTATAGAACCGGTTGCTGCAAATAGAAACCGCCGGTTGTTAACAAACATATCTTTGCACTTTACCAGGGTAACCATGCAAAGCTTTGATGGATGGGATAAACCGATGTCTCAGTCTACCGTGGCGAGGTAGGAAGTTACAAACTTGTAGCTTCTATTGCTCTAATCCGTGATGCCGATAACAGAAGGGCGCGCTATACGGCGCCCCTACCATGTGTTACGTATCCGCCGGGGCAGAGGCTTAGCCGACGATCTCGGCCAGGCTCAGCTCTTCACTGATTTGCTTGACCCAAGCGTCTACACGTTCGTTGGTCAGCTCAGGTTGACGATCTTCGTCAATGGCCAGCCCGACAAAGTGATCATCGTCTGCCAGACCCTTGGAGGCTTCAAAATGGTAGCCTTTGGTTGGCCAGTGGCCGACGATGGCCGCACCGCGTGGTTCAATGATGTCGCGGATGGTGCCCATCGCATCGCAGAAATATTCCGCGTAGTCTTCCTGATCGCCACAGCCAAACAGCGCCACCAGCTTGCCGTTAAAGTCGATGTCTTCCAGCGTCGGGAAGAAATCATCCCAGTCGCACTGGGCTTCACCATAGTACCAGGTTGGGATACCGAGCAGCAGGATATCAAACGCTGCCAGATCTTCTTTGCTGCTTTTGGCGATGTCGTGGATTTCTGCCACGTCGTTGCCGAATTTTTGCTGAAGCGTCTTTTGGATCATCTTGGCAATGTTTTCGGTATTGCCAGTGTCGCTGCCAAAGAAAATGCCTACATGAGCCATAGTAAAGATAACCTTTTAATTCAAATGAATGTGTTGCGTAAACGCGGCCTGAGGCGCTGCCAAGGGCAGGTTTGCTCAGCCGTAAATGCGTATCATGCCAGAAATTTGCCCTGAGGTTTTATCGCGTTTATGCGATGCCTCTGCGGAGGTGGAACCGATCTGGCGTCATCCTTAACGCCGTGCCGCGTTTGCGGCAGCAGAGATCAGTGTTCTGGCTGTTCTTCTGCCAGTTGGGCCAACAGCATTTGTTCGATCAATTCGCTGCGGCTGATATTGCGCTGGTCGGCCAGTTTGTTGAGAGCATCTACCGCGTCTGCGTTGATTTTCAGCTCCACACGCCGTAATCCACGCACTTTGTCCCGTCGTAGCTGATTGCGCTTATTAATTCTAAGCTGTTCATCTCGGGAAAGCGGGTTGGTTTTCGGGCGCCCTGGACGGCGTTCATCTGCGAACAGATCCAGCGTCGTGCGATCCGTTTGTTCTTTTGCCATTGTTGCGCTACTGCAAGGGAGTTTGCATCAAAAAGCGGTTTACGCTTCCAGACGGTTCGATTTACACAATTCGGGCCAATAAACCCTAACCCAAATTCACCCCCAGCCAAGCGCAGCTTCACACCTGGACAGGGTGGCAAAATTATAGCGCGCCATATTACCCCAGCAGATGGAGCGACGACAATGCCTAACTTAGCTACAAACGCGCTAAGCTATTCTCTCTAGCGCGTTTTTTCGCCACTTGAGCTCACGGCTGGTCAATAAAGCGGTGGATTGCCCTTAATACAGCGTCCGGTTTCTCTGCATGGACCCAGTGGCCGGTGCCTGCAACCACATAGGCGCGTGCCTGCGGGAACTGGCGGGCGATGTCATCGCGGTAGCTATCCTGCACGTAAGGCGAGAGGCCGCCACGGATAAACAGCGTCGGGTGCGGCCAGGGTGGAACCTCTTGCCAGCCGATAATGTTCTCATATTGCTCGATCAGCACCGGCAGATTGAACCGCCAACTGCCAGCATGGAAAGATTTCAACAGAAACTGGATCACGCCTTCTTCATCCAGCGTGGCTCGCATGAGCTGCGCAGCCTGCTGACGCTGGGTGATACCCGCATCGGTGACGGCTTGCAGTGCGGTAAAGATCTGGTCATGGCGGCGGGTGGCGTAATCCACCGGGGCGATATCGATCGCCACCAGCCGTTCAATCCGCTCCGGGGCTAGCGCGGTCAATGCCATCGCTGCTTTGCCGCCCATTGAGTGGCCGATCACGATGGCTCGCTCGATTTGCAAATCGTCCAACAGCGTCAACAGATCCTGCGCCATGGCTGGGTAGGTCATCTCCGCTGCGCGCGGTGACAGCCCGTGATTGCGCAGATCGACCTTGATCACCGTATGCTGTTGGTTCAGGTCGCGCGCCAGCACGCCCAGGTTATCCAGATTACCGAACAGACCGTGGATCAGCACGATCGGTAAGCTGGCAGGTGTGGCGGCCTCAGAGGCCAGTAATTGATAATGTAATTTCATGGTGAAGTTCATGACTTGATAACATTTAGTTAGGTTATCATGATTGCAGAGATATTGGTTTGTTCGCAGAATTTTGCCGATATTTCATGGTATGGTGAGGGGTTGGCGGCCAAGGCGGTTGGCTAAAGTCTGCTTTTGCCGTTTGGGAGAACATTGTAGTGTTCGCACCCGCGCTTTTAACCTTATAATCCCATGGC
Source organism: Serratia sp. NCCP-200 (assembly GCF_059697885.1). Lineage (NCBI taxonomy): Bacteria > Pseudomonadati > Pseudomonadota > Gammaproteobacteria > Enterobacterales > Yersiniaceae > Serratia > Serratia sp. NCCP-200. Next base: position 464,709 of record NZ_BAAKUJ010000002.1, read on the forward strand.
TTGAATGCACCAATTGGCTTCAGGTTCATAAGTAGAAAAAACGTACTGGATAAAGATGAAAACTATTGAAGTCGACGAAGAACTTTACCGCTATATTGCCAGCCACACGCAACATATCGGTGAAAGCGCGTCTGATATTTTACGGCGTATGTTGAAGTTTACCGCAGGCCAGCCTGTGCGCACGGCCCCTGTGGTTGCCAGTGGTCAGGCAGAGCCGTCAGCGGCTGCCGTTGCAGCACAGCGTCCACGCGATCGCGTGCGTGCGGTGCGCGAGCTGCTGCTGTCGGACGAATATGCCGAACAGAGCAAAGCTGTAAATCGTTTTATGCTGGTACTTTCCACCTTGTACACCCTCGATGCGGCGGGCTTTGCCGCGGCAACGGATTCGTTGCATGGCCGTACCCGTACCTATTTTGCTGGCGATCAGCAAACGCTGCTGGCCAACGGAACGCATACCAAGCCCAAGCATGTGCCAGGTACGCCTTACTGGGTGATCACCAATACCAACACCGGCCGCAAACGCAGCATGATCGAACACATCATGCAGGCCATGCAGTTCCCTGCGGAACTGATCGAGAAAGTTTGCGGCACCGTCTAATTTAGCGAACAGCCCGTCACGGTGGCCGTAAGCGACTCATTGCCCGGCCACAGTACTGGCATTTTAGGGAGTAGTCGATGGCTAATGACCCACGTGCCGGGCAACCCGCTCAGCAAAGTGATTTGATCAACGTAGCCCAGCTGACGTCGCAGTATTATGTACTGCAACCAGAGGCCGGTAATGCTGCACACGCGGTGAAATTCGGCACCTCAGGGCATCGCGGCAGCGCGCTTCGTCAGAGCTTTAACGAAGCACATATCCTGGCGATCGCTCAGGCCATTGCCGAAGTGCGTCGTCAACAGGGCACCACTGGCCCTTGCTACGTGGGTAAAGACACCCATGCGCTGTCCGAACCCGCCTTTATTTCCGTGCTGGAAGTGCTGACCGCCAACGGCGTTGACGTGGTGGTGCAGGAAAACAACGGCTTTACGCCAACCCCTGCCGTGTCACACGCCATCTTGTGCTTCAACCGTAAAGGGGGCGCGCAGGCAGACGGCATCGTGATTACGCCTTCGCATAACCCACCTGAAGACGGCGGCATCAAATATAACCCGCCAAACGGTGGCCCAGCCGATACCAACCTGACTTCCGTGATTGAAAAGCGTGCCAACGAACTGCTGAGCCTCAAGCTGCAGGGCGTGCAGCGTCAATCGCTGGATAAAGCCTGGACTGGCGGCCATCTGCATGCGCAGGATCTGGTGCAGCCTTACGTGGCAGGGCTGGTGGACATTGTCGATATGCCAGCCATTCAGCGTGCGGGCCTGAAGCTGGGCGTCGACCCGCTTGGCGGTTCCGGCATTGCCTACTGGCAGCGCATTGCCGAGCACTATAAGCTGGATCTGACGTTGGTGAATGACTCCATCGATCAGACCTTCCGCTTTATGCACCTCGACCATGACGGCATCATCCGCATGGACTGTTCGTCCGAATCGGCAATGGCTGGCCTGCTGGCCCTGCGCGACAAGTTCGATCTGGCGTTTGCCAACGATCCTGATTATGACCGCCACGGTATCGTCACGCCTGCGGGCCTGATGAACCCGAACCACTACCTGGCCGTTGCCATCAATTATCTGTTCCAACATCGCCCGCAATGGGGGGCCAACGTTGCCGTGGGTAAAACGCTGGTTTCCAGCGCGATGATTGACCGCGTTGTGGCCGATCTGGGCCGCAAGCTGGTGGAAGTGCCGGTCGGTTTCAAATGGTTTGTTGACGGTCTGTTCGACGGTAGCTTCGGCTTCGGCGGCGAAGAGAGCGCCGGGGCTTCATTCCTGCGCTTCGACGGCACGCCTTGGTCTACCGATAAAGACGGCATCATCATGTGCCTGCTGGCGGCCGAGATCACCGCGGTCACCGGTGAAAACCCGCAGCATCATTATAACGATCTGGCCAAACGCTTCGGTGCGCCAAGCTACAACCGTATCCAGGCTCCGGCAACCTCCGCACAGAAAGCGGCGTTGTCCAAGCTGTCACCGGAAATGGTCAAGGCCAGCACCCTGGCGGGCGATCCTATTACTGCGCGCCTGACGGCAGCTCCGGGTAACGGCGCTTCCATCGGCGGCCTGAAAGTGATGACCGACAACGGCTGGTTTGCCGCTCGTCCTTCGGGTACCGAAGAGGCTTACAAGATCTACTGCGAAAGCTTCCTGGGTGCCGAGCACCGTGAAAAGATCGAGCATGAAGCGGTCGAGATCGTCAGCGAAGTGTTAGCTTCAGCCAAGTAATCTCTCTTTCGATAATGAAAAGGCGCTGTTTTTACAGCGCTTTTTTTATGCCTGCAATTTAGATATATCTAAATTGCAGGTTACCTCTTGCGCATTTAGATATATCGATCTAGATTAGAGCCATCGACGTATTTTAGATATATCTAAATGCATCGATGCTCATATCATCAATCAAGAGGTAACAACCATGATGTTTAATCGATTTACACATCACCACGACCAGCGGGAAGAGGGGCATTGCCACCACCGCCGTGGAGGCCGTCATCATTTTGCTGGCCGCGGGGAACACGGCCGTGGTGGTGAAGAACATGGCCGGGGCGGGCGCGGGCGTCATCGCCTGTTTGAGCACGGCGATCTGCGTTTGGTGCTGCTGGCGCTGGTAGAGCGTAAACCTAGCCACGGCTACGAACTGATCAAGGCGATCGAAGAGGCTTCTTCCGGCCTGTATGTGCCAAGCCCTGGCGTGATTTACCCAACCCTTACGCTGTTGGAAGAGCAAGACTTCCTGGAACCCGCGGTGGCTGGCAATGGTCGTAAGAGCTACCAAATTACCGAACTTGGCAAGCAGGAGCTGCAAAAGCATCAGGCGGCCATCGAAGTGATTTTTGCTCGCCTGGCTGGCGCTGGGCGTGACCATCGCCATGAGGGCAATCTGGCCGAAGGGATCTCCGAAGTGATGAATCGCCTGCGCTATCTGCTGCGCGGCAACATGATGCGTGCGGATTTGTCTCAGGAGCAGGTCGGGCGTATCAATCAGGCACTGCTGACCGCCGTGGAGGCTATCGAAGCCGAAATGGTATCGCCAAAACAGCCACAGGAGGATAACTGATGCCAGGCCACCGTTTCCGCATTACCGTAGAAGCCCTGACAGACCGTAAAGGCGAACCCGTCGACAAGCCGGAGTTGGTGTTTGAGGTAGAAAATCACGACGATATTCTGGCCATTGTTGAGCGCATTCAAGGGCGAGAGGATCTGAACTTTGGCGCACAGAACAGCGCGGCCTTTGCCGTCGGGCTCAAGCTGTTCTCTGAAGTGATGATAGAAAACCGCAAGCATCCGCTGTTTGAGCCCCTGCGTGACTCGTTTAAAGAATTTATGATCGGTCTGAAGAAAGGGCCCACATCGTCGCAGGATTAAGGCATAAACCGATAGCCGACGCCGGTCTCAGTGAGCAGATGCCTGGGCCGCGCCGGATCGGTTTCCAGCTTTTGCCGCAGATGGCCCATATAAATGCGCAGGTAATGGCTGTGTTCGACGTAATTGGGTCCCCAGACGTGGCTGAGTAGCTGCCGCTGGGTGATCACCTTACCGGAGTTGGCCAGCAACTCGGACAGTAAACGGAATTCTATGGGCGTCAGATGCAGATCTTCACCGTTACGCAAGACGCTACGGTTGATCAGATCGACTGTGATATCGGAGAAGCTGAACAGTGGGCTTTCCTGTTGGCTATTGGCGTGGCGGCGTAGCGCAACCCGCACCCGAGCCAGCAGTTCACCAATGCCGAACGGCTTGCTGAGATAGTCATCGGCACCTGCATCCAGCGCGGCAATCTTGTCCTCTTCGGCATGGCGTGCGGAAAGGACAATCACCGGCACCGCGCTCCATTGGCGCAGATCGCGAATGTAGTCCAGCCCGTCGCCATCGGGTAACCCCAAATCAAGAATGATCAGATCCGGCTTGCGCGTGCCGGCCTCTATCAGCCCACGCTGCAAGGTTTCACTTTCAAACACCCGTAACCCTTCGCTCTCCAGCGCGGTGCGCACGAAGCGACGGATCTCTTTCTCGTCTTCCACAATCAGAATGTTAGTCGGCGATGTGGTCACGGGGCCTCTACTCTTGGGTTACAAGTCAAAATCTGCTCCATCCAGTTCGGGTGGCTTTTCCAACGGCAGCATAAAGTGGAAACTGGCTCCGCCTTCGGCGCGGTTCTCCGCCCAGATGCGGCCGCCATGTACTTCAATAATGGCACGACAAATCGCTAACCCCAAACCGACGCCGGGGATCGCCGACTCTTTATTACCACGGGAGAACTTGTCGAATATCAGTTGGGTCTGTTCCTCCGGGATACCGGGGCCATTATCCCAAACCTCCACTTCCAGCCAGTCCTTAACTGCGTGGGCGCGGATCCCGATGATAGCATCGGCACCGGCATATTTATTGGCATTTTCCACCAGGTTGGTGAACACCCGCTCTAACAGGCTGCCATCGCAGTTGATCAACACCATCTCTTGCGGCAATTCCACCTTGATCTCGTGCAATACCAGCAGCGGTTCCAGCATATGCAGCGAGGCGCCGACGATCTCTTCCAGCGATTGCCACTCTTTGCGCAGGTTAAAACCGCCGGACTGAATGCGCGCCATATCCAGCAGATTGTTTACCAAGCGGGTGGTACTGAGCACCTGCTGGCGGATTTGGCTGGCCTGTGGGGCGTGGCTGGAGCCCTCGGTGGCCAGATCCAGCGTCAGGATCTCTGCCTGACCAAACAGCACGGTAAGCGGAGTACGCAGATCGTGAGAAAGGGCAGCCAGCAGCGAGTTACGTAGCTGTTCGCGTTCGGCATCCAGCTTGGCCTCTTCGGCGCTGCGGGCCAGATGCAGGCGCTCCAGCGCGCTGGCGATCAGCACCGCAAAGGTCTGTAACAGCCGCTGTTGCTCCGGCACCATCAACTGACGCAGGTTGTTCGGTTCAATCGCCAGCAGGCCAAAGGTCTGTTTGGAGGTGCTGAGCGGCAGCAGTTGGTACGGCACGCCGGGCAGGGTGTCGGTACCGGCCCCGGCGGGTAAGCCTTTGCCATAGCTCCAGCGGGCGATGGCTTCATCGACCGACAGCAAGCCACCTTCTTCACCCACCATCTGTTGCAGGGATCCATCCTCCTGCGGCAGCAGCAGCACGGTTTTGGCCTGGAAGCTGCTGGAGATAAAGTGACGGCTGGTTTTGGCAATATCTTCTCTGCTTAACGCCTGGCTGAGCCCACGGGACATCTCATATAAATGGCGCGCCCGTTGTTCGCGATAACGTGCCACCCGGGCCTGATAACGCACCCCGGCGGTCAGATTACCAATGGTTATACCGACGATCAGCATCACGGCAAAGGTCAGCAGGTATTGCATATCACTGACGGCGAACGACCATTCAGGCTGCACGAAGAACAAATCGAAGCTGGCGACGTTGATCACCGCGGCCAGCACCGAAGGCCAGCGGCCAAAGAACAGGGCGACAAGAGCCACGCCCAGCAGGTAAACCATCACCAGGTTGGCCGAATCAATGCCCGGCAGCAGCCATTGCGACAGCAGCGTAATGATGGCGCATAAAACCACGGCAACGGCGCAGCCCCGCAGCTGGAATCGCCATTTTTCGCTAAAGGCGCGGTTATCATGCTCTTTGGCCTGCGGCAGCGGCGTATCGTTTTCCAGCGCAACAATCACCAGATCGAGATCCGGCCCAAGCTGGCCAAGGCGTTCGGCAAAGCTGCCGCGCAGCTTCCAGCGCTGTTCGCTACGGCGGCCAATAATGATTTTGCCCAGGTTATGTTCCCGGGCATAGCGCAGTACCGCGCGTTCTTCAGAAGGATCGGAAAGGGTGGCGGTTTCAGCCCCTAATTCTTGTGCCAGCCGCAAGGCTCGCAGGATGGCTCGCCGTTGGTTCTCCGGCAGGCGGTGCAGTTTGGGGGTTTCGACATACACGGCATGCCAGTGGCAACCGAGGCGTGCCGCGAGCCTTGCAGCGATACGCACCAGCTTTTCGCTACCGCTGTTATGGCCAACGCACAGAAGAATGCTGTCCCGGGTGTGCCACACCTTTTCACGCCCCTGGTTATCGCGAAAGGCCCGCATTTGGTCGTCAACGCGGTCGGCGGTGCGGCGTAGTGCCAGCTCACGCAGGGCGATCAGGTTACCTTTACGGAAAAAATGCTCGATGGCGCGTTCGGCCTGGCCGGGGATATAGACCTTGCCTTCGTTGAGCCGCTGGCGCAGATCGTCTGGGGGCAGGTCAACCAACACCACTTCGGTCGCTTCATCAAACACGTGGTCAGGCACGGTTTCCCTGACGCGTACTCCGGTGATGCCGCCGACGACGTCGTTCAGGCTTTCCAGATGCTGGACGTTCACCGTGGTCAGCACATCGATACCGGCATCCAGCAGTTCGTCCACATCCTGCCAGCGTTTGGGATGGCGTGAACCCTGGGCATTGCTGTGTGCCAGCTCATCCATCAGGATCAGGGCCGGATTGCGTGCCAAAGCGGCATCGAGGTCGAATTCCTGCACCTGGCGGCCACGATGTTGGATGCGTTTTGCTGGCAGGATCGACAGCCCTTGTAGCAACGCTGCCGTTTCCTGGCGGCCGTGGGTTTCCACCACGCCAATGAGCACGTCTAGCCCCTGTGCCCGTTGCCGCTGAGCCTCCTGCAGCATGGCGTAGGTTTTACCTACCCCGGCGCAGGCCCCGAAGAAGACCTTCAGTTTGCCGCGTGGCTTTTCATTGGCTAACGCCAGCAGGCTGTCTGGATCGGGGCGTTGCAGTTCGTCATCCACCATCAAAGTTCCTTGTTTACCCATGCAAAGCGGGTTCGGCAATGCCGAACCCTTTAGCGACGTTTTATCTCGTTTGCCGTTATTTCAACGCATCCAGCGCCATATTCAGCTTCAGCACGTTGACCACCGATTCCCCCATAAAATTAGGCGTGGCGCGATCGGTGTTTTCATCAATCAGTTTGGCAATCTGTTCCTGCGGCAACTGACGAGCGTTGGCGACACGTGCTAACTGGTACTTGGCGGCCGCCAGTGAAATCTGTGGATCCAGGCCACTGCCGGAAGCGGTCAGCAGGTCGACCGGGATCGGCCCGCTCATGGCCGGGTTAGCCTGGCGCAGCTGCGTTGCCCGCTCACCGATCGCTTTATCCAGCGCCGGGTTGGTGGCGGCCAGATTGCTGCCGCCGGATGCCAGCGTATTATAGGCCGAATCGCTGGTGGCAGAAGGGCGACCCCAGAAATACCCCGGTTGGGTGAAGTTCTGGCCAATCAATGCCGAGCCGACTGCTTTATCCCCTTGATAGATCAACGAGCCGTTGGCCGCCCCGCTGAACAGCAGTTGCGACAGACCGGTGGTGAGCAAAGGGTAAGCGATACCGGTGATCACCGTCAGCAGGATCAGCATAACCAAAGAAGGACGTAAATAAGACATCATAAATACCTCGTTATCTTAGCCGGCCATATTCAGCGCGGTCAGCAGCAGGTCGATCAGCTTGATGCCCACGAACGGCACCAGCAGGCCACCCACACCATACAGCCACAGGTTACGGCGCAGCAGTGCAGCGGCGCTCATTGCCTTATAGCTCACCCCTTTCAGTGCCAGTGGGATCAGGAAGACGATCACCAGAGCGTTGAAGATCACCGCCGACATAATCGCTGAGGCGGGGGAGTGCAGTTGCATCACGTTCAGCGCATTCAACTGCGGATAGGTTGCCGCGAAGGCCGCCGGAATAATGGCAAAGTACTTCGCTACGTCGTTGGCGATACTGAAGGTGGTCAGTGAACCGCGCGTCATCAGCATCTGCTTACCGATATGCACCACTTCGATCAGCTTGGTCGGATTGGAGTCCAGATCGACCATGTTGCCCGCTTCCTTGGCCGCCTGCGTCCCCGAGTTCATGGCAACCGCCACGTCGGCCTGCGCCAGTGCAGGGGCGTCGTTGGTGCCGTCGCCGGTCATCGCAACCAGGCGTCCTTCCGCCTGATACTGACGGATCAGCGCCAGTTTGGCCTCTGGTGTGGCTTCTGACAGGAAGTCATCCACACCGGCTTCGGCTGCGATGGCGGCGGCGGTCAGGCGGTTATCTCCGGTGATCATCACCGTCTTGATGCCCATCTTGCGCAGTTCGGCAAAGCGTTCTTTAATCCCGCCTTTGACGATGTCTTTCAGCGCCACCACCCCTAATACGCGTGGCCCTTCGGCGACCACCAACGGCGTACCGCCGGTACGAGCGACGCTTTCCACCAACTCATCTACCGCACGTGGGAAGTGACCATTGTTGGATTCCACGTGGCGGCGAATGGCGTCCACAGCTCCTTTACGGATCATCCGGTCCTGCACGTTGACGCCGCTCATGCGGGTTTGCGCAGAGAAAGGCACGAAGGTGGCGTTCAACGCCTGCAAATCACGTTCGCGCAGGTTGAAGCGCTGCTTGGCCAGCACCACGATACTGCGGCCTTCCGGCGTTTCATCGGCTAGCGAAGAGAGTTGGGCGGCATCGGCCAGCTCTTGCTCTTTTACCCCAGGTGCCGGCAGGAATTCGGACGCCTGACGGTTACCTAGGGTGATGGTACCGGTCTTATCCAACAGCAATACGTCAACGTCACCGGCGGCCTCAACGGCTCGCCCGCTGGTGGCGATCACGTTGGCACCCAGCATACGGCTCATCCCGGCGACGCCGATAGCGGACAGCAGCCCACCGATGGTGGTCGGGATCAGGCAGACCAGTAAGGCCACCAACACGGTGATCGACACTATGCTGCCGCTGCCTGCGGCTTCCACGCTGTATTGCGAGTAAGGGAACAGGGTTGCGGTCGCCAATACGAACACGATAGTCAACGCCACCAGCAAAATGGTCAGTGCCACTTCGTTTGGGGTTTTACGGCGTTTGGCACCTTCGACCATCGCGATCATGCGATCGAGGAAGGTTTCCCCCGGGTTGACGCTACACTGCACCACCAGCCAGTCGGACAGAATACGCGTCCCGCCGGTCACGGAGGAGAAGTCACCGCCGGATTCACGGATCACCGGTGCAGATTCACCGGTGATGGCGCTTTCATCGACTGAGGCGCCACCTTCCAGCACTTCGCCATCGCAAGGAATGGTGTCACCGGCTTCCACCAGCACGATATCCCCTTTACGCAGGCTCTCGGCCGAGACTTTCTCGATGGCACCATCACGCTTAGGCGTGGCGAGTTTCTTCGCCCAACTGGTTTTCTTGGTGCCCTTCAGGCTTTCTGCCTGAGCCTTGCTGCGTCCTTCCGCCAGCGCCTCGGCGAAGTTGGCGAACAGCACGGTAAACCACAGCCACATGGCGATGCTGCCGGTAAAGGTCGCGCTACCTTCGGCGTTGCCTGAAAGCACCACCAGCCAAATGACCGAAGTCAGGATACTGCCGAGGTACACCACGAACATCACCGGGTTACGCCACTGAACGCGTGGGTCCAGCTTTTTCACCGCATCGATCAGCGCGGTACGCATCAGTGCCGGTTCAAACAGTGCGCGTTGTTTGCGAGTCATCTTGTTCTTCTCTCTGTTATGACTGTTAATTGGCCAACCACAGTTGTAAATGTTCGGCTACCGGGCCTAGCGCCAGTGCAGGAACGAAGGTCAAGGCACCCACCAGCAGGATGGTGCCGACCAACAGGCCGATAAACAGTGGCCCGTAGGTGGGCAGCGTGCCGTTGCCCGCCGGTTGGCGTTTTTTGACACACAGCGAACCCGCAATGGCCAGCACCGGCAGGATCACCCCGAAGCGGCCAACGAACATCGCCAAGGCCAGCAGCAGGTTGTAGAACGGCGTGTTGACGCTCAGGCCAGCAAAGGCGCTACCGTTGTTGTTGGCTGCCGAAGAGAAGGCATACAGCACTTCACTGAAGCCATGCGCTCCTGGGTTGAGGATGCCAGCACGGCCGGCGTCGGTAGCAATCGCCAACGCAGTGCCCAGCAGTACCAAGGTCGGCGTCACCAGGATCGCCAGCGCGGTCATCTTCATGTCATAAACATCGATCTTCTTACCGAGATATTCCGGCGTGCGGCCAATCATCAGCCCGGCGATAAATACCGTCAGCAGTACGAACAGCAGCATGCCGTACAGGCCGGAACCGACACCGCCGAACACGACCTCGCCAATCTGCATCAGCCACATCGGCACCATGCCACCCAGCGCGGTAAAGGAGTCATGCATGGCGTTGACCGCACCGCAGGAGGCCGCCGTGGTCACCACCGAGAACATGCTGCTGGCGAGAATGCCAAAGCGGGACTCTTTACCTTCCATATTGATGTTGCTGCTACTGCCAAGCGCGCTCAGATGCGGGTTGCCAGCCAGCTCAGCGTTCATCACCACGATCACCGCAACGATAAAGATCAGCGCCATGGCCCAGATCAGCGCGTGACCCTGACGGTTTTCACCGGCGACCTGACCAAAGGCGAAGCACAGGGCGCAAGGGATCAGGAAGATCGCCAGCATCTGCACAAAGTTGGTCAATACGGTTGGGTTTTCAAACGGATGCGCTGAGTTGGCACCGAAGAAGCCGCCACCGTTGGTGCCGAGCATCTTGATCGCTTCCTGCGAGGCTACGGGTCCCATCGGCAAGGTCTGCTGTGCCCCTTCCAGCGTGGTCACATGCAGGTAAGGCAGGAAGTTCTGCAACGTCCCCTGGCTGACGAAGAACAGCGCGATCAGCAGAGACAGCGGCAACAGCACATACAGGGTAATGCGCAGGATATCGATCCAGGCGTTACCTATGGTGGCACTGGAACGGCGTGCAAAGGCCCGGATCAGGGCAAAGGCAACGGCGATACCGGTGGCGGCAGACAGGAAGTTCTGTACCGTCAACCCGGCCATCTGGCTGAGATAGCTGAGGGTGTTTTCCCCGCTGTAGGCCTGCCAGTTGGTATTGGTGACGAAGCTGACGGCGGTATTGAACGCCAGATCCCAAGATAAACCGGGGAACCCTTGTGGGTTGAGCGGTAAGGAACCCTGTGCCATCAGCAGCACCAACAGCAGCACTAAACCGAGGATATTGAACCACAGGATCGCCAGTGCGTATTGCCACCAGGTCATCTCTGCGGTGTCATTACCGCAGCAACGCCAGACGGCTGCTTCCACATGGCGCAGCACCGGTAGTGGCTCTCCCTCGATCAGGCGAGCTATAAAGCTGCCCAGGGGACGAGCCAGCACCAGAAGCACCAGCACAAAGCTGGCGATCAATAAGAAGGCTGAAGCTGCCATCAGAAGTCCTCCGCATTAAACAGGGCATAAACCAGATAGCCCAACAGCAGCAGAACCAACAGCGCACCACCAATAACGCTGAAACTCACGGGACACCTCCAGAGGTGTTGTTTTTGATAGCCTGAGTGTAGGGAGGGCAGTAGAAAGAAGATGAAAAAATAGCGGGGCCGGGTGTAAAAAAAGTATAAAAATGATTGAAATTTCGGCAGAAAACGCAAGGCTGACAGTGCTGCCCCTCACCCCAGCCCTCTCCCAATATAAATTCCAGAGATCAAATGAGCACTGCAATAGGGAGAGGGGGCAAGCCCGAGCAGCAGTCAGGCGCAGATGTCAATTTGTAGCACGATCGGTTCCCTCTCCTGTGGGAGAGGGTTAGGGTGAGGGGAGTAACCACAGCGTAACTAATGTTAAGTTATTTATTAACCTTGATGTAACAAAATTACGTTATACCGGCTTTTTTGCGTTATTTTTATCCATTTTGGTGGTCGGATGAGTTGTAAAATTACAACCTATGCGGTAATATTTTGCTCAGTTTCCAATTGACCATCATTTATCGTTTTGCATTGCGTCGGGTCCTGACAACCTGGCGCGGATGTTTTTAAGGAGGTTCGTATGTCTAACTACCAAGCCTATCCGTTGCATCGGGTCCTCCTGCGCCGTAGCGCAGTGATTCTGGTCGGTGTTCTTGCCTTGCCGGTGATGCTGTTCCGTGCCGATCGCGCACGTTTTTACAGCTATTTACACCGCGTCTGGTCAAAAACCAGCAATAAACCGGTCTGGCTGCAACAGGCAGAAACGGCGTCCTGCGATTTTTATTAATCCTGGCCCGTTGCACGACTACGAACCCTCGCCCCTCTGGCGGGGGTTTTTGCGTTTTAAGCCGCAGTAACGCATTAACTCCTCTACACTTCTAGCATTAACCCGTTGGTGGGAGACAAGATATAGAGCAAGAACTTGCCCGGCTGATCGACCACTATCGCCAGGGGATGCAACCGCTACTGCACCGATTACGCTGTTAAAACATGACATGGCCGAATATCCTGATAGCTATCTGGCGCAACCGCGCTATTTTGAGCCCTATCCGGAGGCGTTGTGCCTGCGCTACGGCCATTAACCTGCAAGGAGTGTTATGACCACGCATCTGGTCTGGTTGCGTAACGATCTACGCATTACTGACAATAAAGCCCTCTCTGCCGCCTGTAGCGATCCGCAAGCCAAGGTGCTGGCGGTATTTATCGCCACCCCTGCGCAATGGCGCCAGCACCATATGGCACCACGTCAGGCGGCGTTTATCCACGCCAATCTGTTGCAGGTGCAAGCGGCGCTGGCGGCTCGGGGCATTGAACTGATTTGCCATCAGGGCGACGATTTTGCCGGTTCGGTTAACTGGCTGGTGGAGTTCTGCCAGCGCCAGCAGGTCACGGCCCTGTTTTATAACCGTCAGTATGAAATCAATGAGCGCCAACGTGACGCCAGCCTTGAGCAGGCGTTGGCTGGGCAGGTGAGGTGCCACAGCTTTGATGATAGCCTGCTGTTGCCCCCCGGCAGCGTGCAAACCGGCAACGGTGAGATGTACAAGGTGTATACGCCTTTTCGCAAAGCCTTTCTCCAGCGGTTGGCCGAGTTCGACGTGAGCTCTCTGCCAGCACCACGCCCGCGTGGGGAAGCCGTTGGTTTTACCGCAGCGGTGGCATTCGATTATCCTTTGGCTGAGGTGGGAGAGGGCTATCCCGCAGGCGAAGAAGCTGCATTGCACAGGCTGCGTGCTTTCTGCCGCGAGCAGGTGCAAGACTATGCGACGCAGCGCGATTTGCCCGCCATTGCCGGCACCAGCAATCTGTCACCCTACCTGGCTATTGGCGTTATCTCTCCCCGCCAGTGCGTCAACCGTCTGCGCGTCGAGTGCCCCGATGTGCTGGAAAATCCGCAAAGCGGTGCTTTCTGTTGGCTTAATGAGCTGATCTGGCGAGAGTTTTATCGTCATCTGATGGTGGCGCATCCTGCGTTATGCAAGCACCGTCCCTTTATCGCCTGGACGGATAAGGTATGCTGGCAACGCAACGACGCGGCGTTACTGGCCTGGCAACAGGGTAATACCGGTTACCCGATTGTCGATGCAGCCATGCGTCAGCTCAATCAAACCGGCTGGATGCATAATCGCCTGCGGATGATCGTGGCCAGTTTCCTGGTCAAGGATTTGCTGATCGACTGGCGCGCCGGTGAACAGTATTTCATGTCCCAATTGCTGGATGGCGATCTGGCCGCCAACAACGGTGGCTGGCAGTGGGCCGCCTCTACCGGCACCGATGCCGCACCTTATTTCCGCATCTTTAACCCGACCACTCAAGGCGAACGTTTTGATCCAAAAGGCACTTTTATCCGTAAATGGTTGCCTGAACTGGCGGATGTACCGGACAATGAGCTCCATCAACCCCATCGCTGGGCGGAAAAGCAGCAGCAGGTTCTGAATTATCCGCCGCCGATAGTCCAACACCAGCAGGCTCGGCTGGAGACGTTGGCGGCTTTTGAAGCGGCCAAGCGAGGGGGACTTTAAAGTAACAGCAAGGAGCTTCCTGATGATGAAGAAACTACTGGCCCTGTGCCTGGGCGGCTATTCCGCGTTGGCCGTGGCCGGTTTTGACGTAGTGGCGCTAGGCGTCGACGGTGGCGTCAGCGACGGCAATCTGACTTCTTATCTGATCCGCAGTGATAGCCAGACGCAGTATCTGGCACTGGATGCCGGGACGTTGCTGCCCGGAATTGCCAAAGGGCTGGAAAAGGGCAGTTTTCCGCAGGTCACGCCCGAGCTGGCCGCTCCCTACACCCCTCAGGGCTATATTTTCCGTCAGCTGATTGGCGGTTACTTCATTAGCCATGGCCATCTGGATCACGTGGCTGGGCTGATCCTCGGTTCACCGGAAGACAGTAAGAAAACCGTTTATGCGCAGGCCGATACCGTATTGACGTTGCGCAATCATTATTTTAACTGGAAAGCCTGGCCCAATTTTACCGATGCCGGTAATGGCTCGCGGCTAGGCACTTACCGCTTGCAAACGGTGCGCCCGCTGCAGCGTGTGACCCTGGGCCTGACCGGTTTGAGCGGGGTGATGTACCCACTTAGCCACGATCGCTACCCCTCTTCGATGTTGCTGGTGGCCGACCGTGAAGGGTCATTTGCCTACTTTGGCGATACCGGGCCGGATGCGCTGGAACAGTCACGCAATCTGGATGGTGCCTGGCGCGCACTGGGGCCGCTGATTGAGCAGAAGAAGCTGAAGGGCATGATTATCGAAACCTCTTACCCGAACGAGGTGGATGACAAGCATCTGTATGGTCATCTGACCCCGGCCTGGCTACTGAAGGAGCTAAAAAACCTCCAGCAGTACAGCGGTGGAGAGGGATCGTTAAAAGATCTGCCGGTGATCATCAGCCACATCAAGCCCAGCCTGAAACAGGGGGAAGATGTGCGTGCTACCATCAAGCAACAGCTGGATCAGGGCAACGATCTGGGGGTGAAATTTATCCTGATGGAACAGGGCGATCGGCAACAATTTTGAATGAGAGTGAGATGACTATGCATAACCTCGATCTGGAACATCTGATCAACAGCGAACTCAACTGTGCGGCCTTCCAGGACTACGCGCCAAATGGCCTACAGGTGGAAGGGCGGGCACATGTGCAGCGTATCGTGACGGGAGTGACGGCCTGCCAGGCGTTGCTGGATGCGGCGGTGGAACATCAGGCGGATGCCATAGTGGTGCATCATGGTTACTTCTGGAAAAACGAAGCACCCGCGGTGCGCGGTATGAAGCGTAACCGGCTGAAAACTCTGCTGAGCAACGATATCAACCTGTATGGCTACCACTTACCGCTGGATGCGCACCCGGAACTGGGGAATAACGCGCAGTTGGCAAAGGCGTTGGGCATCCGCGTGATCGGTGAGATCGAACCTTTGGTGCCGCACGGAGAATTTGAGCAACCGCTCAGTGCGGGTGAATTGCAACAGCGTATCGAGAGCCGTCTTGGCCGAGCGGTGTTGCACTGTGGCGATAATGCCCCGCAGGCAATCCGTCGGGTGGCCTGGTGTACCGGTGGCGGCCAGGGATTTATCGACAGCGCGGCGCGATTTGGCGTTGATGCGTTTATCAGCGGAGAGGTTTCTGAGCAAACTATCCATACTGCGCGGGAGATGGGCGTGCACTTTTTTGCCGCCGGCCATCACGCGACGGAACGTGGTGGGATCAAGGCGTTAGGCGAGTGGTTGGCGCAACATCACGGCTTTGACGTCACCTTTATCGATATCCCCAATCCGGCCTGATTTGCCTATGGGTTCGGTAAAACGAACCCTTTAGCGCTGCTAATCCCTTATTTTCCCTAAGGTTGCTCTCTTGACAGCCGACGTTACGTCCCGCATAACTGATACGCTTTTCAAATAATAAAATACCCTGTGAACTTCAAGTTGCTACCCAGTGACCCGCTCATTCGTTCGTGAGCGTTCAGTCATGCTGCGGCTTGAAACACGACGAGTATAAGGAGATAGGGGTGCAACGAGCACAATATTACCTGCTAGGGGAACGCGCTGTAGTGCTTGAATTGGCACCCCCGGTGACGCTGCAAAGTCAGCAGCGTATCTGGGCATTGGCAGAAAAGTTGAATCACCACACTGACGTACGGGAAGTGGTGCCGGGAATGAATAACCTGACGCTGTTGCTGTATACGCCGCAGGCCGATGCCGAGGCGATGCTGGAACTGCTGCGTCAAGGATGGGAGGGCAACGAAAGCCTGGTGCCAGAGTCCCGCGATGTCGATATCCCGGTGATCTATGGCGGCGAATATGGCCCCGACCTGGATGAGGTGGCGCGCCATACCGGCATGACGCCGCAACAGGTGGTGGAATGCCATTCGTCCACCGCGTATGTGGTTTATTTCCTGGGCTTTCAACCTGGTTTTACCTATCTGGGGGGGATGCCGGAGCGTCTGGCCACTCCTCGCCGAGCGGAACCGCGCCTGTCTGTTGCTGCGGGTTCTGTGGGGATCGGTGGCGGCCAGACGGGGATCTATCCGCTGGTTACACCAGGTGGTTGGCAACTGATTGGTCGCACGCCACTGGCGCTGTTTAATCCGAATGAAATGCCGCCGACGCTGCTGCGCCCAGGCGACAACGTGCGCTTTGTACCGCAAAAGGGGGGCGTATGCTGAAGATCTTGCGAGCCGGTATTTACACCACCGTTCAGGACCTGGGGCGTAACGGTTTCCGGCGTTTGGGCATCAGCCAGGGCGGCGCTCTGGATATCCCCGCGCTGAAAATAGCCAACCTGCTGGTGGGCAACTCGCCCGAAGCGGCCGGGTTGGAGATCACGCTGGGGCAATTCAGTGCCGAATTTACCCATAATGGATGGATTGCGCTGACCGGTGCGGGCTGCGATGCTCAACTGGACGGAAAATCTTTGTGGACGGGCTGGCGCTATCCGGTAAAAAAAGGCCAGCAACTGACGCTGAAGATGCCTAAACGCGGGATGCGCAGCTATCTGGCGGTGTCTGGCGGCATTAATGTCCCGGAGATGCTGGGCTCACGTAGCACCGATCTGAAAGCGGGCTTTGGTGGACTGGAAGGCCGACAGTTGAAGGAAGGCGACCTGCTGCCAGCGGGTAAGCCGCAGGCGCTGCCGACTACGGTTATCGGCGTGAAACAGCCGCTGTTCAGCAACCGGATCAGGGTGTTGACCGGGCCGGAATATGACGAGTTCAGCCAACAGGCACAGGATGACTTCTGGCGTACCGCCTGGCAGCTCAGCCCGCAGAGTAACCGCATGGGTTATCGCCTGCACGGTGGCAGCGCTCTGACGCGCACCACTGAACGGGAAATGCTCTCCCACGGCCTGATACCCGGCGTCATCCAGGTCCCACACAACGGCCAGCCGATCGTCTTGATGGCTGATGCCCAGACTACCGGGGGTTATCCGCGGATTGCCTGCGTGATCGAGGCCGATCTGTTCCACTTGGCGCAGATCCGTCTGGGGGATGCGCTTCACTTTATCCCCTGCACCCTGGCAGAGGCGCAGCGCGCCAAGGCCGAGCAGGATCACTTTATTCAACAGATTGCCTGGGGGGTTCAATGATCGTCGATTTAAATGCCGATCTCGGTGAAGGCTGCGCCAATGATGAAGCGTTGTTGCAGTTGGTCAGCTCGGCCAATATTGCCTGCGGCTTCCATGCCGGGGATGCCCAGACCATGCGCCAATCGGTGCGCTGGGCGTTGCAATACGGTGTGGCGATTGGTGCCCATCCCAGTTTCCCGGATCGGGAAAACTTCGGCCGCACCCGGATGCAGTTACCGGTAGAAACGGTGTATGCCCAAGTGGTTTATCAGTTGGGTGCGTTGGCTGCCATTACCCGTGCTGAAGGCGGCGTGATGGTCCATGTGAAACCGCACGGCATGCTCTACAACCAGGCGGCGGTGGAGCCTGAACTGGCCGAAGCCATTGCCCGTGCGGTATTGGCGATAGATCCTTCGTTGCGTCTGGTGGGGTTGGCTGGCAGTGAGCTGATCCGTGCAGGTGAAAAACTGGGGTTGGCGACGCGGCAGGAAGTGTTTGCCGATCGCGGCTATCAGGCCGATGGAACATTGGTGCCGCGTGGGCAACCAGGAGCACTGATTGCCAGTGATGAACTGGCATTGCAACAGACGCTGGAAATGGTTCGCCACCAGCGTGTACGAACCGTTGAGGGGGGCTGGGCCTCCGTCAAGGCTGAAACAGTTTGCCTGCACGGCGACGGGGAACATGCACTGGCCTATGCCAGGAAGCTGAGAGAGAGCTTTGCTCAGCAGCAGATTGGCGTCAGCGCCGCATAAAAAAATAATGACTACAGCAAACACAACATTGCCCGCAAAACTGAGGGCGACAAGAGGGAAGTGAATATGGAACAAGCGGTAAACCTCTGGCCACTGATAGGCATCGCTGCCATCGTGGTTGGATTTGTATTACGTTTTAACCCGGTGCTGGTGGTGATCGCCGCCGGTATTATCACCGGGCTGGCGGCGTTGATGCCGCTGGATGTCATTTTGGAAAAGCTCGGCGAGGGCTTCCTCAATACCCGTAACCTGCCGCTGATCCTGCTGTTGCCGCTGCCTATTATCGGGCTGTTAGAGCGCCACGGTTTGAAAGAACGTGCGCAGGCGTGGATTGCCAAAATCAAAAGCGCCACCGCCGGGCGTTTACTGATCGTCTACCTGTTTGTGCGTGAAGTAACGGCGGCAATGGGGCTGACCAGCCTGGGCGGCCAACCTCAGATGGTACGTCCGCTGTTGGCACCGATGGCGGAGGGGGCCACGGAAAACCGCTATGGGGAACTGCCGGAACGTGTGCGCTATCGTCTGCGGGCAATGTCTGCCGCGACCGATAACGTCGGGCTGTTCTTTGGCGAAGATATTTTTGTCGCCTTTGGCGCGATCATCTTTATGCATAACTTTATGCTGGAGTCTGGCGGCATTCAGACCGAACCGCTGCACATTGCGCTGTGGGGGATCCCAACGGCGATCTTTGCCTTCCTGATCCATTCGTTCCGTTTGTACCGCATGGACAAACAACTCAACGCTGAACTGAGCAAACTTAACCAGGCTGCGTTGCAGGCCAAGGGAGAAGGCCAATGATATTCCAACAACAATATCTCTATTGGCTGGCGGGTGCGGTATTACTGATCGTCGCCGCAATGTCGTTTCGCGATAAGGCCAACCCACGTCGTATCTCTACCGGTCTGTTCTGGGCCTTGTATGGATTGATCTTCCTGGTGGGGGATTGGACCTATGGGCTATTTGGCTCAGGGGCCGAAGCCAAGCGTCAACTGCATATCACCGTGGGCGTGCTGGTGGTGGTGATGGCTCTGATCGCCGGTTTTGGCGGTGTGCGTCTTGGTAGCTATCATCAGCGCAGCCAGCAAGAGCGCGAAACCAGTGCCAAACGCTTGGGCAACCGTCTGTTTATCCCGGCGCTGGCGATCCCTGTCGTCACGGTGATTGGCGTGCTGCTGTTCAATAATATCCCGGCCTTGCAACAGGCGGTGTTTGGCAGCGGTAACCACTCCACCTTGATCACGTTGTTCTCCATGACCCTCGGCTGCTTGCTTGGCCTGGTTATTGCGGTGAAGATGACCCGTGAGAAAATGTCGCAGCCAGTGCAGGAAGCTCGTCGTCTATTGGACTCCATCGGCTGGGCCTTCATCCTGCCGCAAATCCTGGCTACTCTTGGCCTGCTGTTCACCGTTGCGGGCGTTGGCACAGCCATCTCCCATTTAACGCAGGAATACCTGGCGGTAGATAACCGCTTTATCGCCGTAGCGGTGTATGCCATCGGCATGGCCGTATTAACCATGATCATGGGGAACGCGTTTGCGGCCTTCCCGATTGTCACTGCGGGTATCGGTATCCCGATCCTGGTACTGCAACACGGCGGTAACCCCGCAGTGATGGCGGCTATCGGCATGTTCTCCGGCTATTGCGGCACGTTGATGACGCCAATGGCTGCTAACTTTAATATTGTACCGGCGGCGTTACTGGAGTTGCCGGACAAGAATGCGGTCATCAAGGCGCAGATACCGACCGGGGTCACGTTGCTGCTGGTTAACGTATTCCTGCTTTATTTCCTGATGTTCCTCTAGGAGAACGCATGCAGAAAGTATTGATTACCGGCTTTGAGCCGTTTGGCGGCGAGCGTGTCAACCCATCCTGGGAGGTGGTGAAGCAGCTTAACGATCTGGAGCTTGGCGGGGCGCACATTATCGCGCGCCAGCTACCTTGCGTCTTCGGTGAGGCATTAACTGTGCTGAACGCGGCCATTGATGAAGTTCAGCCAGCGATGGTACTGGCGATCGGCCAGGCGGGCGGGCGCACTGACATCACACTGGAACGCGTCGCTATTAACGTCGATGACGCGCGTATTCCCGACAATCAGGGACAGCAGCCGATCGATCAGGCCATTGTGGCAGATGGTCCTGCGGCCTATTTCAGCACCTTGCCGATCAAGGCGGTGGTGAATGCGATGCGTGAGGCTGGCATTCCGGCCTCGGTATCACAAACTGCCGGGACTTATGTCTGCAACCATGTGATGTACGGTCTGTTGCACCGCTTAAGCGGGCAGCAGGCGGTGAAGGGCGGCTTTATCCATATCCCTTACCTGCCAGAGCAGGCGGCACAGCATCCTGGTGCACCGAGTATGGCAGCACAGACGGTGTTGTTTGCTTTGGAAATGGCGATTTCGATCGCCTTGCAGGTGGAGCATGACTTGAAAGTGGTGGGTGGCGCCACGCACTGAGGTCGTTTAAGCTACCTCCATGTTAACCCTAGGGTTCGGCTTGCCGAACCCTTTTCAATCAAGGAGTTGTCCATGCCAGAAGGGCCGGAGATCCGCCGGGCGGCAGATAAGCTGGCGGCGGTGATGATCGAGCAACCACTGACCGAAGTCTGGTTTGCTTTCCCGCAACTGAAACACTATCAGGCCGAGCTGGTCGGTGAACGTATCACTGCCATCGAACCGCGCGGTAAAGCCTTGTTAACTGATTTCTCCAACGGTTTGACCATGTACAGCCACAACCAGCTTTACGGCGTGTGGAAGGTGGTGCGAGCGGGCGAAACGCCAGAAACCAAGCGCGATCTGCGCGTGCGACTGGAGACGGCCGAGTGGGCGATTTTGTTGTATAGCGCTTCGGATATCACCATTGCGCCGCGCGGTGAGATCGAGCAACACCCGTTCTTAAAACGTATTGGTCCTGACGTGCTGGATATGGCTTTGACCGTAGAGCAGGTGGAACAGCGGCTGTTATCGCCGACGTTTTGTAAGCGCCAGTTGGGCGGAATGCTGCTTGATCAGTCTTTTCTGGCTGGCCTGGGCAATTACCTGCGAGCCGAGATTTTGTGGCAGGCAGAACTGGCACCCAAGCATAAGCCGCAGGATCTCACCCCTGATGCGCTGCATCAGTTGGCGCAGGCGCTGTTGGATATTCCACGCATTTCATATCAGACCCGTGGTCAGGTAGATGAAAATCGCCATCACGGTACGCTGTTCAGCTTCAAGGTGTTTCATCGCAGCGGTGAGCCTTGTCCCCGCTGTGGGGCAATGATCGAGAAAACGGCGCTATCTTCGCGGCCGTTCTATTGGTGCCCGGTTTGCCAGCGGTGATAGAACTTACCGATTAACTGAGCTCAAATCTTGTAGAAGAGTGTGTTTGCAGCGATGGGAGACTGGACGAAGCCGAAGTACTCATAGAATGCTCTCGCTTGATCATCTATCGCGTGCACCATGATGGCTTTAATACCCACTTGGTCTGCCAGATTGGCAACACGCCTTACAGCATCATTAAGCAGCCACTTGCCAAAGCGATGCCCTTGGGTACATACATCAACGGCCAGACGTCCCAGCAGGACGATGGGAACAGGATCTGGCATGTTTTGGCGAAGGCTACGGCCTAAATCGGCGTGACTGACGGAACCGGTTGCAATGGAGTAATAACCCACAACACGCTTGGTGCCTTCCAGACAAATAACGAAAGTGCGGGAGGCATTCAGGAGTTGGTTTCTCATGGCTCGACGGCGTAACCAGTCGCTCAACACCTCATTTCCGCAGTCGAATGGTTGGAGAATATGCTCTTCTGTCAGCAGTTCCGGCGCGGTAATGATTATTTCCATTCAGGCTTCACATCCATTAAGCGCTTGCGCCCTTCGACGTTTTGCACAGGAGCTTCAAGCTGTTCAATGAATGCCTGATAGCGTGCATCATCAAGCACGAATACCCGCTGATCCAGGATGATGTTCTGTGCTTCATGAACCGCCTTCTCAATGATGAAGTCGGTCCGGTTCTTATTGACCAGACTCGCAGCATAGTCGATGACTGCACGCTCTTCTTCGGTCGCCCGGACGTTAATCTGTTTGTCACGAGTCGGTTTACGAACGGTTTTCTGCATGGTATCCACCTTATGGTAACAAAATGCTATACGTTGATAATAGCTATAAAGGTAACGAATTGCTATACGTTAAGCGCGGTGGTGACAATGACGCTCGTAGAAGTAACGTGCTGTACGCCCCTCACCCCAACCCTCTCCCACAGGGAGAGGGAGCTGATGCGGAGTCGTTTTCATGTATAGGTGTCCATTTTCAGCACGTCAAATTGAGAAGAAGTTGTAAGGTATTGCGGTCTGGCGCGGGAGTTAATTTGTGCACGGTAGATCCCCTCTCCCTGTGGGAGAGGGTTAGGGTGAGGGGCCATATGACGCCCCTGCTAAAGCTTACTTTTTAACCTGAGACTTGAACTCACGCTCAGCATAGCCGGTATATAGCTGACGTGGACGAGCGATCTTGATGCCTTCGTCATGCATTTCGTTCCAGTGGGCAATCCAGCCAATGGTACGGGCAATCGCGAAGATCACCGTAAACATGGAAGAAGGGATACCCATCGCTTTCAGGATGATACCTGAATAGAAATCGACGTTCGGGTACAGTTTCTTCTCGATGAAGTACGGGTCGTTCAACGCGATATGTTCCAGTTCCATCGCGACCTGCAGCAGGTTATCGTCTTTCTTGTTCAGTTCTTTCAGCACTTCGTGACAGGTTTCACGCATCACGGTGGCGCGCGGATCGTAGTTTTTGTACACGCGGTGGCCAAAGCCCATCAGACGGAACGAGTCGTTCTTGTCTTTGGCACGTTTGATGAACTCAGGGATGTGCTCGACGGTTTTGATCTCTTCGAGCATCTTCAGTGCCGCTTCGTTGGCACCGCCGTGCGCTGGCCCCCACAGGGAAGCGATACCTGCCGCGATACAGGCAAACGGGTTGGCACCGGATGAACCGGCGGTACGCACGGTGGAGGTGGACGCGTTCTGCTCATGGTCGGCATGCAGGATCAGAATACGATCCATGGCGCGTTCCAGCACCGGGTTCACCACGTACTCTTCGCAAGGTGTAGCAAACATCATGCGCAGGAAGTTACCGGCGTAGGATAGGTCGTTGCGTGGGTAAACAAACGGTTGGCCGAGGGAATACTTGTAACACATTGCTGCCACGGTAGGCATTTTGGACAGCAGACGGAACGCGGTGATCTCACGGTGACGTTCATTGTTGACGTCCAGCGCATCGTGATAGAACGCGGCCAGGGCACCTGTCACCCCGCACAGCACCGCCATTGGGTGCGAGTCACGGCGGAAACCACGGAACAGATGGGTGATCTGGTCGTGGATCATGGTGTGACGGGTTACCGTGGTTTTGAAGGTTTCGAACTCTTCAGCACTCGGGGTTTCGCCGTACAGCAGGATGTAGCACACCTCCAGGTAGGAGGACTCTTTTGCCAACTGCTCAATCGGGAAGCCACGGTGCAGCAGGATACCTTTGTCACCGTCGATGAACGTGATTTTGGATTCACAGGAAGCGGTAGAAGTAAAGCCGGGATCAAATGTGAAATAACCTTTGGAGCCCAGGGCGCGTACGTCAATAACATCAGGGCCCAGTGAAGGGGTGAGCACGCCCAGTTCGATCGGAGCTTCGCCGTTGTTGATGCTTAGCGTCGCTTTCTTATCAGTCATTTACAGTCTCCTTAACGCCTTATTTTAAAAACCTCTAACAACTGAAATACCTTAAATCTCCGCAGGTTGCCCGCATTAAAGTCGAGCGAACGCTAACTCTGTGAGCGACAGCGCATTTGCGCCGGTAGGGGACAGAGTTTGCACCAGGCGAACAAGACGGGTTAGCAGCCGTTAACGATTCATCGGGATTCGTTATTTTCTTTTAATCATTACCTACGATCTGTTTGGAATGTTAACCACATACACTATCGCTACACTGTTGCATAACTTGTGCTTAGGGGGAAGTGTATCCGGTGACCGCTAGTGCATCATAGGGTTGATTGCTGCCCTATTTGTAATGGAAATGTTGATCTCTTGTCAAATCAGATAATTAATTTCGTGCTAAATGTAATAATCGTGATCTAAATCACTGTTCTGGGGAAATGTGACCAAAGGGATTGTATGGGAATTGTAATAAGAATGTGAACCTCCTATACTGCCGCCAGGTCTCCGGATTACCCTGAAGTAGGAGCACCCAGCGTTATCACTACGCGCCGTTTAAGCACTAGGATGTCGATGTTTGAGCGCGTGAGGTGTAAGAGTGAAAGCTCTTGGACGCTGTCTGATCCCCACCCAGGCCCGGAGGAAGGAAAATAATAAGAGCTGTGTGGGCAAAACCGTGAAAAAACAAAGACCTGTCAATCTGGATCTGCAAACGATCCGGTTTCCTGTAACTGCGATAGCGTCCATCTTACACCGAGTCTCTGGCGTAATTACTTTCGTTGCCGTGGGCATTCTCCTCTGGCTGCTGGGTATCTCTCTCTCTTCTCAAGAGGGCTTCCTGCACGCTGCCGCCATCATGAATAGCTTCTTCGTGAAATTCATTTTCTGGGGGATCCTCACCGCGTTGGCCTATCACATTTGCGGTGGCATTCGTCACTTGTTAATGGATTTTGGCTATATCGAAGAGAGTTTAGCCGCAGGTACCCGTTCTGCCCAGGTGGCGTTCGGTCTGACCGTCGTGCTGTCAATTCTGGCTGGAGTCCTCGTATGGTAAGCAACGTTTCTGCATTAGGACGTAACGGCGTACACGACTGGTTGTTACTGCGTGCTTCCGCCATCGTCATCACCCTGTATGTTCTCTATATCCTGGGCTTCGTCGTTACGGCTCCGGACATCACCTATGAAATCTGGCGCGGCTTCTTCGCCACCTCCATTACGAAAGTATTCACCTTGCTGACATTGCTGTCGATCCTGGTTCACGCCTGGGTGGGAATGTGGCAGGTGCTGACGGACTATATCAAGCCACTGGCGTTACGCCTGGTGCTGCAACTGGCGATTGTCGTCACGTTGCTGGTCTATTTACTGTACGGAACAATCGTCGTGTGGGGTGCTTAAATGAAACTGCCAATCAGAGAGTTTGATGCAGTTGTTATCGGTGCTGGCGGCGCAGGTATGCGCGCGGCGCTGCAGATTTCCCAGGCGGGCTCAACCTGTGCCCTGCTTTCCAAAGTATTCCCGACCCGTTCCCATACCGTGTCTGCACAAGGCGGCATTACCGTAGCCTTGGGCAATAACCACGAAGACAACTGGGAATGGCATATGTACGACACGGTGAAGGGTTCCGACTATATCGGTGACCAGGACGCCATTGAATATATGTGTAAAACCGGCCCGGAAGCGATTCTGGAGTTGGAACACATGGGCCTGCCGTTCTCCCGTCTGGACGATGGCCGTATTTATCAACGCCCGTTTGGCGGCCAGTCACTGAACTTTGGTGGCGAGCAGGCGGCCCGTACCGCTGCGGCGGCGGACCGTACCGGTCACGCGTTGTTGCACACCCTTTATCAGCAGAACCTGAAAAACCACACCACCATCTTCTCCGAGTGGTATGCGCTGGATCTGGTGAAAAACCAGGATGGTGCGGTAGTCGGTACCACCGCTATCTGTATCGAAACCGGTGAAGTCGTGTACTTCAAGGCCAAGGCAACCATTCTGGCTACCGGTGGGGCAGGCCGTATTTACCAATCCACCACCAACGCCCACATCAATACCGGTGACGGTGTCGGTATGGCGCTGCGTGCCGGTGTACCGGTGCAGGATATGGAAATGTGGCAGTTCCACCCAACCGGCATTGCCGGGGCTGGCGTACTGGTCACCGAAGGCTGTCGCGGTGAAGGTGGTTACCTGCTGAACAAACATGGCGAACGTTTCATGGAACGTTATGCGCCAAATGCCAAAGATCTGGCGGGCCGTGACGTAGTGGCACGTTCGATCATGATTGAGATCCGTGAAGGCCGCGGCTGTGACGGTCCTTGGGGCCCACATGCCAAGCTGAAACTGGATCACCTGGGTAAAGAAGTGCTGGAGTCCCGCCTGCCGGGTATTCTGGAGCTGTCCCGTACCTTCGCCCACGTCGATCCGGTGAAAGAGCCGATCCCGGTCATTCCTACCTGCCACTATATGATGGGCGGTATTCCGACCAAAGTGACCGGCCAGGCGCTGACCGTGAACGAGAAAGGCGAAGACGTGGTGATCCCGGGCCTGTTCGCGGTAGGTGAAATTGCCTGCGTATCGGTACACGGTGCCAACCGTCTGGGCGGCAACTCGCTGCTGGATCTGGTGGTATTTGGTCGCTCTGCCGGTATGCACCTGCAAGAGTCGTTGGCAGAGCAGGGCGATAGCCGCGATGCTAGCGAATCGGACGTCGAGGCTTCACTGGATCGTCTGAACCGTTGGAACAACACCCGTTCTGGTGAAGATCCGGTGGAAATTCGTAAGGCACTGCAATCCTGTATGCAGCATAACTTCTCGGTGTTCCGCGAAGGTGATGCGATGGCGAAAGGGTTGGAAGAGCTGAAAGTGATCCGTGAACGTCTGAAGAACGCACGCCTGGATGATACCTCCAGCGAATTCAACACCCAGCGCATCGAATGCCTGGAGTTGGATAACCTGATGGAGACCGCGTATTCCACTGCCGTATCGGCCAACTTCCGTACCGAGAGCCGTGGCGCGCATAGTCGCTTCGACTTCCCGGAGCGTGACGATGCCAACTGGCTGTGCCATTCGCTGTATCTGCCGCAATCGGAAAGCATGACGCGTCGTGAAGTGAACATGCAACCGAAGCTGCGCGCGGCATTCCCGCCGAAAGTGCGTTCTTACTAATTGCGGAGCTCGATTGATGAAACTTGAATTCTCTATCTATCGCTACAATCCGGATGTTGATAGCGCCCCGCATATGCAGGACTACAGCCTGGAAGCGGAAGAAGGCCGTGACATGATGCTGCTGGATGCGTTGATCCAGCTGAAAGAAAAGGACCCGACCTTATCTTTCCGCCGCTCTTGCCGTGAAGGCGTGTGCGGTTCAGACGGCATCAATATGAACGGTAAGAATGGCCTGGCCTGTATTACCCCGGTCTCGTCGTTGCGTAAAGGCAACAACAAGATTGTGATCCGCCCGCTACCGGGGTTACCGGTGGTGCGCGATCTGGTGGTGGATATGGGGCAATTCTATACCCAGTATGAAAAGATCAAGCCGTTCTTGATTAATGATGGCAAGAATCCTCCGGCGCGTGAGCACCTGCAAACGCCGGATCAGCGGGAAAAACTGGATGGATTGTACGAATGTATTCTCTGTGCCTGTTGCTCCACCTCTTGCCCATCGTTCTGGTGGAACCCTGACAAGTTTGTTGGCCCGGCCGGTCTGTTGGCGGCGTACCGCTTCCTGATCGACAGCCGTGATACGGAAACTGAAGCACGATTGGACGATCTGAACGACGCTTTCAGTGTTTTCCGCTGCCATAGCATTATGAATTGTGTCAGTGTATGTCCTAAGGGCTTGAATCCGACCCGTGCAATTGGTCATATCAAGTCTATGCTGCTGCAACGCGGCGCATAAACAGAACGAGATGCTGCGCCGGGGGCTTTACCGGCGCACATCCCAAGAGGGCATCTCTAAAAACTGACCCGTGATTGTAGTTAAAGGCAATCAGGTTTGTCCCGCCGGTTTTTAGAGGTTCCTTGTATGGGGCCGCAAGGTCCAAAACAGAACGTGCACTTGTATAAGCACGTCTAGTGAACCGTTAAGCGTACCATTACGGTAATTATGTTAACCACGGCGAAAACTGAAGCTTTAAAGCTTAAGGGATCAAAATGCAGAACGGCGCAATGAAGGCCTGGCTGGATTCCTCCTATCTGGCGGGCGCGAACCAGTCCTACATAGAGCAGCTCTATGAAGACTTTTTAACCGATCCGAGTTCCGTTGAAGATAGTTGGCGTTCGATTTTCCAGCAACTACCAACTGCGGGTGTCAAACCCGATCAGCTCCACTCCCAAACGCGAGATTACTTCCGCCGCCTGGCGAAAGATTCTGCTCGTTATAACACCACCATCAACGATCCTGAAACCGATGCCAAGCAGGTCAAGGTATTGCAGCTGATCAACGCCTTCCGCTTCCGTGGGCATCAGCACGCTAACCTCGACCCGTTAGACCTGTGGAAACAGGAGCGCGTTCCCGATCTCGATCCGGCGTACCACAACCTGACCGAAGCCGACTTCCAGGAAACCTTCAACGTGGGTTCTTTTGCCATCGGCAAAGAAACCATGAAGCTGAGCGATCTGTACGCGGCGCTGAAGCAGACCTACTGCGGTTCGATCGGTGCCGAGTATATGCACATCACCAACACCGAAGAGAAACGCTGGATCCAGCAGCGCATTGAATCGGTAGCGGGGCGTGCTAGCTTCACCACCGATGAGAAACGCCGTTTCCTGAGCGAACTGACAGCAGCCGAAGGGCTGGAACGTTACCTGGGTGCCAAATTCCCTGGGGCCAAACGCTTCTCGCTGGAAGGTGGCGACGCGTTGGTGCCGATGCTGAAAGAAATGGTGCGTCACGCAGGCAAAAACGGCACGCGTGAAGTGGTGCTGGGTATGGCCCACCGTGGCCGTCTGAACGTGTTGATCAACGTGCTGGGTAAAAAACCGGCGGACCTGTTCGACGAGTTTGCCGGCAAGCATAAAGAACACCTGGGCACCGGTGACGTGAAATATCACCAGGGCTTCTCTTCCGACGTGGAAACCGAAGGCGGCATGGTTCACCTGGCGCTGGCGTTTAACCCGTCGCACCTGGAAATCGTCAGCCCGGTCGTCATGGGGTCTGTACGCGCCCGCCGCGACCGTCTGGACGAAGCGCGCAGCAACATGGTGCTGCCAATCACCATTCATGGTGACGCGGCAATCACCGGGCAGGGCGTAGTTCAGGAAACCCTGAACATGTCGCAGGCCCGCGGTTATGAAGTGGGCGGCACGGTGCGTATCGTCATCAACAACCAGGTTGGCTTCACTACCTCCAACCCGTTGGATGCGCGTTCCACCCAATACTGTACCGATATTGCCAAGATGGTGCAGGCTCCTATCTTCCACGTGAATGCCGATGATCCGGAAGCGGTGGCCTTTGTCACCCGTCTGGCGTTGGATTTCCGTAACACCTTTAAACGTGACGTGATGATCGACCTGGTCTGCTACCGTCGCCATGGGCATAACGAGGCCGATGAGCCAAGTGCAACCCAGCCGGTGATGTACCAGAAGATCAAGAAACACCCAACGCCGCGCAAAATCTACGCTGACGTACTGACCGAACAGAAGGTTGCCAGCCTGGAAGATGCCACGGAAATGGTCAACCTGTATCGCGATGCTCTCGATCGCGGTGACTGCGTGGTTGAAGAGTGGCGTCCGATGAACCTGCACTCCTTTACCTGGTCGCCATACCTGAACCATGAGTGGGACGAAGAGTACCCAAGCAAGGTTGAGATGAAGCGCCTGCAGGAACTGGCTCGCCGCATCAGCAGCGTACCGGAAGCGATCGAAATGCAGTCGCGTGTGGCGAAAATCTACGGCGATCGTGCCGAGATGGCCGCAGGCAACAAACCGTTCGACTGGGGCGCAGCGGAAACACTGGCTTACGCCACCATGGCTGATGAAGGCATCCCGATCCGTATTTCCGGTGAAGATGCTGGCCGTGGCACCTTCTTCCACCGTCATGCGGTGGTGCACAACCAGAAAAATGGTTCTGTCTATGTCCCGCTGGCGAATATCCACAGCGGCCAGGGCGAATTCAAAGTCTGGGACTCGGTGCTGTCTGAAGAAGCCGTTCTGGCATTCGAATATGGCTACGCAACCGCAGAGCCGCGCACCCTGACCATCTGGGAAGCGCAGTTTGGTGACTTTGCCAACGGTGCTCAGGTAGTGATCGACCAGTTCATCAGCTCCGGTGAGCAGAAATGGGGCCGTATGTGTGGCCTGGTGATGCTGCTGCCGCATGGTTACGAAGGCCAGGGCCCAGAGCACTCCTCTGCGCGTCTGGAACGTTACCTGCAGCTGTGTGCAGAACAGAACATGCAGGTGTGCATCCCGTCCACTCCGGCACAGGTCTACCATATGCTGCGCCGTCAGGCGTTGCGCGGTATGCGCCGTCCGCTGGTGGTGATGTCACCGAAGTCCTTGCTGCGTCATCCGCTGGCAGTCTCTTCCCTGGAAGAGCTGGCAAACGGCACCTTCCAACCGGCCATCGGCGAAATTGACGAGCTGGATGCCAAAGCGGTAAAACGCGTGGTGCTGTGTTCTGGTAAGGTTTATTACGATCTGCTGGAGCAACGCCGCAAGAACGACCAGAAAGACGTGGCCATCGTACGTATCGAGCAGCTGTATCCGTTCCCGCATCAGGCCGTTCAAGCGGTATTGGAACAGTATGCCCACGTGCATGATTTCGTCTGGTGTCAGGAAGAGCCGTTGAACCAGGGTGCCTGGTATTGCAGCCAACACAATTTCCGTGAAGTGATCCCGTTTGGGGCCTCTTTACGTTACGCAGGACGTCCAGCCTCTGCCTCTCCGGCGGTGGGTTATATGTCCGTACACCAGAAGCAGCAGCAGGCTCTGGTGAATGACGCGCTGAATATTGAAGAAAAAATTTAAAGGAAAGCTAATGAGTAGCGTAGATATTCTGGTTCCTGACCTCCCTGAATCCGTTGCCGATGCGACCGTCGCCACCTGGCATAAAAAACCGGGTGACACCGTTCAGCGTGACGAAGTGCTGGTTGAAATTGAAACCGACAAAGTTGTATTGGAAGTGCCAGCCAGTGAAGCCGGCGTACTGGAAGCGATCCTGGAAGACGAAGGCGCAACCGTGACTTCACGTCAGCTTCTCGGGCGTATCCGTCAGGGTGACAGTTCTGGCAAGCCGACCGAAGCGAAAGCTCAGAGCGTTGAATCAACTCCGGCACAGCGTGCAACCGCCAGCCTGGAAGAAGAGAGCAACGACGCACTCAGCCCGGCGATCCGCCGCCTGATTGCTGAACACGATCTCGATGCTGCCGCCATCAAAGGCAGCGGCGTAGGTGGCCGTATCACGCGTGAAGACGTAGAAGCGCACCTGGCTGCCAGCAAGAAAGCGGCCCCGGCTGCAGTAGCCCCAGCGGCGGCTCCTCAGCCAGCCTTGGGCGGCCGTAGCGAAAAACGTGTTCCTATGACCCGCCTGCGCAAACGCGTGGCCGAGCGCCTGTTGGAAGCGAAGAACAGCACCGCGATGCTGACCACCTTCAACGAAATCAACATGCAGCCGATCATGGATCTGCGCAAGCAGTACGGTGAAGCCTTCGAAAAACGCCACGGTGTACGTCTGGGCTTTATGTCCTTCTACATCAAAGCGGTGGTCGAAGCGCTGAAACGCTTCCCGGAAGTGAACGCCTCTATCGACGGCAGCGACGTGGTTTACCACAACTACTTCGATATCAGCATTGCGGTATCGACTCCACGCGGCCTGGTAACGCCGGTACTGCGCGACGTCGACTCCATGAGCATGGCGGACATCGAGAAGAAAATCAAAGAGCTGGCGATCAAAGGCCGTGACGGTAAATTGACCGTGGAAGAACTGACTGGCGGTAACTTCACCATTACCAACGGCGGCGTCTTCGGTTCATTGATGTCCACCCCGATCATCAACCCACCGCAGAGCGCCATCCTGGGTATGCACGCCATCAAGGATCGCCCGATGGCGGTCAATGGTCAGGTCGTGATCCAACCGATGATGTATCTGGCTCTGTCTTACGATCATCGTCTGATCGATGGCAAAGAGTCGGTGAGTTATCTGGTGACGGTGAAAGACATGCTGGAAGATCCGGCTCGTCTGCTGCTGGACGTTTAATCCCTGCAAGGGCGCGGTTTTTACCGCGCCCACACCCTGTGCTATGTGGCCGATAAGTCATGCGGAATCCCGCGAAAGTGACCCGGCTAAAACTTTCTGACCTGAATGGATAGAACATCATGAATTTACACGAATATCAGGCAAAACAGCTGTTTGCTCGGTATGGCATGCCAGCACCAACCGGTTACGCCTGTACCACTCCGCGTGAAGCAGAAGAAGCCGCATCTAAAATCGGCTCCGGCCCGTGGGTGGTAAAATGTCAGGTTCATGCTGGCGGCCGTGGTAAAGCTGGTGGCGTTAAAGTCGTTAACAGCAAAGAAGATATCCGTACTTTTGCCGAAGCCTGGCTGGGTAAACGCCTGGTGACCTACCAGACCGATGCGCTGGGCCAACCGGTTCACCAGATCCTGGTAGAAGCGGCCACCGATATCGATAAAGAGCTGTATCTGGGGGCGGTAGTTGACCGTGCCAGCCGTCGCGTAGTGTTTATGGCTTCCACCGAAGGCGGCGTTGAAATTGAGAAAGTTGCGGAAGAGACCCCGGAACTGATCCACAAAATGACCATCGACCCACTGGCAGGCCCACAGCCTTACCAGGGGCGTGAGCTGGCGTTCAAACTGGGCCTGACCGGTAAGCAAGTCGGCCAGTTTGCCAAAATCTTTATGGGCCTGGCAACGCTGTTCCTGGAGCGCGATCTGGCGATGGTTGAGATCAACCCGCTGGTAGTGACCAAGCAGGGCGATCTGATCTGCCTGGATGGTAAGCTGGGTGCCGATGGCAACGCCCTGTTCCGTCAGCCTGAACTGCGTGAAATGCGTGACCTTTCTCAGGAAGACGAGCGTGAATCGCGTGCTGCCCAGTGGGAACTGAACTATGTCGCCCTCGACGGCAACATTGGTTGCATGGTGAACGGTGCCGGTCTGGCGATGGGCACCATGGACATCGTGAAACTGCACGGTGGCGAACCAGCCAACTTCCTGGATGTGGGCGGTGGTGCAACCAAAGAGCGCGTGACCGAAGCCTTTAAAATCATCCTGTCTGACGACAAGGTGAAAGCGGTGTTGGTGAACATCTTCGGTGGCATCGTGCGTTGCGATCTGATCGCTGACGGTATCATTGGCGCGGTAGCCGAAGTGGGCGTTAACGTCCCGGTGGTAGTGCGCCTAGAAGGGAACAACGCCGAACTGGGCGCCAAGAAACTGGCGGACAGCGGTTTGAATATCATTGCTGCGACCAGCCTGACTGATGCGGCTCAGCAAGTTGTTGCGGCAGTGGAGGGTAAATAATGTCCATTTTAATCGATAAGAACA
Source organism: Serratia sp. NCCP-200 (assembly GCF_059697885.1). Lineage (NCBI taxonomy): Bacteria > Pseudomonadati > Pseudomonadota > Gammaproteobacteria > Enterobacterales > Yersiniaceae > Serratia > Serratia sp. NCCP-200. Next base: position 498,061 of record NZ_BAAKUJ010000002.1, read on the forward strand.
CCAAAGTAATCTGCCAGGGTTTCACCGGTAGCCAGGGTACCTTCCACTCCGAACAAGCTATCGCTTACGGCACCAAAATGGTGGGTGGCGTGACCCCGGGCAAAGGCGGTACTGAGCACCTGGGTCTGCCAGTGTTCAACACCGTGCGTGAAGCTGTTGAAGCGACCGGCGCTACCGCGTCTGTCATCTACGTGCCAGCGCCATTCTGCAAAGATTCCATTCTGGAAGCCATCGATGCAGGCATCAAACTGATCATCACCATCACCGAAGGCATCCCAACGCTGGATATGCTGACCGTGAAAGTGAAGCTGGATGAAGCCGGCGTGCGCATGATCGGCCCGAACTGCCCTGGTGTGATCACCCCGGGCGAATGCAAGATTGGTATCATGCCTGGCCATATTCACCTGCCAGGCAAGGTGGGCATCGTTTCCCGTTCAGGTACTCTGACCTATGAAGCGGTAAAACAAACCACTGACGCCGGTCTGGGGCAGTCTACCTGCGTAGGTATCGGCGGTGACCCGATCCCGGGTTCCAACTTTATCGATATTCTGAAGTTGTTCCAGGAAGATCCGCAGACCGAAGCTATCGTCATGATCGGTGAGATTGGCGGCAGCGCGGAAGAAGAAGCGGCAGCCTATATCAAAGAGCACGTCACCAAGCCGGTGGTGGGTTATATCGCCGGTGTTACTGCACCTAAAGGCAAGCGTATGGGCCATGCTGGTGCCATCATTGCCGGCGGCAAAGGGACTGCGGATGAGAAGTTCGCGGCTCTGGAAGCGGCAGGGGTGAAAACCGTACGCAGCCTGGCTGATATCGGTGATGCAGTGAAGGCGATCCTGAATCGTTAATACCGTATAGCAAATAATAATATCTCGACATGCTTGGCCGCCCTTTGGGCGGCCTTTTTTTATGTAAGCAACTGACATACCGCCAAGTTTTGCAAGGCGTTGCTGGTTCAAAACGTAGTATTTGCAAGTTCTGAGATCAACCTCGCAACATGGTCTATGATTACTTAGCAAAAGGCAGATTTGTGAGTTAACTCACTGCAATTATCATTGAAAATAAAAAGTTAATTTCTATCGAACTGTAATGCTGAAGTAATACAATTGGGGGTATTTTAAATTACATTTATTTAACACAAAGATATCAATAAAAAACAATTAAACCATTGCTTAACATGGGCGCTGGGAAATTACAGCAAAATGCGTAATGAGCCTAGCAATAATATGCAGATAGGCTTAAATTGTTTTAGATCAATATTGGCCTGGCTACCTATTTAGGCTGATTTTTGACCTGTAGCCAAAAGTCCAACCTGTGTCACGCAAATACCTATTTATTGTATGGGCTTTGGCGAGTATCATGCCATTGTGTAATTACGGATGGTTGATCTTGTTGCATTTGTTACCCGCTGTCGGTTTTCATTGGTGCGTTTTGCTCCCGTCCCTCGTGGTCTGGCTCTGAACGTGCGGTTGAAAGCGGAGAGGCTGGATCAAATTTTGTTGTGTTTAAGGGCATTCACTGCGGGGCGTTACCGGCTACTCTTTCGGGAGTAATACCGATAACCGCAAGTCGGAGTCTTCCTGCGAGGAGCAAGGAGTCAAGATGTTTGATATTGTCGAACTGTCGCGCTTACAGTTTGCTTTAACGGCGATGTACCACTTCCTATTTGTCCCATTAACGCTGGGTATGGCGTTTTTGCTGGCAATTATGGAAACGGTATATGTGCTGTCCGGCAAACAAATTTATAAAGATATGACCAAATTCTGGGGCAAGTTATTTGCAATCAACTTTGCTCTGGGTGTGGCCACCGGGTTGACCATGGAGTTCCAGTTCGGGACCAACTGGTCGTACTTCTCTCATTACGTCGGTGACATCTTCGGGGCCCCGCTGGCTATCGAAGGTCTGATGGCGTTCTTCCTGGAATCGACGCTGGTCGGTCTGTTCTTCTTCGGGTGGGATCGCCTGAGCAAGATCCAGCACATGACGGTCACCTGGTTTGTTGCCCTCGGCTCAAACCTGTCTGCGTTGTGGATCCTGGTCGCCAACGGCTGGATGCAAAACCCAATCGCCTCCGACTTCAACTTTGAAACCATGCGTATGGAGATGCTCAGCTTCTCCGAGCTGGTTTTGAACCCGGTCGCTCAGGTGAAGTTTGTTCACACCGTAGCCTCGGGCTATACCACCGGTGCGATGTTCGTGCTGGGTATCAGCTCTTACTATCTGCTGAAAGGGCGTGACGTTGCTTTTGCCAAGCGTTCGTTCGCCATTGCTGCCAGCTTCGGTATGGCTGCGATCCTTTCTGTTATCGTACTGGGTGATGAATCCGGTTACGAAATGGGGGACGTGCAGAAAACCAAACTGGCTGCCATTGAAGCCGAATGGGAAACTCAACCGGCTCCGGCCGCATTTACCCTGTTCGGCATCCCGAACCAGGAGAAAATGGAGAACTCCTTCGCGATTCAAATTCCTTGGGCGCTCGGCCTGATTGCCACCCGTTCTATCGACACCCCGGTTATCGGCTTGCGCGAACTGATGGCACAGCACCAGGTGCGTATCCGTAACGGTATGAAGGCTTACCAGCTGCTGGAAGAGCTGCGTGGCGGTAATACCGATCCGGCAGTGCGTACCGCATTCAACGATACCAAACAGGATCTTGGCTACGGCATGCTGCTCAAGCGCTATACCGAAAACGTCACCGACGCGACGGAAGCACAGATCCAGCAGGCAACCAAAGATTCTATCCCGCGCGTAGCTCCACTGTACTTCGCCTTCCGTATCATGGTGGCCTGTGGTGTGCTGATGCTGTTTATTATCGGCCTGTCATTCTTGAGCGTAGTACGTGGTCGTATCGGTCAGAAGAAATGGCTGCTTCGCGCTGCGTTGTTCGGCCTGCCATTACCATGGATTGCCGTTGAAGCGGGCTGGTTCGTGGCGGAGTATGGCCGTCAGCCGTGGGCGATAGGTGAGGTGCTGCCAACCGCAGTCGCCACCTCTTCGCTGACCGCAGGCGACATTCTGTTCTCGATGGGGCTGATATGCGGCTTGTATACCCTGTTCCTGGTGGCTGAAATGTACCTGATGTTCAAGTTTGCACGTCTGGGTCCAAGCAGCCTGAAAACTGGCCGCTACCACTTTGAACAACCGACTGCCGCCGTGCAGGAAGCGCGCTAAACAGGAGTCCAAGATATGTTTGATTACGAAGTACTGCGATTTATCTGGTGGCTCCTGGTTGGCATCCTGCTGATCGGTTTCGCCGTCACCGATGGTTTCGATATGGGTGTCGGTATACTGATGCGCATTATCGGTAAAACCGATACCGAGCGCCGGGTCATGATCAACGCCATTGCCCCGCACTGGGACGGTAACCAGGTGTGGCTGATCACCGCCGGTGGCGCATTGTTTGCCGCCTGGCCAATGGTTTATGCTGCCGCGTTCTCTGGTTTCTATGTGGCCATGATCCTGGTGCTGGCTGCCTTGTTCTTCCGCCCGGTCGGTTTTGACTACCGCTCGAAGCTGGAGAACAGCACCTGGCGTAACATGTGGGACTGGGGCATCTTTGTCGGTAGCTTCGTGCCTGCAGTGGTGTTCGGCGTGGCGTTCGGTAACCTGTTACAGGGCGTACCGTTCCATATCGATGAATATCTGCGTCTGTTCTATACCGGCAACTTCTTCCAACTGTTGAACCCGTTTGGTTTGCTGGCCGGTATTGTCAGCCTGACCATGCTGGTGACCCAGGGGGCAACCTACCTGCAGATGCGTACCACTGCCGAGATTCACCTGCGCTCACGCGCTGCGGCGCAGATTTCTGCGCTGGTGATGGGCGTATGCTTCCTGTTGGCGGGTATCTGGCTGGTGAAAGGTATCGACGGTTTCGTGATCACCTCAGCACTGGATACGGCAGCGGAATCCAACCCACTGCGTAAAGAAGTGGCTCATCAGGCGGGTGCCTGGTTGATCAACTTCAACAAGTATCCATCCCTGTGGGCACTGCCGGCGTTGGGCGTGGTTCTGCCACTGTTCACTATCCTGTTTGCCCGTTTGGACAAAGCTGCGATGGCGTTCCTGAGTTCATCACTGACGATTGCCTGTGTGATCCTGACGGCTGGGGTAACCATGTTCCCGTTCGTTATGCCATCAAGCACCGTGCCTAACGTCAGCCTGACCATGTGGGATGCGACTTCCAGCCTGTTCACACTGCAGGTGATGACCGTTGTTGCCATTATCTTCGTGCCAATCGTTCTGGCGTACACCGCTTGGGCGTACTACAAAATGTTTGGTCGCCTGGATAAGAACTTCATCGAAAAAAATAAGCATTCGCTGTACTAAGCAAAAGGAGCTAAACCATGTGGTATTTTGCCTGGATCCTCGGAACGCTTCTTGCCTGTGCCTTCGGTATCATCACGGCGCTGGCGCTTGAGCACAGTGAAGATTCAAAAGCGCAGCAAGACGGTAAGTGATGAGTTCATCACTGGTGGATAAGCTGTACGCTATCACCGACAAGGGCCCGGTTCGGGCCCTTTCATTGGTGCTGGCGGTGATTTTGGCGGGATGTATCTTTTGGGATCCTAGCCGTTTTGCAGCACGTACCAGCTCGTTAGAGATCTGGCAGGGCATCTTGCTGATCTGGGCGGTATGTGCGGGCATCGTTCACGGTGTCGGCTTCCGATCACAGAGCACGTTTTGGCGTGCATTTTTCGCGCCATTACCTGCAATTGTGATCCTGGCCGCAGGATTACTTTACGTTTCTTTATAATCTATTACGCATCCCCCATGTTATGGGCCGTTCAGGCCCATAATTATTTTCATTCCCATTCAGTAACCCATTCCCAACCCGATCCGTCTTGCGTATAGTAGCAATCGTTCAATTGCCTTGGTTTGGAAGTCTCGTGAGTAATAAGTTGTTTCGATGGCCGGTTCGTGTTTACTTTGAAGACACTGATGCCGGTGGTGTGGTCTACCATGCCCGTTACGTCGCTTTTTATGAAAGAGCGCGCACCGAGATGCTGCGTCAACATAACTTTCATCAACAGCAGCTGCTCAGTGAAGAACATGTCGCTTTCGCTGTCCGGCGTATGACGGTGGATTATCTGTCACCAGCTCGTCTTGATGACCTGCTGGAAGTGCAGAGCAAAATCACCTCAATACGCGGGGCTTCTCTTACGTTTGCTCAACGCATTGTTAATTCTGACGGTACTCTCTTGAGTCAGGCCGATGTATTGATTGCATGCATTGATCCACACCAAATGAAGCCGATAGCGCTTCCTAAGTCTATTGTCGCGGAGTTTAAGCAGTGACTGACATGAACATCCTAGATCTATTCTTGAAGGCGAGCCTGCTGGTCAAGTTTATCATGCTGATTTTGATATGCTTTTCAGTTGCCTCTTGGGCGATTATCATCCAGCGTACCCGCATCCTCAATGCGGCCACTCGCGACGCCGAAGCCTTCGAAGACAAATTCTGGTCTGGTATCGAGCTTTCCCGTCTGTATCAGGAAAGCCAGGCACGTCGCGATAGCCTGACTGGCTCAGAGCAGATTTTCCACTCCGGTTTCAAAGAGTTTGCCCGTTTACACCGTGCCAACAGCCATGCGCCAGAGTCGGTGATCGAAGGGGCAACGCGTGCGATGCGTATTTCGATGAATCGTGAGCTGGAAACGCTGGAAAACCATATTCCTTTCCTCGGCACCGTGGGTTCCATCAGTCCGTATATCGGCCTGTTTGGTACCGTGTGGGGGATCATGCACGCCTTTATCGCCTTGGGCGCGGTAAAACAAGCCACCTTGCAGATGGTAGCACCGGGTATCGCCGAAGCGTTGATCGCCACGGCCATCGGTCTGTTTGCCGCGATCCCTGCCGTTATGGCCTATAACCGCCTAAACCAGCGCGTTAACAAGCTTGAGCAGAATTACGACAACTTTATGGAAGAGTTCACCGCTATTCTGCATCGCCAGGCCTTCTCCAGCGACAGCAAATAAGAAGTAGGAGGGTAGCATGGCGAGAGTTCGTGGTCGTAACAAGCGTGAGCTGAAGTCGGAAATCAACATTGTTCCGCTGCTGGATGTCTTGTTGGTGCTGTTGCTGATCTTTATGGCAACCGCGCCAATCATCACCCAAAGCGTTGAAGTTGATTTGCCTGATGCCACCGATTCCAAGACGGTGTCCAGCGATGATAATCCACCGGTGATCCTGGAAGTTTCCGGCGTAGGTCAGTACACCCTGGTGGTGGATCACAACCGTATGGAGCTGTTGCCGCCTGAGCAGGTGGCGGCCGAAGCCAAGTCGCGTCTGGCAGCTAATCCGAAGACGGTGTTTTTGATCGGTGGGGCCAAGGAAGTACCGTACGATGAGATTATCAAGGCATTGAATATTCTGCATCAGGCGGGTGTCGCTTCCGTAGGGTTGATGACCCAGCCAATCTAACCTTAAGGTCAGTGGCAACCCGGTTCCTGCCCTGTGGCGCAGGAACCCCGTTTAAGCAGCAGTTTTTGGGATTCTATTTTGGTAAAGGCAACTGAGCAAAATGATAAGCTGAACCGCTCCGTGATTGTTTCGGTGGTTCTGCACATTCTATTGATTGCCCTGTTGATTTGGGGTTCGCTGTACGAAAATACTGAAATGAGTAGTGCAGGCGGCGGCGGTGATGGTTCCGTGGTCGGGGCCGTGATGGTCGACCCAGGGGCGGTGGTAGAGCAGTACAACCGCCAGCAGCAACAGAGCAGCGATGCACAGCGTGCAGAAAAGCAGCGCCAGAAGAAGGCGGAGCAGCAGGCTGAAGAGCTGCAGCAGAAGCAGGCGGCGGAACAGCAGCGCCTGAAAGAACTGGAACAAGAGCGTTTGGCCGCGCAGGAAAAAGCCGCGCAGGACGCCAAGGCACAGGCCGAACAGCAGAAGAAAGCTGCCGAGCAGCAACAACAGGCCGCTGAGCAGCAGAAAGCAGCAGAAGCCGCTGCGGCGAAGGCCAAAGAACAACAGAAGGCAGCCGAGCAAGCTGCAGCGAAAGCTAAAGCCGAGGCGGATAAAATAGCCAAGGCGCAGGCAGACGCACAGAAGAAAGCTGAAGCGGAAGCCAAGAAAGAAGCTGCCGCTGCCGCCGCTGCTAAAAAGCAGGCGGAAGAGGCGAAGAAAGAAGCCGCCGCTGCCGCAGAACAGAAGGCTGCTGAAGCCGCAGAGAAGAAAGCCGCTGCTGACGCCGAGAAGAAAGCGGCCGCAGAAGAAGCGAAAAAAGCCGCCGCTGCCGAGAAGGCTGCTGCCGCCAAGAAGAAGGCCGCTGAAGCTGCTAAGCAATCTGCTGATGTAGACAATCTGTTTGGTGATTTGGCGGATGGTAAAAACGCGCCGAAAGGTGGCGGTGCCAAGGCTAAAGGTGACGGTAAACCGGCAGGGCAGGGTAATGCTAAAACTGCGGGGGCAAGCGGTGCCGATATTGCTGGCTATGAGGGGCAGATTCAGGCGGCGATCCAGAGCAAATTCTATGATCCAAGCTCGTTTGTAGGTAAAACCTGTGATTTGAGTATCAAATTGGCACCAGATGGGCTGCTGATTAGTGTCAAGGCTGTTGGTGGCGATCCTGCTTTGTGTCAGGCTGCTTTAGCCGCTGCCAAATTGGCTCGTATACCGAAGCCACCGAGCCAGGCAGTCTATGAGCACTTTAAGAATGCTACCCTAGTATTTAAGCCTCAATAATGATTGTCTTAAACCGAGTTAAACGCATGGATGTACCAAGGTAACCAACAGGGAATATGTAGTGTTGTTGGCGTTGGTTTGTTAAAATTCTGCTAAATTATCGCAGGCATACCGCCTGGATAAGGGAGATGAGATGAAGCAGGCATTTCGAGTAGCGTTAGGTCTTATTGTTCTGTGGGCATCCGTGCTGCACGCGGAAGTTCGCATTGAAATCACCCAAGGAGTCGACTCCGCTCGCCCGATTGGCGTGGTGCCATTTAAATGGGCGGGTCCAGGCACGCCTCCGGAAGATGTTGGCCAAATCGTTGGCGCAGATCTCCGTAACAGTGGCAAATTCAACCCGATTGATGTGGCACGTATGCCGCAGCAGCCAACCACCGCGTCTGAAGTGACGCCGGCGGCCTGGACTGCGCTGGGCATCGATGCCGTAGTGGTTGGCCAGGTTCAGCCTGGTGCCGACGGCAGCTATCTGGTTTCCTACCAGCTGGTCGATACTTCAGGTTCGCCTGGCACCGTATTGGCACAAAACCAGTTTAAAGTGACCAAACAGTGGCTGCGTTATGCGGCTCATACCGCCAGCGATGGCGTGTTTGAGAAGCTGACCGGTATCAAGGGCGCATTCCGTACCCGCATCGCCTACGTGGTGCAGACCAACGGCGGGAAATTCCCGTACGAGCTGCGCGTATCGGATTACGACGGCTATAACCAGGTTCCAGTGCATCGTTCACCAGAGCCACTGATGTCACCGGCCTGGTCGCCGGACGGCAGCAAACTGGCCTACGTGACCTTTGAGAGCGGCAAATCTGCGCTGGTGATCCAGAACCTGTCTGATGGTGCTATCCGTCAGGTCGCTTCATTCCCACGTCACAACGGTGCACCTTCCTTCTCTCCAGACGGTACTCGTTTGGCTTTCGCCTTGTCTAAAAGCGGTAGCATGAACCTGTATGTGATGAATTTGGCTTCTGGCCAGATCTCTCAGATTACCGATGGCCGCAACAATAATACCGAACCTTCCTGGTTCCCGGACAGCCAGTCTCTGGCCTTTACCTCTGACCAGGGGGGGCGTCCTCAAATTTATAAAATCAGTGCCAATGGTGGTGCATCACAACGTCTGACCTGGGAAGGTGCCCAGAATCAGAACGCCACTGTGAGTTCTGATGGTAAATTCTTGGTGATGGTAAGCTCCAATAATGGGGCTCAGCATATCGCCAAACAAGATCTCGGATCGGGAGCCGTTCAAGTATTAACGGACACGTTCCTGGATGAATCGCCTAGTATCGCACCAAACGGCACCATGGTGATCTATAGCTCCACGCAAGGTATGGGCTCCGTGCTGCAGTTGGTATCGACTGATGGGCGCTTCAAAGCGCGTCTTCCGGCAACTGATGGACAGGTAAAATCCCCTTCCTGGTCGCCGTATCTGTGATGCATGTTTAAAATATGTATGGCAAAAACTATAAAAGGATCAAAGAAATGCAACTGAACAAAGTGCTGAAAGGGCTTCTGCTGGCACTGCCAGTTCTGGCTGTAGCAGCTTGTAGTTCTAACAAAAGCGCTAATAACGATCAATCCGGTATGGGCGCTGGCACTGGTACAGAAAACGGCAGCAGCAACCTGTCTTCTGAAGAACAAGCACGTCTGCAGATGCAAGAACTGCAACGTAACAACATTGTTTACTTCGGCCTGGACAAATATGACGTCAGCTCTGAGTTCGCTCAGATGCTGGATGCGCATGCTGCTTTCCTGCGTAACAACCCATCCTACAAAGTGACTGTTGAAGGTCATACGGATGAGCGTGGCACGCCAGAATACAACATCGCTCTGGGTGAGCGTCGTGCTAACGCAGTTAAAATGTACCTGCAAGGCAAAGGCGTTTCTGCTGACCAAATCTCTATCGTTTCTTACGGTAAAGAAAAACCAGCAGTACTGGGCCACGACGAAGCAGCCTATGCTAAAAACCGTCGTGCCGTTCTGGTTTACTAAGAGAATCGCATGAACAGTAACTTCAGACGTCACCTGTTGAGTCTGGCGTTACTGGTTGGCGTAGCGGTCCCATGGGCCGCTACTGCCCAAGCGCCAATCAGTAATGTCGGGTCCGGCTCGGTCGAAGACCGTGTCACATCACTTGAGCGTATCAGTAATGCTCAGGGCCAGCTTTTGAACCAACTCCAGCAACAACTCTCTGATAACCAACGCGATATCGATACGCTCCGTGGGCAGATCCAGGAAAGTCAGTATCAGTTGAATCAGGTAGTTGAACGCCAGAAACAGATCTATCAACAGATGGATAGCCTTAGCCAGGGTGGCGCACAGAATTCCGCTGGTGCAGCAGCAGGGGCCGCAGGTGGTACAGCCGCCGCGGCGTCCTCTGATGGCGCTGGCAGCGCTCCTGCGGGTGCGACAGCCGCTGCGGCTAGTACGGGCGATGAAAACAGCGACTACAACGCCGCTGTTTCACTGGCGCTGGAAAAAAAGCAGTATGACCAGGCGATCTCCGCTTTTCAGGCTTTCATAAAGCAGTATCCGAAATCCACTTACCTGCCTAATGCCAACTATTGGCTGGGCCAGTTGTACTACAACAAGGGTAAGAAGGAGGACGCGGCATACTATTATGCAGTGGTGGTTAAGAGTTACCCAAAATCACCCAAGGCGCCGGACGCAATGTATAAAGTTGGGGTGATCATGCAGGAAAAAGGGCAGGCTGATAAAGCCAAAGCCGTTTACCAGCAGGTGATCAAATCTTACCCGACCAGCGATGCGGCCAAGCAGGCCAAGAAACGCGAAGCGAGTTTGTAAGTAAAAACCGAGCCCAGAAGTTAGTCGATTTGACCGAATTCTGGGCTCATTCGCGTGAAGAACAAGCAGTTGAACCTATTGCGCCAAAATTTAGGTTGCGCTGCTGAGATAAATTAGTAATATATGCCGCCGTTGCCAAGACAACTTGCAAGATGTTAAAGCAGCAAGGAAATTAGTAGTAAACCACGTCAGTGGGTCGTTAGCTCAGTTGGTAGAGCAGTTGACTTTTAATCAATTGGTCGCAGGTTCGAATCCTGCACGACCCACCAACTCTTAATGAGTTGGTAAAGAGTGGAGTAGTACCACGACAGTGGGTGATTAGCTCAGTTGGTAGAGCATCTCCTTTACACGGAGGGGGTCGGCGGTTCGAGCCCGTCATCACCCACCACTGCAGTGGGTCGTTAGCTCAGTTGGTAGAGCAGTTGACTTTTAATCAATTGGTCGCAGGTTCGAATCCTGCACGACCCACCAATTCTTAATGGGTTGGTAAAACTGGAATCGTGAAGGATGTTTAGTGGAATTAGTTCCACGTAAATCATCTGTTTCGACAATACAGTCCTTCATTCTGTATTCATAGTTCAGAAGTAAACCACGTCAGTGGGTCGTTAGCTCAGTTGGTAGAGCAGTTGACTTTTAATCAATTGGTCGCAGGTTCGAATCCTGCACGACCCACCATTTTAAGATTTAGCAGTAAACCACATCAGCGGGTCGTTAGCTCAGTTGGTAGAGCAGTTGACTTTTAATCAATTGGTCGCAGGTTCGAATCCTGCACGACCCACCATCTTCAAGAATTCTCAATAATAAAATCCCAGCAATAAAATCGCATATCGCACCAGTCGTGCGGGTGAGATCCTGCGTTCAGGTTCGAGTCTCGCTTGCGAGACAACGGCGGCGGCCGGTCATCCTGCCAGACCCACCATCTTAAAAATTCCAAAGTACTAAACTCTAAACTCCAGCACGTCATATCGCACCAGTCGTGCGGGTGAGATCATGCGCTCAGGTTCGAGTCTCGCTTGCGAGACAACGGCGGCGGCCGGTTATCCTGCCAGACCTACTCTCCCACAAATCACTGCTCCCAGCCGTTATCTTTTGAGCTCAAAGCTTCTCATTTCAAGCAAAATTTCAGCCCATTAAACAAATCTGCCCATGACAAGAAATGTTCAGCGACTTTTGGCTAGAAATTAGGTATTTTGTTTAGTATATAAAACGAGGTGGTTGAGCAAGCGGCAAGCAGCCTAAAAAGCAGACCCACAGCCTAGCATAGAGATAACAGCGATGAGTGAAATGTTTGATGTCAATGCGGCGATATATCCATTCCCGCCGAAACCGGTGCCGTTAGACGTCGCAGAGAAGGCTTTTTATCGGCAGAAGATCAAAACCTTGCTCAAGCAACGTGATGCGGTCCTGGTGGCCCATTACTACACCGATCCGGAGATCCAGGCACTGGCCGAAGAGACGGGCGGTTGCGTCGCCGATTCACTGGAGATGGCACGTTTCGGTAGCCAACATCCTGCGTCGACACTGCTGGTTGCTGGCGTGCGTTTTATGGGGGAGACGGCCAAAATCCTTAGCCCAGAAAAACAGGTGTTGATGCCAACGCTGCATGCCGAGTGCTCTCTGGACCTCGGTTGTCCTGAGGCGGAGTTTGCCGCATTCTGCGACAGCCATCCTGATCGGACAGTGGTGGTTTACGCCAACACCTCAGCAGCCGTCAAAGCGCGTGCCGATTGGGTGGTCACTTCCAGCATTGCCGTTGAGCTGATTGAACATCTCGATAGCCTGGGGGAGAAAATCATCTGGGCGCCGGATCGCCATCTGGGTAACTATGTGCAGAAACAGACCGGCGCAGACGTGCTGTGCTGGCAAGGGGCCTGCATCGTCCATGACGAGTTTAAAACCCAGGCGCTGATACGTATGAAAGCCCTATATCCGGAGGCCGCGATACTGGTGCATCCAGAGTCACCGCAGGCGATCGTCGATCTGGCTGATGCCGTCGGTTCGACCAGCCAACTGATCCAGGCAGCGGTAACCTTGCCCAATCGGCAACTGATCGTGGCCACCGATCGCGGTATCTTCTACAAGATGCAGCAAGCTTGTCCGGATAAAGAATTGTTTGAAGCTCCTACTGCCGGTGAGGGTGCCACCTGTCGTAGCTGCGCCCACTGCCCATGGATGGCGATGAACGGCCTGAAGGCTATTGCCGAAGGGCTGGAACAAGGGGGATCACAGCATGAGATTTTTGTTGATGGCGCACTGCGTGACCAGGCGCTTATTCCGCTCAACCGCATGCTGGACTTTGCAGCGCAGTTGAAAATGCAGGTTAAAGGCAACGCCTGAATCCAGGCTGACGTTTTTATAAGGAAGACATATGAGCTTTTTCAGCACCGGCAACATTCTGGTCCACATTCCGATTGGTGCAGGGGGTTATGACCTGTCGTGGATTGAGGCCATCGGTACGCTGTTTGGTTTACTCTGTATCTGGTATGCCAGCAAAGAGAAAATCATCAACTACCTGTTTGGCCTGATCAACGTCACGCTGTTTGCGGTGATCTTCTTTCAGATCCAACTCTACGCCAGCCTGTTGCTGCAACTGTTTTTCTTCGTGGCCAATATTTACGGCTGGTATGCCTGGAGCCGCCAGACGCAGGATAATCAGGCCGAATTGCAGATCCGTTGGTTGCCACTGCCTAAAGCATTGGCATGGGGGGCGGTGTGCGTGGTTGGTATCGCGTTGATGACGTTTAATATCGACCGGGTATTTGCCTACCTGACACAAATTGCGGTGGCGGTCATGCAGGGGCTGGGTCTTAACGTACAGATGCCAGAACTGCAACCGGACGCTTTCCCGTTCTGGGATTCCGCCATGATGGTGCTGTCTATCGTCGCCATGATCCTGATGACGCGCAAGTACGTTGAAAACTGGCTGCTATGGGTAGTGATTGATGTGATCAGCGTGGCGATCTTTGCTTACCAGGGCGTATATGCCATGGCGCTGGAGTACGTCATCTTGACGCTGATTGCTCTCAATGGCTCTTGGCTATGGATACGCAGTGCCTCGAAGAATCACTCCCAACCGCTTTCTTCAGCACCTTAGTACCCAGGGGCGTAACAAGCGCCCCTGGATGTTAATGATGATGCCCCAGATGATTGGAGTGTGAGTGGTCACTCGCAATGCCGCAGTCAGGGGTATCACAATGCTGGTACTCCATCTGGATCGTCGCATGGCCAATCTGGTAATGCTCCAGCAAATAGGCCTGGATGCGGCGTAATAGCCCGTCATGATCGTGGGGTGGGATCACCTGGGCGTGGAGCGTCATCAGCCTTTGTTCGCCAATCTGCCAGACATGCACATGATGGATGTTACGCACTTCCGGAATATTCAGGCACAGATCCTTTTGCAGTTTAGTGATATCTACCTCCTGTGGCGTTCCCTCCAGCAGTTCATGGAAACTCTCCTTCAGCAGGCGCCAGGCGCTGCGCAACACCAGGCAGGAAACCAGGACCGAGAGTATCGGATCGATGGGGGTCCAGCCGGTAGTGAGAATGATGATGGCTGCTGCGATCGCACCGACTGAGCCGAGTAGGTCGCCAAGAACATGTAGGGCGGCGGCACGTACGTTGATATTTTTCTCTTCATTGCCACGGTGCAGCAGCCAGAAGGCGAACAGGTTAGCCAGCAGACCCGCTACGGCGATCACCAGCATTGGGGTACCCATCACTGGCTGTGGTTCGAAGAAACGCCGTACGGCCTCCCACAGGATGAATACGACAATCAGCAGTAATGCGGCAGCATTGATAAAGGCGGCCAACGTGGTCAGGCGCAGATAGCCAAAAGTATGGCGGGCGTTGGGTTTTCGCTGCGAGAAGTGCACCGCCATCAGCGCGACGAGCAGGGCGGCGGAATCCGTCAGCATATGCCCGGCGTCTGCCAGCAGCGCCAGTGAGCCAGAAAGTAATCCGCCCACGGCCTCGACAACCATGAAGAGGGTAGTGACTAAAAATGCGGCTAGTAGGCGCTTACTGTTGCCGTCTTTAGGCTGATGGACATGAGAAGCTCCAGACATTACTTATCCTTTTGCAAAATTTGTCGGGTGCCAAAGTCTAAGTTTGGCCGTTACTTAGCTCATTATAGGCGGCCTTGCTAGAGAGCTGAATATTTGCCGATGGTGATTATGGGATCTAAAGGTGATTTACAGCGCCAGCCTCACAGGCTAGATTGGTAAAATCTACTCTACGCGCTGTGCGATACACCCGATACCGAATGGAAAAGTGATGAATTACCAAAACGACGACTTACGTATTAAAGAAATCAAGGAACTCCTGCCGCCGGTGGCCCTGTTGGAAAAGTTTCCGGCTTCGGCTCAGGCAGCAGAGACGGTGTCACAGGCTCGCCAATCGATCCACAACATCCTGCGTGGCAATGACGATCGCCTGTTGGTGGTGATTGGGCCTTGTTCCATTCACGATACCAAAGCGGCGAAAGAGTATGCTGCGCGCCTGATGACCCTGCGCCAGGAGCTCAACGGTGAGCTGGAAGTGGTGATGCGGGTCTATTTCGAAAAGCCACGTACCACCGTTGGCTGGAAAGGGCTGATCAACGATCCGCAGATGGATAACAGCTTCCAGATTAACGAAGGCCTGCGCCTGGCGCGTAAGCTGCTGTTGGATATCAATGACGGCGGGTTGCCTGCTGCGGGCGAGTTCCTTGATATGATCACTCCGCAATACCTGGCAGATTTGATGAGCTGGGGAGCGATCGGCGCACGCACCACGGAATCCCAGGTGCATCGTGAACTGGCCTCTGGCCTGTCTTGCCCGGTGGGCTTCAAAAACGGCACCGACGGTACCATCAAGGTGGCGATCGATGCTATCAATGCCGCTGGCGCACCGCACTGTTTCCTGTCCGTCACCAAATGGGGTCATTCCGCGATTGTTAACACCAGCGGCAATGGCGACTGCCACATTATTCTGCGTGGCGGCAAAGAGCCAAACTACAGCGCGGCCCATGTGAAAGAAGTGAAAGAGGGGCTGGCCAAAGCGGGCTTACCTGCACAGGTGATGATCGACTTCAGCCACGCCAACAGCAGCAAGCAGTTTAAAAAACAGCTGGAGGTGAACGCGGACGTTTGCCAGCAGCTGCGTGGTGGTGAAAAAGCCATTATCGGGGTGATGATCGAAAGCCACCTGGTGGAAGGAAATCAAAGCCTGGAAAGCGGCGAGCCGCTGGTTTACGGCAAAAGCGTGACCGATGCCTGCATTGGCTGGGAAGATACCGAAACCGTACTGCGCGATCTGGCCGCAGCGGTGAAGGCGCGCCGTAGCCGATAAGCTACCCGTGTTTGTGGCCCTGCAGCATTGCTGTGGGGCCCAACCCTTAGGGTGATTATAAGAATTGACTCCTGCAACAATAACGCCAGAATAAAATCTGACATTATACTAATTTCGTAGAGCTTTCCTCGTTCCGCTGGGCCTTTTTTGATGATAATAAGTTGGTATTACCGCCCATAATTTTTATTTCCAGGAAACATCTTATTTGTCCGCCGCTGTTTTTCATCTCGCGTAACTGTTACTAGTCAAACACAATTTGCTCTTGCCGCACGGTATGATTATGATGATGCGTTTTTTACAACCAAAATACCCAATCTAAAAATAAGGGCATGATGGTGAATGACTTTAATTTCAGGATGAATAGCTGATGGAAAACAATAGTTCTCGGCATCAAATTTATTTTCGTGGTACGGGTGGGGAGTATTTCGCAATCTGGTTGGTTAACATATTACTGACGGCTATTACGTTGGGAATATACTCAGCTTGGGCAACGGTGCGTCGTCGTCGTTATTTTTATGGCAATACCGAATTGAATGGCGACCGCTTTGATTACCACGCGCAGCCAATGCAAATCCTCAAGGGCCGTCTGCTGGTGATCGGCGCCGTGATCCTGTTCTATATTCTTTTATTTATCAGCCCATTGCTTGGCATGATTGCCATGCTGGCACTCCTTGCGTTGATCCCTTGGATTATCATCCGTAGCTGGCGTTATAACGCTATTATGTCTAGCTATCGTGGTGTTCGCTTCAATTACTTATGCCAGACCGGGCGCGCCTACTGGGTATTACTGTTCTGCCCGATACTGCTAGTGATTGGCCTGTATGCGGTTATGATCGTATTAGGTTTGATTGGCAGCAGTCTGGGCAGCCCGACTGCGATCATTGTGCTGGCAGCTATTACGGTCATCCTGTTTGTACCGATGCTGGCCGCTATCAATGGTATCCTGGCTACCCTGCAACATGATCTGTATGTGAACAACCTGCGTTTTGGTACTTCACCTTTTGTGGCCGAATTCAAGAAAGCAGAGTTCATTAAGATTGCACTGTTCAGCCTGCTGATCTTCTTGCCATTCCTGGTCATCGCCTTGGTCCTGGTTGGCTCGTTCTTTGTCAGCTTATTCCAAATGGCGCTGTTTGGCGGTATGTCCGATGCCATGCTGCAAGCCCAGATGGCAAATAATATTGGTAGCCTGTTCATGATGATGTTGGTGCTGTTGCTAGGTGTGATGGTTTCCAGCAGTTATATGGTTGTCGCTCAGCGTAACTACGTGTTTAACCAAACCACCTTGCAAGGTGAGGTTAAACTGCGTTCTTCCATGCAGACTCTGCCGTATATGGGACTGTTGATCACCAACAGCCTGATCACCGTGTTCTCATTGGGCCTTGCAGCTCCGGTGGCCCACGTACGTCATGCTCGCTATATTGCTGAGTCAACTCAGGTTGAAGGCGATCTGTCGCTGTTGTCGGTACAGGCTCATCACGATACGGCTAATACCGCTATCGCTGAAGAAGCCGTACAGGCGCTCGATCTGGGCACCAGTTTTTGAGTAAAGACTGATGATCCTTGAAGGACACTATCAGTGCCCTGGCCGGGCCGCCCAACAGGCGGCCCGGCTGCTGTTAAACGATATGGGCGATGGAGTAACGCTGCAATATGATGGCGAACATCGCTATTTTTCTTTAGCGCAAATTACCGTTTCCGAGTCATTGGGACGCATTCCTCTGACGCTGACCTTTCCAGACGGTGGCCGGTTTGTACCCGCCAATGATGCGTCATTCCGCCAGTGGTTTTATCAACGCCGTTCACCGGGGTTGGTGCACCGCTTAGAGCGTTATAAGCGTGGCGTGTTGCTGACGTTGTTGCTAACCGTCCTGTTGACCCTGGCCTATGTTTTCCTGGTTCTCCCTTGGGCGAGCAGTGAAATCGCCATGCGCATTCCTACCGCGGCCGAACAGAAGCTGGGTAAACATACGCTCGATTTCCTGCAAACCAGTGGCTTCAAGCCGTCGCAATTGCCTGCCGAGAAACAGCAGGCGATACAGAAGCTATTCTTGCAGGTGATGCCGGAGCAGATGCGGCACGAGCGCACTCCGCTCAAATTGAAATTACTGGCGGTGCCAGAGGTTGCCAATGCGTTCATGTTACCTGACGGGACATTGGTGATCACCGACGATCTTGCCAAGTTGGCAACCAATGACGACGGCCTGGCCGCGGTGATGCTCCATGAAATGGGACATCATGCGTATCGTCATCCTATGCGCATGGTGGTGCGTTCATCCCTGGTGGCACTGACGTTTATGTGGATGACCGGCGATGTCAGCGGCATCGGCGATACCTTGCTGCAATCGGCCTCATTTATGCATGAAATGCAGTTCTCCCGCAGCGTGGAGCGTGAGGCAGACGACTGGGCAATCGCGGAAATGCAGCGCCAGGGGCGTTCGTTATTGGCGATGGAAGATCTTTACCGCGCATTGCAACAGGCGGCAAGCACGTCAAGCGTGGCACTAGAGGTGCCGGAGTGGTTAAGCACCCATCCAGAGATGCAGGCGCGTTTGCAGGTTATCGAAGCAGCCAGGATCAAAGAGCAATAAAAAAAGCCCCCGGCTCAGCACCGGGGGCTTGTTTGTTTTTCAGAGGCGAAATCTTACTTCGCTTTACCCTGGTTGGCGACGGCCGCAGCTTTGGCTGCGATCTCATCGGCATTACCCAGGTAGTAACGTTTGATTGGCTTGAAGTTCTCATCGAACTCATACACCAACGGCACGCCGGTTGGGATATTCAGCTCGAGGATCTCGTCTTCGCTCAGGTTATCCAGATATTTCACCAGCGCACGCAGGGAGTTACCGTGAGCCGCGACGATCACGCGTTCGCCGCTCTTGATGCGTGGCAGGATCTCTTCGTCCCAGTAAGGGATAACGCGATCGATGGTCAACGCCAGGCTTTCGGTCAGCGGCAACTCTTTATCGCTCAGCGCTGAATAACGTGGATCGTGGCCCGGGTAGCGCTCATCTTCTTTGGTCAGCTCTGGTGGAGTGACTGCGAAGCCGCGGCGCCATTGTTTGACCTGCTCGTCACCATATTTTTCTGCGGTTTCAGCCTTGTTCAGACCCTGCAGCGCGCCATAATGGCGTTCGTTCAGCTTCCAGGACTTTTCGGTAGGCAGCCAGGCCTGGTCCAACTCGTCCAGAATGTTCCACAGAGTGTGGATAGCACGCTTCAGTACGGAGGTGTAAGCGAAATCGAAAGAGAACCCTTCGTCTTTCAACAGCTTGCCCGCTGCTTTTGCTTCGGTACGGCCTTTGTCGGACAGATCGACATCATACCAACCGGTGAAGCGGTTTTCGTTGTTCCACTGGCTTTCGCCGTGGCGCACCAGAACCAGCTTAGTTACAGCCATAGCTTAACTCCTTAATAATCTGAAGGTTTAATGATAACGAATATCATTATATTCCGCTGCTACTCACTCGGCAATCGATATACCCGTGAATATATCCACTAAAAGTCGAGGGTTTCGTACGACGCGCGACATTGTCTAACCCTTACTGCCACTGGGCATAGTGTTAACCATAGCCAATTTTTGGCTGCAAGGTAAGAGGGGCGCTAAGGAAAAAGCTGAATCGTTCAGGCTGGTCGAAGGGCGCGAATGAGAGCTATTCACTCGCGCCACAGCGTTAAGGCGATCAGGCGGTTTTTTTCAGGCAGCTACTCATAAAGGTTTTGCGCTCGTCACCTTTCAGGCTCTTTTTAGCAGCGTCGGCATTACAGTCTTTCATCTTCTGCTGCTGTGGCGTCAGGGTCTTCTCGGTATGGTGGCCTTCGGCCTTCAGACAGGTGCTCATGAAGGTGGTGCGGTCAGAACCTTTCAGCGATTGGGTGGTAGCCTGTTGATTACAATCGGTCATGCGTTTTTGCTGGGCAGCCTGCGCCGGAGAAGGCGTTTTTGCTGCGGTGTCGGCAGCCATCAGGTTGGTGCTCAGCAGTAAACCTGCCAGTAATGGAAGTGCAGTGATCAGACGCATTAGGTGTTCCTTCAGCTATTGAACGGCCAGCAGGCCGAAAATTGTGATATCACTCACGGGCTTGTGCATACCACGGTAGCCTGATTCTAGTGCGGGGTTGGCAATAAGGAAAGGTAACGGCCTGGGGGTGCAATGTAAGCAATTATAACAATCACGCCCCTTACCGCATGACAAGGGGCGTGGCGGCTCAGATAGGAATAAGCTGATAGTGCGTTGCGCTCTGATAACGCTGACCAGGCTGTAGCCAACAATCCGGCTGTGGCCATTCGGGGTGGTTCGGGCTGTCCGGCAGGAACTCGCTTTCCAGCGCCACGCCTGCATAATTTTGGTAACTACCGCCGTCGCGTGCCGGTGTGCCACCCAGATAATTACCGCTGTAAAGCTGGAGTGCTGGCGCGGTGGTGAACACCGTCATCGCGACCTTGCCATCGGCAGACCACAGGTGAGCTGCCGGGCTTGCCAATCCGTGGCAGGTATCGTGCAACAGGTAGGCATGGTCGTAACCTTTAACCCGTTGCTGATCGCGATCGCGCAATAAATCTTGCTGCAGGGTTTTCGGCTGGCGGAAATCCATCCCGGTACCGGCAACCGCCGTCAGATCGGCACTGGGAATGCCATCGCCGTCCACGGGCAGATAACGGTCGGCGAACAGCTGCAAGCGCTGTTGTCGGGCGTCGTGGCCTGCGCCATCCAGATTGAAATAAGCATGGTTGGTCAGATTGACCGGGCAGGCGCGATCGGTCTGTGCCTGATACTCAATCTCCAGCCGGTGATCGGCGGTTAGCCGGTAGCTCAGCGTCACGTCGAGGTTGCCAGGGAAGCCCTGGTCGCCATCTGGCGAATGGAGCTGATAAATCACCTGCTGCTCATCCTGCTTCACAATCTGCCAGCGGCGAGCGTGGAAGCCGTTTGGCCCGCCGTGCAGTTGATGCTCCCCTTGATTGGCGATCAGCGGGTGTGGCTTGCCAGCGATGTTCAGGCTGGCATGTGCAATACGGTTGGCATAGCGCCCGACCGTGGCCCCCAAATAGGCCCCTTGGTGCAGATAGTCCTGCGGAGTTTGGCACCCCAGCAGCAGCTCACGTTGTTCCCCTGATTTCAAGGGCAGCACGGCGGAAAGCCAGGTTGCGCCCCAATCCATAAACGTGACCGTCATTCCCGCGGCATTTCGCAGGGTGGTGAGAATAAAGGGCTGGCCGTCTGGGGCAACGGTGGAGTTATCGCTCAGCATAGACCGGATCCTTGTGAAGCTTTGCAGACGTAGAAGGTTTCTTGCAGGCCGTTGGTCCGCAGTGGATACTCGCGAGCAACCGCCGTACGTACAGACTCTACCAGATCCTGCGGCATCAGGGCCACGATGCAACCCCCAAAGCCCCCTCCGGTCATGCGCACACCGCCACGATCGCCAATGACCTCTTTCACAATCTCGACCAGCGTATCGATAGGGGGCACGGTAATTTCAAAATCATCACGCATCGACGCGTGTGATTCAGCCATCAGTTTGCCCATCAGCTTCAGGTTGCCAGCGGCCAAGGCATCGGCAGCGGCCAGGGTGCGATCGTTTTCGGTGATCACATGGCGCGCCCGTTTGGCCACGATCGGATCCAGTTCGTGCAGGATCGGGAAAAACAGATCCGGGCTGACGTCGCGCAGCGCCTTGACGCCGAAGAAGCGAGCCGCAGCTTCGCACTGTTGCCGGCGGGTGTTGTATTCGCTGTCGACCAGGCCGCGTTTGACGTTGGAGTTGATGATCACTACTGCGACATCGGCTGGCATTGGCACCGCCCGAGTTTCCAAAGAGCGGCAGTCGATCAGCAGGGCGTGATCTTTCTTGCCCAACGCAGAAATCAGCTGATCCATAATGCCGCAGTTGCAGCCGACAAACTGGTTTTCCGCTTCCTGGCCATTCAGCGCCAGCGCTACGCCGTCCAGCGGCAATTGATAGAGCGCCTGCAACACCTGCCCGACGGCCACTTCCAGTGAGGCGGAAGAGCTAAGCCCGGCGCCCTGCGGGACGTTGCCGCTGATCACCAGATCGGCACCGCCAAAATTGGCATCGCGGGTCTGCAGGTGTTTCACCACGCCGCGCACATAGTCGGCCCAGCGCAGATTGGCGTGGCTGACGATCGGCTCATCCAGCGAAAATTGATCCTGCTGGTTCTCGTAATCGGCGGCCAATACGCGGATCTGGCGATCGTTACGTGGAGCCCCGCTGATCACGGTTTGATAATCAATGGCGCAGGGCAGGACGAAGCCGTCGTTGTAATCGGTGTGCTCGCCGATCAGATTGACTCGGCCCGGAGCCTGGATCGTCAGGGTGGGTGCGTAGCCAAAGTGTTCGGTAAACAGGGCTTGGGTAAGTTGCTTCAGACTCATTATTTCACTCCGGCTTCGCGGTAATGGATATCACTGACCGCACGCAGGCGTTCAGCGGCTTGTTCTGCGGTGAGGTCGCGTTGGGTTTCCGCCAGCATTTCATAGCCCACCATAAATTTACGCACCGTGGCGCTGCGCAGTAACGGCGGGTAGAAGTGGGCATGCAGTTGCCAGTGGCGGTTATCGGCCTGGTTGAAGGGCGCGCCGTGCCAGCCCATGGAGTAAGGGAAAGAGCATTGGAACAGGTTGTCATAGCGGCTGGTGAGTTTCTTCAGCGCAATGGCCAGATCGCGGCTTTGTGCTGCACTAAGGTCGGTCAGGCGCTGTACCGGCGCTTTTGGCAGCAACAGCGTTTCAAACGGCCAGGCTGCCCAGTAAGGGACAACCGCCAACCAGTGCTCGGTTTCCACCACCGTACGGCTGCCGTCGGCCTGCTCGCGCTGAGCATAGTCCACCAGCATGGCGGACTGATGCTGGCTGAAATACTCCTGTTGCAGGCGATCTTCTCGTTCGGCTTCATTCGGTAGGAAGCTGTTGGCCCATACCTGACCGTGTGGGTGAGGATTGGAACAGCCCATCGCGGCCCCTTTATTTTCAAACACCTGCACCCAGGGGTAGCTGCGCCCCAGATCGGCGGTCTGTTCCTGCCAGGTGGCGATCACCTGTTCCAGCGCGGGTAGTGTCAGCTGCGGTAGCGTTTTACTGTGGTCGGGGGAGAAGCAGATCACCCGGCTGGTGCCACGGGCGCTTTGGCAACGCATCAGTGGATCGTCACTTTCCGGTGCCTGCGGGGTATCTTGCATCAGGGCGGCAAAATCATTGGTGAACACGTAGGTGCCCGGAAAATCAGGGTTTTTATCACCGGTCACGCGCGTGTTGCCAGGGCAAAGGAAGCAGTCGGGATCGTGGGCTGGCAGTGTTTCCTGAGCGCGGGATTCCTGCTGGCCTTGCCACGGGCGTTTGGCTCGGTGCGGAGATACCAGCACCCATTGCCCGGTAAGGGGATTAAAACGGCGATGTGGATGATCGATAGGATTGAAATCAGGCATTGCGCTTCCTTTATCTCGCAACGGGGCTAATTGTAATCGCTTTCACTTGCTGCGTGACCGACTATAGCCGAGTGCATTTTGGAAAATAATGGCTAGAAGATAGCATGGTCGCGGCGAGAAAAAGGTGATCTAGCGCGAAAAATGGAATCGCTTACATCGATTGAGGCTATAATCCGGTTGAGATAGGGAAGGCAATGGGGTGTGTTAAGTGGTAGCGGTTACACCAAGCAGGCCGGCAGAGCAATCTACCGGCCTGGAGGGGGACTAATATTGGTAAGTCGGGTAGGTAAAGAACAGCAAATGGACCAGATTTAGCCCAAAGTGGAAGAGAATGGGCACCCACAGGCGGCCGCTCCACATCCAGGCCAGGCCATAAATCACCCCCGCCAGCGTGGCAAATGCCATCATCAACGTGCCACCGGCAAAGTGGGCGGCACCAAACAGCAGGGCGGTGATAATCAGTGCCGGATAGGCACCCAGCCACTGGCGCAGGCGCTGCTGCAAATAGCCACGGAACAGCGCTTCTTCGGCCATCGAAACAAAAAACAGGTTGGCCATAATGAAAGCCAGGATCCAGGAGGGCAGGTGCAGCTCAACTTTCAGCCCACCGAGCGCCACCGCCAACAGCAGCACCGCAGGGATGCAGAGCACCAGGATCAGCCAGGCGCTGACGCCGACTTGCTTGTCAGGCTTGCCAGCGTTAAACAGCGTTGGCAGGCAGGCTAACAACAGAAAGGGCACCAGTGCCTTATCGAAGTTGTAATACATGGAATACAGCGAGCTCATCGGGCCCACTTTGTCCTGATCGACCATCAATTGGTTATTGAAGCCCGGTATCAGGTGATAAAACAGCGCGATTGAGCAGGCGACTAAAAACACTTCCAGCGCTAGCGCGATGCTGCGCTGCTGGTGATAGTGCTGATGAAGCCAGATAGCAATGGCGATAACCGCCAGATAACCTAGCCCAATGGGCGTCAGGACATGATGGTAAACCCCCATTGCGGCGGCCGCAGCCAATACTACCGAGGCAATCAGCCGGTTAAATGGCAAAAAAAACAACGAAGCCGAAAGTACGCCCCACATAATAGCTATCCCTTTAAATAGATACACGGCGCTCAATGCCGGAAATCCGGCGTGTTAATGTCTGGTTAAACGAGCACTAATTGGGATAGTAGCACAACAGGGTGAATTTAAAGGTCGGGACAGTAGTTAATCGTGCGGAAACGGTTTTAACCCTTCATCCAGGCTTGCGAACGCATAACCTCCCCAAGGTTCTGTAAGGTTTCCAGGCTTTGCTGGTGGATCTCATCCGTTGGGGCGGCGCACAGATCTTGTAGCACCGTGACCTGTAAGCCTGCATCGTGCGCCTGTCGGGCGGTGCTCTCAATGGCTAACGGGGTGCTGATACCGCCCAATAACAGGTGATGGCAGCGGTGCTGCTGTAACCAAGCTAACAAATTGTTACCGGCAAACGCGCTGAGCCCTTTCTTTTCCAGGCACAGATCCTCGGTTTTTACCTCCAGACCGGCCAGCCAATGGCATCCCCCGTTACTTAAACGCAGTGCGCCGATATGTTTGAGCTGATTGAACAGCGGCGAGTGTCGGGGAATATCGTGGTAATTGTCGGCAAAACCGGTGCGCAACCAAATCACCGGGATTTTACGCACCCGCGCGTAGGCCGCAGCAGCATTGACGTGCGCGATCACATCACGCGTTACGATCTGTTCGTGGCAGTGATTCGCCCGCCCTTTAGGGCCAGCCAGATCTTCAATCAGGTCAATCATAATCAGCGCGGCGGACATACCTTCTCCAAAAACGTTTCTGTACCCTTATAAGGATAAAAGGCCAAATGTGATGCGTAGTGGAGGAAGTGTTGCCGGATATGTCCTCAGGATGAGCGCTGTAGCACTCACCCCGAGTATGTTAAGCCAGGACGTCTTGCTGATAGCGGTAGCCATCGCCTTCAGGGATGAAGGAGAAACGGTGGGTGATACATTGCGGCGCGTCTTCTGCGTGGTGAGAAACAAACAGCAACTGGGTTGAGCCCTGTTGGATCAACACATCTACGAAGCGCCTTACCAATTGGCGGTTTAGCGGATCCAGGCCTTGCAGTGGCTCATCGAGGATCAGCAGCGCCGGATGTTTGACTAATGCCCGGGCGATCAGCGCCAGGCGTTGCTGGCCCCAGGACAGGCTATGGAAGGAGGCATCGCCCATAGCGCCAAGCCCGAGCAGCGCCAGCCATTGTGAGGTCAACTGATGCTGACGATCGGAAACTGCCTGATAAATACCGATCGAATCAAAGAAACCGGACAGGATCACGTTACGCACGCTGGAGCTGACCCGATAGTCCAGGTGCAGGCTGCTGCTGACGTAGCCGATATGGCGTTTGATATCCCAGATGGTTTCTCCACTACCGCGTCGGCGGCCAAACAGCGTCAGATCGTTGCTGTAGCCTTGCGGATGATCGCCGGTGATCAGGCTGAGTAGGGTGGATTTTCCCGCCCCGTTCGGGCCGACGATCTGCCAGTGTTCACCGGGGTTAACCTGCCAACTGAGTTGGTTGAGGATGGGGCGATCGTTGTAGCTTACTACGCCATCACGCAGAACGATCAGTGGCCGATCGTCCGGCAGCCTGATGACCTGTGTGGGATCTTCGGTTTCTGGCAGCGTCAAGCCGTTGAGATTTTCACTGTGCGCCAGTTGGGCGACTAGCGCATCGGCCATCACCTGTTGCCGTGGCCCCTGGCTGGTGAGGGTGCAATCGGCCAGTACGCCGACCTGCTCAATGAAGTCTGGGATTTCATCAAACCGGTTGAGCACCAGGACCACGGTATAACCTTGCTGTGAAAGTTCGCCAAGCAGAGTGGCGAGCTGAGCGCGCGAATTGACGTCCAGCCCGTCGAACGGCTCATCGAGGATCAACAAATCGGGCTGGGCCATCAGGGCACGACACAGCAGGGTTTTGCGGGTCTCACCGGTAGAGAG
Organism: Serratia sp. NCCP-200; assembly: GCF_059697885.1. Classification (NCBI taxonomy): domain Bacteria; kingdom Pseudomonadati; phylum Pseudomonadota; class Gammaproteobacteria; order Enterobacterales; family Yersiniaceae; genus Serratia; species Serratia sp. NCCP-200. The sequence continues at coordinate 524,299 of NZ_BAAKUJ010000002.1, forward strand.
ATATTTGAAACGGCGCGTAAGCAGCGGCGTGATGCCAAACTGCTCGGCCAACTGTGCGCAGCGAGCGGGATCGTTAAGCTCTTCCTGAATGATTTCCGCCGTGGTGCGCCCGGTGTCGTCTTCGTCCTGGCTGAGCAGGTCGGTATTGTTGCGTTGCCATTCGTCGCTGACCAGCTTTTGCAACTGCTCAAAAGAGAGCCGCACTACGTGGCGAAAATCACTGTGGCGTTCGCCTTTCAGCAACGTCAGCTCACCGGACAGCGCACGGGCCAGCGCGGATTTCCCGCTGCCGTTAGCCCCGACGAATGCCCAGCTATCGCCGGACTGAATATCAAGCCGATCCAGCTCCAGCGTGCGGGTATCGCTTAGACGAAATGAACCTTGCGAAATGTGCAACGACGACATCCTATGTTCCCTATTCTGCAATTAATTTCCTTAGAAATAGGCGCAAGCGGAAAAGATGTCAATCGGCAATACTGCAACGTGACGTTGCGTTTAACACAACGTCGCGACAATCACCCGATCGGCATTGAACAAGGCGTGTACCGGCGTGCTGACGCTCAGTTTCAACTGTGCCAGTTCCTGGTTGCTGACGGTGGCGCATAGCGTTTCTCCGCCGTTGAGCGTGACCAGAACCTCACTGTGATCGCTACCAGGCTGAATGCTGGCTACGCTTCCCGGCAGTGCATTATCGGCCAGGCCGGTCGAAGCCGGATCGGTACTGAGTTTCACCCAAGGCGCTTTAATCAGGGCTAACACCTCTTTGCCCGGCGTCAACTGTAGCCGGTCAGCGCTTTGCTGAGTCACGGCAGCGGTCAGGCGGGTGTTGCCGTCGGCCAGCAGCAGGCTGATATGCTGTTGGACCTGCTGATGGTCGCGTTCAATCACGGTGCCGAAAAACTGGTTGCGGGCGCTGGTCTGCAGCGAAAAACGGGCGATGGCGGCCAACAGGCTGTCCAACGGCAGAGAGTCCTGCTGCAACACGTCAAAGGCCTTCTGCTGGATTTGGCCCAGCAGATCGTAAAGTTGGATCAGCCGCAGGCCATAACGGGTCACCTGCGCGCCGCCGCCGCCTTTGCCGCCGGTAGCGCGTTCGACCACCGTCTGCTCGGCCAGCTGATTCATCTCATTGATGGCATCCCAGGCGCTTTTGTAGCTGATCCCCGCCAGTTTGGCTCCCTGGCTGATCGAGCCGGTATGCACCACTTGCTTAAGCAGCGCGATGCGGCGTGGGTCAGCGAACAGTTTCTGCTGCAGCTTCAAGGTAAGGAGGATCTCGGCCTGCATGATGGGTCCTTATAAGGCAGTAAGTCAGGCTATTGTCGCCGATTTGCCGCAAAGCGCCAACTGAGCACGTTTAGCCGGTTACAAATTTCCCGCAGTCGGTAAAATAACCGCGTTTTCGCCTGCGTTTTGGTTTACAGTGAAGCCTACGCAGCGGTTTAAAGCAGTCAAGTGAGGCTACGATGTTAGAATTATTGAAAAGTCTGTTGTTTGCCGTGGTCATGGTGCCGGTAGTGATGGCCATTATTTTAGGCTTGATTTATGGCTTGGGCGAGGTGTTCAACATCTTCTCCAAAGTTGGCCATCCTAAAGAAAACCGCAGCTAATCCCCCTCCCAAATGCCCGCTGAGCTCTCTTGGCGGGTATTTCTCAAGTTATCTCTCGCTTTGCCGATAAACCGCATGACAATCGTTCTCGCTGCGTTATATTATTTTTTACATAGCGATGTGATGATGGTTAACTTGCGGAGAAAACAATGAAACAGCAATGGATTAACTGGGTTGGCGGTGTGGCATTGGCTTGCGGGCTGGTGGCACAGGTTTCTGCGGCGGAGAAAATCACCGTGTTTGCCGCAGCCTCGCTGACCAATGCCTTACAAGATATCGCCACCGAATACCAGAAAGGCAAAGACGTCGAAGTCGTCTCCTCTTTTGCTTCCTCCTCAACGCTGGCACGCCAGATTGAGCAAGGGGCGCCTGCGGATATGTTTATCTCTGCCGATCAGCAATGGATGGATTATGCCATTGATAAGCAGCAGATAGTGAAAGACACTCGTTATACCCTGCTAGGCAACGAACTGGTGCTGATCGCCGCCAAATCGGCCAAACAAGATAAAATCACTATCAACAAGCAAACCGACTGGGCCAAATTGCTCAACGGTGGCCGCCTGTCCGTAGGCGATCCGGATCATGTTCCTGCGGGCATCTACGCCAAAGAAGCGCTGCAGAACCTGGGGGCATGGAGCACGCTGGAACCTCAGCTGGCGCGGGCCAATAACGTGCGCAGCGCTATGGCCATGGTTGAGCGCGAAGAAGCCCCGCTGGGTATCGTTTACGGCTCCGACGCCGTGGCCAGCGACAAGGTTAAAGTGATTGCCATCTTCCCGGAAGACAGCCACAAGCCGGTTGAGTATCCAATGGCCATCGTTAAAGATCACCAGACGCCAGCCGTGACGGCTTTCTACGATTACCTGAAGACTCCGGCCGCTGCGGCTATCTTCGAACGTTATGGATTCACCCCGCGTAAATGATATTAAGTGAGTATGAATGGCAGGCGGTCGAACTGAGCCTGAAAGTCTCCAGCCTGGCGGTGATCTGCAGTTTGCCGCTGGGTATTTTAATGGCCTGGATCCTGGTTCGCTGCAATTTCCCCGGTAAATCGTTGTTGGATAGCATTGTTCATCTGCCGTTAGTCTTGCCACCGGTGGTGGTGGGCTATCTGCTGCTGATTGCCATGGGGCGGCGCGGCTTTATCGGCGAATGGTTATATAACTGGTTTGGTTTCAGCTTCAGTTTCAGCTGGCGCGGTGCCGCCCTGGCTTCTGCGGTGGTGGCATTCCCGCTGATGGTACGTGCTATCCGCATGTCGCTGGAAGCGGTAGATATCCGCTTGGAACAGGCAGCCCGCACCTTGGGCGCCAACCCGTGGCGGGTGTTTTTCACCATCACCTTACCGCTTTCGCTGCCCGGCGTGATCGTTGGCGTGGTGCTGGCCTTTGCCCGCTCTTTGGGCGAGTTTGGCGCCACCATCACCTTTGTTTCCAATATCCCTGGTGAAACCCGTACCATCCCGCTGGCAATGTACACCCTGATCGAAACGCCAGGGGCCGAGGCGGCGGCAGCGCGTTTGTGCGTGATTGCCATCGTGCTGGCCCTGGCTGCCCTGATGGTTTCCGAATGGCTGGCCCGCTGGGGCCGCAAGCGTATGGGCTTATAGATGTTAGAACTGGATTTCTCCCAGCAGCTTGGCGATCTCAATCTCAACGTGCAGGCTAATCTGCCGGCTCAGGGGATCACTGCAATTTTCGGGCTTTCCGGGGCTGGTAAAACCTCCTTGATCAATGCTATCGGCGGCCTGACGCTGGTACAACAGGGGCGTATTGTGCTTAATGGCCGCACGCTGGTGGATACCGCCAGCGGTGTCTGTTTACCACCGGAAAAACGCCGCGTTGGCTATGTTTTCCAGGATGCGCGCCTGTTCCCGCATTATCGCGTGCGCGGCAACCTGCAATACGGCATGGCGGCCAGTATGCGCGGCCAGTTTGACAGCATTGTCGAGCTGTTGGGGATTGCGCCGTTGCTGAACCGTTTGCCTTTGACCCTGTCCGGCGGAGAGAAACAGCGTGTCGCGATTGGTCGGGCGCTGTTGACCGCGCCAGAACTGTTGCTGATGGATGAACCGCTGGCCTCGCTCGATATGCCACGCAAGCGTGAGCTGCTGCCATATCTGGAGCGGCTGGCGCAGGACGTCAATATCCCCATTCTCTATGTCAGCCACAGCATGGACGAGATCTTGCGCCTGGCAGAGCAGGTGATGGTGTTGGATCACGGCCAGGTGCGTGCGTACGGCGGGTTGGAGGAGGTTTGGGCCAGCAGCGCGCTGCGGCCTTGGCTACAGCGAGAAGATCAGAGCAGCGTGTTGAGCGTGAGCGTGATTGAACATCACCCGCGCTATGCCATGACCGCGCTGGCACTGGGCGATCAGCGGCTATGGGTCGGCGGTATTGAAGCGCCGGTGGGCAGCCAGATGCGTATTCGTATCAACGCCGCCGACGTTTCTTTAGTGCTGCAACCGCCAGCCAACAGCAGCATTCGTAATATTTTGCCCGCCAAGGTGGCGGAGTGTCTGGATGTGGCAGGGCAGGTTGAAGTGAAGCTGATGGTCGGGGAAAACATCCTCTGGGCGCGCATCACCCCATGGGCACGTGACGATCTGGCTATCAGGCCCGGTCAGTGGCTGTATGCACAGGTCAAGAGCGTGTCGATCAGCCGCGATGGGCCCTCACCCCAACCCTCTCCCACAGGGAGAGGGAGCTATTAGCCCCTGCTCTTTTGGAAAGTAAAGAGATGATCTTAGCAATGGAGATCGCTCCTGCAACCAAGGTGAATCAGCAGGTGCTGATGAAGAATCACGATACTTTCAGCCTAACTCGATCGGTCCCCTCTCCCTGTGGGAGAGGGTTAGGGTGAGGGGTCGTTTTTGTTAATTCAGCACGCGAGAACGGATAACCTCGGCAATCCCCGGCTGCAGGTGATCGGCAATCACCAGATCAGCACGTTCCTTGATGGCATTATCGGCATTACCCATGGCAACGCCCAGCCCAACGGCTTCAAGCATGCTCAGGTCGTTGTAGTTGTCACCAAAGGCGACCACCTGATCCATGCTCAACCCCTGTGACTCCACCCACTGCTGCAGGCGTTTACCCTTGCTGTTGCCGCCTTTGGCAATGTCCACCTGATCGTGCCAGGACCATTCACAGGCCAGGCCCAGCTCTTTTTCTACCATTTCTGCAAAGCTGCGTAGCGCCGGGAGATCGCTATGTGAAGTGGCAAACTTCCAGATGGCCTGCGCCTCATCCGCCGCCTGCATCAGGCTGTTGACCTGCAACAATGTTGGGCGCTGGGCTACCGGCAAAGTCTCTGACCAGGCTAGAGAACGGATCACATGACCGCTTGTCTCCTGATACAGCATGGCGTCGTCCACATACATCAGGCCGTGAATATCGTTTTGCTTGAGCAGTTGCAGTACCTGCTTGGCCTGCTCTTTTGCCAGCGGATCGGAGGCCAGTACCTTTTTCTGCTGGAAGTCATACAGATAGGTGCCGTTACAACAAATGGCTGGCGTATCGATTTGCAGCGCCTGATAGAACGGGTGGATAGCCACGTGATGGCGGCCGGTGACCACCACGACTTTCACTCCGGCGGCACGGGCTTCCTCCAGCGCGGCTAGCGACTGCGGTAAGATACGTTTCTGGTTGTCTAGCAAAGTGCCGTCTAAATCGAGGGCAATAACACGGTAGCTCATAGCGGTCTCATTATAGTTAGCAACAAAATTACCTCGATGGTACACCGGATAACCATTCGATAAAACCGCGTTGAGGGACGCAGCCTAGGGTTGCCATGTCACAAATGTCGCGTAAGCTAGAACAAACTGAAACCGGTTACCCTTTCTCATTAAGGAGAGCAAATGAAGCAAATCGTTTATGTCGCCAGCCCGGAGAGCCAGCAGATCCACGTATGGCAGTTAGACGACAAGGGCGCACTGACACTGCTGCAAACGGTCGAGGTGGCGGGGCAGGTACAGCCGATGGCGATCCATCCGGATAACACCCATCTGTATGTTGGGGTACGCCCGGCGTTTGGCATTGTCAGCTACCGTATCGCGGAAGATGGCACGTTGCATGAGGCAGGGATGGCACCTTTGCCAGGCAGCCCAACCCATATTTCCACCGATTTGCAGGGGCGTTATCTGTTCTCGGCGTCTTACAGCGGCAACTGTGCCAGCATCAGCCCGATTGGCCATGATGGCGTAGTGCTGGCGCCTACCCAGCAGATCGATGGCCTGACCGCGCCGCATTCAGCCAATATTGACCCTACCAATCAATTGCTGCTGGTGCCGTGCTTGAAAGAGGACCGCATCCGCCTGTTTAATCTGAGCCAACAGGGCCAACTGACGCCACACGGCCAAGAAGCCGTAGCGACGGCAAGCGGTGCAGGCCCGCGCCATATGGCATTCCATGGTAACGATAAATTCGCTTACTGCGTCAATGAACTGGATGGCACGGTAGATGTGTTCGCTATCGAAGCCAACGGTGGCAAATATACGCTGGTGCAGAGTCTGGACATGATGCCTGCCGATTTCACCGGCACCCGTTGGGCGGCGGATATCCACCTCACGCCAAACGGCCGTTTCCTTTATACCAGCGATCGCACAGCCAGCATTTTAACCGTGTTCAGTGTCTCGGAAGACGGCAGCAAGATTGCGGTGGTTGGCCACCATGCCACAGAAGAGCAGCCACGCGGTTTCAATATCGATCACAGCGGTCGCTTCGTGATTGCGGCAGGGCAGAAATCTGGTCATATCGGCGTGTATCAGATTGACCAAAACAGCGGTGAGCTGACGGATCTGGCGCGTTACCCGGTGGGCAAAGGCCCAATGTGGGTGAGCGTGCTGGCAAAATAGTGGGTTAAAAATCGGGGCGAAGCGCTTCGCCCCTCAACGTTTCTCAGCTGTATTTTACCGTCAACGTCGCTTTGCCAAGGCTATGGAAGTGGATGTTAAAACCGACCATCGCGCCACTCGCCTCTGCGTCCACTGGAATGCTTTCCACGTCCAACGCATGCACGGTGAACTGATAACGATGGCTTTCACCCTGCGGCGGAGCCGCGCCACCGTAACCGGCCTTACCGAAATCGGTACGGGTTTGCACTGCGCCAGCGGGTAGCCCCGGTTTGCCGGAACCCGCACCTTGCGGCAGTTCATGCACGTTTGCCGGGATATTGGCGACTACCCAGTGCCACCAGCCGGAGCCGGTAGGGGCATCGGGATCGTAAACCGTGATGGCAAAGCTCTTGGTGCCCGCCGGTGCATCTTCCCAGGCCAGATGAGGGGAGAGGTTATCCCCATGGTAGCCCATGCCGTTAAATACCTGCCGTTCAGGCATTTTTGCGCCGTCTTGCAGATCGTTGCTGTACAAACGAAAAGCCATAATGACTCCCAGTTGTCTAAAATACCGAACCCCTAAGCTAGATCGGTTTGCCGCCACAATACAACCTTAAAACCGTTACTCCACCGCAGCCGCGATTGCTGCCGTCAGCCGGGTGAGCTGTTCTGGCGTAATGACATAAGGCGGCATCAGGTAGAGCAGTTTACCGAAGGGCCGGATCCACACGCCGCGTTCGACAAAGCCACGCTGTAGCAACGCCACATCCACCGGCTGATGCATTTCCACCACGCCAATCGCCCCAAGCACCCGCACGTCGGCCACATTGGGTGATGCCACCAGCGGTAAGAGCTGCTGTTTAAGCTGTGTTTCAATGGCGGCGACCTGATGTTGCCAGTGATTTTCCTCGAGCAAGGACAGGCTGGCGCAGGCTACGGCACAGGCTAGCGGGTTGCCCATAAAGGTTGGCCCATGCATAAAGCAGCCTGCGGCTCCGTTACTGATCGTTTCTGCTATGTGGCGCGTGGTCAGGGTGGCGGAAAGGGTCATATAGCCACCGGTCAGCGCTTTGCCCAGGCAAAGAATATCCGGCACTACGCCGGCATGTTCACAGGCAAACAGTTTGCCTGTGCGGCCAAAACCGGTGGCGATCTCGTCGGCAATCAGCAGGATTTGGTGGCGATCGCACAGCTCCCGCACGCGTTGCAGATAGCTTGGATGATAGATGCGCATTCCACCGGCACCTTGCACCACTGGCTCCAGGATCACAGCGGCTATTTCCCCGGCGTGCCGATCCAGTAATTCGGCAAACGGGGCAATGTCCTGTTCGTCCCAAGGCTGGTCAAAACGGCACTGCGGTGCGGTGGCAAACAGGTGGGTGGCCAAATAGCCCTGATACAGACTGTGCATGGAGTTGTCCGGATCGCAGACCGACATCGCGCCAAAGGTATCACCATGATAGCCATGGCGTAAGGTCAGAATGCGCTGCCGCCCTTCACCACGGGCCTGCCAATATTGCAGCGCCATCTTTAGCGCCACTTCGACCGCCACCGATCCGGAATCTGCCAGGAATACGCACTGCAACGCTTCCGGCGTCATCGCTACCAGTTTGCGGCACAGTTCAATAGCGGCAGGATGAGTGATGCCACCGAACATCACATGCGACATTTTTTCCAACTGCTGTACGGCTGCCTGATTCAACTGTGGATGATTGTAACCGTGGATCGCTGCCCACCAGGAAGACATGCCATCCACCAGTAGGCGGCCATCGTCCAGTTGCAGCTCGACGCCGCTGGCGGACACCACCGGATAGCAAGGCAAGGGCTGGGTCATGGAGGTGTAAGGGTGCCAGATGTGGCGTCGATCGAATTCAATATCGCAGGGAGAAACAGACATTAGCCGTAAACCAAATTTTAATAGAATGGTTGACAGTATAATCGCAAACTCTACACTGACGACACTTTTTTCCCTTTTGGAGACGCCGTAAATGGCCGACCGCATTCGCTGGACAGTGGGGCAAGCCCAGGCCCTGTTTGATAAACCCTTACTCGAACTGCTGTTCGAAGCACAGACTATTCATCGCCAACATTTCGATCCGCAACAGGTGCAGGTCAGTACGCTGCTGTCGATCAAAACCGGTGCCTGCCCGGAAGACTGTAAGTACTGCCCGCAAAGTTCGCGTTATAAAACCGGCCTGGAATCCGAGCGGCTGATGCAGGTGGAACAGGTGCTGGAATCGGCGCGCAAGGCCAAAGCGGCCGGTTCGAGCCGTTTCTGTATGGGGGCTGCCTGGAAAAACCCGCACGAGCGCGATATGCCTTATCTGCAACAGATGGTGCAGGGCGTCAAGGCGATGGGGATGGAAACCTGCATGACGCTGGGCACGCTGGATGGCGCGCAGGCCGAACGGCTGGCCGAAGCGGGGTTGGATTACTACAACCATAACCTGGACACCTCGCCGGAATTCTACGGCAACATCATCACCACCCGCAGCTATCAGGAACGTCTGGATACCTTGGATAAGGTGCGTAACGCCGGGATCAAAGTCTGCTCCGGTGGGATTGTCGGGCTGGGCGAAACGGTGCGTGACCGCGCCGGGTTGTTGGTACAATTGGCCAATCTGCCCAAACCGCCGGAAAGCGTGCCGATCAATATGCTGGTGAAGGTGAAAGGCACGCCATTGGCCGATAATGACGATGTCGATCCGTTCGACTTTATTCGCACCATTGCCATTGCCCGCATCATGATGCCGACGTCCTACGTCCGCCTGTCGGCAGGCCGTGAACAGATGAGCGAGCAGACTCAGGCGATGTGCTTTATGGCCGGGGCCAACTCCATCTTCTATGGCTGCAAACTGCTGACCACGCCCAACCCGGAAGAGGACAAGGATCTGCAACTGTTCCGCAAGCTGGGCCTGAATCCGCAGCAAACCGCCACCGAACAGGGTGACAATCAGCAGCAGCAGGTGCTGACCGAGCAGTTGCTGCACGCCGATACCGCCGAATTCTACAACGCGGCGCTGTAATGAGCTGGCAGCAACGGATCGAACAGGCGCTGGAAGCGCGGCGAGGAGCCGCTGCTTATCGGCAACGTCAGGTGAATCAAGGCGGTAATGGCCGCTATTTGCAACTCGACGGCCAGCGCTATGTGAATTTTTCCGGCAACGACTATCTGGGCCTGAGCCAACATCCTGAGGTGATCGCCGCCTGGCAGCAGGGGGCGCAGCGTTACGGCGTTGGCAGCGGCGGTTCCGGCCACGTCACCGGTTTTTGCCATGCTCATCATGATCTGGAGCAGCAACTGGCGGAGTGGCTCGGCTACCCGCGTGCGCTGCTGTTTATTTCCGGCTACGCGGCCAATCAGGCATTGCTGGCTGCCCTGATGCAGGCCGACGATCGCATTTTGGCAGATAAGCTCAGCCACGCCTCTATATTGGAAGCGGCCACTCACTCACCGGCGCAACTGCGGCGTTTTCGGCATAACCAGCCCCAGGCATTGGCCACCTTGCTGCAAAAAACCTGTGCAGGCCAACAGTTGGCGATCACCGAAGGGGTGTTCAGCATGGACGGGGATAGCGCACCGTTGGTCGAACTACATCGGTTGACGCAGCAGGCAGGTGCCTGGCTGATGGTGGATGATGCGCACGGGATTGGCGTACGTGGCGAGCAGGGGCGAGGCAGTTGCTGGCAGCAAGGTGTGCACCCGGAAGTGCTGGTCGTCACCTTTGGCAAGGCATTTGGCGTCAGCGGCGCGGCGATCCTCTGCGATGAGCCGTTGGCGGAATATCTGCTGCAATTCGCCCGCCATCTGATTTACAGCACCGCGATGCCGCCCGCTCAAGCCTGTGCCTTGCAGGCCGCGTTAAGCTGTATTCAGCAAGGGGATGAACTACGTAGTCGGCTGCAAAAACACATCCAGCATTTTCGTGCCGGAGTGGCAGGTCTGCCGTTAACGCTAACCGCGTCGGATACCGCTATCCAACCGTTGCTGGTGGGGGATAACCAACAGGCGCTGGATCTGGCGCAGCGCCTGCGAGAGCAGGGATTGTGGGGCAGCGCCATCCGTCCACCAACGGTACCACCGGGGGGCGCGCGGTTACGCATTACGCTCACTGCGGCACACCAGCCACAGGATATCGATCGCTTGTTGGAGGTATTGCATGACGTCTGCCATTGATGCGGTGAACAAGCAGGCGGTGGCGGCGGCCTTCAGCCGGGCAGCGGCGAGCTACGATACCGCAGCGGTGCTGCAACGGGAGGTTGGTGAACGCTTACTGGGGATGGGGCTGTCTCATCCAGGCCAACAGGTGTTGGATGCCGGTTGCGGCACGGGCTATTTCAGCCGTCGCTGGCGCGAGCTGGGCAAGCAGGTCAGCGCGCTGGATCTGGCTCCGGGCATGCTGGCTTTTGCCCGCCAGCAGCAAGCGGCGGATCGTTATCTGTTGGGAGATATCGAGCACATCCCTTTGCCAAGCGCCTCGGTGGATATCTGTTTTAGCAGCCTGGTGGTGCAGTGGTGCAGCGACTTGCCTCTGGCCTTGGCTGAGTTGTATCGGGTGACGCGGCCCGGTGGGCTGATCCTGTTCTCTACTTTGGCGCAAGGGGCTTTGCACGAGTTAGGTGACGCTTGGCAGCAAGTCGATGGCGAGCGTCATGTTAATGACTTCCTGCCGCCAACTCAGATTGCCGCCGCCTGTCATCCCTACCGGCACCAGCTTACGGCAAATTGGCAAACGCTCAGTTATCCCGACGTGATGACGTTGATGCGATCGCTAAAGGGCATCGGTGCGACTCATCTGCATCAAGGACGCGAGGCTGGCCTGCTTTCCCGCCAGCGGCTTGCCGCATTGCAGGCTGCCTATCCTTGCCGGGACGGGCAGTTTCCTCTCAGTTATCATTTGGTTTATGGAGTGATTTATCGTGATTAAGCGCTGGTTCGTTACCGGAACCGACACCGAAGTGGGAAAAACCGTGGCCAGCAGCGCCTTGCTACAGGCCGCCAGCGCGGCGGGATGGCGCTGTGCTGGCTATAAACCGGTGGCGTCAGGCAGTGAGATGACCGATGAAGGGTTACGCAACGGCGATGCGCTGTCGCTGCAGAGAAACAGCAGCGTAGCGCTGGATTACGCCGTAGTGAACCCTTACACCTTTGCCGAACCGACTTCGCCGCATATTGTCAGCCAGGCCGAAGGGCGGCCTATCTCGCTGGCACGGCTTTCCGCCGGTTTACGTCATCTTGAACAACGTGCGGACTGGCTGTTGGTAGAGGGTGCCGGCGGTTGGTTCACTCCACTTTCTGAGCATGAGACCTTTGCCGACTGGGTGCAGCAAGAGCAATTGCCGGTGATCCTGGTGGTGGGCATCAAGCTTGGCTGCATCAATCATGCTCTATTGACTGCGCTGGCGATCCAACAGTCAGGTCTGACCCTGGCAGGCTGGATCGCCAATGACGTCACCCTGCCTGGAAAACGCCATCAAGAATACCTTGCCACTCTTTGCCGCCTATTGCCCGCCCCCCTGTTGGGCGAGATCCCACATTTACCGCAGGTAGAACAGCAGGCATTGGGACAGTATCTCGATTTAACCAGGTTGAACCCTTAACATGATGGCCCACGGAGGGGCCAAATCACTCCGTCAGATAGGCATCAATCAGCCCCTCATCCAACTGCCCCAGCGTGCCATTGGCCACGTTACGGCCTTTATCCATCAAGCAGAAGCGGTCGGCCAGATGGCGGGCAAAGGGGAGTTGGTGCTCAACCAGCAAAATGGTCATGCCCAGTTCCTGATTCAGCTTACGGAGTACCTGGCCGATCTCCGTCGCCAGGGAAGGTGACATACCGGCGGTGGGCTCATCCAGGATCAGCAGTTCCGGCTCCAGCATCAGAGCGCGGCCTAATGCCAACTGCTGTTGTTCACTTTGGCACAGGTCACCCGCACGGCGCATACGCATCGCCTGGAGCCGGGGGAATAGATTGTAAATGATGGGAGGCATACGACGGGCCTTGTCACGCCCGGCCATCAACGCCACCTGCAGGTTCTCTTCTACGCTCAGTTGGGAAAAGATTTGCCGCCCTTGTGGCACGTAACCAATGCCGAGTAACGCCCGGTTTTCTACCGGCTGCGGCAACAGGTTTTGCGGTGGCTCATCCGCCAACTGCCAGGTCATACTGCCGCTGACGATCGGCAGGTGTCCCATGATGCAATTGATCAGCGTAGTTTTACCCACTCCATTGCGGCCAAGCAATAGGGTGCATTGCCCACGAGGCAACTCAAGGCTGACATCCCACAGCGTATGCTGTTGCCCATAATATTGGTTTACCGCCCTTAAGCTTAACATTTGGCATCTCCTCCAAGACCGATATTCACGTATGGATAACGTTGACCGCAGCAAGCGGTGTCTCTCCCGGGTGTGGCAAATGCTGTGCTGATTACCTTAATCGAGGCTCAGGCTAAAAAAGTGAGAAAATGGCCGCTACCGGTCGTTTTGTGGCTCTATGGGGCTTTTGGGCATGCTATGCACTTTTTCGGCGAAGATAACCGAGCTGGCTGCGGCCGGTTTTAGCCAGAATTTGCCGGTTCTTCTGCAAGGTAACGCCCCTGAACCAGGAAATGCAATTCCTAGGCCATCAGGTGTTGCGCAACAAAAAAGGTGGTTTGTTATTGTTTTGTTAACTGATTTAAGCCCGGTACGCAGGGGGGCTGTCAGGGCAATAAAAGTTAACTTGGGCGTTTTTTGCACCGTTACCGTGCGGCATGGCAAGCTGTTGGTGCAAGCCCTAAAGATTGTTGCCGCAACTTGCAACCCCTGAAAAGCAAAATAGCGAAAAGAGCGTTTTCGTTATTACGGCTTTTAGCATTAATCGGCATAACCAAAGCAGAATTATTGTAAAAAAATAACTAAAAAACCGACTCAGTTGACGTTTCATTGGGAAAAGCGTTCTTTCCACAACTCCCGCCCCCCATGGGGTAGTGAGAGTTATCCACTATTCCTGTGGATAACCTTGTGCATTATACTTAGAAAAGCGGTGTGAACAGAGAGCGGGCGCGGGTTGTGCGCAGGTTGTCCGCATTCTCGTCTTTTTATTAAATATATTTAATATCAATAGGTTAATTAAAATCAAGCCAACGGATATTGATAACGTGCCGATGGGTGTTTTTTCAGCGCAATCCGGGCCAAAAGTTAATTTGTAACGCATTCTGGGGATAACAGGGTGATTGACAATAAAAATGTCATGGTATTGTCACCTTGCCGGTACGTTCGCGCCCCGTTAACGGCCGTAATAGCGTAAATCCGCTTGAAGCTGGTTTTATATCCAGTATCATGGGCACTGGCGGAAATCTTCCGGTCTTTCCATAATTAGGCCGCTACCGTCTGGCCGCAAACCTGAAAGATGATGGGGATATGAGCAAACATTTCAAACTGCATTCCGAATTCAAACCGGCCGGCGATCAGCCGCAAGCCATCCAAAAGCTGGAAGAGGGCCTGGAAGACGGCCTGGCGCACCAAACGCTGCTGGGGGTTACCGGCTCGGGTAAAACCTTTACCATCGCCAATGTGATCGCCGATCTCAACCGGCCTACCATGGTGCTGGCGCCCAACAAGACCCTGGCGGCGCAGCTGTATGGCGAGATGAAAGAGTTCTTTCCCGAGAATGCGGTGGAATATTTTGTCTCCTACTACGATTACTACCAGCCAGAAGCCTATGTGCCTAGCTCCGATACCTTTATCGAGAAAGACGCCTCGGTCAACGAACATATTGAGCAGATGCGCCTGTCGGCCACCAAAGCGCTGCTAGAACGGCGTGACGTGGTAGTGGTGGCTTCGGTTTCCGCGATCTACGGCCTGGGCGACCCGGATCTGTACCTGAAAATGATGCTGCACCTGACCAAGGGCATGATCATCGATCAGCGTTCGATCCTGCGCCGTCTGGCCGAGCTGCAATATACCCGCAACGATCAGGCCTTCCAGCGCGCCACCTTCCGCGTACGTGGCGAAGTGATCGACATTTTCCCGGCGGAATCGGATGAGCTGGCGCTGCGCGTTGAGCTGTTCGACGAAGAGGTCGAGCGCCTGTCGCTGTTCGATCCGCTAACCGGCCAGATTGAGCAGGTGGTGCCACGCTTTACCATCTACCCTAAATCTCACTACGTCACGCCGCGTGAACGTATCGTGCAGGCGATGGAAGAGATCAAGGTGGAGTTGGCTCAGCGGCGCAAAGTGCTGCTGGAAAATAACAAGCTGTTGGAAGAACAGCGCTTGACGCAGCGTACCCAGTTCGATCTGGAAATGATGAACGAGCTGGGCTACTGCTCCGGTATCGAAAACTACTCGCGCTATCTTTCCGGGCGCGGTGAGGGCGAGCCACCGCCAACCCTGTTCGACTACCTGCCGGCAGACGGGTTGCTGGTGGTGGATGAATCCCACGTCACCATCCCGCAGATCGGCGGCATGTTCAAAGGCGACCGCTCGCGTAAAGAGACGCTGGTGGAATACGGCTTCCGCCTGCCTTCGGCGCTGGATAACCGGCCGATGCGTTTTGAAGAGTTTGCCGCTGCGGCACCGCAGACCATCTACGTGTCCGCCACGCCGGGCAAATATGAGCTGGAGAAATCCGGCGGCGATATTATCGATCAGGTTGTTCGCCCAACCGGCCTGCTGGATCCGATCGTGGAAGTGCGCCCGGTGACCACTCAGGTGGACGATCTGCTTTCCGAGATCCGCAAGCGCGTGGCTATCAACGAGCGCGTACTGGTCACCACGTTGACCAAACGCATGGCAGAAGATCTGACGGAATACCTGGAAGAGCACGGGGAGCGGGTGCGTTATCTGCACTCGGACATCGATACGGTAGAACGTGTCGAAATCATCCGTGATTTGCGTCTGGGCGAGTTTGACGTGCTGGTGGGCATCAACCTGTTAAGGGAAGGCCTGGACATGCCAGAGGTGTCGCTGGTGGCGATCCTGGACGCAGACAAGGAAGGGTTCCTGCGTTCCGAGCGTTCACTGATCCAGACCATTGGCCGAGCGGCGCGTAACCTCAACGGTAAAGCGATCCTGTATGGCGACAGGATCACCGATTCCATGGCCAAGGCGATCGGTGAAACGGAACGCCGCCGCGCCAAGCAGCAGGCGCATAACGAAGCCAACGGTATCGTACCTCAGGGCCTGAACAAGAAGGTTGCGGATATTCTACAGCTTGGGCAACCAAGCAGCCGTGGCAAGCACAAAGGGAAGGGCAAAGCGGCAGAGAGCGCGGCGAAATACCAACTGCTCACCCCCAAAGCGCTGGAGCAAAAAATCCAGGAGTTGGAGGCGCAGATGTATTCTCATGCGCAGAATCTGGAGTTCGAACAAGCCGCTGCGGTGCGTGATGAAATCCACCAGCTGCGCGAGCAGTTTATCGCGCTATCATAGTGAACTTAAGGGGCGTGCTATGCGCGCCCCGGTAAATTTTCTTGCCGTACGCCCGTTTGCTGATTAAGGTGTGCGCCCCAAGTATTGAGACGAGTAGCCGCCATGACCGCAACCCCATCCAAAGACCCATTACACGGCATTACCCTGGAGCAACTGCTGAATAAGCTGGTAGCCCAATATGGCTGGAACGGGCTGGCAGAGCGTATTCGCATCAACTGCTTCAGCAGCGATCCGAGCATCAAATCCAGCCTCAAGTTCTTGCGCCGCACCCCGTGGGCACGCAAGCAGGTGGAAGATCTCTACATCGACAGCGTTAGCGACAATCCTTGGCTCCGTGGTCAAGATTAACCGCGGCTAGCTAGCTGCACCAACGCGGTATCCAGCGCCTGGCGTAATAGTTGGCGATCGTGGCGATAAGGGATATCGCTGGCTTCCAGCGGTTGTTGCACCACAATGCGATCCTGCATGGCGCTGGTATCCACCGCCGGGCCAACGATCACCGCGTCAATCATTTTACGGCCGATCTTCTCTTCCATCAGCGCAAGTTTGTCTTGCAGCGTCAGTGCGGCTGCGGCGACGCTCAGCTCGCGGCCCAGGTTACCGATATACACCATATTGGCGCTGCTGCGTCGTAGGGCCTGAGTCAGATCTTCTAGCAGCAACAGTGGCATCAGGCTGGTAAGAAAACTGCCTGGCCCGATCAGGATCAGATCGGCCTGTGCGATTGCCTCAACCGCTTCACGGGTGGCGTGTACCGGCGGGGAGAGCATCAGCTCTTGCGGCATGATCCTCAGTTGATCGATATTGACTTCACCGTAGACCTGGTGCCCCTCATGATCGTGGGCCATCAGATCGACCGGTTGTTCCGACATCGGGATCAGCGCCGCGTCGATCTTCAGCAGGCTACGCACCAGATTGATCGCCTCCAGTGGGCGCACGCTCAGGTGATCCAAGGCTTTCAGCATCAGATTCCCCAGGTTATGCCCCGCCAACTCCCCGTTGCCGCTAAAACGGTATTCAAACATCGCCGAGGCGACGCTAGGCTCGGTAATCAGCTGATTGAGGCAATTACGGGTGTCACCCCAGGCAATGCCGCCTTCAGAACGGCGGATACGGCCGGTAGAACCACCGTTATCGGTCGTGGTGACAATGCCGGTCAGGCGAGAGCCCAACGACGACAGCGAAGACATCACACGGCCAAGACCGTGACCACCACCTAATGCCACGACGCGATCAAGATCGGCCAGGGTACGGTTGCGCATAAAATTCCTTAACTCAGGGTAGGTAGACTGCCTGCATAAAGTAGCGGATTTGACACAAAAACGCGATAAAGAGTGCGATTTGCGTGATTCTGGTCAATTCGCTGGCATAACGGTTGTTTATTATGGTTATCCAGACTTGAGAGGGTGAAAAACGCTGTATACACAAGTATATAACGTTAATCCACATTGGCTATCGCGGCTGTTTAGCGCTAGAATTCTCTGGAAAACCACGGTTTCGTTCCGGCTACTTGAGGTAGCGGGGATGGGATCAAAACTCCTAGCCTTGGTACCTACGTTGTTCTTTGGAGCGATAGGGTATCCTGGCCGTGGCGAAGTCAGCCACCAGGGTGCAGAGTGGAAACGCTCGCATCTCCCGTATTTGGAAGGTGTTACAGGTGCCGCAACTTATTGATGCTTTTGAGCGCAAATTCTACTATTTGCGCCTGTCGATCACCGACGTGTGTAACTTTCGTTGCACCTATTGTCTGCCGGATGGCTATAAACCGAGCGGCAGCCCCAAGACCTTCCTCTCTCTGGATGAAATTCGGCGCGTCAGCCGTGCATTCGCCGAACTGGGTACCGAAAAGGTACGCCTGACCGGCGGTGAGCCTTCTTTACGCCGCGATTTTACCGACATCATTGCCGCCGTGCGCGAGAACCCGGCGATCCGTACCCTGGCCGTGACTACCAATGGCTACCGCCTGGCGCGTGATGTGGCCAGTTGGCGTGATGCGGGCCTCACGGCGATTAACGTTAGCGTAGACAGTCTTGATGCACGCCAGTTTCATGCCATCACCGGCCAGGATAAGTTCCGCCAGGTGATGGAGGGCATCGATGCCGCCTTTACCGCCGGTTACAGCAAGGTGAAGGTGAATGCGGTGCTGATGCGTGATGTCAATCACCAGCAACTGGGCAGCTTCCTTAACTGGATCAAGGATCGGCCAATCCAACTGCGGTTTATCGAACTGATGGAAACCGGCGATGGCAGCGATCTGTTCCGCAAGCACCATGTGTCTGGCGAAGTGATCCGCCTGCAGTTGGAGCAGCAGGGCTGGCAGCGCCAAGTCCGTGGCCGCAGCGATGGCCCGGCGCAGGTATTCAGCCACCCGGATTATCAGGGCGAGATTGGGCTGATCATGCCGTACGAAAAAGATTTCTGTGCCAGTTGCAACCGCCTGCGGGTTTCCGCCATTGGTAATCTGCATCTGTGCCTGTTTGGTGAGCAAGGGATTACCCTACGCGATCTGCTGGCGGATGACGGCCAGTTGGAACAGCTGAAAATGCGCATTCAAAGCGGGCTGCAAACCAAAAAGCAGACCCACTTCCTGCATCAGGGCAATAGCGGTCTCACGCAGAACTTATCGTTTATCGGCGGTTAACTCGTCCCCTATAGCCTCGGGGAACGCCAGATGATTAATATGAGCTCGATCGGTCCCCTCTCCCGTGGGAGAGGGTTAGGGTGAGGGGGCAACGCCAAGTCTAACCGAGCATCCAATGAGCAGGAGCAGAACACACAATGAGCCAAATCAGCAGTGAATTTATCGCGGCAAAGATTGCCATTCTGACAGTTTCGGATCGCCGCACTGAAGCGGACGATACCTCCGGGCAATATCTACAGGAAGCCGCGCAGGAAACTGGCCATCAGGTAGTGGCACGTGCCTTGGTCAAAGACAATATTTATCAGATCCGTGCGCAGGTTTCCGCATGGATTGCCAGCGATGACGTGCAGGCCGTGTTGATTAACGGTGGCACCGGCTTTACCTCTGGGGATAATACGCCAGAAGCGCTATTGCCGCTGTTTGACCGTGAAGTGGAAGGGTTCGGCGAACTGTTCCGCATGGTGTCATACGAAGAGATCGGCACCGCGACCCTCCAGTCCCGCGCCGTGGCCGGTATTGCCAACCAGACGGTGATCTTCGCCATGCCGGGTTCCACCCGCGCCTGTCGTACCGCCTGGGAACGTATTATTGAAGAACAGTTGGACGCGCGCCATCGCCCGTGCAACTTCTTACCCCATTTGAAGAAATAATCCATGACGCAGCTAACCCACATTAACGCCGCTGGCGAGGCCCATATGGTCGATGTCTCTGCCAAAGCGGAGACGGTACGTGAAGCCCGTGCCGAGGCTTTTGTTGAAATGCAGGCGGCAACGCTGGCGATGATTATCGACGGCAGCCACCATAAAGGCGACGTATTCGCCACGGCGCGTATTGCCGGTATTCAGGCCGCGAAGCGCACCTGGGAACTGATCCCTCTTTGCCATCCGTTGATGCTGAGCAAGGTGGAAGTACAGCTCGAAGCGCAGCCGGAATTTAACCGCGTGCGTATTGAAACCTGCTGCCGTTTGACCGGTAAAACCGGGGTTGAAATGGAGGCGTTGACCGCCGCTTCGGTGGCCGCGCTCACCATCTACGACATGTGCAAAGCGGTGCAGAAAGATATGGTCATTGGCCCGGTGCGGCTGCTGGCAAAAAGCGGCGGCAAGTCCGGTGATTTTAAGGTGGGATCATGATCACTATTCTGTTTTTCGCCCAGGTGCGTGAACTGGTCGGCACCAGCACGCTGAGCCTGCCAGCGCAGTACCTTACGGTTGAAGAGCTGCGTAAATCGCTGTGCGAGCGTGGCGATCGTTGGGCGCTGGCGCTGGAGCCCGGTAAATTGCTGACGGCGGTCAACCAATCGCTGGTGGCCGCAGAGCATCCGCTGCAAGCCGGTGATGAAGTGGCTTTCTTTCCACCGGTAACCGGAGGTTAACAGTGGAAAATACTCGTATCCGCGTTGGCCAGGCAACTTTTAGCGTAGGTGAAGAATACCAGTGGCTGGCACAGTGTGATGATGACGGCGCGGTGGTGACCTTTACCGGCAAGGTACGCAATCACAATCTGGGGGATAACGTCAGCGCGCTGTCGTTGGAGCATTACCCTGGCATGACTGAAAAAGCCCTTGAAGAGATCGTTGCAGAGGCAAGAACCCGTTGGCCATTGCAACGGGTAACGGTGATCCACCGTATCGGTGATCTCTTTCCTGGTGATGAAATTGTGTTTGTCGGCGTGACCAGCGCCCACCGCAGTATGGCGTTCGAGGCGGCACAATTTATTATGGATTACCTGAAAACCCGAGCCCCCTTCTGGAAACGTGAGGCGACCGGGCAGGGAGACCGCTGGGTAGAGGCTCGCGATACGGATAAACAAGCCGCCAAGCGTTGGTAAATCGCGCCTCAACAGCGGAAATAAATCAATACCTTTGTCCGTTTCGCGCGGTGTTTTCTGTGGTACGCTTATTATTGGCAGGGGAAGTTCCCCGAAACTTGGCTCACATGTAAAAGGTAACCGTCATGGACCGATATCCACGTAATGGTTCGATCGTTGAACGTGCCAACAGCGGCATTCAGGCTTATATGGCGCAGGTGTATGGCTGGATGACCTGTGGCTTGCTGTTGACCGCATTTGTTTCCTGGTATGCAGCGCATACGCCTGCGATCATCAACTTTATTTTCTCTAGCCAGATCACCTTCTTTGGGCTGATTATCCTGCAGTTGGGCCTGGTGTTTGTGATTTCCGGCATGGTTAACCGCCTGAGCGGCACCATGGCCACAGGGCTATTTATGCTCTACTCGGCGCTGACCGGGTTAACGCTATCGAGCATCTTCATTGCCTACACTTATAGCTCGATCGCCAGCACCTTCGTGGTCACTGCGGGTATGTTCGGCGCGATGAGCCTGTACGGCTACACCACCAAACGCGATTTGAGCGGTTTCGGTAGTATGCTGTTTATGGGGCTGATTGGTATTGTGCTGGCTTCACTGGTGAACATCTGGCTGAAAAGCCCGGCGCTGATGTGGGCAATCACCTATATCGGCGTGCTGGTATTTGTTGGCCTGACGGCGTATGACACCCAGAAACTGAAAGCGATGGGTGAACAGCTGAATGCCGATGATAAAGACAGCTTCCGCAAATACGCTATCGTTGGCGCATTGACGCTGTATCTCGACTTTATCAACCTGTTCCTGATGCTCCTGCGTATCTTCGGCAACCGCCGCTAAAAGCGGAAAGTAGGCGCCCTCACCCTAACCCTCTCCCCCAGGAGAGGGAACCGAAGGTGCCTCAGTTTTACTCCTGTAGTTAACCTTAGCGCCGTACTAGCTCCCTCGCCCTGTGGGAGAGGGTTGGGGTGAGGGGATAAAACGGGCTAAAACATTATCCCCCAGACGCAAATATTAAAAGCCGGAGAGTGGTTAACTCCCCGGCCTTAGCTACGTTTCCACCATCATCAATCGATGAACTGGCGGATCAGTTCCAACAGCGCAACCAGCTGATTATGTCTTCTATGCGGTAGTTTAAAAATCAATCAAATACTGTGTATACTGATTACGTTAGATGTGGACTGCCTCACTCCGGCTAGAGCCACCAACTCAGTGCCGGAAAGTAAAAAAACCGACCTCACCCGTCGGTTTTTTTACGCCCGAAATTCAGGCAATCTTGCGCCGGAACATGGCATAGGCCGCGCTGCCGGTGGTGGCGGTGATCACCAGTAATGGCCACAGGCTGTGCCAGATAATGCCGAAACCGGCATCCTTGAGGTAGATCTGCTTGGTGATATCGGTGAAGTGGCGGATAGGGTTGGCCCAGGTAAGATGCTGTAGCCAAACCGGCATGTTCTCCACTGGCGAGACATAACCGGAAAGCAGTATCGCCGGCATCATAAACACAAACACCCCGATAAACGCCTGCTGCTGCGTCGCGCACAGCGAAGAAATCAGCAGCCCGAAGCCCACCAAAGACAGCCCGTAAACCAGCATGGTGCCATAGAACAGCAGCAGCGAACCAGCAAACGGGATCTGATAGGCAAAGATACCGATAAACAACACGATCGAAGCCTGGAAGGTGGCAATGATCAGGGCCGGTACCGCCTTGCCGATAAAGATCTGCCAGGTGGTTAAAGGCGAAACCAATAACTGCTCTAACGTGCCTTGCTCACGTTCACGTGCGACGGAAAGTGAGGTAACGATCAATACGCCGATGGTAGTGATCATCGCGATCAGCGAAGGCACCACGAACCATTTGTAATCCAGATTCGGGTTATACCAGTTACGCACCACCAGTTCGCTGTTGTTGGGCTTGGTACGCTGCCCAATCAGCTCATTCTGGTAGTCTTGCACTATCTGCTGCACATAGTTGGCGGCGATCTGTGCGCTGTTGGAGTTACGGCCATCGAGGATCAACTGCAACGGCGCGGTATTACCGCTGGCGATATCCCGTGAGAAGTTGGCCGGGAAGCGGACCAGCAGCAGCGCCTTCTGATTATCAATGGTGGTTCTTATCTCCTGCGGGCTACGCAACAACAGCACGTGAGAAAAGGCTTTGGCTTTGGCGAGGCGCTGAGTCAGCTCAATGGAGTGCTGGCCGCTGTCCTCACTGTACACCGCGATAGTGGCGTTGGTGACTTCCAGCGTGGCGGCGAACGGGAACAACACTACCTGCAACAACACCGGCATAATCAGGATCGCGCGGGTCTGCGGATCGCGCAGCAGCGACTGCATTTCTTTTACGATCAACGTCCATAGACGGTGAAACATGGCTTCCCCTTAATCCAGCCGCCGCTGGGTTTTCCAGGCCGTCAGGCCGATAAACACCACCGCCGAGGCGATCAAAAACAGCAGGTTAATCACCAGCACGGTGCCGATGTTGCCCGCCAGGAACAGTGTTTGCAGCGTGCTGACAAAGTAGCGCGCCGGAATGATATAGGTCACCGCACGCACCACGGCGGGCATGCTGTCGATCTGGAAGATAAATCCAGACAGCATAATTGAAGGTAAAAAGGCAGCATTCAGGGCCACCATTGCCGCGTTAAACTGGTTACGGGTGATGGTCGAGATTAACAGCCCCATGCCGAGCGTACTGGCCAGGAACAGGCTGCTGATCACGAACAGCAGCAGCAGTGAGCCACGGTAGGGCACGCCGAGTACAAATACCGAAACCACCATACACAGCACCATGGCGATCATGCCCAGGAAATAGTACGGCACCAGCTTGGACAGCAGCAGCTCGCTGCGTGTGACCTGGGTGGAAAGCAGTGCCTCCATGGTGCCACGCTCCCATTCGCGTGCGATCACCAACGAGGTCAGAATGGCACCGATCACCGTCATGATAATGGTAATGGCCCCCGGAATAATAAAGTGCTGGCTGATGGCCGCCGGGTTAAACCAGTAGCGCATCTGGACTTCAATCAGTGGCTTGTCATCACGCCCCAGATCGGTGGCGCGCTGTTGCTGCCAGATTTGCCAGATCCCTTGGGTATAGCCTTGCACAAAGTTGGCGGTATTGGGCTCGCTACCGTCGGTAATGACCTGCAACGGAGCGCGGTCGTTGGGCCTAGCCAAATGCTCGGCAAAATCGCTGGGGATCACTACCAGGCCGCGGATGCTGCCAGCCTGCATCATCTGTATCAGCTGCTGGCGGTTATCGCTGACGGTCGGTTCAATATAGGGTGAGCCGATAAAAGCATTGGCCAGATCGCGGGCCTCTTCGCTTTGCTGCTCCATCAGGATCCCCAGCCGTAGCTTGCTGGAATCCAGATTGATGCCGTAGCCAAAGATAAACAGCAGCATCAACGGAATGACGAAGGCAATCAGTCCGCTGCTGGGATCGCGCAATATCTGCCGGGTTTCTTTCAGGCACAATGCCCGCAGTCGCCGCCAGGAAAAACCGTTGTCGCTGCTCATGCTGTCTCCTCCCGATCGTAACCCTGCACCAGTTCGATAAACGCCTCTTCCATCGAAGGGTTGGGGTTTTGCTCGCTGGCTATCTGCTGTTTGAGATCGTCCGGCGTACCGGCGGCGATGATTTTGCCGCGATACACCAGGCCGATACGATCGCAGTATTCCGCTTCATCCATAAAGTGGGTGGTGACCATCACCGTCACGCCTTTATCCACCATGCCGTTGATGTGCAGCCAGAACTCGCGCCGGGTCAGGGGATCGACGCCCGAGGTGGGCTCATCAAGAAACAGAATATCTGGCTCATGCATCAGCGCGCAGGCCAGCGCCAGCCGCTGTTTGAAACCGAGCGGTAGCGAATCCGGCGTTTGGTTGAGGATCGGGGCGAAGTTGAAGGCGCGAGACATCTCGTCGATTTTATCGCGCTGGCTCTTGCCGCTCAGCCCATAAACGCCAGAGAAAAACTTCAGGTTCTGGGCCACCGTCAGGTTGCCATACAGCGAAAATTTCTGCGCCATATAGCCCAGATGCTGGCGCGCTTTGCCGGAGCTGGTTTTTAGATCCATACCGAGCACCAGCGCTTTGCCATCACTAGGCACCAGCAGGCCACACATCATCTTGAAGGTGGTGGATTTGCCCGCGCCGTTGGGGCCAAGCAGGCCAAAAATCTCGCCGCGCTGCACCTTGAAATCCACATGGTCGGTGGCCGCAAAGTCGCCGAATTTTTTGGTCAACCCCTGTGCTTCGATCACCGTTTCCGAGCTGTCGCTCGTTACCGTGGGCATGATCTCGGCCAGGGCGGATTTGCTGTTCGGCCCGCCGCCCAGCAGATCGATAAACGCATCCTCAAAACGCGGATCGGCCTCGGTTAATTCTGCTTGTGGCAGATCCAGATCCCGCAATACCTGCTGGTGATCTTCACCCGGCTTGAGGATCAGCCGCAGATATTTCCCCTGGATCACTCCGTCGCTAACCGCAGGCAGGCAGATCGCCCGTTGCAACAGGGCCCGATGGCTACCGGCTGGGGTATCGATCAGTATTGTACGGCCAGCCATACGCTGGGTAAGATCCTGTGGCGCGCCGCTGAACAGCAGTTCGCCTTCGTTCATCAGCAGCACTTCGCGGCACTGCTCGGCTTCGTCAAGATAGGAGGTGCTCCACAGGATCAGCATGCCGTCGTTGGCCAGCTCATGCACCATTCGCCACAGTTCACGACGTGAAATGGGATCGACGCCGACGCCGGGCTCATCCAGCAGCAACACCTGAGGTTGGCCAAGCAGCGTACAGGCCAGCCCGAGCTTTTGCTTCATCCCGCCGGAAAGCTTGCCCGCCAGCCGTTCGGTAAAGCGGGTCAGATCGGTAAACGTCAGCAACCGCTCAAAGGTTTGCTTACGCAGATCGCCGGTGACTCCGCGCAGATCGGCATACAGCGTGAGATTTTCCATCACCGTCAGATCTTCATACAGCCCGAACTTTTGCGGCATGTAACCGAGAATGGCGTGCAACTGGCGATCCTGTGCGATCGGATCCAACCCGGCGACGGTCAGCTTGCCGCTGCTGGGGAGCAGCAAACCTGCCAACATGCGCAGCAGGGTAGTTTTTCCCGCGCCATCGGGGCCAACCAGCCCGGTCACCGCGCCACTGCGCAACGTGGTCGTCAGGCTGGCTACCGCCGGTTTATCGAGTGATGGAAAGCGTTTTTCCAACGCCACCAGTTCAATCGTATGTGCCTGTGCCATCACGGTTCCTTACGGTTGTGTGAAATGGACGGTTACCGGCATCCCCTGACGCAAGGCGTCATCGGCATCGTTGACAATGATCCGCAGGCGGTAGACCAGATCGGTACGCAGATCTGGCGTTTCTACGCTTTTGGGAGTGAACTCCGCGGTGGGGGAAACAAAGCCGATCTTGCCGTGATAAGGCTTGCCAGGGCGGCTGTCGGTCTCGATCAAGACTTCGGTACCGGGTGTGGCGTTACCCAGGCTGGTTTCATTAATATAGGCACGAACCCATACAGGCCGGGTCAACGATAGGGTAAACACCGTGCTGCCAGCGCTTAGCATGGTGCCTGGCTCCACGGCTCGCGTCATTACCATACCAACGGACGGAGAGAGCAGGGTGGTGTCATGCAGATCCAACTGGGCCTGCGCCAGTGCTGCCTCGGCTAGTGCCAGATTGGCGTTGGCCTGTTCGATTTCCTGTGGGCGGTTACCGGTCAGGTATTGCGACAGTTTGTCTTTCGACGCCTGCAAATTTGCCTGCGCCTGATTACGCGCGGTTCGGGCATCTTCCAGGGCGTTGGCAGAGGTGGCCTTTTTCGCCCATAGCCCCTGCTGACGTTGGAAGAAGCTGTCGGCATAACTGAAGGCCGACTGCCGTTGCGCCACTTCGGATCGTACCTGAGCAATCTCCTCGTTGCGGTAGCCTGCCTGCAATAAATCCAGTTTGGCTTTGGCGCTGGCAACGTTGGCCTGTGCCTGTAGCAACGCGTTCTGGTAAGGGGCATCGTCCAGTTTGCCTAGCAGTTGCCCCTGTTGCACGCTGTCCCCTTCGTCTACCGCCAGTGAGGCCAACCGGCCATTAACGCGGAAACCCAGGTTGACCGTACGGATATCCACATTGCCATACAGCGTCAAAGGCTTGTCCTGCTGGCGTTGGTAAGACCAGAAACCGTAGGCCGCAGCGGCGATCAGCACGATCGCTATACCCACAATGGCAACTCTTTTCTTGTTCATAATGTTCCTTACTCGCAAGACGGAAAGTTAGACGGCGTAACGCTGGCGTAGCCCGTTAACCAGAATGTCGATATGTTCGGCCAGCACCTCGCTAATTTGCTCGGCTTCTTCTGCCGCGATCTGATGCCAGCCTGCCTGGCGTAGCAAAGTTTCCCGGCCAACGCGGAATGCCAGAACCTCACCGATCAGCGCATGGGTATGCAAGACGATTTTGGTGGAACGCTCATCGATGCCGGTGTAGCCCGCTAACAGGCGACACAGTAAGTGATGCAACGGGGCTATCACTTGCTGGTGGATCAGTGGATAAGCATCGGTTGGCGAAAGCTGTTCGCGAGACATAATCTTGCTCAGGTTGAGCGTGTGGGGTTCGGTCATCAGTTGGCTGAAGGCCAGCAACCCGCTTTTGAGATGGCACAGGTAGTGTTCCGGCTGGCGTTGCTCCGCGGGCAGTTGATAGAAACGTTCGATTTCTTCGCTCAGTGGGCGGAAACTTTGCTGGATAAAGTCGGCAATCCACTGGGCTACCGCCAGGTATAACCCCTCTTTCGAGTTGAAATAATAGGTGATAGCGGCGATGTTCTGCCCGGCACGCTGGGCGATTTGCCGCGTGGTGGCACCCGAAAGGCCATATTCGCCGAACACTTCAATCGCGGCGGTGAGCAGTTGTTGGCGCGCTTGTTCACCCCGTTTGAGAGGGCTTAGCGGCGGGTTTTCTGCAGAGGACATAGGTTGACCCAAAAAGTTAATCAATCATATGATTAACTTTAGGCCGAGCGGGCTAAAATGTAAACCACAGGCCAGAACATTTTACTTTTCCGTGAGCTTGCTCGGCGAAAAGTGCTGTGAACACGTAAAATTGCCTTTTCTTGTTCGATTTCTGCTACACTCTCGCGCTTGGTGCACTGCAGTTTGTGCCAATCCCTCGAGGTCATGCCGAGGATGTGCCGCAAAAAAGTGCGAGTACCTCCTTATGCCCCGTCTGATAATCCTCCCGGAAACTGCACCGAACATTTGTTTAGGTTAGGGGGGATCTGGAGTTTTTCTCTACTATGTCATTTGAAACCCTCGGCTTAAGTGCTGAAATTCTGCGCGCTGTTGAAGAACAGGGCTATCGCGAACCTACGCCAATTCAACGCCAGGCAATCCCGGTGGTATTGGCAGGCCGTGACCTGATGGCCAGCGCCCAGACCGGCACCGGTAAAACAGCTGGTTTTACCTTGCCGCTATTACAGCTGCTGAGCAAACACGATCACCCAATCAAAGGCCGTCGTCCGGTGCGCGCGTTGATCCTGACGCCAACCCGTGAACTGGCTGCACAAATCGGTGAAAACGTTGAGGCTTACAGCAAACACCTGCGCCTGCGTTCGCTGGTGGTGTTTGGTGGTGTGAGCATCAACCCGCAGATGATGAAGCTGCGCGGCGGCGTTGACATCCTGGTGGCAACGCCGGGTCGCCTGCTGGATCTGGAACATCAGAACGCGGTTGATCTGTCCAAAATTGAAATTCTGGTGCTGGACGAAGCCGACCGCATGCTGGATATGGGCTTTATCCATGATATCCGCCGCGTGCTGTCCAAGCTGCCTGCCAAGCGTCAGAACCTGCTGTTCTCCGCGACCTTCTCCGATGAGATCAAAGGGCTGGCCAGTAAACTGCTGACCAACCCGGCCTCGGTAGAAGTGGCTCGCCGCAACACCGCATCTGAGCAAATTGAACAGAGCGTTCACTTTGTCGATAAGAAGCGTAAGCGTGAACTGCTTTCCCAGATGATCGGCGAAGGTGACTGGAAGCAGGTGCTGGTATTTAACCGTACCAAGCACGGTGCCAACCATTTGGCTGAACAACTGAATAAAGATGGCATCACCGCTGCGGCTATCCACGGCAATAAAAGCCAGGGCGCACGTACCCGCGCACTTGCCGACTTTAAAGACGGCAAAATCCGTGTGCTGGTAGCTACCGACATCGCTGCGCGCGGCCTGGATATCGATCAGTTGCCACACGTGGTGAACTACGAACTGCCAAACGTACCGGAAGATTACGTCCACCGCATTGGCCGTACTGGCCGTGCCGAACGTACCGGTGAGGCGATCTCGTTGGTCTGCGTGGATGAACACAAACTGTTGCGTGATATTGAGCGCCTGCTCAAGCGTGAAATTCCACGTATTGCGCTGCCAGGCTATGAGCCGGACCCAAGCATCAAAGCCGAACCGATCATCAATGGCCGTCAGGCTGGTGGTGGCCGTGGTGCTCCACGTGGCAACGGCGGCGGCGCTCCGCGTACCGGTAACGGTGGCGGCCAGCGTAGTGGCAATGGCGGCGGTCAGCGTGAAAATCGCGGCGGCGGCAGTGCTCGCCCGCAGGGTGACGGCAAACCACGTTCAGGTGCTCCATCGCGCCGTCCGCATAGCCGTAAACCGTCTGAGTGATCCTCGATTGATGATCTATACTGAACCGCCATTGATTGGCGGTTTTTTTTCGCCTGTTTCCGGAGGTCCAGATGAAATTGAAGTGTGCAATTCTTGATGATTACCAAGGTGTAGCGCTGACGATGGCGGATTGGTCCGTCCTTGGCGAGCAGGTTGAGGTCTTCTCCCTGCGCGAGCATATTGACGATGAAGACCAACTGGTGAGCCGCATCAACGACTGCGAGATCGTGGTGATTATGCGAGAACGTACGCCGTTCACCGCCGCATTGCTTGCCCGTTTGCCAAAACTGCAATTGCTGATCACCTCAGGCATGCGCAACGCTTCGATCGATCTGCCAGCGGCAACCCGGCAAGGGATTACCGTTTGTGGCACCGCCAGCGGTTCTGAAGCACCGATGGAACTGACCTGGGCGCTCATCCTCGGTTTGGCCAAGCATCTGGTGGCTGAAAGCAGCGGATTGCGTGCCAACGGGCCTTGGCAGCAACATGTTGGCATCACCTTGCATGGCAAAACGTTAGGCTTACTGGGGCTGGGCAAGATTGGCGGCCAGATGGCGAAGGTAGCACAAGCGTTTGGCATGAACGTCGTGGCCTGGAGCCAAAATCTGACGGCTGAAAGGGCACAGGAATTCGGTGTGCAACTTGCCGAGTCAAAACAGGCGCTGTTGGCAGCGAGTGACTTTGTTTCGGTGCATCTGGTGTTAAGCGATCGCAGCCGTGGGCTGATCGACCGCCAGGCGCTGGCGCAGATGAAAACCAGTGCATTCCTGATCAACACCTCACGCGCGGCAATTGTCGATCAACAAGCGTTGGTTGAGGCGCTGCAAACCGGGCAGATCGCCGGTGCCGGGCTGGACGTGTTTGAAGTAGAGCCACTGCCAGCCGATCACCCATTGCGCCGCTTGCCCAACGTGTTGGCTACGCCGCATGTGGGTTATGTCGCGGATGATAACTACCGCACCTATTTCCGAGAAGCGATTGCCGATATCCAGGCGTTTATTACCGGTGAGCCGCTGCGCAAGCTAGGCTAATTTTATCGGCGGGAGGCTTGTTGGCACCGCCTTTCGCCCGTATCATTGCGCCCTCTTTGATTGCAGGGGTAGGCATGCGCGTATTATTGGCTCCAATGGAGGGGGTACTCGACTCTCTGGTGCGGGAATTGCTCACCGAGGTGAACGATTACGATCTCTGCATCACCGAATTCCTGCGGGTGATCGATCAGCGGCTGCCGGCCAAATCCTTCTACCGGCTATGCCCGGAACTGCACCATGCCAGCAGAACGCCATCCGGCACCCAGGTGCGGGTGCAACTGCTGGGCCAGTATCCCGAATGGCTGGCGGAAAATGCCGCTCAGGCGGTTGAACTGGGTTCTTACGGTGTTGATCTGAACTGCGGTTGCCCGTCCAAACATGTCAACGGCAGCGGCGGCGGGGCCACCTTGCTCAAAGATCCCGAACTGATTTATCAGGGTGCCAAAGCGATGCGCGCCGCGGTGCCAGCGCATCTGCCGGTGACGGTAAAAGTGCGCTTGGGTTGGGATTCGGATTCCCGCAGCTTTGAAATTGCCGATGCGGTGCAGCAAGCGGGGGCGACCGAAATCACCATTCATGGCCGTACCAAAGAGGACGGTTATAAAGCCGATCGCATCAACTGGCAGGCGATCGGTGAGATCCGCCAGCGTTTGACCATTCCAGTGATTGCCAACGGGGAAATCTGGGACTATCAAAGTGCGCAGGCCTGTATGCAGGCCACCGGCTGCGACGCGGTAATGTTGGGGCGTGGAGCGTTGAACATCCCCAACCTGAGCCGGGTGGTGAAATATAACGAACCGCGTATGCCTTGGCCGCAGGTGGTGCAGCTATTGCAAAAGTACGTGCATCTGGAAAAGCAGGGCGATACCGGTTTATATCACGTCGCCCGAATCAAACAGTGGCTCAGCTACCTGCGCAAAGAGTATCAGGAAGCCACGGAGCTGTTTACCGAGATCCGCACGTTAAACAACTCCAAAGATATTGCACGGGTGATTTGCCGCTAACTCCTTATTTCAATGGCGAAATAGTGCCGCAGCGCCTCCAACCGTTCTTCCTCCGAATGCAGCGTAGACTCCTTACGGTGATGGTTTTGGGTCACGATCAGCTTTAACTCGCTGAGGGTGATACGGCCATCCTCTGTGGGGCGGGAGCACACCAGCTTTTGGGTAAAATGCGACTGTGGCGAAGTGCTGTGATAGTGGCACATGTTGTTAAACTCTTCCGGCTGCCGGGGTTGCAGGGTAAAGCGATAAAGCGTCTTGGCGTGGGAGGTCCGATCGCCGTTGCGACGCTCCAGATGATACCACTCGCCGTCCTGCTCAAGATGAAAGGTACCGCTGGCCTGTGGTTGTTGTTCGGTGGTGGTGATTTTCAGTGGGCCGAGGAAAGAATCACCAAACCCTACATCGACCAGATACGGCTGATCCAGGGTCACCACCAGCGCCATATGGCCAAATGGCGGACCAAAAGAGCCGTCTCTGGCGTGGATTTCCCCTGATATAAACGTCACCTTAAAGCCGATCTGCTGCAACAGCAGGGCGAATATCCGGTTCAATTCATAGCAAAACCCCCCGCGGTTATGTTCGACGATTTTGCTGAACAGCCCGGCCTCGCTGAGATCGATTCCCTGATGATAGATAATGCTCAAATTCTCGAAGGGCACCGCCAGCATATGGCAGTGATGCAGCTGTTGCAGAGTTTGCAGATCGGCCTGTGGTATGCCTGTGAAGCCGATGTGTTGCAGATAGCGTGGTATGTCCACCAGAATTCTCGCTATACGGGAAATTTTGCATAAATTAGCGGGAATTGCGGCAGTCGGGGAAGCAATATGTGCGGTGCTGAAAATCGCTGGCGTAAAGCCGCTTGTGCCAATGCAATACACTCGTCTTCCTGACAGGTCGTGGCCACCTAGCTTGCGAGCATGTGAAAGCCGTCTGTAATTAACCAGAAAGACAAATGCGTATCGATTTCAGTCCGTTTAAAATTAGCGATTTAGCCAATAAACGTATGTTGTTAAAAACAGTATTGACATAGTTTGAAAAAGTCGTAGATTAGTATCCAGCAGCAGGAAATTGATAGTTAGCTGCTTAGCTAAATAACAGATTGAAAGATTATTTTTAATAAGTTGTTTAGTGATATTGCGATAAAGGCCACGAAGTTCTGTTGTATGGGGAAGTCGTCGTTGAGTAGCCAGTTCGGACTCAAGGACAATGCTTTAAGGCCACGTAGTCAGTACCGACGATCGCAGGGTGTGTACCATACGCGATGATGTAAGGCTCTGTTTCTCAAGTGTTAATGTTGCAACTTGTTAATTTTATCCTGTAAGTTTGTTGCAATGAAAGTAAAGCCATGCGTCAATAGTTTATATCGCGAGGGGGAATGTACCAGTTTAGCTTGCTTTACCTTAGCTAATTATTATGAGGTAGGTGAGTCGGAATTTGTAAATCAGTCAGTATAGGGGAGGATGTAGTTAGCTTTTTAATACCCAATATTATCTGTGATAAACAAGTACATTTTAAATAGTATCGAAAGTAGTACCCAGTTAGTAAGTTGATTAATGTTGAATTTTAAATATGCAGTAACCTAAAAGCCCTGGCAAATATTGTCAGGGCTTTTTCGTTTTATCCTTTTGCCAATGGGGTGATGCTTCAGCATTTTTGGAGGAACGCCACTGCCAGAAACTGTCATCCCCAAGCCTTAGCCTGAACGCCTAACTCAAAGCGATCGGGAGGCGTTATGCAAGATTTTACGGGTAAAGTGGCACTGGTGACCGGTGCTTCCACCGGGATTGGTGAAGCTATTGCTCAAGAGTTGGTCGATCGCGGTGCGAAGGTAGCGATCACCGCCAGAAATAGCGAAAGACTGGCAGCAACGGCGCAACGTATAGATCCGACAGGCAAATCGGTATTTCCGTTGGTTATGGATGCTCGCGATCCTGAATCGGTGCGCAGTGCGGTAGCGCAAACGCTAGCCCTTGGTGGGCAATTGCATCTGCTGGTCAATAATGCCGGTATCACCGGGCCGCATGATGTGCCGCTGAATGAATACCCCATCGAAGATTGGCACGCGGTGATTGAAACCGATCTCAGTGGCACCTTCTATGGGATGAAGTACGGATTACCCGCTATCGCAGCGGCAGGCGGTGGCGCGGTAGTGAATCTCTCAGCCGTCAATGGCATGGTCGGTATTGCGGGCATTGCACCTTATACCGCGGCCAAGCATGGCATTATCGGTTTGACACGGGCCGCCGCTCTGGAGTTTGCCGATCGGGGGATACGCATCAACGCCGTCGGGCCTGGCTATGTCGATACGCCATCGATGGCCAAATTACCCGCCTTGGTGCGGGAGAAAATGGCGGCCTCTCATCCAATGGGGCGAATGGCTACGCGTGAAGAGGTAGCGAAAACGGTGGTTTTTTTGCTTTCTACAGACAGCAGTTTCACCACCGGGGCCTTTTACAGCATTGATGGTGGTTATACGGCACAGTAAACCGTTGGTAGGCTAAGGCGTAAGCGAGCTTGCGTCTTTGCAAGAAATCGTCAGCAGAGCTCATTCTGACTTGCTATGGGTGAACTATAATTTTCATCAAGTTAGATTAATTGATGAGCGATCTTGCTGCCGATGACAAAATCTCTGTTCTCCCGTTTTATGGCACTGTGGCTGCTGGCCATAGCCACTCCGATCGTTGCTGCACCGCTGCCTGCGGTGACCGTGGCGCTGATTGAACAAAGCCAACCCGAACGCGCATTGCACTATCTTGGCCGCGTCGAGGCGATACAAACCGTGGAGGTGAAGACCCGCACCGAAGGGTTTATCGCCAAGCGGCCGTTTACCGAAGGGCAGATGGTCAAGGCCGGGGATTTACTGTACGAGATCGAGCCTGCATTACACCATTCTGCCGTGGCACAGGCTCAGGCTCAGTTAGATAGCGCGACGGCCACAGCCAACCTGGCTCAGGTAAACCTGACGCGCTTGCAGCAGTTAGGCAATAACCGCGCGGTTAGCAGAGCAGATATTGATGCCGCGGCAGCCGAGCGTGATACCAGCAGGGCGGCGGTCGCCCAGGCGCGGGCACTGCTTAATACGCAGCAGTTACAACTCAGCTATACCCGAATTTATGCGCCGATTGCCGGGCGCATCGGCCACAGCCGTTTTCATGTGGGCAGCCTGGTCAACGCGGCGAGTGGCACACTGGTCAACATTATTCAGCTCGATCCGATCCGCGTGGCGATCTCCATCAATGAACGCGACTATATTACCGCCGCCTATCAGCGTCAGCATGGGGAGGGCAAGCTTGCCGAAGGGCAGTTTTCTGCCCGTCTTGAACTGGCCAACGGCAAATCCTACCCGGAGCCGGGCACTTTTGAATCAATAGATAACCAGATCGATGCCCACACTGGCACCGTCACGTTGCGCACCCGTTTTGCCAATCCTAATCATCTGCTGCTGCCCGGGGGCGTGGTGAACGTGATCCTGACCGCCGAGCAACCGCAGACGGTTACGCTGGTGCCAATTGCTGCGCTACAGCAAAACCAGCAGGGCCACTTTGTGTTGGTGGTCACGCCTGAGAATATTGTGGAAGTCCGAGCGGTGACGCTGGGTGAACAACATCAACAATATTATCAGGTGAATGCCGGGCTCAGTGCTGGCGAAAGGGTGATTATCTCCGGGGTTCAGCACGTCAGGCCCGGAATGCAGGTGAACGCCATTCTCTCCAGCGCCAACGCGCAACCATAAGGGGACGTTGATGCTGCATTTCTTTATCCGGCGGCCAAAATTCGCCATCGTGATTGCGCTGGTGATCACCCTGGTGGGGATCGTTTCTCTCAAGGTGATCCCGGTGGAACAGTACCCCGACATCACGCCACCGGTGGTTTCCGTCAGCGCGCTCTATCCTGGAGCCAGCGCCCGTGACGTGGCTCAGGCGGTGGCATCGCCCATCGAAGCTCAGGTAAACGGCGTCAGCAACATGCTGTACATGGAATCGACCAGCGCCAACAACGGCGGTTATCAACTGAGCATTACCTTTGCCAGTGGCACCGATCCGGATATGGCCGCCGTGGAGGTGCAAAACCGTATTTCACAGGTTAGCGCGCAGCTACCGGCAGAGGTGAATAACAACGGGGTTTCGGTGCGCAAGCGGGCCTCGAATCTGTTGTTGGGCGTTAGCGTGTTCTCTCCCAAGGGCAGCCGTGACACGCTGTTTCTGAGCAATTACACCAGTATCCAACTGCGCGATGCCTTGGCCCGCATCAGCGGTGTGGGAGATGTGCAGGTGTTTGGCGCCCGGGATTACAGCATGCGCGTCTGGCTCGATCCGCAGCGTATGGAGTCGCTGAATATCAGCGTGCAGGACATCGTGCAAGCGTTGCAGCAGCAGAACGTGCAGGCCGCCGCAGGCCAGATCGGTTCCGCGCCTTCGCCTTCCCGGCAGCAGCAAACCTTGACCATCAGCGGGCAGGGGCGTTTAACCGATCCGCAGGAATTCGCCAGAGTGATTATCCGCAGCGGAGCCAATGGCGGCACGGTGCGGGTGGGTGACGTGGCACGGGTCGAGTTGGGAGCACAAAACTACCAGGTCAATGCTTCGATGAACCAACAGGAATCGGCATTTTTGGTGGTTTACCCCACGCCGGGAGCTAACGCGCTGAATGTTGCCAATGCGGTACGCGAGGAGATGGCACGCTTGTCGCAGTCCTTCCCCAGCGATATGAGCTATGACATCAAATATGACTCTACCCGCCCGGTAACGGCAACGCTGCACGAGATTGCCATTTCGCTGGCGTTAACCCTGGCGGTGGTGTTGCTGGTGGTTTATCTTTTCTTACAGAGCCTGCGGGCCACCTTTATCGTGGCGCTCACCATTCCAGTTTCATTGCTCGGTACTTTCGCCGTGCTGTATGTTTTCGGCTACTCCGCCAACACCCTGAGCCTGTTCGCCATTATCCTGGCGCTGACTATCGTGGTAGACGACGCCATCGTGGTGGTGGAAAACGTGGAGCGTCTGCTGGCCCAAGATCCCGCTCTTAGCCCGGCAGAAGCAACCCGCAAGGCGATTAGCCAGATTGCCGGGCCGATCGTCGCTACGACGTTAGTGCTGATGGCGGTGTTTGTGCCGATTGCGGTGCTGCCGGGCATTACCGGTGAGCTGTATCGTCAGTTTGCCGTGACCCTGTCGGCGGCGGTGATCCTGTCGAGCATCAACGCGTTGACGCTGTCCCCGGCGCTTTGTGCCACGCTGATCCGGCGGCGTGAGCTGGCGCAAACCGGCTTTTTTGGTGGTTTCAACCGGGGTATGAACCGGATGCGCGATGGCTATGTTCGCATGACCGCATTGGCTAGCAAGCGAGCTTTAACCACGGTGATTGCACTCTTTGTCGTTGGCTTGGCCACCTGGTATGGCTATAGCCGTCTGCCAACCTCTTTCCTGCCGGAGGAGGATCAGGGCTACTTCTTCGTCAACGTACAGTTGCCAGATGGAGCTTCCCTTGAACGTACCCAGGCGGTAATGGATCAGATGCATCAGCAGGTGATACAAAACCCGGCGGTGGAAGATGTGATCAAAATTACCGGTTTCAGCCTGCTGAGCGGGGGCAATTCGCCCAATGCGGGCTTCGCCATCGTGATGCTCAAACCTTGGGGCCAACGCGAACATGTTGACCGGGTGTTAGCCGATCTTCAGGGCCGGCTGGCAGCAATCCCCTCGGCGATGATCATGGTGGTTAATCCACCGGCCATCGCCGGGCTAGGCAACGCCGCCGGTTTTGATTTACGCCTGCTGGCGCTGGAGGGGCAAACGCCGCAGCAGATGGCTCAGGTGGCCCAGGGGATTATTTTTGCGGCCAACCAGCGGCCAGAGCTGAGCCGGGTATTTACCACCTTCAGCGCCGTGGTGCCGGATATCGATCTAGCGGTCGATCGTGAACGTGCTGCACTATTGCAGGTGCCGGTCAGCCGGATTTTCAATACGCTGCAAGTTTCGCTTGGCGGCCTGAACGTGGGGGATTTTTCGGTCAATAACCGTATGTTTCGGGTGCAGTTGCAAAACGATATGGATTTCCGGCAACGCACCGAACAAATTAATCGCCTGAACGTGCGCAGCGACACCGGTGCTCTGGTGAGCCTGGCTAATCTGGTACGGCTCACGCCTTCCATCGGCGCG
This sequence comes from Serratia sp. NCCP-200, assembly GCF_059697885.1. Taxonomy (NCBI): domain Bacteria; kingdom Pseudomonadati; phylum Pseudomonadota; class Gammaproteobacteria; order Enterobacterales; family Yersiniaceae; genus Serratia; species Serratia sp. NCCP-200. The sequence continues at coordinate 561,486 of NZ_BAAKUJ010000002.1, forward strand.
CCTTTTATCAGCCAGTTCAACCAGTTTCCGTCGGTATCGGTGAACGGTTCTGCGGCCGAGGGGGTTAGCTCCGGGCAGGCGATGAAAACCATGGAGTCTTTATTGGCCGAGCAGTTGCCAAAGGGTTACGGCTATAGTTGGAGCGGCCTGTCTTGGCAGGAACAACAAACCGGTGACCAAGCCCTGCTGATCTATCTGGCGGCGCTGGTGTTCGCCTATCTGTTCCTGGTGGCTCAGTATGAAAGCTGGAGTATCCCGCTGGTGGTGATGCTGTCGGTGATTTTCGCGGTGGCAGGAGCGGTCGCGGGGTTACGCATGATGGGGTTCGCCAACGACGTTTACGCCCAAATCGGGCTAGTCCTGCTGATCGGCCTGGCGGCCAAGAATGCCATCCTGATCGTTGAGTTCTCCAAGGCGCGGCGTGAAGAGGGGGCCAGCATTCGCGAAGCCGCGCAGGACGGCGCCCGGCAACGTTTCCGGGCGGTGATGATGACGGCCATTTCCTTTATTCTCGGGGTGATGCCGCTGGTGTTTGCTACCGGTGCCGGGGCGATGAGCCGCCAAATTATCGGTATTACCGTGTTTGGCGGGATGTTACTGGCAACCCTGGTCGGGATCTTCTTTATTCCTGCGCTGTACCTGCATATTCAACGGCTGCGCGAATGGGTTAAATCACGGTTTGCCTAGAGTCGCTGACCAGGTCTACTCGGCGCTGGGGCCGGGTAGACCTGCAAATGGAAGCTGTTAAGCCTCGCTATGCTGTTCGTGAGCCTGTTGTTCCAGCTTCACCTGTGCGGCACGCTTGCGCAGGCCAAACCAGCCAAGTAGCAGTAACACGGCCAGCACGGGGATGGTGGCAATAGTCCAGGTGCCGTTCGGGTAATCAAAGGCCATCATGACCACCACCGCTAACAGGAACAACAGCGTCAGCCACGAGGTAACGGGTGCTCCTGGCATTTTAAACGCCACCGGTTTGGCTTTCCCCGCCTTGATTGCCTTACGCAGTTGCATCTGACAAACGATAATAAATGCCCAAGAGCAGATGATGCCCAGTGAAGCGATATTCAGCACGATTTCGAACACCTGCGATGGCACCAGATAATTCAGCACCACGCCAATCACATAGATACCGCAGGTCACCAGAATACCGGCGTAAGGTACCTGCTGGCTGCTCATTTTAGCCATCAGCTTTGGTGCTGAGCCCCCCATGGAAAGTGAGCGCAGGATACGGCCTGTTGAGTACAGACCAGAGTTCAGGCTGGAAAGGGCGGCGGTCAGCACCACGATATTCATGATGGTACCGATGTAGGGTACGCCAAGCTTGGAAAAGAAGGTGACAAACGGGCTTTGCCCAGCCTGATAGGCGTTCCAGGGTAGCAGCAGAACCAGCAGCACCACAGAGCCGACATAGAACAAACCGATACGCCAGATCACGCTGTTGATCGCTTTTGGCATCATTTTTTCCGGATCTTTACACTCGCCAGCGGCGGTGCCTATCAGTTCGATACCGGCAAAGGCGAAGATCACCCCTTGTACCAATACCAAAGCAGGTAACAGACCGTGTGGGAACATGCCGCCATTATCGGTGATCAGGTGGATACCGGTTGTATTACCCGCTACCGGTGTGCCGACGCCAAGGAAGATGACCCCCACGACCAGGAACAGAGAGATTGCGGCAACCTTGATCAACGCAAACCAGAACTCCATTTCGGCGAACCACTTCACGCCGATCATATTCATGGTAGCCACAATCCCAAGCGCCCCCAGGGCAAACAGCCACTGGGGAACCTCAGCGAAGGTACCCCAATAATGCATATACAGCGCTACGGCGGTGATATCGACAATGCCGGTCATCGCCCAATTAAGAAAGTACATCCATCCTGCAACGTAGGAGGCCTTTTCACCGAGAAATTCGCGTGCATAGGAAACGAAACTGCCGCTGGATGGGCGGTGTAATACCAGCTCGCCCAAGGCTCGTAGGATGAAAAAAGAAAACACGCCACATACCAGATATACCAGCGCCAGTGCCGGACCCGCCATCTGTAGACGTGCGCCGGTGCCAAGGAATAGGCCAGTGCCGATTGAGCCCCCAATGGCGATCATCTGTATCTGCCGTTTACCCATGCTTTTGTGGTAACCGGACTCGTGCGAGTCCAACCAACGTTTTCTAGCCGCCTGCTTGTCATGTGCAGTCGTTTTCTCTGAGTGCATTATTCGTCCTGTTCCTGTCTGTTTGCATCATGGGAATGAGGTCATGGCAACATTCCGCAGTTTATGGTTGATACCAGCGCCGTTAAATAACGGCGAGGCATGCTACCCGTTCTAAGGAATTGAGGCAAAAAAACTGCGGTTCAGAGGAAGAGGGTGTCACTCAGGCCGATTCGGCGGCAGGCAGAGCTGAGGTCGGCAGCCCGAATATTTTGTCGAATGCCCAGTTAAATACAAAGGTATAGCAGGGAATAATCACGATCAGCGCCATATCCAGCAGCAAGGCTTGCAGCAGGGAAATCTCCATCCACCAGGCGATCAGCGGGATCAGGTAAACCACCAGCGTCAGTTGGAAGCCCACCGCATGAAGAATGCGGCGCTTCAGCGTGCGTGTGCGTGATGCCTGGCGGATTTCCCAGAATTCGTACAAGTAGTTGTAAATCAGGTTCCAACTGACGGCGATGGTGGTGATGATCACCGCCAACGGCCCGGTGCTGCTCGGGGCGGAGCCAGAGAGTAGTGCCAAACCAAGGGCCGAAATGACCATACCGATAACTTCATAAGCGGTCACATAGACCAGTTTGCGTTTCACGCCTTGCATGTTTTTCTCCTGCTTTATTTTTCGTGCCTGATGACGTCCGGCAACCCGATGCGTAAGATAACGTCAATGCTATTGATAGAAAAAGTCAGGAGCTGTCAGTTTTACTGATAGGTGAGGTGATGAATTTTTCCAGTGACAATATCGAACTGTTTTTGGCCGTGTTGGATCGCGGCTCATTCTCGGCGGCAGCCAGAGCATTGCGGCGCGTGCCTTCGGCGGTCAGCATGGGGATCGCCAATATGGAGGCGGAGCTGGGTTTTCAGCTGTTCGACCGCTCGCACCGCGAACCGGTGCCCACCGCGCTGGCATTGGCACTGGCTCCCCACGCACGCTTGATCGCCGAACAGCTCAAGCAGCTGCAGATCCACGCCATTGAGCTTTCTCAGGGGTTGGAAAGCAGGCTGTCGATCGGTGTGGCATCTGATATCAACAGCAGCGGTCTATTGGCGGCGGTGAAAGCGTTGGCGGAGCGCTACCCGTTGTTGGATATCGAGGTGCTGACCGCCCCACAAGATGATGTTTTGCATATGCTGCATCAACAGCGGGTCAGCCTGTGTCTGGCATTCGGCGGGTTGGACGTGAACAGCCAGGAACACTTTCACTATGTGGGTAGCGAGTCGTTGGTAGCAACCATTGCGGCGCAGCATTCAGCCCTGAGCGCTGGCGGTGCCGAGTTGTTTCTGGAGGAACTGGTCAACGTGCGGCAGATCATGGTGGCCAGCCGGGATTTGCCTATGGCTGATAAACGCCCACAGGTAGCGGAATCCTTCTGGCGTACTGACAGTTTGCCGATGGCGCTAAGCATGGTGGAAGCTGGACTGGGGTGGGGCAACTTTCCGCTGTCGTTAACTGCACCATTGCTTGAGCAGGGCCGGTTGATCCGCCTGAAATTTAAAAATACCAAAAACGAACTGCGTCTGCCGGTGCACCTGATTTGGTTGAAGCACCAGCCGCAACAGAAGGCGGCCAGGGAGTTGCTGGCGTTGATGATGCAGGGCAATGCTTGACCGGGGGGGAACGTGGCGCAGTTTTCTCCCGTATCCATACGTTTCTATTGCTTTTATTTTATCCAGCGCGTTAATTTGAGTAATGGAATTAGGCAAGGGAAAAGAGCATGATCAACGAAACGCTATTATCGGTACTCAGCATTACCGGGGCTATTACGCTTGGCGCCATGAGCCCAGGGCAAAGCTTTATTCTGGTAGCGAGAACGGCGGTGGCTTCGTCACGGCGCGATGGGATGGCGGTGGCATTGGGGATGGGGATCGGCTGTTTTATCTTCGCACTAATCGCCTTGTTGGGGCTGCAGTCGCTGCTGCTGGCGCTGCCTTGGCTGTATACCACGCTGAAAATGCTGGGGGGGGCCTATCTGATCTATCTGGCGTTCAAAATGCTGCGCGGAGCTAATCAGCCGTTGATGATCGAAGCGGTTGGCGGCCAGCAGCTAGGCTTTCGCCGGGCGTTCACCACCGGGCTGTTAACTCAGTTGGGTAATCCGAACACCGCTATCGTATTCGGCAGCGTATTTGCAGCGTTGCTTAGCCATAAGATCCCCATGGTGCTGTATATCGTGTTGCCGCTGATTGCTCTGGCCGTCGATCTGCTGTGGTATGCCTTTGTGGCGTTTGTGCTGTCGTCACCGCGCCCGCGCCGCGTCTACCTGCGTTTCAAAGCCTGGTTTGATCGCCTGGGCGGCAGCGTGCTGGCCTTACTGGGCCTGAAGCTGATGCTCAACAAATAGTCTTATTGTGCGTGACGCCGCCGCCACCAGTAACGAAGCAGCAGAATAGCGGCGATCACCACCACGCAGAACAGCAGGCTATACAGCTTTTTGTCACTACCGCTGACAAAACTGCTAATGGCCTGGCCACCAAAATAGCCGAGCAGTACAAATAGCGTGGCCCACAGGATAGCCCCCAGAATATTCAGCGGGATAAAGCGCGAGGGGGGCAGCTTGCTGGCACCGATCAGCACCGGGCCGATAAGCCGGAACCCGTACATAAAACGTACGCCAATCACAAATAAAATCGGGTGGCTGGCAATCAGCTTTTGGGCGCGTTCAATGCGTGCTTGTTGGCTCTCGATACGGGCAAGCACCCGGCCACCAAAATGGCGCCCGGCAAAATAGAGCAGCTGATCGCCCAAGGCGCCGCCAATAGCGACCACCGCAATCACCAGCGGCAGGCGCAGCAATCCGTTGTGTGCCGCAATTCCTCCCAGCAGGGTGATGGTTTCCCCTTCGAGCAGGCAGCCAATCAGCAGTGCCCAGTAGCCATATTGGGTAATGTAGTGGGCTAAATCCGTCATTGTTGTTCCTTCATTGCGATGAAATAGGATTATAACACCCTGTCCCCGCAGCGGGAGGTAAATTGAAATAGCCTGATGTTAATAATAGATTCTTGCATTCGCATAGTGTTTAATCCGTTATTAATAAACTCGTCTGCCAATGACATGGAGATATTATGCTCAAGGTTGCTCTCTGGTTGGTTCTATCTCTGTTTTCAGGGAGCGGGGTGATAATTTATGCTTTGCAACAGCAATATGAAGAGCAATCAGTCACCTATCGTATTTTATATCGTGAGGTGACGGTTAAATTATCCCAACTTGAGACGGTGCTTTCCTTACTGTCGGTATCCAGCGATCCTGCCATCGTCCAGCAAAAATTCCCGCAGATTGTGGCATGGAAACGCATGCCACAGGCACAGCCAATCCCGACCTTGACGCCAACGGGAGAGGGAACTTACTGGCTGGCACACCAACATTTTGCGCTGTTGATCGATCCTGCGCTGTTATTTGCTGACATTCCCCAGCGTCATGATTTCCAGCAGATCGGCCTGAGTTGGCACAACAAACCGTTATTTGAGCAGGGGGATCATGCTCAACCAGCGTATTGGCAATGGGACAAGGGGATCAGCAGTGCCTCTCAGCCTTTTGAATTATCCGCCCGAAACGACCCTGATTGGGCGCGTTTGCCTTGGTTGCTGTTATTGCTGCTGCCGGTTTTCTGGGCTGCTGTCGTCTATTTTATCGACCAATTCCGTATTCAAAAACGCCAACGCAATATTGCCGTTTTGCGTGAACACTTCTCGCAATTGACGCGGCTTAACGCCATGGGGGAAATCACGGCCAGTATGGTTCACGAACTCAACCAGCCGCTGACTGCGGTGTTAAGTTATAACCAGGCCGCTCTGCGCCTGTTAGGCCAACAGCAGCAGGATAAAGCCGTGCCGCTGCTTGATGCGGCAGTGATACAAATCAAACGCATCAGCACCTTGCTGCTGCAATTTCGGCAAAAGTTGGCTCATGAGCAGGTAGTATTGCAAGAGGTCGATCTGCATAAGGTCTGGTTGCGCGTCACTATGCTGCTGGAAGATGAGATCAACAAGGGCAAGGTCAGGATCGTTAACCGGATGCCCGATGCGTTACCCACTCTACGAGCCGATCCTCTCTGGGTTGAACAAATCTTCCATAACATAGTGACCAACGCGATTCAGGCACAACAGCCCAATCAGCCGGAGCCGGGTTGGGTGGCAATCGATGCTGAATACTCGAAGCAATGGATCCAACTGATGATTACCGATGGTGGGCCAGGGCTTTCTGAACCCGCATTACAACAGGTCTTTATTCCCTTCTTCACGACTCGCCAAGAGGGATTGGGGCTGGGCATGGCGTTGACAGAAACTCTGGTTCAGCGCCTGAACGGCACTATTACGGTGGAAAATATGGCCGGTCAGGGAGCGCGTTTTACCCTGTGGTTTCCGTTTAACACTCAGGAGGAGTGATGGAACAGTTTATTTATCTGATTGATGACGATCGGGCTATCCGTAGTTCGCTAACTTCACTATTGGCAACCATGGGCTGGCAAACGCTAGCTTATGAAAATAGTCTGGATTTTCAACAGCGGATGGGGGAACCACAGGCGCTGTGCGGTTGCTTGCTGCTGGATATTCGTATGCCGGGCAAAAGCGGCATCACGCTACTTGAAGAGTGGCAACAACAGGGGCTGGATATCCCCGTTATCATCATGACCGGCCACGGAAATATTGATTTATGTCGGCGGGCCTTCAAAAACGGGGCTTTTGAATTCTTGACCAAGCCCATTGATGCCGAACTGTTGATCGAAACTGTCGCTGGAGCATTGGAACATCAGCGAATGTTGCAACAACAGCGGCAAGCAACTGCCGAGTTGCAAGAGAGGCTCAATGCGCTGTCAGCGCGGGAACTGGAGGTCACTGGGCTGATTATGCAAGGGAAATCCAGTAAGGAAATTGCTCAGGAGCTGGAGCTTTCACCGCGCACGGTAGAGGCCCATCGCGCCAATTTATTTGCCAAGCTGGCGATCAACTCGTCGGTGAAGTTAATGAAAGTCTATGGTGAGCTGTTTTCTGCAACAAGAGTTAAGTAAAAATACCTAGAGCCTTAGGTATTCAACCGAATTGCGACACCGCTGCGCGCTGGTTATTTTAGCTGAACCTTCATTGTTCTTCATAAATAACCTTTCAAGCGAGGATCGCATGAATATTAAACCTCTGGTACTGCTGGTTTCCCTCTCCGTTGTTTCCGGTAATGTTTTAGCCGATGATTATTTAGAGGGATACTATGGGGCGATAAAACTATTGCACGCCAGACAGTCGGCAGAAGATATGGATACCAGCAGCCGCCCAGGCGTGGGTGATTTTGTCAGCGGTGACGAAAAACATAATTTCTATAACGGGGCTATCGCCGCAGGCTATCAATTCGGCAATGGCTGGCGCAGTGAGGCAGAGTATGTGTTCAAAAAGAAAAGCGAATACACCAGCGGCTCAACCACCTTTGCCAGCAGCTACAATCACCACAAAGTGGACGCTCAGCGCCTGATGCTCAATGCCTATCGTGACTACGCGCTAGGGTATGACTTCTCGGTTTATGGCACGGTTGGCCTGGGTATCGCCAAAGTAAAATCCGACGGCTGGCAGGGGAATACCTCGCGCCAATACGCGGCAAGTACGCAAAATAATCTGGCTTACTCCATTGGCGCAGGGATTAGCTATGCGGCCATGGAGCGGCTCAATTTTGATTTGGGCTACCGCTACGTGGATATGGGCAAGATTGAAAGTGGTTACAATAACTTTACCAATGCCCGTGGGTTAAAAGATGAGCAAATGAAAGCACGTCTGGTTTCCAGTGAGTTTGCTTTAGGCGTGCGTTACCTGTTCTAGTCTTATCATTGATATCGGGCCGTGAGTTGCGCCATCGCGGCCTGTACCGCTGAACAATCCGTTCGGAGGTCCCCCCCCCTGATAGATCGGAAAAACCATCACTCATGCTGTTGCCATGATAGTCACCTCGGTTTTTTGCTGCGAGATAAGTGATAATAGCCGCCATGCGATGCAGATTAATCATTCTGCCATGCCCTGGCGGCGTGGCGTAGTAGAGGAGTAACCGATGTATCAGGATTTTGACAGTGAGTTGAAGTGGGCCATGCGCCATATGCCACGTACCCGCGCGGCAGTAGCGGCTTTACCGGATCTGCACGGCGTGCGCCTGGCGTGTAACATGCACCTGGATCTGAAAATGGCCCCGCTGGTAGCCGGGCTGTTGGATAAGGGAACTGCCATTTATCTCACCACCTGTAACCCGACGACGGTACAGGATGACGTAGTGGCCTGGCTGGAACGTCACGGTGCCCAAGCGCACGCCTGGCGTGATATGAGCGATGCCGACTGGTCTGAATCTTTCGACCGCGCGCTGGCCTGGGGGCCGACTCACCTGTGTGAAATGGGAGCCGATCTGACCACTCGCCTGCATCAATCTGCCAATGGCCCGCAGATCAAAGCTGGGCTGGAAGCGACCGGTTCAGGCATCAGCCGCTTGGGGGGCATTGCACCGCGTTACCCGATCTTTAACTGGGATGACCTGCCGGTCAAAGAAGGGCTGCATAATCGCCACATGGTTGGGCTGACTGCCTGGCATACCTTCTTCCAGACCACTCATCTGACGCTGCATGAAAAATGTGTGGTGGTGATCGGTTATGGGCTGGTAGGCCAGGGCGTAGCCGCTTCTGCCAAGGCTTATGGCGGGCAAGTTATCGTGGCGGAAATCGATCCGGCCCGTGCTTTGCAAGCGCGCTACGATGGTTGGGCGGTAGTCGATTTAGCCACTGCCGTAGAGCAGGCCGACGTGATTGCCACGGCCACCGGAGCCAAAAACGTGCTGTCTGCACGGCATCTGGAGCGGGCCAAGGATGGGGTGTTTATCCTCAACGTTGGGCATGTGGCGGAAGAGATCGACGTCGGTTTCCTGCAAGGCCTGCCACACAGCGAGCCAATGCCATTTGTGAACGCTTACCAACTGGCAGACAAAACGCTGTATCTGCTGGCCAACGGGTCGATGTTCAACCTGACGGCAGGCTACGGCGACAGCCTGAATGCCTTCGATGTGACCCTGGCCGTGATGGCCGCCGGGATCGGACATATTGTCGGTGCCGGTGAGCAGCATGCTGCCGGATTGTACCTGTTGCCACAATCTGCCTGGCAGCCAGCGCTGTAACTTTTACCTCGCGGGCGTACAACCCAGTACGCTCGCGGGTTGCATAAATTTTGCGCCGATAGATTTTGTCACAAATAGCTACTCACAATCACAGTGCAATTCTATACCCCTCACTTATAATTCAACGCAGTCGGTTCTCTCCTCCGTTACAGAGTAATACATGTGAAAATCCGTGTTTTGGTTCTAACCCTGCTCGCGTTGCAAGCCGGTACTGGACTGGTGCCGAGTGCATTAGCCAGCAATAAAACCGCCGCAGTGCAGGCCTCCCAGCCTGAGTTGGCTTCTGGCAGTGCCATGGTGCTGGATATGCAAACGCATCGGGTGATTTATTCACGTAACCCCGATGAAGTGGTGCCTATTGCCTCGATCACCAAGCTGATGACGGCGATGGTGACGCTGGATGCCCGCCTGCCGCTGGACGAAATGCTGTCGGTCGATATCAGCCAGACGCCAGAAATGAAAGGGGTTTACTCCCGGGTGCGGTTGAACAGCGAAATCAGCCGCAAGGATATGCTGCTGTTGGCGTTGATGTCGTCGGAAAACCGGGCCGCGGCCAGTTTGGCGCATCATTATCCAGGGGGCTATAACGCCTTTATCAAGGCGATGAATGCCAAGGCCAAAGCGCTAGGCATGACTAATACCCGTTACGTTGAACCGACCGGGCTATCGATTCATAACGTATCTACCGCGCGTGACCTGACCAAACTGATGTTGGCGACCAAGCAGTACCCGCTGATCGGCCAGTTGAGCACCACTACCGAACGGATGGCGACCTTCAAGGATCCCAACTATACGTTGCCGTTTCGCAATACCAACCATCTGGTCTACAACCAGAAATGGAATATCCAACTGACCAAAACCGGTTTTACCAATCAGGCCGGACACTGCCTGGCGATGCGTACCGTGATCGGCAATCGCTCCGTTTCGCTGGTGGTGTTGGACGCCTTTGGCAAATATACCCATTTTGCGGATGCTAGCCGCCTGCGTACCTGGATTGAAACCGGCAAAGTAACGCCGATCCCCGCGGCGGCGCGGGATTATCGCCGCCAGAAAGATGCCGCCCTGGCGAAGAACGACACGGAATAAAACGTGACTTATTAGTCTGCCGTCTGTTACGGCAGGCTATCACTTTCCCATTGTGCAAAATTCACGACTTAAGCCCGCACCTACAGTAAAATCATTAAGATTTTCCCTCTTCATGTTTTCAACCCGCTATGCTAAACCGGTATGGCTATCCCACCCTTTGATAAGGAAAGTGCATTTTGGCAGGCAGTAGCTTATTAACCCTGATCGACGACATCGCTTCGTTACTGGATGATGTTTCATTGATGACGAAAATGGCGGCCAAAAAGACCGCCGGGGTACTGGGAGACGATCTGGCGCTCAATGCCCAACAGGTCAGCGGTGTTAAGGCCGATCGTGAAATCCCTGTGGTGTGGAAGGTGGCCAAGGGCTCGTTTATCAACAAGACGATCCTGGTACCGCTGGCATTGCTGATCAGCGCTTTTGCCCCTTGGGCGATTACACCGCTGCTGATGGTCGGTGGGGCTTACCTTTGCTATGAAGGGTTTGAAAAGGTTTACCACAGCCTGACGCACCGCAAGGGCGCAGAGGCAGAAGAGAAAGCGGAACTGGATACCAGTGAGGACGTTGCGGTCTATGAACAGCGCAAAATCAAAGGCGCCATTCGTACCGACTTTGTACTCTCCGCCGAGATTATTGCCATCACGCTGGGGACCGTAGCCGGAGCCACCTTTAGTCAGCAGGTGATTGTGCTGTGTGGCATCGCCATTGTGATGACGGTTGGGGTGTACGGCATCGTGGCAGGCATCGTCAAGCTGGACGATCTGGGGTTCTACCTGGCCCGTAAGAGTAGCGCGTTAGCACAATCGTTAGGGCGCGGTATCGTCAGTGCGGCACCTTATCTGATGAAAACCCTGTCGGTGGTGGGTACCCTGGCCATGTTTATGGTGGGTGGCGGGATTTTGACCCACGGCTTACCGCCGGTGCATCACCTGTTCACCGACTGGGCGAGTTATTCTACGGTAGTGCCTGGCGTTGGTGCCATTCTTGGGGGCCTGACCCCAACGCTGCTGAATGCAGTGTTCGGCTTGATCGCCGGTGGCGTTGTGATGCTGGTGGTCTCTGGGATTGGTTCGGTGCGGGCTCGTTTTAAGGCGTGATACTGCGGATTAGTGAAAAACACCCGAAATGTGTTTTTTCGGGTGTTGACAGCGCGAACTCATAAAGATTGGGCTTTTTTAACGTTGGCGCTGTCGGCAACACGGCGTTTTGCCTGTGGGCTTAACCTTCGTGGTGAAGTTGCGGATGGTGGGGCTCAGGGAAGTTTTTCCCTTTGGCGATTTTCCCATCACGCAACTCAAACTCCCCGGTCAGTAATTTCTGGTTCACAACCTGGGTAGCAGCCATCTGCATCATTAGGCGCTGACGGGCCAATATTTTGTTACCAACAGGTTTTTCAGCAAGTAATGACATAACCCCTCCCATCTGCACACAATCCGTTATAAGCGTGCCAACCAGCTGGCAATCGACAGAGTCTGGTATCACTTTGGGTTCTTTGCGGGTTCCGTAACCCTAGCAGGCTATTATAGATGATGACCAGATCAACTTTGCGTTCACTGTGAACATCAGGCGCCGCATAGAACAAATATCCACCAGGTTTGCAAACACTATAATGAAGTCTCACCAGCTTGGCAACGTTGAACAAGACCCTGGATCCGTTTTCACCCGGCAACGGCACGTGTCTAAATTGGCCGTATTCTTCAGGTACGCTTAGAGCGTCGAAAAAGATTTCTACCATGCCATTGGGCGGAAAAGGTATGTCAGGCATGTTGATAGCGTAGCCTTTGGCTCGAGCCTCTGTCGCTGTGGCTATTTTGTTGAACACAACAAGGAATAGCTTGCCTCCAACTTCAAAGGTACCAGTGACGTAGGGCTTTCCGTAGTCTCGGTTGATTTCCAAAGGATACGGAAGAGTTAGGTGATGAATTGAGGCCATCCTGTGCTCTCTTTAACGTAGCAATGAAGGCATTCAACACGATTTTTAGCGGATTTTGACAATAATATAAGAGAGTTGGGAAGCGGCTCGAAAAGAATCTGAGCTCATTGATATGCTTACATCACTGCAGAGCGATGCAGGGCGCATTGATGCGGGAGAACTAGAAGATCAGTTTGAACACACCGGTAATGGTCAGTAGGCCAACAATAAAGATAATCGCAATAATCCACAGAAAAATTTTCATCCGTCTCTCCCGACTGTTTATGTTTAGTGAATGCGTGAATGCACGCTGAGATCGCTAAGCCACGACAAGATTAACTATAGATGAAAATCAGCAGCTTGCCCGGAAAGGCCTAAGGCAGCGTATGGCTGCCGCCATTCAGTGGCCGCTGCATAATATGAGTATCCAGCCAACCGCCAAATTTAAACCCGACGCCGCTTAGAGTGCCGATGCTGGTGAAGCCCAGCTTGCGGTGCAGGGCAAGGGAGCCAGCATTGCCAGCAGCATCGCCAATCGTTGCCAGCATCTGCCGCCACGGGCCTTGTTCACAGCGGGCAATCAATGCGCCGAGTAACGCCTTGCCAATACCTTGCCCTTGCAGGCCTTCGGCGACATAGACCGAATTCTCGATGGTATAACGATAAGCGGGTCGCGGCCGATACGGCGTGGCATAGCAATAGCCCACGACGCGGTCTTCCATCTTCGCCACCAGCCATGGCAACCCCGCAGCCAAGACGTTTTGGCGGCGCTGTTGCATCTCATCCAGCATCGGAGGCGTTTCTTCAAACGAGGCGGGCCCGTAAAGCACGTGATGGGCATATATCTGTTGAATGGCGGCCATATCCTCAGTACCGGCATCGAAGACGCTTAGCGTTGCCCGCGGTGGGGGTGCAAGTGACATAGAGCTCCCTTTTATGATGATAAATCAGAGTACCAAGGCATTATGCTCCGCGCCTGGCGACAAGATAAATTGGCTTTTTGTCTGGTGGGGATAAGAAAAAATGATGGCATTTTCATGCTGACAAATGTGTTAGGTGAAGAAAGGTATGCCATTGCGTTAGGTGTTAACCCCTCATCCTAGCTGGCGAGCCAGCCTGACGTTACGTGAGGGTCAAGCAGGGAGGTGGGGAGTTTTTGTGACGCGTTGCAGGCACCAACAACCAGCACCTGCAACAGATCGCGGGGGAGTTACCAGCCTTTGACGGCACCGCCGTTGAAGATCTTCTCTGCCGCTTTGGCGACTTCATCGGACTCGTAGGCTTTCACGAAGTTTTGTACGTTCTGTGCATCTTTATTATCTTCGCGCGCCACCACGATATTGGTGTACGGCGAATCTTTATCCTCGATAAAAATCCCGTCTTTGGTCGGCGTCAGGCCAATCTGGTTGATGTAGGTGGTGCTGATCACCGCTACCGCGACTTTCGGATCGTCCAATACCTGGGGCAGCTGTGCACCTTCCAGCTCCATAATCTGGTAGTTGTGCGGGTTGGCACTGATATCCAGCGAGGTTGGCAGCAGGCCTTTGCCTTGCTTAAGCTCGATCAGCCCAACCTTTTGCAGCAGCAACAGCGCACGGCCCAGGTTGGTGGGATCGTTCGGGATGGCAATTACTGCACCGTCCTGCAACTCTGACAGTGATTTGATCTTTTTCGAATAGCCAGCCATTGGGAACACAAAGGTATTGCCTACCACCACCAGTTTGTAGCCGTGATCTTTATTTTGCTGTTCCAGGAAGGGGCGGTGCTGGAATACGTTGGCATCCAGTTCCCCTTTGTCGGTGGCATCATTGGGCAGCAACGAACCGCTAAAGCCAATCAGCTCCACGTCCAGGCCATATTTCTCTTTGGCCACCCGTTTGGCGACCTCTGCCACGTCCTGCTCAGCACCGTTAATGACGCCAACCTTGATATGGTTTTGATCGGCCTTCTGATCGCACCCTTGTAATAACAACGTTGCTGCTAATGCTGCGGCCAAAGCGGTGCAGCGCCAAACAATTGCCATGAGTGACTCCCTGTAAAAACAATAAGATCGGTCAGTGTTGTGCCAACAGCTAAACCTATGGCCGTAGCCAAGTCAAATCCTGGTTAAGCACAATTTCTTATAGCTCATAACGTGGCGATCAGCGTGGCCGTAACACCACGATGCCCGGCGTATTCAGCACATAGCTGGCAAACGCCGAGTCCATCACTTTGTAGTTTTCCGGGCGTGAGGATGCATGGCGCAGCACCGGCCCATTTTGGGTCATGATAAAGAAGCCGGTATGGGTAACGTCCAGCCCAGGTAGCCTGGTATAGATGCCGATATAGTCGCCGGGCTGTAATTGCTTTATCACCTGCTCATCAATAAACTCGCTGGGGATATAGGTGACGCTGCGTTCGGTGACCGCGATGCCAGGCAGATAGAGCTCGCCATCCGCTTTGCGGTTGAGCTGTTTGACCACGGTGACGGCATGCGGGCTGAGCTGTGCGGTGACGTCGTCGGCAAGTATCTTGCGGGTGTGCGCCCAATCGGTGAAGAAATGCTTGCGCTGCGGGAAACTGACGTCCCCATTGATATAGCGCGTCTGAATCACATTTTCGACGAATTCGTTTTCGCTGGTGGCGGTTCTGAGCGCCTGCACGTAATCCAGATAGGTAAAGCAATCTACCCCACGGAAATCGATCACCAATTGTTCCGCAGTGGTGGCGGAACCGATCAGCCGGTTGGCTACGTAAGGGGTTTCCAGGAAAGTCTGCGAGAGCAGTTCAATAGCCCGCCCTTTATCGATTTCCGGTACCGCCGCATGCAGAGCCAGCGCTGCTTGCAGTTTGTTTACTGTGTAATCGTCCATTACTATCGCCATTGTCAGAGGTTTCACCTGTTGCGGTAGTGATTCTACCGGGATTTTGACCGGTTGTTTACCGCTGCAACCCATCAGCGTCGTACTCAATATTATCAGGGCCAAGCCACGCATCCCTCTCTCCCAAGCGATCATTGCTTTGGCCAGTATGGCGTGCGCAAGATAAACCTAACGTCACCCAAAAAGGGGTAAATCAATAGCCCACTTCATTATTGAACGGCAGATACCAGAACAGCGCGATCTCATGATCGGCAATGTCCGGTTGCCCACGATAGAGTAAATGATCGATGCCACCCAGCACAAAACCATAGCGTTGATAGCAGCGGCAGGCGGTCAGATTATTGTTTTGCGTTTCCAGCATCAGCCCGGCGGTGTCCTGCTCCCGTGCCCAATGACGTGCGGCATGCAATAGCGCCGTGGCTACGCCTTGGCGGCGAGCTTGGCGGCTAACGGCAATCTCCTCGATCAGCGTATAGTCGTTCCAGTTTTTGCTGAGTGTGATATGCCCCACCGCTTCCCCCTGGTAACGAGCGAGGAAGGTTTCCCCATCGTCATTGAGGAACGGGGCCAGCGGGTAGACTTTATTGAAAGGAGCCACTGGCTGGGTCGGCCACAGCTCGACTGGCTTATCAAAACAGGGCTGGGCGTAACAGGAGACGGCAAAGGAAAAATCACCGTATTCCAGGTAACCGAAGGGGAGTTCGCTGATAATTTCGATGCCGATCGCCTGATGCAATTATTCCAGCTCCCTTAGCAGCCTGGCGGGGTTGCCCGCATAAATACCTTTGCGGGTGATGTTTTTGCTGACTACTGCACCAGCACCAATCACCACGTCATCGCAGATTTCCACGGCCAGTATGGTGGCGCCAGAACCCACAGAAACTCGGTTGCCGAGCTGCGTGTGCCCCCAGCTTGCCGGGTCGGCATTTGGGGTGCCCCCTTTGAACAGATCGTTGGCAAACATCACGCCGTGGCCAATAAAGCAATCTTCGCCCAAGGTCACGTATTCACAGATAAAGCTATGCGACTGGATCTTGCTGCGCGCGCCCACGCAAACGTTCTTCTGGATCTCGACAAACGGGCCGACAAACACGTCGTCCCCCAACTGGCAGCCATACAGGTTGCTGGGTTCTATCACCATCACGTTCTGTCCGGCCTGGACGTTATTAATCCCGCTTTGGCGGGTGCGGATCTTGGTTGTCATGGTCTCCCTCCATCAAATAACGCAACATATTGATTATAGTGCAGAGTAACCCACAGGCCGCTGACAGCGTACGTTTTTTCAGCCAAAGACTATAATTGATGCAGGGCAGAGAGCCTGATAGCCGCAACCCTTGCGCGGTGTCTGAACCGCCAGTGGTGTGTTTTCCGTTCGCCGATCGCGGTTGGCGGCGAAGTGAGGAGGTGTCTCATGGTCAATCATGTCTGGGGTCTACTGACCCATCCCAACGTCGAGTTGAAACAGATCAAAAGCGAGAATGAATCCGTCTCGCACCTGTATACCCACCACGTGCTGCTAATGGCGTTGATACCGGTGGTCAGCGCATTTATCGGTACCACTCAGCTAGGCTGGCTCTCTGGTCAAGGGCAGGCAATCCGCCTGGATATGTTCACCGCTTTCTACACCGCCGTCGCGTTTTATCTGTTGATGCTGGCTGGCGTGGCGATCATGGGCAAGGTGATCCACTGGATGGCGCGGCGTTATGAGTCACGGCCAAGCCTGCATCTGTGTATGGTCTTTGCGGGCTATGTTGCTACTCCGATGTTCCTCAGCGGATTAGTGGCGCTGTACCCGGTGGTTTGGCTGTGTCTGTTCGTAGGGGTTATTGGCCTGGCTTATTCGGGCTATCTGCTGTATCTCGGCATTCCGCATTTCCTGAATATCGATCGCAAAGAGGGGTTTATCTTCTCCAGCTCGACGTTGGCTATGGGCATCCTGTTGCTTGAACTGCTACTTGGGCTGACAGTACTGCTGTGGGGGTATGGTTCCTGGTTATTCTGAAGTTAGTGTGATTGTTGCCCCTCATACCCTGCGGTATGGGGGGCTTTTCTTAATAGGCTAGCTGTTGCTTACCACCACCAGCTTCTGGTTCACAAACTCCTTAATCCCCAGATCTGACAGCTCGCGGCCAAAGCCGGAACGTTTCACTCCGCCAAACGGCAGCTCAGGCGCGGTATCGGTCAAGGAGTTGATATACACCATGCCGGTTTCAATGCGTGAGGCCAGCTTTTTGGCTCGTTCAATATCCGTGCTGAAGATGGCCCCGCCAAGCCCGTAGTGGGAGTCGTTGGCCAGTTTCACTATCTCCTCGTCATCGCTCACCACATAGACCTGCGCCACCGGGCCGAAGAACTCGGTGAAATAGGCCGGGTTATCGCGGCTGATATGCGTGAGAATGGTAGGTTCAAAGAAGTTACCTTCGTGCTGTAACGCCTTGCCGCCCATGTGCAGTTTGGCCCCTTGTTTCACCGCCTCATTGACCTGCTCGGTTAACCCTTCCAGAGCCGACTTGGAAGATAGCGGCCCTAAGGTGGTGGTTTCATCCAGTGGATCGCCCATTTTCACATTCTTGAAATGCTCCGTGAGCTGTTGCAGGAACGCTTTCGCCACTTTCTCCTGCACGATAAAACGTTTGGCGGCGGTGCAGACCTGCCCGGCATTGTTCAGTCGCGCCTGGGCGCCGACTTTAACGGCCTTCTCGAGATCGCAATCGTCGAGCACGACAAAAACGTCGTTACCTCCCAGTTCCAGCGTGGCCTTTTTCAGCTTCTTGGCCGTCTGAGCTGCCACGATGCTGCCCGCTTTTTCCGAACCGGTCAGTGCCACGCCCTGCACCCGATCGTCGGCGATGATGTTGGCCACCTGCGCCTGGGAAATATACAGGTTGGTATAAGCGCCTTTGGGCGCCCCGGCCTCATGCACCAGCTTTTCGAACGCTTCGGCGCAGTGTGGCACTATGCTGGCATGTTTGACCAATACCGGGTTACCGGCCGCCAGGTTAGGGGCGAACACACGCATCAGTTGGTAAAAAGGGAAGTTCCAAGGTTCGACAGCCATCAACACCCCGATAGGATGATGCTCGACCCAGGCCTCACCCAGGCTGGACTCATAGCTTACCGGGGCCAGGAATTTTTGCGCATTATTGGCGTAGTAACGGGCAATCTGGCCACACAGTTTTACTTCGCCACGGCTTTGCTCGATCAGCTTACCCATCTCAACGCTGGCAATGTTCGCCAGTTCCTCCACCCGGCTCTCCATCAGATCGGCCAGCTTATGCAACACGGGTAGGCGCTGGATGATTTCACCCTTGGCCCAGTCGGAATGATACAGCGCATCGGCCTGGGCCAGCGCCAGCTCCACCTGATCGTCGTTATGCGGGGTATATTCTTTAATTAGCTGATTATTAAAGGGGTTTACTGTCTGGTATGGCATGAAGTGCTCCTTTCGTCGCTCATGTTGACGCCTGACAGACGCCTTATTCGGAACATTAAGTCTAGACGACAGGGCAGAAGAACAGGGGCATAAAGAGCGATAACGCGCCAGCGCCCCGCATGCAGAGGTTTAATACGAGTGTGCTGAGATGATCCTTTGCTTCCAAAAGGGCAGGATCTACCAGCTCCCTCTCCCTGTCAGTGCCCCGCATGCAGAGGCTTAATACGAATGTGCTGAGATGATCCTTTGCTCCCAAAAGGGCTGGATCCACCAGCTCCCTCTTCCTGTCAGTGCCCCGCATGCAGAGGCTTAATACGAATGTGCTGAGATGACCCTTTGCTCCCAAAAGGGCAGGCTCTACCAGCTCCCTCTCCCTGTCAGTGCCCCGCATGCAGAGGCTAAATACGAATGTGCTGAGATGATCCTTTACTCCCAAAAGGGCAGGCTCTACCAGCCCCCTCTCCCTGTGGGAGAGGGGTGGGGTGAGGGGATAGAATAAAATGTTACTGAATGTTGTTACCCCAGTTTTTTTGCTTACTGGTTTTGCCAATACCGGGATTAAAACTGTTGGTGGGATCGGCATCCTGATAGAACGCCTGCAAATCCGGCTTGGCATGATACAGATGGCCGACGTTGTGCTCGGCCGGATACTCCGCACCACGCTGATTGAGGATCGCCAACATCTGTTCTTTCAGCGCATGGCTGTCCGCGCCTTTTTTCACCACGTAATCCTGGTGGAACACGTGGCACATAAAGTGGCCGTAATACAGTTTGTGCACCAGTTGGTTGTCGATCTCTGGCGGCAGGGTTTCGAACCACTCGGTATCGTTGCGACGCAGGGCGATATCCAGCGCCAGAATGTCCTCGACCTGATCGGCATGCACCGCGTGATAGCGCACGGCGGCACCGGCTGCGGCAAAGCGGTGCAGGAACGCTTTCTTACCTTCTTCAGGCGTGCAGACGAAAAAGTCACCGTTGGCCTGGGCAAAATAGCTTTGCAGATAATGCTGGGCTTCCTCCACGCCTGGGCCTGCCATTTTCAGCAGCAGATGGTGTTCAAAGCGTTGGCGATACTCTTTCATGCGCGGCGGCAGATGGTTAGGGGCCAGCTTGCTCAGCTTCTGCATCAGGTTATCGGTGAGGTTGTGCGGTATCAGTGGCAGTTTGTTCAGTGTGGCATCCACCCGGCCTTTCAGGGTGAAGAAACGCGGCATTTGATCGGTGCCCAGCTTGTCGATCATCATAAAGGTGTCTTTGCCATACACCTCGGCGATATCGAAAATATCGCGGTGCATATATTCCCCGGCTACCGGCAGATTTTCAAACTGGCTCAGCATATGGCGGCGCAGCTCGGTCAATACCGCGGTGTCGTTGGTGCCGATATAGAACACCTGTTCCTTGTCTTCTTTGGCAAAGGTGTCCAGACGCACTGCAAACACCGCCAGCTTCCCGGCACAGCCGGAAGCCTCGAACAGGCGGCGTTTATCGGCATTAAAGCGGGAAGGGGTATCGGCATCCACATCGCGCACCCGGCTGGCGTATTCGTTATCCGAAGCGCGCAGTTCGCCATGTTCAACATCCGTTGGCCGGTAATCGCCCTTTTCCAACCGCGTAAGGATCTCTTCCGGAGTATCGCCCAGGTTAATCCCCAGATGATTGACCAACCGTAACTGGCCATCGGCATCCAGCTTGGCGTACAGCGCCATTTCGGTATAGGCTGGGCCGCGCTTGACCAGCGCCCCACCGGAGTTGTTACATATTCCCCCGATCACCGAAGCGCCAATACAGGAAGAACCGATCACCGAGTGCGGTTCACGGCCATAAGGTTTCAGTAACCTCTCCAGCTTATTGAGCGTGCTGCCAGGGAAGCCGACCACCTGCTTGCCGTTATCCAACACCTGAATATGATCGAGCCGCAGGGTGCTGACAATGACAATATCACGGTCATAATCCTGGCCGCTGGGGGTAGAGCCTTCGGTCAAGCCGGTGTTGGCCGCCTGCATAATGACAATCTTATCGGCGGCAACGCAGGCTTGCAGGATCTGCCACAGTTGCAGCAGACGGGTGGGGAACACTACGGCCAATGCCTTGCCACCGCCGGAGCGGAAACCTTTGCGATAACGTTCGGTGCTACGCTCGCCGGTCAGCACTTGCGCGTTGCCAACGATACTCTTCAACTGAGTGATAAATGCCTGCGTCATGCCCATCTCCATGTCCCCGCCGGGTTGCAACGGGGTTTAATGTTTAATAGCGTTCCTGATATCCCGCCTCACGTTCTTCTGCACGCAACGTCAGGATCTCCACGCCGTCAGCGGTCACAGCCACGGTGTGCTCCCATTGGGCGGAAAGTTTTTTATCACGGGTGACCACGGTCCAGCCATCTTTCTTCTGTTTGATGCGGTGGTCGCCCTGGTTAATCATCGGTTCGATGGTAAACACCATCCCTTCCTGCAACACCGTGCCGGTGCCGGGCAGGCCGAAGTGTAGCACCGCTGGGCCTTCGTGCATTTCACGGCCAATGCCATGCCCACAATATTCCCGTACTACGCTATAACCCGCCTGTTCTGCATGTTGCTGTATGGCGTGGCCGATGTCACCCAGCGTAGCACCGGGTTTCACAGCCCGAATACCTTGCCACATTGACTCGTAGACATTGTTGACCAGGCGCTTGGCGAGCGGGGTGGTTTGACCGATGCAATACATCTTGCTGGAATCGGCAATAAAACCATTATTTTCCAAAGTGATATCGACATTGACGATCATCCCCGAGCGCAGAATTTTGCTGGCCGACGGGATACCGTGGCAGATCACCTCGTCGATCGAGGTATTAAGCACGTAGGGGAAATCATACTGGCCCTTGCTGGCAGGGCGTGATTTCAGCTCATTGACGATAAAGGCTTCGGTACGGTCATTGATCTCCATGGTGGTGATGCCTTCGCGGATCACCTCATCGAGCATGGCAAACACCTTGGCCAGCAGCGCGCCGGAGTGGCGCATGATGGCAATCTCCTGCGGCGTTTTAATCACAATATCTTTCACCCAACAATCTCCTTCAGCGTCAGCGCATTATCTTTCATCATTTTCTTTACCAGTTGCGGATAGGTTAGCTCTGGGTTCAGCTCTGCCAGCATGCCGATCCTGATCCAGTGTTCTGCCTGTGCGTTGATAGAACGCGACATGGCCAGGCTGGCGAGCCTGAGATCGTCATGTAGCGTCTCCGAGATTTTTACAATCCCCATAGCCGACTCCGTAAGTGAACAATATACGGAGTGTATACGTTTTGGATGCTGTGGGTTTGGCATTCTGTGGCGCAGGCATTTTAGGCCCAATGGTCATTGCCGGGGTCGCACAATGCGTTTATTGTGATCGTCGGCTTTGTTGCCATGACTTTTTTAAGAAGGATTTAAGGCGTGACTAAACTACGTGTTGGGGTGATCTTTGGGGGCAAATCGGCGGAGCATGAGGTTTCGCTGCAGTCGGCAAAAAATATTCTGGATGCCATCGACAAAGAGAAGTTTGACGTCACGCTGTTGGGCATTGATAAGCAGGGGCAATGGCACCTTAACGATGCCTCCAACTTCCTGCTGAATGCGGAAAACCCGGCGTTGATCGCGCTGAACCACTCGAATAAAAACGTGGCGCTGGTCCCTGGGTATGAGAAACAGCAACTGATTGAAGCCGACGGCGCCGGTGCTTTGGGGCAGCTTGATGTGGTGTTCCCGATCGTCCACGGCACCTTGGGGGAGGATGGTTCACTGCAAGGGCTGCTGCGCATGGCGAATATGCCGTTCGTGGGGGCGGGTGTGCTGGGCTCCGCCGTCAGCATGGACAAAGACGTCACCAAACGTCTGCTGCGGGATGCCGGGCTGTCAGTAGCGCCGTTCGTCACGCTGACGCGTTCCAACCGCAACAAGTACAGCTTTGCTCAATTAAGTGAGAGCCTGGGGTTACCGCTGTTTGTTAAACCGGCGAACCAGGGCTCCTCCGTTGGTGTCAGCAAGGTGCATGACCAGGCTGAGTTCGAACAGGCCATCGCCTTGGCATTTAGCTTCGACCATAAAGTGCTGGTGGAGTCGGCTATTGTTGGCCGTGAGATCGAATGTGCGGTATTGGGCAACGACAATCCGCAGGCAAGCTGCTGTGGCGAAATCGTCCTGAGCGATGAATTCTACTCTTACGACACTAAATACATTAATGAGCAAGGCGCGCAGGTGGTGGTACCGGCGGCGATCGATCAGGACGTCAGCGATAAAATCCGCGAGGTGGCATTGCAAGCCTTCAAGGCGCTGGATTGCCTGGGTATGGCGCGCGTCGACGTGTTCCTGACGCCGGACAATAACGTGATTATCAACGAAATTAATACGTTGCCCGGTTTCACCAATATCAGCATGTATCCAAAACTGTGGGGAGCCAGCGGGGTGAGCTATAGCCAACTGATCACCATGTTGATTGAACTGGCGCTGGAGCGGCATCAGCAGGATCGCGGGCTGAACAGTTCGGTGTTTGACAGCAAGTAAATGGCGTTTTCCTGGCACTCTCCGAGTTGAAGAGTGCCAGAAGACAACGGTTTACTTCACCGTGACATCGATATCGCCAAAGTACTTCTTGGAGAGTTCGCCAATGGTGCCTTGCTGCTTCACCTTGGCAATGGCCTCGTTGAGCTTTTTCAGCGTCGCGGTGTCGTCTTTACGCAGGCCGAAGGCGATCCCTTCGCCCAGGATTTTATCGTCCTGTACCGCATCGCCAACAAACGCGAAGCCTTTACCATCTGGATGCGCCAGGAAACCGCTCTGCCCGGCAGGGGCCATGATCAAGGTGGCATCCAGGCGGCCAGCGGTCAGATCCAGATAGACCTGGTTTTGATCCTGATAAGATACGACATCAACCCCTTCCGGTGCCCAGTGTGCCTTGGCATAGTTTTCCTGAATGGAACCCTGCAACACGCCGACGTGCTTACCCGCCAGCGATTTGGCATCGGGTTGCAGGCCGCTGTCGGCCTTGGCAATCAGGCGGTTTGGCACCTGGTAGATCGAATCGGTAAACGCAATCGCCTGCCTGCGCTGCTCGGTGACGTTCATCGCCGAGTTAATCACGTCAAATTTGCGGGCCTGCAACGCCGGGATCAGGCTGTCGAACGAAGTTTCTACCCAACTGCATTTGACCTGTGCGGCGGCGCACACGGCGTTACCCAGATCGATATCAAACCCTTCCAACTGGCCGCTGGCGGATTTGGACTCGAAAGGCGGATACAGGGCTTCAAGCCCAAAACGCAGGCTATTCTCTGCCGCTAGTGTGGAACCGGCTGCCAGTAAACATCCCGCCGCGATCAGCGTTTTCAGTGCTTTTTTCATTGTTGTTGCTTCCCCATGGTAAAAATCAATGGATCACACCTGACACAGACGGCGAGCGCCTTCCAGCAGGGTGTCATTATCTTTCGAGAAACTAAGCCGGATAATGCCGGTATCGGTGCCGTCGCTGTAGAACGCCGACAGCGGGATGGTGGCCACCTTGGCTTCGCGGATCAAACGGACCGCAAAGTCGTTGTCGCTTTCATGACTGAAACCGCTAAAGCGGGCCAACATAAAGAAGCTGCCACGGCTGGGCAGTAACTCAAAGCGTGATTTTTGCAACGCGGCTGCCAGCAGATCGCGCTTTTGCTGGTAGAACTCCGCCAACCCCAGGTAGCTCTGTGGATTATTCAGGGCGGCGGCAAAGGCGTATTGCATCGGGGTATCGGCAGAGAACACCATAAATTGGTGCACCTTGCGGATTTCGTCCATCAGCGCTGCCGGTGCCATGCAGTAACCGACGCGCCAACCGGTGACGTGATAGGTCTTGCCAAAGGAAGATACGATCACGCTGCGCTCTGCCAGAGCAGGATGGCAGGCCATGCTGTGGTGAATGCCACCATCAAACACCACGTGCTCATACACTTCATCGGAAAGAATGACGATATCGGTATTGCGGGTCAGGGCGGTCAAGCGCTCGATATCGTGTTCATCGAATACGCTGCCGGTAGGGTTGTGCGGGCTGTTGACGATGATCATCCGCGTTTTGCTGTTGATTGCCGCCGCCACCTCATTCCAGTCGATGGTTAAATCTTGCAGCGAAAGCTTGATGGCAACCGGGGTTGCCCCTTGCAGACGCACAATCGGGGCGTAGCTGTCGAAGGCGGGTTCGAAATAGATCACCTCATCGCCGGGATGGACCAGCGCGCTGATGGCGGAGTACAACCCTTCGCTGGCGCTGGCGATCACCGTAATTTCGTCGTCGGCGTCATAGCGGGCACCATACAGACGCTCAACTTTTTCTGCCAGTGCATGACGCAGTGCCGCTACGCCGCTCATCGGGGCGTACTGGTTATGACCTGCACGCATGGCTTGGGCAACGCCCTCAACCAGTTGCACATCACAGGCAAAATTGGGGGCACCCTGCGACAGATTCAGGGCTTGATGTTCGGCGCTCAGTTGGCCAATCACGGTGAAAATGGTAGTGCCAACGTCCGGCAGTTTCGAACGTTGCGAGCAGGCGCTGTGCATGGGGGGCTCCTGGCAAAAGAATCGAGTGTCGAATGATTAAGCATCAGTTAGGATGGGCTAACAAGAGAAAATTCGTCATGCTTGCCATGCAGCCAGATCATGGCTGATATTGAAAATAAATGCAGGTATCGGGATTTATTATGCAAACATCGCTGCCGTCGCTCGACGTGCTGAAAACCTTTGTGGTGGTCGCTGAGCGTCTCAATTTCACCCATGCCGCCCAGACGCTGCACCTGACGCAGGGCGCGGTTAGCCGCCAGATCCTGGGTTTGGAACAGCAACTGGGTTATCCGCTGTTTAGCCGCCGCGCGCGTGGGTTAACGCTGACGCCACAGGGCGCGCTGCTGTTGGCACCGGTACAACTGGCGTTAGAGCAATTGGCGCAAGCGCTGGACAAGGCCGGGGAGCAGCCGGGTACGCTACGCGTCAAATGCCCAACCTGTGCGATGCGCTGGGTATTGCCGCGCATTATTCGCCTGCAGAATGAACGGCCAGAGATGCATATCGAACTGACTGCGTCGGTATCGCACGGGCTGGATTTTGGCAGCGAGCATTTTGATGCGGCGGTGGTGTTTGGCAAACCTCAGGGCAAACGGCTGGTGGTGCACCACCTGTTTGATGAGATCCTGACGCCGGTCTGCACGCCGAACTATCTGCCTGGCCTGGATCGGCCACCAGAACCTGCCGATCTGGCGGAGACAACCTTGCTGCATCCTACGCGCGATCGCCGTGATTGGTTGCTATGGTTGAAAGCGGCGGGGCAGACGGCGTTGCCCTCTGCCAAGTCACAGCATTTTGATACGCTCGATCTGGCGATGAGCGCCGCATTACAGTGCTGTGGTATCGCCATTGGCGATTTGTGCCTGCTAGAGGAGGATATTCAGGCCAATCGCATTATTACGCCGTTCCCGATCAGCGTGGTCAGCGGTGCCGCCTATTATCTGGTTTACCCCGAACATGCGGTGGTGCCTGCGGCCTTAACCCGGCTGGTGGAGTGGCTGGGGGCAGAGGCGCAAGCCAGCCGGAGCAGGCTGCATCATCTGCTAACAACAACGCAGACGAATTGATTCTGCAAACAAAAAGAGTATGGCAAACTGCGTGCTCACATCTATTAATGCCTCCTGGCCGACATTGCCGGCGGGGACGTGCCTGAGAATCAAACTATGAAATGGCTTTGTGTGGTGAGTATGTTGTCCGGCCTGGCTATCAGCCCGGTTTTTGCGCAGGAAAGCAGTGTGACCCAAGGGATCTATGCTCAGGAGCGTGATGCCTTTGTCTCCAACCTGATGAAGCAGATGACGCTGGAAGAGAAAATCGGCCAGCTGCGTTTGATCAGCGTTGGGCCAGATAACCCGAAAGAGGCCATTCGTGAAGGCATCAGCAAAGGCCAGATCGGGGCGATCTTCAACACCGTGACCCGGCCAGATATCCGCGTCATGCAGGATCAGGCCATGCAGCTCAGCCGCCTGAAGATCCCGCTGTTTTTTGCCTATGATGTGGTACATGGCCAGCGTACCGTATTCCCGATCAGCCTGGGGCTGGCGGCGAGTTTTGATCTGGAGGCTATCGCCCTGAGCGGACGTGTTTCAGCGCAGGAAGCCAGCGATGACGGCCTGAACATGACCTTCTCGCCGATGGTGGATATTACCCGCGATCCGCGTTGGGGCCGAGTCTCCGAAGGGTTCGGTGAGGATACCTGGCTGGTATCGAAGATTGCCAAAGTGATGGTGGATGCCTACCAGAATGGCGATCCGTCCAAGCCGGGTTCGGTGATGGCCAGCGTGAAGCACTTTGCCCTGTATGGTGCAGTTGAAGGTGGCCGTGACTATAACACCGTCGATATGAGCCCGTTGCGTATGCATCAGGATTACCTGCCGCCGTATAAGGCGGCGGTAGATGCTGGCAGCGGTGGCGTGATGGTTTCGTTGAACTCAATCAACGGCGTACCGGCGACGGCCAACCCATGGTTGCTGAAAGATCTCCTGCGCGACCAGTGGGGCTTTAAAGGCATCACCATTAGCGATCACGGCGCGATTAAAGAGTTGATTAAGCATGGCGTGGCCGCGGACGCGCGCGACGCGGTGCGCTTGGCGATCACCTCCGGCGTCGACATGAGCATGAGCGACGAGTATTACGACCAATACTTGCCGGGGTTGGTGAAGGAGGGTTTGGTTTCTGAAAGTGAGATCGACCGAGCCTGCCGCGACGTGCTGAACACCAAATATGATATGGGCCTGTTTAAAGATCCGTATAACCACCTTGGCCCGGTTGGTTCCGACCCGCAGGATACCAATGCCGAAAGCCGTCTGCACCGTGCGGAAGCCCGTGTGATTGCCCGTAAAACGATGGTGCTGCTGAAAAATGACAAGCAGACGCTGCCATTGCAAAAGCAGGGTACCATTGCGCTGATCGGGCCGATGGCCGACAGCCAGCGCGATATTATGGGGAGTTGGTCAGCCGCAGGCGTGGTGAAGCAGTCGATCACCGTGCGTGAAGGGTTGCAGAATGCGGTGGGCGATAAGGCCAGCATCCTGTACGCCAAAGGGGCCAATATTACTCAGGACAAGAGCATTATTGATTATCTGAACGAGTATGAACCTGCGGTGGCCTTTGACACGCGTCCGCCACAACAGATGATTGATGAAGCGGTGAAGATCGCCAAACAGGCCGACGTGGTGGTGGCGGTAGTGGGTGAGGCGCAGGGGATGGCTCATGAAGCCTCCAGCCGGGCGGATATCACCATTCCACAAAGCCAGCGTGACCTGATCGCGGCGCTGAAAGCCACGGGTAAACCGCTGGTTCTGGTGCTGATGAATGGCCGTCCGTTGGCATTGAGCTGGGAAAGTGAACAGGCAGATGCGATGCTGGAAACCTGGTACAGCGGCACCGAAGGCGGTAACGCCATCGCCGACGTGCTGTTTGGTGACTACAACCCTTCCGGCAAGCTGCCAATGACCTTCCCGCGTTCGGTGGGGCAGATCCCGATTTACTACAACCACCTCAACACTGGCCGACCGTTCGGCAAGGAAAACCCAGGCAAGTACACCTCACGCTACTTCGACTCGCCAAATGGTCCGCTGTATCCGTTCGGTTTTGGCCTGAGCTATAGCCAGTTTGAACTGTCTGACTTCAAGCTTTCCAGCCCGGAAATGGCGCGCGATGGCAAAATTACCGCCAGCGTGATGCTGAAAAATACCGGTAAATATAACGGTGCCACCGTGGTGCAACTGTATGTGCAGGATGTAACCGCCTCGGTCAGCCGCCCGATCAAGGAGCTGCGTAACTTCAAGAAGGTGACGTTGCGTGCCGGGCAGGAACAGCGGGTGGAATTACCGATTACCGAGGACGATTTGAAGTTTTATAACGCCAGCCTGAAATGGGGCGCGGAGCCGGGTAAATTCAACGTGTTTGTTGGCCTGGACTCGGACAACCTGCAACAGCAGAGCTTTATCCTGAAATAAGTTTGTGAGCGTTTACTTTTGTTACTGGCCCCTCACCCCAACCCTCTCCCACAGGGAGAGGGAGCAGGTATGGAACCGTTGTCAGGTGCCGGAGTCAATTTTTGGCACTTTAAATCTAGAGCGAAGATCAAATACTAGAGTTACGTTGTGGCACGTTAAATCCCCTCTCCTGGGGGAGAGGGTTAGGGTGAGGGGGTCTTTACCAGCTCAAAGATCTGCTCTCCCTTTTCTATGAGTACCCATCATCGGAGATCCCATCATGAAAAGATATCTGGACTGTAGCGCCAGCGATCTGGCCAACATCAGCAAAGACGATCTGATCTACGCCATCCGTGCCAGCGAAGGGCGCATTCTGGTCAGTGAGACCATCGCGGTCACTCAGCCGCTGCTCAATAACGTTACCAATGCCGAGCTGGCTGCCAGCCAGGGGGCCGACATCCTGCTGCTGAACCTGTTTGATGTCAATCAGCCGCACATTGCCGGGCTGCCTGGTGATGTGCCGCCTGAGAATGCCATACGCGAACTGCAACGGCTGACCGGGCGCGTCATCGGGGTCAATCTGGAAGCCGTCGACCCGGCGTTTGCCACCACGCATAATGAGTTCTGGCAGATGACGGCGGGGCGCGCGGCCACGGCGGAAAACGCCCGAAAGTTGTATGAGCTTGGCGCTCGCATGGTGGTTTTGACCGGTAACCCGAATAACGGCGTCAGCAACCAGGCCATCGCAGAGGCGCTGAAGCACATTCGTGACGAAGTGGGCGATAAGCTGGTGCTGGTGACCGGCAAAATGCACGGTGCCGGGATTGTGCGTGAAAGCGGCAGTCAGTTGATCACTGAACAAGATATCGCACTGTTTGTAGAAAACGGAGCTGATATCGTACTGCTGCCAGCACCGGGCACCATCCCTGGAATGTCGCAGGAAAAGGTCGCCTCGCTGATTACGTTTACTCAGCAACAGGGCGCGCTGGCGATGACCGCCATCGGCACATCTCAGGAGGGGGCCGATGTGCAAACCATTCGCCAGATTGCTCTGATGAGCAAAATGGCAGGGGCCGATCTGCATCATATCGGTGATACCGGCTATCTTGGCTTGGCGTTGCCGGAGAATATCTTTGCCTACAGCGTGGCGATCCGCGGCGTACGCCACACCTATACCCGCATTGCCCGCTCCGTTAACCGCTAATGTTTCAGGGCCGTATTCAATCTGCGGCCCGTTAAGTCCCACTCACTGTAGCCCTTTCCCGCAAGGGGTAACTCGGCAGGTTAGTTTATTACTGACAGATTAATTTTAGTAATATCAATGGGGTTTAGTTAATAACTTATTAACTTAATAAGCTATCAAATTACCTGGTTGTTAATTTATCGTCTGCGCCACCAGCTTATTGGTTTAATAAGCTGGTAGGTTATTAAGTTATTCAGATCTTCTTTAGCAAGGCCAGCAACTGCGCCTCGCTCTTGTCGGCCAAAGTGTCGATGGCCAACTTGATCACATCAGAACGGGTGATGCGTACGATGCCGTTACGCGCCGCATGACCGATCACTTCGTCGATCATCTCCACGTGGTTATCCGTCAGGCTGACGGACAGTGCTTTATAAATGCGCTTACGGCCCTGGGGCTTTTCGGCAACGGCTGGAGGGGCGGGAACAATCAACGTATGTGAAGTGGCGCTGTTGATAAATTCATCTTCCGACATGCGGTGGGTTGGCGTACGTTTTTTCACAGGATCACCTCTGTTACCAGGCTTTCGATTTCGTGCTGCGCTTTTTCATTGTGCGCTTCATGCACGGTTAGCGCTTCGCCCCAGGCATCGCGATAAATTTTGCGATCGCACAGACGGTTGCTCACCAACTTCAGTTCCGGGTATTCGCTTAGCACTTCGGCTGCTTCGTTGGCTTCATTAATGAAGATATTGGTTGGGCACAGGTTGAGCACAATGTGGCCTTTTACCTTTTCATTGTATTCCTGGGCGGTGGAGAACATCTCGGATAGGTAGCCGATGGTATCCAGGTCCATCTGCGAAGGGCGCAACGGGGAGATAAACAGATCGGCGGCCAGCAGCCCGGAGCGTAATTCTGCGCTGTCGCGGCCAGCGGTATCGACAATCACATAATCGTAGTGACGGTTCAGTTCCAGCAGGGTTTCTTTAATCTTGCCTGAGGCTGCCACCACCGGGATCTGCGGAAGCCCTTCAACATTCTGACGGTCGTTGAACCAGGTCATGATGGATTTCTGGTCGTCGGCATCGACGATAATAGCCGTTTTCTTCTGTTTCAGGATCAGATATCCGGCGATGTTTACCGCCATGGTCGATTTGCCGACGCCGCCTTTCTGCGAACCAATCAAAACAATCATGCTGCCATCTCTCAAGTTGCCAAGCGGATAATTTATTAAGTAGCTAACTTAATAAGTTAATGCGCTTGTTAGGTTGGTAGTTAAATGAGTTAACAAGTGCGTGTGACGACAATATGCCCCATTGGCCGTGGCTTGCCAAGTAGTGAAAGTCCTAACTTGTGGGTTTATTTGCTTGGCAACTTACTAACTTAGTGATTTTTTAGCTGAAAAAAAGGGCTAACATAGGCGTTGAATTTAACTAAGTTAATAGCTTAACAGGTTGGTGTTTTGTGAAGTCATTAAGGTAGGGATGTGGCGGAACCGCATGCATGCTGCGGCCCCGCTTGGGGAATAACGCTACTTTTTCATCATGTTTTTCAGATTGGCGAAGGGGTTATGTGTGGCTAACCCTACGTCTTTCTGCGCATCTTCACCTGCCACCACTGTGGAGCCATATTGATCGGCCTCGGTGTACTTTGAGTGTTCATGATCGTGGCAGTACAGGCACAGCATTTCCCAGTTGCTACCGTCTTCCGGGTTATTGCTGTGGTCATGATCGATGTGATGCACCGTCAGTTCACGCAGGTTGGAGTAAACAAATTCGCGTGAACAGCGCCCGCAGACCCACGGGAAGATTTTCAGTGCTTTTTCGCGGTAACCGGTTTCCAGTCTCGCGTAGTTTTTTGGAATGTATGCCATGTGGGCACCTACAGGATCAGAATGATATTGCGCTCAATATTACCACAAACCGCATGCAGACAGGCTAGTGGAATCGTTCACCGCCCAGTCGATAAAGACCCGCAGTTTGGCACTGAGATAGCGGTGGGTAAATGACACGTCAAAATAAATGAACCAGGGCATGGAGCACAGGCCTGATTGCCAGTCAGACACATCATGGCCAAATCTGTCACAAGGCTTCTCATCGGCAAGAACTAAAAATGAAAAGGTGTTTCACAAATATAAAACAATGTTTCATTTTTCGTGATTAAGATCTCGAATCAATCATGTGCCAGCAGTAAAAAAAAATCCTGCATGGTATCACTGTGTCCATCGAAGGCTCATTGCTCCCTTCACCTTTCAAGCTAAAGCACCGTAGGCCAGGGCATTGTTTTGCCCTAGCAAACTGCGGCTTGGGATCTATTGGGTAACAAGAAATTCGTCCTTCCTGCATAAATAATGTAAATAATGAGGGATATCGTGGACATATTGCTTAGTTTGGTAAAAACACCATCGGTGATCATTGCGATCGTCGCCTTCCTGGGGCTGATTTTTCAACGAGCACCGATTTCAAGGATTATCACCGGGACCTTACTCTCCTTCATCGGTTTCACCATGATCAAGGTCGGTGGTAGCATTCTGATGAAAGTGCTGACCGCATTTAGTTCGCTGTTTTCTAACGCATTTAATATTGTTGGGGTGGTGCCAAGCAACGAAGCCATTATGGCGGCGACCATCGATAAACTGGG
Organism: Serratia sp. NCCP-200; assembly: GCF_059697885.1. Classification (NCBI taxonomy): domain Bacteria; kingdom Pseudomonadati; phylum Pseudomonadota; class Gammaproteobacteria; order Enterobacterales; family Yersiniaceae; genus Serratia; species Serratia sp. NCCP-200. The sequence goes on from NZ_BAAKUJ010000002.1 coordinate 593,913, forward strand.
AGCGACAGCTGCGATTATCCTGCTGTTCTCCATGTTGCTGAATATTTTGCTGGCGCGTTTTACCCGCTTTAAAAATATCTATCTTTCCCTGCACCTGGTGCTGTTTATGGCCTTTGCGCTGACGGCGGTGCTGGCCGAACTGGGCTATAGCCAGGTTGCTATCGTGACTATCGCTTCAATCTTCATTGGTTGTTACATGGCGATATCGCCGTATATATTGAGCAAGTTCAGCCGGGATATTATTGGTTCGAATGATTATGCCATTTCCCATGCGGCGATCTCCTCCTATATTATCGGTTCTTATATGGGGAAATGGTTCGGTAATAAAAAGCACGATACCGAACACGTGGTGATCAGCAACAAGTTTGACTTTATCCGCGAGCCTAACGTCGCTACGCTGTTAACGATGTTAATCCTGCTGGTCATCTCCAGCATCTTCGCCACACAACCGCAGGTTAAGGATGCCATGGTCATGGTTTATGGTGCCGGGGCTGCGGATAAAAACGTGCTGATCTTTGTGTTGGAACAGTCGGCGATTTTTGCCTGCGGCCTGTATATGGCCAAGGCTGGCGTCAACATGTTTACTGCAGAGATCGTGCCAGCGTTCAAAGGGTTTGCCAAAGTGTTCGCCCCTGGAGCTGTGCCGGCAGTGGATGTGATGGTGCTGTTTACCAAAGCGCCTAATGCCACCCTGATCGGCTTCCTGGTCAGTTTCCTGGTAGAGCTGATTTGTATCCTGATTTTCCCGTTTATCGGTTTGCCGATTATCGTGCCCGGTATTATGGCCAGCTTTATTACCGGCGGTGCGGCGGCGATCTTTGGTAACGCCACCGGTGGGTTCCGTGGGGCTATCATCGCCAGCACCATCAACGGCCTGCTGTTGTGCGTATTCCCGGCGCTGACGCTGCATCTGTTCGCGGGCCTGGGTGCCAATGGCGTGACCTTTGCCGACCCGGACTTCACCATTTCATCGCTGCTGATCAATACCGTGTTTGGTTGGTTTAAGTAATATTTCACCTTTAGCGGTGGTCGCTTCTCATCAACTCTGCTCTCTTCACTTTGCCGCCCCTTCAGGGGCGGCTTCTGTTGACCCTTATAACGTTATTTCGAAAGCGGAAACATTAAGCGCATCACTTGGAAAAATGTCCGTTAAGCTTAAATAGATGAGTGATTTGTTGTTAAGTCCCCATGCTATGAGTCTGGTTAATGATGACGATGATTCTAAAAGCGCAGCAGGGCAATTTCCTTCAATACACTTCCGCTGTAACCCGGCACGCTGGCACCTGTAATTTTCTTCTACAGGTGCTGACTATGACGCTTTACCTTTCTATGGCCGCTTTTGCGTTGGCCTCCTCTATTACTCCCGGTCCGGTAAACATCGTGGCACTTAGCTGTGGGGCGCAGTTCGGCTTTACGTCCAGCCTGCGGCATGTAACCGGTGCGACCTTGGGTTTCACGTTATTACTGGTGTCGATTGGCTTGGGAATGCATGAAGTGCTTACCTTATGGCCGTGGCTGACTACTGCGATCCTCTGGGGCGGCGTGGCCTTTCTGCTTTATATGGCCTATCAACTCGCAGCGGATGACGGGAAACTGAGCCAGGGCAATCGGCAACAAACCCCTTCTTATTGGTATGGTGCCTTGCTGCAATTGCTGAACCCCAAGGCCTGGTTAGCTTCTGTCGCCAGCATGGGGGCCTTTGTCGGTGATGGGGAGATGCGGCTGCTGTGGCAATTTGCCGGGCTCTATTTTGTGATTTGCTACCTGTCGATAGCCTGTTGGGCCTACGCCGGAGCTATGCTGAGCAGCTTGTTGCAACGGGCGCACAATCTGCGGCGTTTTAACCGCTTGATGGCGCTGCTGCTGGCGTTCAGCGCCTGTTACTTGCTGGCCGAGGGGATCTGATACTGGCCGGGGGTGGCTGCCAGCAGCTGTTTGAAGGTGCGCTGAAAGTGCGCCTGATCGGCAAACCCGCTTTCGTTGGCGGCGGCGGCAATCGAGAAGCCCTGTTTCAGTAGCCGCTGGCCGTGCTGGACGCGTTGATTGACCAGGTAGGCATGAGGCGTCATACCGTAGCGGTTCTTAAATGCGCGGATCAGGTAAGAAGGGGAGAGGGCCGATGCTTGGCAGATCGCCTCTAACGTCAGCGACTGGGTACAATGAGTGCGGATAAACGCCGCAGCTATTTCCAATTTAGGGGTCATATCCTGCTGTGGAACCGGAGATTCGCCGAGTAACTGTGGCAGGTTACTGAAGTAATCCACCAGGGCAATCTGCTTTTCCAGATGGCAACAGAGCGGATCGGTCAGTACCCCATACAGCTGATTCAGGCCGTTAAACAGTGTCTTATCCTGGCTCATAATCTGCTTGAACGGCACGAAGCCTGCGTCAGAGTCCTGCTGTAGCGTTGCCAACCAGTGCTGGTCAATATAAAACATGGTATAGGCCCAGCGTTGGTCGCCAATAGGATTGCAGCCGTGCGCCTGCTGCGGGTTGATGATCACCACGTCACCGGTTTTAACCTGTAGGTGTTGGTCGCCGTTAACATAGGTGCTGGTACCGGCGGTGATGGTGCCAATACAGAAGAACTCGTGGCTGTGCAGCGCATAACAGAGCTTGCGGCCATCTTCGACGGCGCGGGCCTCAACGAACGGCAGGCGTTCATCGCGCCAGAATTGTGGGGCATATTGGCTCATCGTCTCTTCTCTGGCGTCGTTACGGGGAGAGTTTGTTATAGCGCAAATAGCATTGCGTGGTCGAGAGGGAATAGGAAAATGGTAGCGTGGTTGCAGCGGCTGGCTTTGCCGCCGGTGGTGATGGCGGTTTGTGCTACGGGGATGGCGGCAACCCGCTGGCTAACCGAGGGGGATTGGCAAGATAGCCTGCTTATTCTCTTGGCCGCAGGCGTATTGGCGGTATCTTCTGTGATGATTATGTTTAGTGCCAGTTATGCTTTTCACCGGGCTGGCACCACGTTGCATCCACAAAAATTTCAGCGGGTCAGCGCGTTGCTGGTTAACGGAGTTTTCCGTTTCAGCCGTAATCCGGTGTATCTGGGGCAGATCCTGCTGTTGGCGGCCTGGGGGCTATTGCTGGGCGGTATCGGCGTCTGGTTATGGTGGGGGCTGTTTTTTGCCTACCTGGATCGTGTGCAGATCCCGCGCGAAGAGGCGTTCCTACGTACCAACTTTGGGCTAGACTACGAGGCGTTTTGCCGTCGGGTAAGGCGTTGGCTTTGAGGCCCCTCACCCCAACCCTCTCCCACAGGGAGAGGGTGCTGGACGGAGTTGAAATCAGGTTCAGAAGTCAATCTGTGGGGATTTAAGTTTCCGCTAATACAAAGTCTAAGTGAGGCACAGGAATTAATCTGTGGCTCGAACGGTCCCCCTCCCTGTGGGAGAGGGTTAGGGTGAGGGGTCATTTTGATGCTGAATATCAATCTTCTTCTTCGTTACGCGCCATCAGTTGCCGCTGGTGCTCATCACTGGCCGCCTGGATCTCCTCCAGCACCGAGTCAACGTCGGCCCGCTTGCTGGTTTCAACAAACTTACCGGTCAACTCCGTCTCCGGCGTCAGGTTGCCTTCCTGGTACAGCGCCCAAATCTCTTTGGCATACTTGCTGCCCAGCAGCTGCGGCGCATACTGGCCGTAATAGTGAGTCATATTGTTGATATCGCGCTCAAACATGCTTTTGGCGTGGTTGTTGGCGGCGGCATCTACCACCTGCGGCAGATCGATAATCACCGGCCCGTCTTTATCCATCAGCACGTTGAACTCTGACAGATCGCCGTGAACCAGCCCAACACAGAGCATGCGCACGGCATAGTTCATCATCAAGGCATGATCGTTCAACGCCTGTTCAGGCGTTAACGTGACGTCACTCAGGCGTGGGGCTACCAGACCTTCTTCATCAGTGATCAGCTCCATCAGCAGTACACCGTCCAGGCAGATATCCGGCTGTGGCACACGTACGCCGGCCTTGGCCAGCAGGTATAGCGCGTCCACTTCGGTATTCTGCCAGGCCTCTTCCTGCTGTTGGCGGCCAAATTTGGAGCCTTTACTCATGGCGCGGGCGTCGCGGCTATTGCGCACCTTGCGGCCTTCCTGGTAGTTCACGGCCTGCTTGAAGTTGCGTTTATCGGCTTCTTTGTACACTTTGGCGCAGCGGATCTCTTTACCGCAACGCACGATAAATACGTCGGCTTCTTTGCCACTTTTCAAACGGCGGATGACGTCGTCGATTAAACCATCATCTACCAATGGCTGGAGTCGTTTTGGAATTTTCATGCAGCCTTGTACCCTATTTAGGCTCCGCTGTGAATATTTGCTTATGGTCTTAATGAAAAATCAGACCAAAAAGGCAAAAATGGGTTTTGCCGCCGGGGTGGTACATTGCCTCCCCGGAGGTCCTTACTCTGCTTCGGCCATGACCCAGACGCTAACGCTGCCGCCGTTGACCGGGAAGGCTGCACTGCCGTGCTCATCCGTCATGATATCGTCCTCGCGGTTGCCGAGGAAGTCACGCCAGGATTTATGCGCAAAATTTTCGCCCAGTGCGACGGTTTTATTGCTTTCGGCCCCGTTGGTCATCACCACCACGCAACCCGGTTGCTCGGCAGTGCCACTGCGGCTGAAGGCGATGCAGTGCGGATCGTCAAAATAGTCGTGCTGTTCGCCGTTGGCAAAGCGTTGACGCGCCTGGATCAGTTTCTCCAGTTCGGCAATCACCGGCATGTCAATCTGGTATTCCTGGCCGTCATCGCCTTGATCGCTATAGCTGGCACCGTACAGATCCGGGTAAAACAGGCAAGGAACGCCTTGTTCACGCAACAGTATCAGGGCGTAGGCCAGCGGTTTGAACCAGGGCTCGACCGGCGCTTCGAGCGATTGCAACGGCTGAGTGTCATGGTTTGCCACCAGAGTTACCGCATGGGCAGGATCGACGGCGACCAGCGTATCGGTAAACAGCTGCGACATATCGTAACTATCGCCCTGTTTTGACGCCAGATGGAATTTCAGCTGTAGCGGCACGTCGAACAGCATCACTTTACCATCGACCAGTACTAAATACTGTTGTAATGCCGCCAGATCGTGTGACCAGTATTCGGCCACGATAAACAGATCGCGCTGTGCCGCATCGCGCACGTGATCTGCCCAATCTTTAAAGAACCAGGCTGGGATATGTTTGGTGGCATCCAACCGGAACCCGTCGCAAGGCAGGATTTCCATCAACCAGCGTGCCCAGTATTTTAGCTCCTCGACGACGGCTTGGTTACGGAACTCCACGTTAGCGCCCATCAAATAGTCAAAGTTGCCATTTTCGTCGTCAACCTGATCGTTCCAACCCTCTTCGCCGTAGTCATTGGCAATTTTGAAGATGCCTTTGTCATCCGGTTGCTCGATGTAATCGACGCCGCTAAAGCAGGTGTAGTCCCAAATAAATTTGGAATAGGTCCCTTGCCGCCCTGGGAAGGTAAAGCGAGTGTAGGCCAGCGCGTCGATGCCAACCTCTGCGATATCGTTACGGTTATCTTCATCTACCTTATAGACGTGCACCTGCTCTTTTTCATCGGCGCCAATCTTGTGGTTGAACACCACGTCATAGATCACCCGGATTTGCTGTTCGCGCAGGCTATTAACGGCCTGCGTCAACGCCTCTTTGTCGCCATATTTGGTGGCGCGGGTGCCTTTTTGATCAAACTCCCCCAGATCGAACAGATCGTAGCTGTCATACCCCACCGAATAGCCACCCGCAGCCCCTTTATAGGCCGGTGGCAGCCAGAGATCGGTTACGCCCAGCTCGGCCAGGGCAGGGGCACGCTCGGCGACCTCCTGCCATAGCTTGCCGCCATCCGGGTAGTACCAATGGAAAAACTGTAACAGCGTGGTCTTTTTCGTCATCAGTCAGTACCCCGGTTCGTCAGTAAACGTGTGCCAAATGCTCGACCCCTCTAAGCATGGGCCACTTTTGGCAAAAGGGAAAATAGGTGGCGTTAGCCTGCAACCAGAGTAGCCTCTTGGCGCGGGGAGAGTATGGCCGATTTGGCCGCCGCCCGTGAACTGTGAGCCGTTTCACCGTTCGGGCGTTTGCGATATGTGAAGATATAACCAGTTGATAACAAAAAACTAACGATGACAGGGAGTGGGGATGATGGATTACCCGATGGGCGTTTCCGCGCTGGTGACTTTGGTGGTGATCGCCTTATGGGCAACGTCGCGTTTGCCGGAGTATCTGGTTGCGCTGCTGTTTTTTGCTGCGGTGATGGTGTTACAGCTAGCGCCGACGGCCGTGGTGTTTTCCGGCTTTGCCTCATCGGCATTCTGGCTGGTATTGAGCGGCTTTGTGCTGGGAACGGCCATTCGCTCTACTGGGCTGGCCGATCGGTTAGCCAATCGTATTTTGCCGCTGCTGGCTGGATCCTGGCCGCGGTTGGTGGGCGGAGTGGTGGCCATTAGCTATGCGCTGGCCTTTGTCATGCCGTCGAATATGGGGCGTATTACCCTGTTGATGCCGATCATCATGGCGTTGGCCGAACGTGCCGGGTTGGCGGAAGGATCGCGTGGCCGTTATGGCCTGGCGTTGGCGGTGGGGTTTGGCACCTTCCAGCTTTCGGCAAGTATTTTGCCTGCCAACGTACCTAATCTGGTGATGAGCGGGGCGGCAGAAAGCGCCTATGGCATTCACTTCACCTACCTGGCTTACCTGCTGCTGCATGCGCCGATCCTGGGGGTGGCAAAAGGCGTATTGCTGACGTTATGCATCTGCTGGCTGTTCCGTGCCAAGCCGCAGCCGGTGGAAAAAACTGCCGAGCAGAGAGCACTTAGCGTGGCGGAGTGGCGGTTGATCGCTCTGTTGCTCGTCACGGTGCTATTGTGGGTCACCGACAGCTGGCACGGCATCGCTCCCGCCTGGGTGGGGCTGGCTGCTGCCTGCGTTTGCCTGTTGCCGCGTATTGGTTTCCTGACGGGGGAGCAGTTTGCGGCCGGTGTCAACATTCGCACCTGTCTCTATGTGGCGGGGATCCTTGGGTTGACGGCTTTGGTGAGCCACTCCGGGTTGGGGGATTGGTTAGGCAATGCATTGCTGAACGTCATACCGCAAACCCAGGATCGGCCATTTACCGCTTTTGGCATGTTGATCGGTATTACGACGCTGTTGAATTTTGTGGTGACGGCCAATGGCGTACCCGCGTTGTTCACGCCGCTGGCGCAGGTTCTGTCAGAGGGGAGCGGCTTACCGCTAACCACGGTATTGATGACGCAGGTGATTGGCTATGCCACGCCGCTACTGCCGTACCAGGCATCACCGATTGTGGTGGCGATGGGGATGGGGAAAGTTCCTCCGCGCGAAGGACTGAAACTGTGTCTGCTGCTGGCCCTGTTAACCTTTGGGCTGTTGGTCCCGTTGGATTATCTGTGGTTCGAGTTATTGGGCTGGTTTGGCTGACGAGCAAAAGGCGGCACTAGGGCCGCCTCTTTGCATAAAACCGTTGAACGATTAGTTATAGATAATCGCGGTGCCGTGCAGTTTGTTGCTGCCGGTTGTTGCGATGATCTGGAAGGATTTGGCGCCGGCTGCATCCGCTTTTGCCGCCAGTTTATTTTCCAGCGATGACAGGTCAGAAGCGCCACTCACGGTGATCACGCCTGATTGTTGCAGATCGGCCGGTTGGCTGCTGACTAACTCTGCGGCGAAGCTACCGAAAGAGACAGAAGCTAGTGCGATGGCGGCGAGGGTCATTTTCAGGTTTTTCATAATGGTTTCCTATCTCTAGACGAGCAATAAAAGTTTTTGTGTTATCTCGTTTAATTACTTAACGGTCGATAGCTTAATGTTAGGCTCCAGCCCGAACGATTGCAAATGTTTTTTTATTGGTCGTTAATTAATTCGTGCTATTCCACTTAAGCCGTAAGCTGCCGGGTAAGGCGTTTTATGGCTTTATTTTAATGTAATTAATTGTTATTTAATGTTTTTAGTTGATATGGGTGACGACTCTCGCCTGCTTTGTAGCCAGACGCAACCCGGATTGGATGTTGTTTTTTTCCCGGTAAGGAGCGCCATTGGCCGCATTGCTTACCGATCGCTAATTAAAAGTTGCTCGCTTATCATCGGCGGCGTACTATTTTTTGTACCGATCGATAATTTAATGATTGTGCCCGTGTTGGGCCACCGGGAAAGTGAGGGGTCTATGAGTATCAATAATGAAGACGCATGCGCGAAGAAATCACGCGGCAGGCCGAAGCAGTTTGATCGCGATCAGGCCGTTGAGCAGGCGCTTGAGCTGTTCTGGCGCCATGGCTATGAATCCACTTCGTTGGCCGATCTGGTGGAAGCGACCGGGGCTAAAGCGCCTACGCTGTATGCGGAGTTTGGTAACAAAGAGGGGCTGTTTCGCGCCGCGGTTGAGCGCTATCTGAGCCGCTACGTAGAATGTTACAACCGCCTGCTGGCCCAGGAGTTACCGATCGCCGATATCGTCGAAGCCTATCTGCGCACCTCGGCAGAGGTATTTACCGATCCGGAAAACCCTAGCGGCTGTTTTATGGTTTGTGCCAACGCCGCCTTGTCCTCTTCTTCAAACGATCTGGCCGAGATGCTGCGCAACAAGCATTTTGCGCAGGAAACCAGCCTGAAAGCCTGCTTTGACCGTAAGGTACAACAGGGGGAGTTGCTGGCAAAAACGGATACAGGGTTATTGGCGAAGTACATTATTTGCATGATTGCCGGAATGTCCGCCCAGGCGCGTGAAGGGGCTAGCCGTGACGATCTGCTGCGGTTGCTGGATACCACCATGATGGTGTGGCCGCGTTTGAGCCAGGTGGGCAATAAAGTTTGATCGGGGCTGTTGAAAGCCCAACAGGCTGAAAACAAGGGGCGCAGCATGCGGCGCCCCTACGTTCGGACATGTGTGATTGCTAGCCATTAAGCATCATATGCAGTAATGGGAAAGGCTTGCCTTGGCCATCCAGCTCGCTGCGGCCCGTCACCACAAAACCGTAATGCTGATAAAAAGCCAATGCCTGCGGATTCTGCTCGTTGACGTCCAGCAGCAGTTCCTGATGCATGGGCTCAACCTCAGCCAGCAGGGCCTTGCCAATACCTTCGCCACGCCGATCGGCATCAATAAACAGCATTTCCACTTTGTTGCCATCCAGGCCGATAAAACCGCATAGCTGCCCGCCAACATCTTCGGCAACCCAGACGCTGACCGCCGGGAGATAGTCGTTGAGGATCAGCGGATACAGGCGCGCAATATCCTCTTCGGCCAGGAAGTGATGGGTGGCGCGCACCGAACGCTGCCAGATTTCTACCAGCTGCGCGTTATCTGTAGCCACGCGTGTTCTTATCGTTATCATCGAAATTCTCAATCTATTGTCATTGTTCGTTAAGCTATCCACATAGCGAGTTGAGCAGTCTCAGCTCCTCACTATGATAAACTGCGCCATAGACCGTGGACAGGGGGGATGGAAGTGATACGCGCAGCGATAGAGAAACAGGTGCTCAGCCTGACCGGGCTGGCACTCGGCGGGATTGATTTTGAAAATCCAGCTGGCGATCCGGGGCTGTTTGGCCCGCAGTCGGTCACCTGGCAAGTGCACGGTGACTTCACCTCCATGCTTTGCGGCGGCGTCAGTGCGCTGTTGTTGCAGATGCTGCACCCGTTGGCCTTGGCGGGCGTGTGGGATCATTCCAACTTCCGAGAGGATATGCTGGGCCGCCTGCGTCGTACCAGCCAGTTTATCTCTGTCACCACGTTTGGCCCCAGTGCAGAGGCGCAACGCCTGATCGCCAAAGTCAAAGCCATCCATTTACAGGTCAACGGCACCGACAATAACGGCCAGCCTTATGCCGCCAGCGATCCGCATCTGCTCACCTGGGTCCATGTCGCCGAAAGCAGTCGTTTCCTGGCCTCGCATCTGCGTTACCGCAATCCGCATCTGTCTCTTGCTCAACAGGATACCTATTACCGTGAAGCGGCTCGCGTCGCGGAAGCCTTGGGCGCGCGCGATGTCCCAAAATCCTGTGCGGCGGTTGAAGATTATTTGCAACAGATGCGCCCGCAGTTGGTCTGCGATGAACGCACGCTGGAAGTGGCGCGCATTCTGTTGGCGGCCCCGGCTCCCAGCGCACTGGCGCGGCCATTCGGTGCATTGGTGATGCAGGCAGGGATCGATCTATTGCCGGATTGGGCACAGCAACAGTTGGGATTTACCCCTGGAGTGACCCGGCGGCGGTGCGTACGTATTGGCGTTGGCGGTGTTGGGTGGGTGCTGCGGGCTTCGGTACGCAATGGCTCCTACCATCGGGCGATGCGGCGTATGAATAAGAGCGCTTCAGCGCAATGTTAGCCAGCGCTGCCACTTTTGAGACTATTGCCCGTGATCCCGATTGATGATGCGTTCTACACTGGCCCAGAGAAATATTCTATTTTTAGCGTGCAGCCTATTTGTGCGCCAGCAACCCCTTGAGGTGATATGAACGAGTCAAACGTACTTGCTGAAGTGAATAACGAGAATCAAACGCTGGTCGCGGTGGTTCAGCAAGATAGCCGGGCCGCCTATTTTTATATCTACCCAACGGAAGAGTACAGTGAACGTTTTCAGGTGCGCGCCTGCTGGCTGCGCAACCTGGCTACGGCTCCGCAGCAGGAAGATCGCGCCGCTATGGAAGCCGGTCTTCCCCCCATGTTGGCGGCCGAGTTTTGCCGTAATCTGGAAGGCGAAGCGCCATTGGATCCCGCAGGGCTGATGGTGATCTGGACGGAAAGCGACGACGGGGCTGCCCTGTGGTATCACGGGCAACTGCTAGCGGTGATCCCCGGCTGGAGTTTATATATCGATCACTCGGTCTGCTATTCGGCAAGCTGCATCAAAGAGAACCCATTGGCCTACCCGCTCGGCTCCGCATCTACCAATACGCAATATGCGCTGGCGGAAAATACCCGGCAGTTCTGGCGTAGCTGGCAGCGGGAAGAGGGTAACCCTTGGCCAAAAATGCAGAGCGATTACCAAGCACAGTACGAACAACACTTTGGCCCTTCGGTGAAGTATTACGCTATCGATCAGGGCAAATGGCCGCCGATGGCCATCACCCAGCATGAGCGCGACGGGGTTTACTATTTCCTGACCATGGGTGCCAGCATCCGGCCGATGCCGTGGGTAGAGATTCTGTTCAACGACGATGCCGCCAGGTTCCGCCGGATGGAGATGGCAATCGCCATTGATGGGCAGTATATGACCGAAGAGAACGCGGTGCAGATGGCCAGCGCGTTAGCGGGATTTGCCCATGTGCCCTGGGCGAACATCACCTGGTTTGGCGAAGGGCATACGCTGGCGTCGGCAGTAGCTCCGCAGGGCTATGAAGGCTATGTGCTCTCTTCGTCATTTTACCCCTACAGTGAGCACTTGGTATTGCCCAAACAATACGGTGATACGGTGAATATTTTCTGGGCCAGCCCGGTGTTTGCCACCGAGCGGGAATTGGCGCAGGCCACGCCCAACGGTGGCCACGATTTGGTCACAAGGCTGCGTGAACAGGGCGTTGACCATATCTTCCGTCCACGCCAACCTCTCGTTTAACGAGGGCGGGGTACTGTCTATTTAACGATCGCTTTTGGAGCCAGCCATGAAGTCAGCGTTGTTAGTTATCGATGTGCAGCAGGGCTTGTTTAATCCCCCGCCAGCAGAGGCCGAGCAGGTGCTCGCGCGGATTAATCAGCTGAGTGAACGTGCCCGGCAGGCTGGTGTGCCGGTGATTTTTATTCAGCATCAGACAGCTCATGAAGAGCTATCAGCAGGCAGCGCAGCCTGGCAGATCCATCAGGGATTACAGGTAAAACCGGGGGATCACCGGGTTGATAAAACCACGCCAGATTCCTTTTTACGTACCAATCTGGGCAAACTGCTGATTGCTGAAGGGGTGACACAGTTGGTGATCTGCGGCTATTCCACGGATTACTGCGTCGATACCACCACCCGCCGGGCCGCTGGCCTGGGTTACCCGGTGGTGCTGGCGGCAGATGCACATACCAGCCACGACAAACCCCACGCCAGTGGGCTACAGATCCGTGCTCACCATAATGCCACCTTGTCGAGTATCAAGAGTTTTGGCGTGGCGATCAGCGCCGTGCCTACAGCCGAAGTGAGTTTCTGAGCCAGATGTCGCCCTTGACGCGGTTCTGAGCGGGGTGTACCGTAGCTGGATGAATATCTTCCCGCAGTTCACATCTTGTTTTAGCTGGTGGCGCCTTTTCTAAGGGCGGCACGGGTATTCATCCCTCTTTTTTAATGCCGCCGGTTTTGGCGGCATTTTTATAGCGTTGATCCGGCGGTCTGTTTACTTCCAGGAGCAAGGCTATGAGTTACACCATTCTGACTGGCGATCGCGCCACCGGTTCACTGCATTTGGGTCATTACGTCGGTTCACTGCGCCAACGTGTTGAGCTACAGCATCATCATCAGCAAACGGTGATGGTGGCCGATCTGCAAGGGCTGACCGATAACGGTAGCAATCCGCAAAAAATCAGTGCCAACGTGCTAAACGTGGTGGCTGATTATCTGGCGGTGGGGATCGATCCTGTCAAGACCACGCTGTGTCTGCAATCGGCGCTTCCGGCGCTGGCAGAACTGACGATGTATTACCTGAATCTGGTCACCGTTGCCCGCCTGGAACGTAATCCCACGGTGAAAAGCGAAATCATCGAGAAAGACTTTACACGCAGCCTGCCTGCCGGATTCCTGATTTACCCGGTTAGCCAGGCGGCGGATATCACCGCGTTTGGGGCGACTCACGTGCCAGTCGGCGAAGATCAGTTGCCGATGCTGGAGCAAACCAACGAGATTGTCCGGCGCTTTAACCGTATCGTCGATCGCGAGGTGCTGGTGGAGTGCCAGCCGTTGCTGAGCCTCGTAGGAAGGCTGCCGGGGCTGGACGGGCAGGGCAAGATGTCGAAATCACGCGGCAATACCATCATGCTGGGGGCCAGCGCTGACGAAGTGCACAAGGCGGTAATGAGCATGTTTACCGATCCCAACCACCTGAACGTCAGCGATCCCGGCCAGGTGGAAGGCAATATGGTGTTCACCTATCTGGACGCGTTTTGCGAGGATGCGGCGCTGGTGGCACAGCTGAAGGATCACTATCGTCAGGGTGGGTTAGGTGACGTGAAGATTAAACGGCTGCTGGAGGATTGCCTGCAAACGCTGCTGGAGCCTATCCGCACCCGGCGGGCAGAGTACAGCGCCGACAAGGGTGAGCTGATGCGCATTCTGAAAGAGGGCAGCCAGAGGGCCAACCAGGTGACCCAGGGCACCTTGGCACAGGTCAAGTCTGCTCTGGGTCTGGATTTTTTTGCCTTGGATTGAGTATCCCTCTCCGATTGGAGAGGGGAAGTCTGACGATCAGGCTGCGCTGTCGGTGATCGGGTGTTTGACGATAAACACGTAAGACAGCGCCCCGATCAGGGTAACGCAGGAACAAATGGTCAGTGCCAGGCTGAATGAATTAGTGGTATCCAGGATCCAGCCGGTGATCACCGGGGCAAACGAAGCGAACACAAAGCTGGCAAAGTTTTGAATGCTGCCCACCGAGGCGGTCATACGGGACGTGACCGCCACGTGGATCAGCCCCCAGCAGGAGGTACCGGCAAAGTGGATACAGAACAGCGCCATACTGATTAATGCCACCGCGCTGGAGGTGGTGGTGGCCTGTGCCACAACGGAGGTAAAACCAGCGGAAAGCAGCATACCGGCGACGATACAGATTTTACGGCTCTTGAGCGGAGCCATGCCCCGGCGCACCAGGAAGTCGGTGACAAAGCCGTTTGACAGCATGCCCGCCGCACCAAACAGGAACGGGATTGCCGCCAACATACCGGTACTTTTCAAATCCAGATGGTAGGTGGTCTGCAGGTAGCCCGGCAGCCAGGCCAGATACAGCCAGGCGGTGTAGTTGATGCCGCTAAAGCCGATCATCATCCCCCACATGGTGCGGTTCTTGAACAGCGAACGCCATTCCTTGAAGTTCATCGGTTCACGGCGCGCGCTGACGCTACCGGCGTTGAGATAGCTTTGCTCCTGCTCGGTGAGTTTGATGTCTTCACGGTTGCGATACAGCATGTACCAGCCAATGGACAAGGCAATGCCCAGTAAACCAATGGTGATGAACATCCCGCGCCAGCCTAACACTAGCATCATGGCGGTGAGGATCGGTGGGCTGATGGCTAACCCGATGGTGGAGGCCGAGTTAAAGATCCCCATCGGCATGCCGCGATCTTTGATGTTGAACCAATCGTTGATGACTTTCACGCCGCAAGGGTTCATTGGCGCTTCGCCGATCCCCAGGCCGATACGCACCCAGATAAATTGGGTAAAGTTGTGGATCATGCCCGACATTGTCTGGAACGCAGACCAGATAAACATCCCCAGACCCAGCATGATACGCGGGCCTTTGCGATCCAGCAGCGGTCCACAGGGTAATTGAGCAATCCCATAGGCCAGAGAAAAGGCGGAAAGTAGTAGGCCGATCTCGGTGCCGCTCAGCCCCATTTCTTCACGAATGGTGGAGTTGGCAACGGACAGAGAACTGCGATCGAGAAAATTAATCACGGCAGCAAAAAATAACAGGATCATTGCCGTCGTCTGGATTTTTTTAATTCTTGCGGAGCGCTCCGCTATGCCGCCTTTGGGTATAGGATTAATGCTATCTGAATAACTGTCCGCAGGTTCTTTCCCAGTGCTCACGGTGGTTATCTTTTCCATCACTCGCCTCTATATTCCGTATTAATAATAATTATTCTTCCGGGGCATGGCCCAGGTTCGGTGTTAACAACGGTATGTCTTTCGGCATTGAGCCTAGGCGGCGAAAATGTCTCATGGTGCTTTTTTTAACCGGTTCCGTGCGGCGGTTACGATTTTGCTGTTTTTAATCGGTTTTAAATCCCGTTTATATCGGTTTTTTATCAATAAAAATCAGCAGGCATCCTGTTTGATGGAACGGATCATCGACTGTTTGGCAGTATCAAGATGGCGGTGCAGCTCACGGGCGGCCTCCTGATCGCTGCGGCAGATCAGGGCGCTTAAAATGGCCATATGCTCTTCAATTGCAATAATATTTCTTTGCTTCAGGTCGGTTTCATCCCATTGATAATGAAAGTGAAAAATCACCGATATGATTTCCAGCGACTGATTGAAAAACGGATTGTTGGCGGCCGACAGGATCAGGGTATGGAAGTCACGATCCAGCTGAGAGAACAGCCGATAATTGTCGCTGATGGTGTCGCGCAACTCGCGATGGCGGTTCAACAACTCCTTGGCCTGCAACCAGCGGCTATCCTGTGCGGGCAGGTTGATAAAGCGTGACAGCGCGTGGGTTTCCAGCATTTGCCGTAGCTCAAATAGTTGCTCGGCATAGTTCAAATCAAACTTTTTCATGCTCCATTGGCCGCGGCGCACGTTGTCGATAAGGTCAAAGCGGCTGAAGCGCAGCAGGAATTCCCGCACCACTACCGGGCTGACGTTAACCGTGCGTGAAAGCTGCAATTCGGTGAATGAATCCCCCGCGCGCAGCTGTTTTTGGTTAATCATCTGATAGAACGCTTTTTCAAACAGCTTGCCTTGCTCGTCCAGCGAATGGCTCATGCATTCAAAACCGTCTTCCGCCAGCGGCATGCGCACAATCACATAATCATCATTGACCTTCTCCAGAACCCCACGTTGATGAAGGTGCGTAAGCATGTGGCGTACCGTGGTGCGGCTGATGTTATACATTTCTGCCAGCCCCGCCTGGGAAGGCAGCGGTGAGCGGATATGACCCTTGATGATGCCGTCGATCATCTGATTAACCACGTTCTGGCGGAGGTTTTGCGTTCTGCTCATGAGATCCCTCTGTGGGTTTAGATGTTTTTTAAGTATTTAAAACCCATTTAAACCGGTTTAATTTGTGCTGACTCACAAATTCTCCACATCAGCTCAATACGCCTGTTCTTTTTGCGGGATAACAGCTCCACATCACAGGAGGAGGGATCATGACCACAATGAATACGCTAGTTTGTCTGGAGCCGACCCGGCTGGTTTACCAACAGAGGCCGGTGCCACAACCTGCGCCAGATGAGGCAGTGCTGAAAATACTGACGGTAGGCATTTGCGGTACCGATATCCACGCCTGGTCTGGTCAGCAACCGTTCTTCAGCTACCCGCGGGTGCTGGGGCATGAAATATGCGGCGAGATTGTCAGCGTCGGTAGCCAGGTTAGTGAATTGCGCGTCGGGCAGCGTGTGGCGGTGATCCCTTATGTCTCCTGTCATCACTGCGGAGCATGCACCAGCGGCAGGCCCAATTGCTGTGAAAATATCTCGGTGATTGGCGTGCATCAAGACGGCGGTTTTAGCGAGTTTTTAAGCGTGCCGGTGAGCAACCTGCTGGCCGTGGATGATGTGGAGCCCCAAGCGGCGGCGCTGATTGAACCATTCTCTATCAGTGCCCATGCTGTACGCCGAGCGGCCATCGAACAGGGCGATCATCTGTTGGTGGTAGGCGCTGGGCCGATTGGCCTGGGAGTCGCGGCTATCGCCAAGGCGGACGGGGCAACCGTGATCGTGGCTGATACCAGCGCAGAGCGCCGGAACCATGTGGAAAACATGCTTGGGCTGACCACGTTAGATCCGTCAGACGCCGGTTTTGATGCTGCTTTAAGAGCCCAATTCTCCGGCATGCTGGCGGCAAAAATCATTGATGCCACCGGCAATCAGCATGCGATGAACCATAGCGTCAACCTGATCCGCCATGGTGGCAGCATTACCTTTGTCGGCCTGTTCAAAGGCGATCTGCAGTTCTCCGATCCGGAATTCCATAAAAAGGAAACCACCATGATGGGGAGCCGCAATGCGACCAAAGAAGACTTTATCAAAGTTGGGCGCTTAATGGCTGCAGGAAAAATAACGGCCGGGATGATGCTTTCCCATCAATTTGAATTTGCCACGCTGGCAGATATTTATGAAGCGGAAGTGATTAATAATAAACAGCTGATTAAAGGCGTGATTCATTTTAACTAACTCGATTACTCCACAGGTCTTGCCGATATTATTTTACGGCCTGGGGGATCACCGGATGCAAGGAGCAATAATGAAACAACTCAATCGCAGTGAATTTCCTGGCGCGCAGTATCCCGATCGCATTATCCAATTCGGTGAAGGTAATTTCCTGCGCGCCTTTGTCGATTGGCAAATCGATCTGCTAAACCAGCATACCGGGCTGAATGCCGGCGTGGTGGTGGTGCGGCCAATTGACAGCCAGCAGCCGCCTTCGCTCAATACTCAGGATGGCTTGTACACCACCATTATCCGTGGGCTGAACGAGCAGGGGGAAGCGGTTTGCGAGCCGCGCCTGATCCGCTCGGTCAACCGGGAAATCAACGTTTACCACCAGTACGATAGCTATCTGGCCTTGGCACGGGATCCGGCGATCCGCTTCGTGTTCTCCAACACCACCGAAGCGGGGATCAGTTATTTACCAGACGATAAGTTTACCGACGCTCCGGCGGCCAGTTTCCCGGCCAAGCTGACGCGGCTGCTGTTTGAGCGTTTCAGCCATTTTGACGGTGCCAAAGACAAGGGCTGGGTGCTGTTGCCGTGTGAGCTGATCGATTACAACGGCGAAGCGCTGAAAGAGTACGTATTGCGCTATGCGCAGCAATGGCAGTTACCGCAGGCGTTCACCGATTGGCTGAACGATTGCAACACCTTCTGTTCAACGCTGGTCGATCGTATCGTCACTGGCTACCCGCGCGATGAAGTAGAACAGTGGCAACAGCAGTTGGGGTATCAAGATAGCTTCCTCGACACGGCGGAACATTTCTATCTGTTTGTGATCCAGGGCCCGCAGTGGCTGGCGCAAGAGCTGCATCTGGATAAGTTGGATCTGAATGTCCACATCGTCGATGACATTAAACCTTATAAAGAGCGCAAGGTAGCGATCCTTAACGGGGCACATACGGCGCTGGTGCCGGTGGCGTTCCTGGCCGGTTTGAATACCGTGGGCGAGGCCATGAGCGACGAGCAGATCGGCGGCTATGTGGCACGCACCATTGCCGAAGAGATTATGCCGGTGCTCGATCTGCCGCAGGAAGAGTTACGGCCATTTGCCGAAGCGGTACAGAACCGTTTCCGTAACCCGTTTATTCAGCACCAGCTGCTGTCGATTGCGCTGAACGGCATGACCAAATTCCGCACGCGTATTTTGCCGCAACTGCTGGCAGGCCAACAGAAAAATGCCGCGCTGCCGAAACGGTTGACCTTTGCTTTGGCGGCGTTGCTGGCCTTTTATCGTGGCGAACGACAGGCGGGTAGCTATGCGTTGCAGGATGATGCCCATTGGCTGATGCGGTTTGAAACCCTGTGGGCTGCGGTTCAGCACCGGGATATGACGCTCGCGGCGTTGGTAGAAAACGTGCTGGCGGATGAGGCGCACTGGGGACAAAATCTCAACGCCGTTCCTGGGCTGACTGTTGCCGTGACCACCGATCTGCAAGCTATTCTTGACCAAGGGATGCGTGCGGCATTGAGCGAAATAGAACGCCGATAAACCTCCCCCTTTTATATTAATCCTGCCAATCACGGGAAATGGCGTTGAACGTCATTTCCCGGCCATAAAACCATCATCTGCGTGTCATACAGTTATTCGTTAATAGGTGCCCATAAGATTAGCCACTGAAATCAGAGAAATCATATGGCGCAGGCACTGTTAAAACTGGCACCGACCGACTATCCAGGGCAGCAACCAATCCCTCTACGCAAGGTATTGGCGGTAAAAGGCCTGGGTAAGGCTTACCAATCTCAGCAACGCGTCCTCGACGACATCAATTTTGATCTGCACGCCGGGGAGTTTGTGGCGGTGATTGGCCGCTCCGGGGCCGGTAAATCTACCCTGCTGCATACGCTTAACGGCACCATCCCTTCCAGCTGCGGCGAGATGCTGCATTTTGAGGACGATGGGGTGGCACAGGATATCGCACAACTCTCGGCCCGCCAGATGCGCCAGTGGCGCGCCCGCTGCGGCATGATCTTCCAGGATTTTTGCCTGGTTCCCCGGTTGGATGTGATCACCAACGTGCTGCTTGGCCGCCTCAGCCACACCTCGACGCTGAAATCCTTCTTCAAAGTGTTCGACGATGCTGACCGTGCGCGGGCTATCGAGCTGCTGCAATGGCTGAATATGTTGCCGCATGCGCTGCAACGTGCCGAGAACCTGTCCGGCGGCCAAATGCAGCGTGTCGCCATCTGCCGTGCGCTGATGCAAAACCCTAAAATTCTGCTGGCCGATGAGCCGGTCGCCTCTCTCGATCCGAAAAACACCCGCCGCATTATGGATGCGCTACAGAAAGTCAGCGAGAACGATATCGCGGTGATGGTGAACCTGCACTCGGTCGAACTGGTGAGGGAATACTGCACCCGGGTGATTGGTATCGCCCAGGGCAAAATCATTTTCGACGGCCACCCGTCGCAGCTTAACGAACGTATTTTGCAGCAGCTGTATGGCGAAGAAGCCAATCAGATCCATTAATCACTTGAACGTCACCTTTACACACAGGGCATGCGCAATGAAAAAAGTATTCACACTGACCACCATGATGGCCGGCGTAATGATGGTATTTAATGCAGGTGCAGCGGATGCGCCGAAAGAGTTGAACCTGGGGATCCTGGGTGGGCAGAACGCCACCCAACAGATTGGCGATAACCAGTGTGTGAAAGATTTTCTCGATAAAGAGCTGAACGTTGACACCAAGCTGCGTAACTCTTCCGACTACTCTGGCGTGATCCAGGGCCTGCTCGGGGGCAAGATCGATCTGGTGTTGAGCATGTCGCCTTCGTCGTTTGCTTCTGTGTATATCAAGGATCCCAAAGCGGTCGATCTGGTGGGGATCGCGGTGGATGATACCGATCAGTCACGCGGATATCACTCAGTGGTGGTGGTGAAAGCCGACAGCCCTTACAAAAAGCTGGAAGACCTGAAAGGGAAATCCTTCGGCTTTGCGGATCCGGATTCGACCTCCGGTTTCCTGGTGCCAAACCAGGTGTTCAAGAAGCTGTTTGGCGGCACGCCGGATAATAAATACAACAACTTCTTCTCCAGCGTCACCTTCTCCGGTGGCCATGAGCAGGACGTGCTTGGCGTGTTGAACGGCCAGTTTGAAGGTGCGGTCACCTGGGCCTCGATGATCGGCGATTACAACACCGGCTATACCAGCGGAGCCTTCAACCGGATGATCCGTATGGATCATCCGGATTTGATGAAGCAGATCCGCATTATCTGGCAGTCGCCGCTGATCCCGAATGGCCCGATCCTGGTGAGCAACTCCCTGCCTGCGGATTTCAAAGCCAAGGTGGTTACCGCCATCAAGAAGCTGGATACCGACAACCATCAGTGCTTTATCAAGGCGATGGGCGGCAAGCAGCACATTGGTGACGTCAAGCTGGCGGAATACCAGACCATTATCGATATGAAGCGTGAGCTGACCAAGGGCGATCGCTGAGGCGACTTCGTTCCCGACCCCTCACCCTAACCCTCTCCCAAAGGGAGAGGGGACAGACCGAGTCGCTAATTATGTACCCTGGACGTGCTACAGATTGGCTTCATATCCTTGCCCATAACACCGATCTAGCTCCCTCTCCCTGTGGGAGGGTTGGGGTGAGGGGAATGGCATATCTGAACCTGCTCCTTCAACTTCTAATCGAGTTGCGTGGGAAAGGGCCAAAGATCGAGCTCTGTTCCTGATTACAGCACCGAGCTAGCTCCCTCTCCCTGTGGGAGGGTTGGGGTGAGGGGAATGGCATATCTGAACCTGTTCCTTCAACTTCTAATCGAGTTGCGTGGGAAAGGGCCAAAGATCGAGCTCTGTTCCTGATTACAGCACCGAGCTAGCCCCCTCTCCCTGTGGGAGAGGGTTGGGGTGAGGGGACAATACTCTCCACTACAAGAAGATGGAAAGCGATTTTGAATACCGACTTTGCACACTACTACCAACGGATCCGCAGTAAGCAGAAGCGTGAAACCTTGCTCTGGTCGCTCGGGCTGGTAGCGCTTTATCTTGGCGCAGGCAATATTGCCGAGTTCAACCTGCATACCGTCTGGGTGTCGATCCCCCATTTCTTTGACTATCTGGCAGAAACCATCCCGGTACTGCACTGGCCGCTGCTGTTCGCCGACGGCCATACCGAAGGCTCCTTCGCCTATTGGGGCTACCGGTTGCATATCCAATTACCGCTGATTTGGGAAACCTTACAGCTGGCGCTGGCGGCCACCATCCTCTCCGTGCTGGTGGCGGGCGGGCTGGCCTTTCTGGCGGCCAATAATACCCACAGCCCGGCGACGCTGCGCTTTGCCATTCGTACGCTGGTGGCGTTCTTGCGCACCATGCCGGAGCTGGCCTGGGCGGTGATGTTTGTGATGGCGTTTGGCATCGGTGCCATTCCCGGTTTTATGGCGCTGGCGCTACACACCATCGGCAGCCTGACCAAGCTGTTTTATGAATCGATCGAAACCGCCTCCAATAAGCCGGTGCGCGGGCTGGCCGCCTGTGGGGCCACGCCGTTACAGCGCATGCGTTTCGGCTTGTGGCCGCAAGTCAAACCCATCTTCCTGTCCTACAGCTTTATGCGGCTGGAAATCAACTTCCGCCAGTCGACCATCCTCGGCCTGGTAGGGGCGGGCGGAATAGGTCAGGAACTGATGACCAATATCAAACTCGATCGTTACGATCAGGTCAGCATGACGCTGCTGCTGATTATCGTGGTGGTTTCGATGCTGGATTACGCCTCCGGTGAATTACGTAAACGCGTTGTCGAGGGGAAAGCCTAATGTCCGTTCAGCCGATCTCTGCCACCAACTTGCAGCAACTCAAGCAGCAAAACCCGGAAATCTTCTCACGCCAAGGGCGCTATCTGCGCACCCTCGGCATGATTACCGTGGCGATTGTGTTGTATTACGTCTTCTTCTTCCTGGTGTTTGGCATTTCCTGGCCGCAGTTTGCCAACGGTTGCCAACAGATTAGCCGCTACTTTATGCGTATGTTTGTCTGGCACGACTTTGCCAACTGGCCGTTTGGCTATTATTTCCAACAGATCTTTATCACCCTGGCGATCGTGTTTGCTGGCACCATTACGGCAACGCTGCTCGCTTTACCGCTGTCGTTTCTTGCCGCGCGCAACGTAATGTCCTCGCCTGTGCTACGGCCAATTGCGACGCTGGTACGCCGCCTGCTGGATATTCTGCGGGGCATCGATATGGCCATCTGGGGCCTGATTTTCGTGCGTGCCGTTGGTATGGGGCCGCTGGCCGGGGTGCTGGCTATAGTGATGCAGGATATCGGCCTGCTTGGCAAACTGTATGCCGAAGGCCACGAAGCGGTGGATAAATCCCCCAGCCGTGGGCTGACGGCGGTGGGTGCCAATGGGCTGCAAAAACACCGTTATGGCATTTTCACTCAATCCTTCCCGACCTTCCTGGCGCTGAGCCTGTACCAGATCGAGTCCAATACCCGTTCGGCGGCGGTGCTCGGTTTTGTCGGGGCAGGGGGGATCGGCCTGGTCTATGCCGAGAACATGCGGCTGTGGAACTGGGACGTGGTGATGTTTATCACCCTGATCCTGGTGGTGATCGTGATGCTGATGGACAAGATCTCTGCCATGCTGCGTAACAAATATATCGTTGGCGAAGAAATTCCGCTTTACCCGAAAAATCATTAACCTCTGCGGGTAAACCCTGGTTTACCCGTGGAAATTCCATTGAGAAACCCCCGCCGGATCCCTATACTGCCGCCATGCAAGGTGTGCAGCGCTGCACGCCTCTCCTGATTGACAAGCGAAAGGCTATTCCATGATTAACAATGATGTGCTGCGCAGCGTGCGCTACATGCTGGCTATTAATGACGCGAAGATGGTAGAGATCGTCAAGCTGGACGGTTTTGACGTCGATGTCGCAGCCATGGGGACCTACATGATCAAGGAAGGCGAGCCGGGTTTTGCCAACTGCCCCGACGAAGTGATGGCCCATTTCCTCAATGGCCTGGTGTTCTTCAAGCGTGGCAAAGACGATAAATTCCCGGCACCGGCGGTAGAGCTGCCGATCACCAACAACCTGGTGCTGAAAAAGCTGCGTGTGGCGTTTGAACTGAAAGATGTCGATCTGCACCAGATTTTTACCGCGGTGGAATTCCGTATCTCCAAACCTGAGCTGAGCGCGCTGTTCCGCAAAGAAGGCACCAAAAACTATCGCCCATGTGGCGATCAGATGCTGCGCTACTTCCTGAAAGGGCTGACCCAGCGCATACGCGGCGCATAATCCTGCGTATCACGACATCAGGCGTCCTCATCGAGGGCGCTTTTTTTTTGTGCCCCCTGCATTTGTCGATCATACTCAGTATGATGCCGCCTGGCGGTAAAACATGCCCGAACTTTCCGACTGAAATAAGGGAATTATGACGACAGCACCCACCACGTTGCCACCGGTGTTAACCAGCACGGCAATAGAACAAAAAATACTGCGCAGGTCGATCTTCTGCACGTTGTTTATCGCCAGTGCCGGGATCGTGTTTGGTATTGTCTGCGGTTCCATGTCGATCGTGTTTGATGGCATGTTCTCGGCGTTGGACGCGGGCATGTGTTCATTATCCCTGCTGGTGTCCCGCCTGTTGGGGCAACCCCATAGCCGCCGTTTTCAGTATGGGTTCTGGCATGTCGAACCGCTGGTGCTGGCATTTAATGGCAGTTTACTGACGTTGCTGTGTCTGTATGCCTTTGTGAACGCTGTCAAAGGCATTGCCGACGGAGGGCGCGAACTCGAGTTGGGCTGGGCGATTGTCTATGCCGTTACCGTCAGCCTTTTCTGCTTTACCCTCTACGTTAAGCAAACCCG
The DNA here is from genome assembly GCF_059697885.1 of Serratia sp. NCCP-200. Taxonomy (NCBI): domain Bacteria; kingdom Pseudomonadati; phylum Pseudomonadota; class Gammaproteobacteria; order Enterobacterales; family Yersiniaceae; genus Serratia; species Serratia sp. NCCP-200. Next base: position 617,820 of record NZ_BAAKUJ010000002.1, read on the forward strand.
GCTGAATAAGCAGGTTAAATCGGAACTGATCGCGCTGGATAACAAAAGCTGGCTGATGTCGGCCTGCATCAGTTCGGCGTTATTGGTGGCTTTTATTCTTTCCTGGCTAATGGAAGGAACCCGTTATGAATACCTCAACGTCTATGCCGACCCTGTCGCGCTGGCACTGTTGACGCTGGTCTTGATCCCGGTGCCGATCAAAACGGTAAAATCTGCCATTCAGGAAGTGCTGCAGATGACGCCGGACAGCCTGGATGCCAAGGTGGAATCCATCATGGCGCAGCTGACGCTGGAGTATGGCTTTCTGGATTATTCCAATTACGCCACCCGCGTTGGCCGTGGGCTGTTTATTGAGATCCACATCGTGATCCCGCCAGAGATGGAACACAGCGGCGTACACAAGCTGGATAAAATCCGTGACCAGATAGCCGACGCTATTGGTGAAGATAGCCCGCACCGCTGGCTGACTATCTCCTTTACCCATAACGCCAAGTGGCTATAGGTTTTTCGCCATCACCCACATGGCCACGGACTGGCTGACGCTGGTATAGCTCTCCTCACCCACGATCGTCATGCCTTGCCGCTGATAAAAGCGTTGGCCAGCCACGTTGCTTTTCAGCACGTCCAGCCACAGGATGGGTTGCCCTCTCTCAACGGCTCGTCGCTGTACTTCGGCAAATAGCCGTTCCCCATAGCCGCGTCCGGCAAACTGCGGCAGGAAATAAATCTTCTGCAGCTCGGCCCCGAGGGTTGCGGTCGTTGCATGCAGGCTGTCGAAATTAAGCTTGGCAAAACCTACCGGCGTCTCCCCCTCATAGGCAAGCAGCCAGCAGGTATCGCGGTCTTGCAATGAGGGCTCCAACGCCTGTTCGGCAAAATCCTTGCTCAGAAACGCCTGCAACTCCTGCTGGTTTTGCCAAAGTTCAGCAAAGTGAGCGAGGTAGCTGGCAATCCCGATTTCCCGCACGGTCGCTAAATCAGCGGGCAACGCTTGACGGATCCTGAACACGATAGCCTCTCTGTTAGTGACCAGTTGACTCATCTTGGGCGATCGGCTGCTTGCCGCTCAGCGCACCCCATTCGCTCCAGGCACCGTCATAGAGTTTCACCTGCTTGGCGCCCAGTGATTGCAGGCCAAAGGCCAGCACCGCGGCGGTGACGCCAGAACCACAGCTGACGATGGTGGGCGCGTCGATATCGACCCCTTTTTCATCGAAGGTTTTTTTCAGCGCCTCGAGTGATTTGAAACGTCCGTTCTCCAGCAGATCGCCATACGGAATATTGATGCTGCCCGGAATATGGCCACGGTGCAGGCCTGGGCGCGGTTCCGGGGCTTGGGCATAGAAACGCGGTGCGGCTCGGGCGTCGAGGATCTGCAACTGGTCGTTCATCGCTTGTTCCACCTGCTGCATATCCACCACCGCTTCGGCATTAAAGTGCGCGCGGAAGGTGGCAGGAGTAGGCTGCGCGGGGCCGGTTTCCAAGGCGTTACCGCGTGATGTCCAACCCTGCAAACCTTCATCAAGCACGAATACGTTCTGCGCGCCGAAATTACGGAACGTCCACCAACCGCGTGGGGCAGAGAACTGATTGCCTCCATCATAGAAAACAATGGTCTGCTGGTCATTGATGCCCAGTTTACCTACGGCAGCGGCAAAGGCTTCTGCCGTGGGCAGCATATGGGGCAGCGTCGTATTTTTATCCGCGACGTCGTCAATATCGAAATACACCGCACCGGGTATATGGCCCCGCTCAAATTCGGCCAACATGTCTTGCTTCGGCACCTGGCCGACAGGCGCCATACGCACGTCAACCAGCGTCAGATTCTCATCGTTGATATGTTGCTCAAGCCATTGCGCGGTCACTAAAAAAGCAGAGTTCATGATTATTGTTCGCCTGTCAGGACAAAGAAGGTTTTCACTATACCTCAACGATCTTGCATATTGGTATGCTGCGGTTTGAAAGGGGGCAGGGCAGATGATTGACCAAGACTTTGGCGGGGCGAAAATCGCCTTGCTCTACGGCGGCCAGGTGCTGGTTTACCTGCGCGATGACAACCCGGCAATCCCCTGGCCCGGCTGCTGGGACTTGCCCGGCGGCGGACGTGAAGGGGACGAAACCCCGGTGCAATGTGTGCAACGGGAAACCGAGGAGGAGTTCGGTATTCTATTGCCCGCACTGCAAATTGTCTGGCAGCAGCGTTACGCCGGGATCACGCCTGGTTCGCCGCCCACCTGGTTTATGGTGGGGGAAATCACCCTCGCACAGATTGCGGCGATCCGCTTCGGTAATGAGGGGCAGCGCTGGCAAATGATGCCTGCGGATGAATTTGTGCGGCACCCGCAGGGCATTGCCCATCTGCGTCAGCGGCTAGCGCATCGCCTGGCCCAGCTCGACTAGCCGGACACGCTCGATCAACGCGTCGACCTGATGCTCGGAAAATACTTCGATGCCATGTTGGCGTAGCAGCTCAGCGGTGACGCCGCTGCCAGGTTGAGTTTGGCCGTTGAATGCGCCGTTGTAGATGGTCTGGCTCCCGCAGGAAGGGCTGCGATCGCTCAGCAGGGCAAAGCGGCAGCCATGCACGCGAGCGGTATCCAGCGCCAGATGGGCACCCAACAGATACTGGTCGGTAACGTCGTTCCCTTGCGCGTCGATCACTCTGGCCCGGTTGGCTATCACTTCAGCGCCATTAGCTGCGGCCGCAATCTCTGCTGGTGGGCGCGGCGTAGAGAAACCTGCGGCCAATTCGGGGCAGCACACCACTAATCGTCCCTCCTTTTGCCACTGTTGTAAGGTGGTATCGATAACGGTTTTGCTGGAGGCGTTATAACGGACGTTGAAACCGGCCAGGCAGGCACTGAGCAAGATTTTCGGCGGCATGAGGAGTCTTCTGTTGAGGGGGCGAAAGTGTGGCATCAAGGCCACACGCTCGGCTTTATGATAGCAGCGTGGTTTAGCTTAATGCCAGCCGTACCTTCCCACTATTTTGCTAACCCTGTGTTCTTTATCCACCGCGTTTTATGAGGGCAGTCACGGATCCGTGGCAAAGTTGATTATCGGCTTGTTAATGAAATTTAAATTTCATATAACTAAATAATGATTTTTATTTTCCAAAAAATAGGCAAGGGAGAAAACGATGAAACAGGTGCGCGTTGGATTGATCGGTACCGGCTATATTGGCCGCTGTCATGCTATCGCCTATGCACAGGCTGGCACGGTGTTCCCGCTGAAAGGGGAGTTGGTGTTGGAGATGTTGGCGGAGGTCACACCCGAGCTGGCAGCTCAGCGTGCGGCGGAGTTTGGCTTCGTTCGTTCAACCGGTGACTGGCGCGAACTGGTGGCCGACCCTGCAATCGACGTGGTGGATATCTGTGCCCCGAACTTCCTGCATAAAGAGATGGCCCTGGCGGCAATTGCAGAGGGCAAGCATGTTTATTCCGAGAAGCCGCTGGCGCTGAATGCGCAAGACGCCGCCGAGATGGTGCAGGCCGCGCGCGCCAAAGGGGTCAAAACCCTGGTTGGGTTCAACTATATGAAAAACCCAACCAGCCAGCTGGCGCGGGAAATCATCGCCAACGGTGAAATTGGCGAGGTGGTGCATTTTTACGGTACGCATAATGAAGATTATCTGGCCGACCCGCGTACGCCGATCGACTGGCACTGCCGCAAAGCCACCGCTGGGTTGGGGGCGTTGGGCGATCTGGCGGCGCATATCGTGAACATGGCGCATTATCTGGTGGGGGATATCGTCGCGGTATCGGGCGATATGCAAACCCTGATCAAACAGCGGCCCGATCCGCACAACCCGGCCAAGATGTGCCAAGTTGAAAACGAAGATCAGGCCAGCGCGCTGGTGCGCTTTGCCAATGGCGCGATGGGCACCATAGAAACCTCACGCATTGCCTGCGGGCGCAAAATGGGTCTGACCTATGTGGTCACCGGCACCAAGGGCACCCTGAGTTTCACTCAGGAACGCATGGCCGAACTGAAACTGTATCGTCATGACGAACCGGCGGAGCGGCAGGGCTTCAAAACCATCATGGTAGGGCCGAAACACCCGGATTACGCTGCGTTTTGTATCAGCGCCGGGCATGGCATCGGCTTTAACGATCAGAAAACGGTGGAGATCCGCGATCTGGTCAATGGTATTGCCGCGGGTGATCGGATGTGGCCAGATTTTGAGGAAGGCTGGAAGGTATCCTGCGTGCTGGATGCGATTGCCGCCTCTGCCGAACAGCGCCGCTGGCTGGATATCAATCGCGATTGACTCTGTTACCGGGAGACGGCTAGCGGTGCTGTCCCGTAGGGCCTTGCTTGCTGCACCCACTAGGCAACATGCAAGGCCCTTGAACGATTAAAACGCAAAGCAAGAACAGCCGAATGCGCCCCAGAAGGCATTCTCGTTGGCGATGGGAATGCTGGAACGGCGGGCAATGTCATGCTGGTGAGCATGAACGCCACAAGGGCCGCAACACTGGTGTGCCTGGCTTAATGCACCCACCTTGCCGGTGGTTGCGGGCGGTGCTGAGCGATAATGCCCCGATACGTTGACCACCGGTGACCACTCAGGCAATATCGGTAACGGCGGCGGAGAGAGCGGCGAGAAACTGCCCGCAGCATAGACAACTTTGCCATCCACCACGGTCATGACCGACTCAATTCCCTTGATCTGCTCCTCCGGTACGCTGAAGTAATCCTGTGACAGCACGGCTATATCCGCCAGCTGTCCCACCTTGATCTGGCCCTTTTTGCCTTGTTCGGTAGAGAACCAGGCACTGCCCTGTGTCCAAAGCATCAATGCCGTTTCACGATCCAGACGAGCCTGGTCGTCATACATTGCCATACCGCCGACCGTGCGGCCAGAAACCAGCCAGTACAGCGCTGTCCAAGGGTTGTAACTGGCGACGCGGGTGGCGTCGGTGCCTAATCCAACCGGCAACTCTGCCGCCAGCATTTTAGCTACCGGAGGCGTCTGTTTGGTCGCTTCGATGCCATAGCGCTCGGCAAAGTATTCCCCTTGAAACGCCATGCGGTGCTGTACGGCAATGCCGCCGCCGAGGGCTTTCACCCGCTCGATATTACGCTCTGAGATGGTTTCTGCATGGTCAAAAATCCAGTGCAGACTGGCAAAGGGGATCTCGCGGTTAACCTTCTCAAACACGTTCAGCATCCGGCTGATGGATTCATCGTAAGTGGCATGCAGACGGAACGGCCAGCGGTGTTCCACCAGATGGCGCACCACGCGTTCCAGCTCATCCTCAGTACCTTCAGGCAAATCCGGGCGAGGTTGCAGGAAGTCTTCGAAGTCGGCCGCCGAGAACACCAGCATTTCACCCGCGCCGTTATGGCGGTAAAAGTCCGTTCCCTGGCCGGGTTTGAGCATATCCGTCCACAGCTGGAACTCCTCCAACTCCTGCTTTGGCCGTTGGGTAAACAGGTTGTAGGCGATACGCAGGGTCAACTGTTGTTTATCGTGCAGTTCCGCGATGACCTGATAGTCCTCGGGATAGTTCTGGAAACCGCCGCCTGCGTCAATCGCGCTGGTCAGGCCCAGGCGGTTGAGTTCGCGCATAAACTGGCGGGTGGAGTTTACCTGTTGTTCCAGCGGCAGCTTCGGCCCCTTGGCCAAGGTTGCGTAGAGGATCATGGCATTGGGCTTGGCGATTAACATCCCGGTTGGGTTGCCGTTACCGTCGCGTTGGATTTCGCCCCCTGGCGGGTTTGGCGTATCTTTGGTGTAGCCCACCACTTTCAGCGCAGCACGGTTAAGCAGGGCGCGATCGTACAGATGCAAAATAAATACCGGCGTGTCTGGGGCGGCGGCGTTGATTTCATCCAGCGTAGGCATACGGCGCTCGGCGAATTGGAACTCGGTCCAACCGCCAACCACTCTGACCCATTGTGGGCTGGGCGTACGCAGCGTCTGTTCCTTGAGCATACGTAAGGCGTCGGCGAGCGAAGGCAGGCCTTCCCAGCGTAGCTCCAGGTTGTAATTCAAACCACCCCGGATAAGGTGCAGGTGTGAATCATTCAGGCCGGGTACCGCCGTATGGCCGTGTAGGTCGATGATCTGGGTTTCCGGCCCGGCGTATTGCATGACGTCGCTCTCACTACCGACGGCCAGAAACTTACCGTCCTTGATCGCCACGGCCTGAGCGGTGGGATTTTCGCGATCGACGGTATGGAATTTACCGTTGCTGATGATCAATGATGCGGTGTGACTCATAACGTTTTCCTTTAATGGCGGGTGAGCCATTGGTGAAACAGACGGGTAACCAACGGCATCCACAGGAAGACCACCAGGGCGACAACGCTGGCATCATTGAGCAAGTGCCCGGCTAGTGTGCCGCTCAGTCCCGGCAGTAACTTGCCCCAAAACCAGGGCACCAGATTGGTCGAAGGGAAGATCACCAGCAGGGTGATTAAAAACTGTTTCCATTTGGCCGGTGGCCGCACGTTGGCGCTGGCAGGTGTGAACCAGAACTCGGCTCCGGGGCGGATCTCAATACGATCGCTCCCCAGCAGCAGTGGTGTGACTTCTTCGATATATTTCAGACGCTGCGGCGAGTGGATCCAGCGGTATAAATTGTCCAGATTATCGAAGCGTACCAGCACCGTATAAGCCTGTTCACTGCCGGAGGGGCGAATGACGTTAACGCCTAGGTGGCCGTCAAACCGGGCGGCATCGGGCATGATGCGTTTTAACCAGGCTTCATAGGCTGGTTCCTGGCCGGGTGCCAGATGGTGAGTGATCACCAGCGTAACGTGTTGCTGATGGGACATGGATCCAACTCCTGAAAAATCCCGGCACATGGCCGGGAGGGTATTGCGGTCAGTCAAGGGGAGCCCTGCGCGGTTTTACTTGCCGTTGCGAGCCGGAGCGTGATGCACCAGAGTGTAAGCATAGTCAACGCCCATCCCGTAGGCACCGCTGTGTTCACGTACCAGATCCATCACCGCATCGTAGGTTTCCTTGCGTGCCCAATCGCGTTGGAACTCGAGCAGCACCTGTTGCCAGGTCACCGGAACAGCTCCAGCCTGCACCATGCGATCGATAGCGCGCTCATGAGCATCCACCGAGGTGCCGCCAGAAGTGTCTGTAACCACATAAACCTCATATCCGGCTTCCAGTGCCATCAATGCCGGGAAGGTCAGGCAGACCTCGGTCCACAGGGCGGAGATCACCAGTTTTTTTCGGCCAGTGGCCTCCACGGCTTTAACGAATGCTGCATCTTCCCAGGAATTCATTGAAGTACGTTCAATAGGGGTGAGTTCTGGATGCACCGCCAGCAATTCCGGCCAGATATAGCCGCTGAAACTTTCGCTTTCGACCGAGGTAAAAATAGTGGGAACATTAAAGATGCTGCCGGCTTTGGCCAGCGCTACCACGTTGTTTTTCAGCTGTTGGCGATCGATATTGGCCACGCCAAAAGCCATTTGCGGTTGATGATCGATAAAGATGAGTGCGGAATTTTTCGGATCAAGCAGTTGAAACTTAGACATAATGTACCTTCCAATTGTATTACCGTGAATAAGACGGATGCGCTGTATCAATGGAATGAATGGTAGGTAGGTGCCGTTTTCAAAGATAGCGTAGAATTTTTACCTTCTTGTTAAGTTTTTTTATCTATGGGAGAAAGGGGTGAGACTAAACCTGGAAGCGCTATTGATCCTGGACGCACTGGATCGTCATGGGTCATTTGCTGCAGCGGCTGCCGCGCTGTTTAAAACGCCTTCTGCCCTGAGCTACATGGTGCAGAAACTGGAGAGCGATCTGGCGATCACGCTGCTCGATCGATCCGGCCACCGGGCCAAGTTCACCGCTACCGGCAAGCTGATGCTGGAAAAGGGGCGGATATTGCTACGCGCTGCGCAAGATCTGGAGCAGCAGGCGCGCTATGTGGAAAGTGGCTGGGAGAGTGATCTCACCCTGGCGGTAGATGCATCGTTCCCTTTTGCCAGGCTGCTACCGCTGATTGATGAGTTTTACCGTAATCACCACCACACCCGGCTGCGTTTCAGCCACGAAGTGCTGGCTGGCTCCTGGGAGGCGCTGATACACGGCTGTGCCGATATTATCATCGGTGCGATTTGTGAGCCGCCTTTGCGCGCGGGCTATGCTTTTAGCCCGCTAGGGCAGTTGGAGTATGTGTTTGCCGTCGCCCCGCACCATCCATTGGCAGCCCAGCCGGAACCGTTGCAGAAAAGCAGCATCCGCCAGCATCGCGCAGTGGTGGTTCATGACTCGTCGCGGGTGAATTCGCCGCAAAGTCTGCACGTGCTGGATGAGCAGGATCAACTGACGGTATTCAGTTTTGAGGCCAAATTGCAGGCGCAGCTGGCCGGGTTGGGCTGTGGCTATCTGCCTCATTATCTGGCAGAACCTTATCTGAAAACCGGCCAGTTGGTCGCGAAAAGCGTGGAGGCAGAGCGCGATAGCGACACCGCCTACTTCGGCTGGCGAGAAAGTGCCAGCGGGCTGGCCAGCCTCTGGTGGCGTGAGCGGTTGCAAGCTTATGCCGTGACGGGGGAATGACTCTGAAGGTTGGCAAGGCAGGGTAGGTTAACGCATAGCCTGTTGTTGCCCGCCAGGGTTGTCATCCACGCAGCTAACGTCATGATGCTGATTTTTAACTTTGCTTTACCACTTTTGTTATTTTGAGCGCCGATCCGCATCGCTGATACTGAGAAAAATAGCCTCAGCGAGCCGGAAAATGCCCTCAGCCAAACCCCATAGTCACTATCTGCATGGCGAACAACGAGTCTGGATCCAACAACTTAACCGGCAATGGATCTGGCGGTTGGAGCTGCCGACCTGGGGCATTATGCTGCTGGTTTACAGTAGTTGGTTCGGCGTGGTGCATTACTGGCAGCAGCTCGGCCCCTGGCTGGGCGCACCGTTGCTGACGTTGGCGACTACCTGGTATCTCTCGTTGCAGCATGAGCTGATCCATGGCCATCCCACTCGCTGGCCACGGCTCAACCAACTGTTCGGCCTGCTTCCCCTGGCGGTGTGGTATCCCTACGGGCTGTACCGCGACAGCCATATTCAGCATCATCACGACGATCATCTGACCCAACCTGCCGAAGATCCGGAAAGTTACTATTTCAGCCGGGCGCAGTGGCAACGGTTTCCTGTTTTGCTGCCTCTGTTGGCGAAGGTGCGTAACACCCTGGTTGGGCGGGCCATGCTTGGCCCGGCATGGGATATTGCCTTTACGCTGGCGAATGCCCTGAAAGCGATACTGGCCGGAGATCTGCGGACCTTGTCGATGTGGCTGGTACACGGCGCACTGTTGGTGACTCTGCTTGCCTGGCTGCAAACACAGGGCATTTCTGCCACCTTTTATCTGATGGTGGTGAGCTATCCGGCGCTGGGGTTGACCAAGATCCGTTCGTTTTATGAGCATCGTGCGGTGGACGCTCCGCAGGCACGTTCTATTATTAATGAGGCCTCTTGGCCTTGGCGACTGCTGTTTCTCAATCTGAACTATCATTTAGTGCATCATGATTTACCCGGTTTGCCTTGGTATGGGCTGCGAAAAGTCTATCTGGCAGAGCAGCAGGCCTACCGGCAACGCAGCCAGGGGTTTGTGGTGCAGGGCTATGGCAACTGGTTTGTCGATCATGCCGTGACGCCGATTGCCGTTGAAGTACACCCGTTTGAACAGGAGAGAGTCGAGAAGCAGCATGTGATAGGCTGGACCCATACCGCGCAGGATTTTCCAATCGATCTGGCGAAATAGCCGGAAAGCATCATCAAAGAGGATAAAGCATGGCTATTACCCCATTACGCGCACGTTTTTTGGCATTGGCTTTGACCGTTCTGGCGGGAGCCTGCGGTGTTGCACAGGCGGCCGATACGGTACGCGTGGGTTCTAAAATTGATACCGAAGGCTCGCTGCTTGGCAATATCATTGTGCAGGTGCTGGAAGCCAACGGCATCAAAACTACCAACAAACTGCAATTGGGCACCACCAAGGTATTACGTGGTGCCATCACTTCCGGCGAGATTGATATCTACCCGGAATACACCGGTAACGGTGCCTTCTTCTTCTCCGATGAAAAAGATCCGGCGTGGAAAAACGCTCAGGCCGGGTTCGAGAAGGTGAAAAAGCTCGACTATGACCAGAACAAGATCGTCTGGTTGGATGCCGCCCCGGCTAACAACACCTGGACGATCGCCGTTCGCCAGGACGTGGCGCAGGCCAACCATCTGAAAACTCTGGCAGATCTGGCCAAGTGGATCAACGACGGAGGTAAGTTCAAACTGGCGGCATCGGCAGAGTTTATCGAACGCCCGGACGCGCTACCGGCCTTCCAGAATGCTTATGGCTTCAAGCTTAATCAGGATCAGTTACTGTCACTGGCTGGCGGTGACACGGCGGTGACCATCAAGGCGGCGGCGGAACAAACCTCTGGGGTGAATGCGGCGATGGCGTATGGGACTGATGGCCCGGTGGCCGCGCTGGGCCTGCAAACGTTGGAAGACCCACAGGGCGTACAGCCAATTTACGCCCCGGCTCCGATTGTTCGTGAGGCAACGCTGCAACAGCACGCCAATATCGCCGAACTGCTCAAACCGGTATTCGCTATGCTCGACGGCCCAACCTTACAGCAGTTGAACGCGCAGATCGCCGTAGAAGGCCAGGATGCCAAACAGGTGGCGGTCAATTACCTGAAACAGAAAGGGTTGATTAAGTAACCTGGATCCCGCCGACCGGGCAGCGGTGAGCGACCCAGTCGGCAATATTACCGCCTGAAAGACCAAGGGGATACCCGGGTACCGGGGAGTGATTTTGATTATTGTCTTGAAAAACCGCGTATTACTGACTCTGTTTGTTTTGCTGCTGCTTGCGGCCTTTGGCCTGCCGTTCCTCAGTTATGCTCCTAATCGCCTACTGTCTGGCAAGAGTATCTCTCTGATTTCACTGTTGCATGGCCCCGCGCTGTGGCTGCTGCTGCCATTATTGGCGTTGGCCGTGCTCAGCCTGTTGACCCCCACGCGCAATCGGGCGTGGCTGACCGCCTGCGTTGCCGCTGTTCTATTGGCGATGATCTTTTGGTTGAGCGGCTATACCGCGCAGCAATTGGCATTGCAGGGCTCACCGCTGGCACGTACTTCCTGGAGCAGCGGTTGTGCGCTAATGGCAGCATTGAGTGGCCTGATCGCCGCAGATGCGATGATGCGGATCACCCCCTCGCACCTGTGGCGCATTCTGGGTAACGTCTTGGTGCTGCTACCTGCCGCGCTGCTGCTGTTTACCCATCAGTTGGACCAGCTTTCCCTGCTGAAGGAGTACCACAACCGGCAAGAGGTATTTGACGCTGCATTACTACAACATTTGACCATCTTGCTGGCTACCATGGTACCGGCTCTGCTGATTGGTGTGCCGTTGGGCGTGCTGTGTTTTCGTTCAACCCGCTGGCAGGGTCCCATCTTCTCCACGCTGAATATCATCCAGACCGTCCCTTCCATTGCGCTATTTGGCCTGTTGATCGCCCCGTTGGCCGGGCTGGCGGCGGCGCTACCTTGGCTGGCGAACTTAGGCATTAGCGGTATCGGCATGGCCCCGGCGATTGTGGCATTGGTGCTCTATGCCCTGTTGCCTCTGGTGCGCAGCGTGGTCGCCGGTTTGCAAAGCGTGCCCGCCAGCGTGATTGAGTCCGCCAGCGGCATGGGAATGACGCGCGGGCAGATTTTCTTTAGCGTACAGCTGCCACTGGCAATGCCACTTTTCCTGACCGGCGTGCGCATCCTGGCGGTACAAACCGTGGGAATGGCGGTGGTGGCAGCGCTGATTGGTGCCGGAGGTTTTGGCGCGATCGTGTTTCAAGGATTACTCAGCAGCGCGCTGGATCTGGTGTTGCTCGGGGTGATCCCGGTGATCGCCATGGCGGTGATCGTCGACTCGCTGTTTAAATTCATAATTTCAATGTTGGAAGTGACTGCCAGATGATTAACTTTGACCGGGTAAGCAAGATTTTTCAGGGGAAACCGGCGGTGGACGATCTCTCGTTGAGCATGGCGGAAGGGGAGTTTACCGTGCTGATCGGCACTTCCGGCTCAGGCAAATCCACCACGTTGAAGATGATCAACCGCCTGATCGAGCATGATAAAGGCAAGATCAGGTTCGCCGGTGAGGAGATCCATAAGTTCAAACCGCAGGATTTACGACGTCGAATGGGCTATGCCATCCAGTCGATCGGCCTGTTCCCCCATTGGACGGTAGAAGAGAATATCGCCACGGTGCCGCAGTTACTGAAGTGGCCAAGAGCACGGATCCGCGATCGGGTGACTGAGCTGATGGAGCTGCTGCAACTGGAGCCGGAGCTGTTCCGCCGACGCTATCCACATCAGCTTTCCGGCGGACAGCAACAGCGGGTTGGGGTGGCACGGGCGCTGGCCGCCGATCCTGAGGTGTTGCTGATGGACGAGCCCTTTGGTGCGCTCGATCCGGTGACCCGGGCCTCGTTGCAGGCTGAGATTGCCCGTATTCATCAACTTTCTGGCCGCACCATCGTACTGGTGACGCACGATATCGATGAGGCGCTGGGGTTGGCCGATCGGATCGTGCTGCTCGATCAGGGGCGAGTGGTGCAGCAGGGCACTCCGTTGGCGTTGCTGACCAACCCGGTGAATGATTTTGTGCGTGACTTCTTTGGCCGCAGCGATAGGGGGATCAAGCTGTTGGCGTTGGGCACGGTAGCCGAAAGGGTGCGGCCGGGTGAGGCGGAAGGGGAACCCATCCAGGCCATGATGAGCCTGCGTGAGGCGCTGTCGGTGTTTGTTGCCCGAGGCTGCGAACGTTTGCCGGTGGTTGACGAACAGGGGCAAGCGCTTGGCGTGTTGCATTTCAGCGATTTGATTACACACAAGGCGCTATCATGAATATCACGCGCTGGTGGCGCGATCCTCTACCGTGGACATTTGCTCTGCTAGTGGCGTTGGTCTTCGGCATGAACCATCTGCACGGCCTGTTTGCCGCTTGGTTCCCACAGTTGGAGCGGCCGGTGTATCAGCAGGACAGCTTCTTCTCGCTGGTTGTTGCGCACTTATCGCTGGTAGCCGTATCGAGCCTGATTGCGGTAATGATTGGCGTAACCGCTGGCATTGCGGTGACTCGCGGTGCCGGGAGGGAGTTTCGCTCATTGGTGGAGACCGTGGTTGCCGTTGGGCAGACTTTTCCACCGGTTGCGGTATTGGCGGTGGCGGTACCGGTAATGGGCTTTAGTGAGCAGCCAGCGATTATTGCGCTGGTGCTGTATGGTTTATTACCGATCCTGCAAGGCACCTTGACCGGGATAGAGTCGGTTCCGGCGGGCACGCGTGAAGTGGCTCAAGGGGTGGGGATGAGCCGCTGGCAAATTTTGTGGCGCGTTGAGCTGCCGTTGGCGGCACCGGTGATCGTCGCGGGGATCCGCACTTCGGTGATTATCAATATCGGCACGGCGGCCATAGCCTCAACGGTGGGCACCAAAACGCTGGGAACGCCGATCATTATTGGCCTGAGTGGCTTCAATACGGCGTATGTGATCCAGGGAGCGGTGGTAGTGGCGTTGTTGGCGATCATTACCGACATGCTGTTCGAACGCTGGGTACGCTACCTCACCGCCTGGCGCCAGCAACGGCTGACTGTCTCATCTTCTGCGGGGTAACTTCCATGGCGATAGTCTCTTTACCGATGTACGGCGTTAGCCACCAACAGGTGGAACCGTTCTGGCAGGCGCTACGCGATAAGCTGCGGCAACTGGGTATGGCGGAGGTTCCCCAGACGCTGAGTTGGCCGCAGGATTTGCCGCAACACTGGCAACGGCCGGATCTGCTACTTAGCCAGACCTGCGGTTATCCATTGGTGACGGTGTTACCACAGGTACAGCTGGTGGGGACTTACCATTACCGCGTGGAGGGGTGCAGCGGGGCGAACTACAGCAGTTGGCTGGTGGTGCGTGAGGATGAACCGGCTGACCGTCTGGAGGATTTCCGCGATCGCGTGGTGGCGTATAACAGCCAGGATTCACAGTCAGGGTATAACAGCCTGCGGGCCTTGATTGCACCGCTGGCGCAGGAAGGGCATTTTTTCCGTCAGGCGATCGCCTCTGGCAGCCACTATCGCTCACTAGAGATGATCCTGGAGGGGCAGGCGGATATTGCGGCCATCGACTGCATCAGCTTTGCCCTGTTGAAACGGGCACGGCCACAAGCCGTTGCTGGCCTGAAGATTATTGGCCGTACCGCTGCGGTACCGGGTTTGCCGTTGATCACGGCGGCCGGAACGCCAGACTCACAATTGGCAATCCTACGCACCGCGGCCAGTGCCATGGTCAACCATACGGCCAGTGAAAGCCTGCTGATCGGCGATTTTAGTCTGGTGCCGCGTACTGCTTATCAGCGGGTGGCCGAGCTTGAAAGGCTGGCGGCCAACGCTGGCGTCACGGCGTTATAAAGCGGGTTATTTCGCTTGGATAGTGGCCGTTGGGGCGCTATCGGCAGAGGCATCGTTGGTAGTTGTGGTCTCTTCTTGTGGCGTGGTGGAACGGGTGTACATATTCAGCCCGGCCAGAAACACGCCGCCCAGAGAGCCGAAGGCGCATAAGGCGATGACGATGAGGAACGCTTTTTTCCGCATAATGATGATTTCGCAGGTTGTCCAGAACAGCGGGAATTATAGCCCCTTCACCGGGTGAAACAACACTCGTTTAATTGGGGGTATGCGGGCTGCACCGATCCTCTCGTCTTTTTGGGCGGGATCTGGTTCGCAACTGATGTTCAAAGGTTTTGCGAGGCGGATTCAGAACCCATTCGTTCATAATGTGCGCCGATGACAGCCTATGGTAGGTTTTTTTATGTTAAGTCCAAGGATGACCGACATGGAAAAAGCCACCTCCACCCCGCATGATGTGGTATTTAAGCAGTTCCTCACCCATCCAGACACGGCCCGTGATTTCCTGGAATTACATGTGCCGCCTGCCTTACTGCAGTATTGCGATCTGAACACGCTAAAGCTGGAACCCGGTAGTTTATCGAGAGCGACCTGCGTGCCCATTACTCTGACGTACTTTACTCGTTGCGAACCGAGAGAGGGGATGGTTATGTGTACGTTTTGATCGAACATCAAAGCTCGCCCGACAAACATATGGCATTTCGTTTAATACGCTATGCCATTGCGGCAATGCAACGCCACCTTGAGGCAGGACACGACCAGCTTCCTCTGGTTATTCCTGTGCTCTTTTATCACGGCCAGGTGGCGCCTTATCCTTACTCAATGAGTTGGTTAGAGGAATTCAGTGAGCCTGAACTAGCCAGGCAGCTCTATGCGGGGCATTTTCCGTTGGTTGACGTTACCGTCATTCCGGACGATGAAATCATGCAGCACCGCCGCATGGCCATTCTTGAGTTGTTGCAAAAGCATG
The DNA here is from genome assembly GCF_059697885.1 of Serratia sp. NCCP-200. Lineage (NCBI taxonomy): Bacteria > Pseudomonadati > Pseudomonadota > Gammaproteobacteria > Enterobacterales > Yersiniaceae > Serratia > Serratia sp. NCCP-200. Next base: position 633,237 of record NZ_BAAKUJ010000002.1, read on the forward strand.
TACGCCAGCGTGGCCTGGTTGAGCTGTTAGAACAACTGGTCACATTGTTGTTGGCCGGATACACTACCAAAGAGCAACTCATATCATTGGTGAACTATATGCTGTTGGTGGGGAAGGCAACCGAGCCGGAGACGTTGCTCCGTGAGTTGGCCAGACGCGCACCGCGGCATGAGGAGGAATTGATGACTATTGCAGAATATCTTGAGCAAAAAGGTTTCGAGAAAGGGATAAAGCAAGGCATGGAAAAAGGGCGGGAAACCGTGTTGGAAATAGCGAGTTCTATGCTGGCTGAAGGCTTTGAACGTGCCATGGTGATGAAGTTGACCGGTCTTTCGGAAAACGATTTGGCACAAATTCACCACTCACATTGACGGCCGGGCTGGTGACATAGTGACACCAGTTTTTTATTCCCCAGCAGACAGGCTAAGGGAAGAATGCCTGCTTCCCTTTCCTTGTGTGGTACAAATGCCTTACTTCACGGCCGGTTGCACCTTGGCCGGGCGGGCAAACAGATATTTACCCAGCGTCACCAACACCACCGCCGAGACGATAATCACCAACGCCAGCCACTCGCGCGGGCCCAGGGATTCGCCAGCAAAACCGACGCCGAGCAGTACCGCTACCACCGGATTGACGTAGGCATAGCTGGTCGCTACCGCCGGGCGTACGTTTTTCAGCAGGAACATATAGGCGCTGATCGCCAGCATTGAACCAAAAACAATCAGATAACCGAGCGCCATAAAGCCGCTGAAGGTGGGCATTTTATCCAAATGCTCACCGCTCAGTTGGCTGGCGATGGTCAGCACCACGCCGGCCACCAGCATTTCTGCGGCACCGGCCATTGGCCCAGCAGGGAGCGAAATGCGTGAGCCGAGTACCGAACCAAAGGCCCAACTGGCGGAAGCCAACAGGATTAACAGCGCGCCGGTCGGGTTACCCACCAGGTTATTGCCGGTGTTGAGCAACACAATGCCCACCAGTCCAAGGGCGATACCGGTCCATTCCAGCTTGGTATTGCGGATCCCCCAAAACATGCTGAAGCAGAGGGTGAACAGCGGAACCGTAGCGACCATCACCGCGGCAATGCCGGAAGGCACATCCTGGTGCTCGGCAACCGTGACCAGGCCGTTACCCACGGCCAGCAACAGAATGCCAATGGTGCCAGCGGCGATCCACTGTTTCAGAGTGGGCAGGGCATGGCCCCGCAGCAACAGGAAAACGAACAGGATGATACCGGCAATCAGAAAACGAATGCCCGCCATCATCAAGGGAGGCCAGCTTGCCACTCCCACTCGGATAGCGAAGTAGGTCGATCCCCAGACAATATATAACGTAAACAGCGCCCCGATTAACGGCAGGAGATGACGATTTTGTTGGCTCAGCATGGGTTATTATTCGGTAGGGTGAAAAATCGTTAGGGCACTCAGTAAACCTTAAGGCATGGCCGATAAGCAATGCTTTTCTACTCGTTTAGTGGTGTCGTGGTACCGGGGGAGGCTGCCAGTCCCTGGCCTACAATCAAGGGATTACGACTGGGAGATCAGGTAGGCGCAGCGGCGGGCACCGGTAAGAATATGTTCGCTGCGCTCAACCTTGGCTTGCAGCACCTCGGTAAATACGTTCAGCTCGGCGCGGCAAAATCCTTGGCAAACCGCCGCGGCGCTGCAGATGGGGCAGTGATTTTCCACCAGCAGAAACTCGCCGTCTTTCTCTTCACTCCACTCGGCCATATACCCTTCACGGCAACGGATGGCCGCCAGACGAGCAACACGTTCACGTAGATCGGCTGCACCGACCATCGCCTGTTTATAGTTAATTCGGGTCTCCTGCTCTCGGCTGTCGATCAGCAGGTCCATCGCCTGTTCACCCAGTTTGTCACGCACCGTGCGCAACAGTTGGGCGGTTAATTCGGCATGGGCGTCGGGAAAGTGGGCGTTACCTGCGGCGGTCAACTGCCAGAGCTGTACCGGGCGGCCAACGCCACGGGTTTCTGCCTTGGCTTCCACCAGACCCTCTTTTGCCAGCTTGACGAATTGCTGACGAGCGGCTTCACCAGTGGTGCCGAGGACTTTTCCCGCTTCTGAGGCTTGCTGCGGACCGTGGGTTTTCAACAGCTTCAGCAAGCGGTCACTGACCGAATGTGCGGTGCATTCGCCATTTTCCAAGTTAATTCTTGACATATTACAGCGCCTCGCCCTTAATTATTCCAAGATATTGCTTGTTAAATTTAGCCTAATAGCAAGATCAACTCAATGCCATTCCTCTGAAAACAGGACGATAACCGTGATAACCGATGAGAACAGCCGTTGGAGCGATCTCTTTTCCGGCAAAAATGCTGCCAGTGCCATCGCACTGTCGCTTGGCGTCGCTTTGCATGCGATCAATATTCTGGTGGCGACCACCATTTTACCTTCGGTGGTACAGGACATCGGTGGGTTGGATCTCTATGCCTGGAACACCACCTTGTTTGTGGTGGCCTCGATATTAGGCTCGGCACTGTCGGCACGTTTGCTGAGTGGCTACGGTGCGCGTAGTGCTTATCTGGTGGCGTCGCTGTTCTTCATCGTGGGCGCGATGCTGTGTGCGCTGGCCCCTTCCATGCCGGTGATGTTGATTGGCCGCACGGTACAGGGGTTTGGCGGTGGCCTGATCTTTGCCCTGTCCTACGCGATGATTAACCTGGTGTTTGAACAGAAACTCTGGCCACGCGCCATGGCGTTGATCTCCGCAATGTGGGGGATCGCCACGTTGGTGGGGCCAGCCGTCGGCGGGATTTTTGCCGAATTGAACGCCTGGCGCTGGGCGTTCGGTATTCTGTTGCCGATTATGGTGCTCTACGCCGCCTTTACGTTCCTTATCCTGCCCAAAGGCAAACCGCAGCAGCGGCCAACGCCGTTACCGCTGATGCAGTTGCTGCTGCTGGCTGGCGCGGTATTGGTGGTATCGGCTGGCAGCCTGGCAGAGAGCGGTTGGCTAAACGTGGGCGGTATCGTGCTGGCGTTGCTGTTGTTGATTGGGTTAATCCGGCGTGAGGGACATTCCCGCGCTCGCCTGCTGCCACATCAGGCACTGCGTCGTGGTTCGGCGCTGGCTTCGCTGTACGTGACAGTGACTTTGTTGGTGATCGGCATGACCAGCGAGATCTTTGTGCCTTACTTCTTGCAAACCCTGCATGGTCAGTCACCGCTGATTTCCGGCTATATTGCTGCCACTATGGCAGCAGGTTGGACCCTGTCGGAAATTCTTAGCTCCGGTTGGCGCGGCGTGGGGATCCGTTTGGCGATAATCAGCGGGCCGATCCTGGTGCTGCTTGGTTTGCTGGGGTTGGCAGTGCTGATGCCAATTCCTTCTAACGGCCACTGGCAGGCACTGGGGCCGATCGTGCTGGCTTTGACGTTGGTAGGTTTCGGGATCGGTTTTGGTTGGCCGCACCTGCTGACGCGTATTTTGCAGGTGGCCCCTCAGGCCGATAAGGATATCGCTGGTGCCTCGATCACCACGGTGCAGCTGTTCGCCACGGCGTTTGGTGCTGCGCTGGCGGGGATGGTCACCAACCTGGCCGGATTTACCACGCCGGGTGGCATTGAGGGCGCGGCTTCCGCTGCTCATTGGCTGTTCCTGCTGTTTGCCTTGGCCCCGCTGTTGGCGATCTACAGCGCCTGGCGCAGTGCGGCCATTAGCCAGCCCGTCGAGGAATCTAGCCATTCTCCGAGCACATCATCGACTTCTTGATAACGAAACGGTGAGCGAGCTAAATTAATCAGCCGCCATCTATAGATGGCGGTTTTTGCAAGATGGCGCAAATAAACTTATGTATAACGATGATCACGGCAATTGAAAAAAATACCGAGACGATAAGTTTGGATATTCCCGCGGGGGCAGAGTAGAGATAGTTAACGCTGATACCTGCACCGGATGTAAAGAATGAAGATAAAACCAGGCCGATGACGACAGAAAGGCTCCAATAGGTTTTTTTCATGTCTTTCCTTAGTAACGGTCTCAGACCTAAGTGGTGCAGTAGTAATCGCCGTTATTTAATGTAGCCTCCATCCATGCAGTTGCCGATGGATGGAGGCCTTTAGGGCTTGTTTTTTTTAAAGATGGCACAAATAACTTTATGGAGTACCATGATAAAGTAAATTGAAAAAACCATAGAGACGACAAGTTTGGATATTCTCTCAGGGGCAGAGTAGAAACGATTATCCTCAATTCCGGCGCCGGACAGAAAAATTGAGGATAAAACCAGCCCGATGACGACAGAAACGATCCAATAGAGTTTATTCATTTTTTCTTACCAGCTGCAACCGCCGCTGCCATTTTTACCGCTGCAGCTGCCAGAGCTTTTATTTCCGCCAGGGCCAGTGCCGACATTACCACCTCCTCGGTCACTATCTTTGAAACAGCCGCCGGTCGCAGCGCCATAAGCCAGGCCAGCAGCCATACCTACCGGACCACCAACAGTGCCTTTAGCCATGTTTGCCAGCATGCCTTCGATACAATCGGTATTGCCATACTTGTTATAGAAACCACCGGAGCTATTTCCGGCACTATTATTGCCACGGTTGTTGCGATTTCCTCCTCCGTTATCCGAACGATCGCCACCATTATTACCTCGTCCGCCAGCTACATAGCCTAATAACGATAAGTCAATAACTTCCATAGGAAACTCCTTTTGATGAGGTGTTTTTTGAGTGTGTTTTTCTAAATGCAAGTTATTATTAACTCATCCATAATTGTATATCAATGTTTTTTTGATGAAATGATTGTGATGTTTTTATTTGTAATGGTTGTCGTAAGTTTAAAATGTAATATGTTTTTAAATTCCGTAGATAATCTAACTTACTATTATGATGACACTAAGGTCGCTAATATTATTGGAAGGTTTAACTGAATGGACTAAAATAGATATTTTAATTTTATCATTTAGCCGTTTAATACTCATTTAAGTGTGAAACCGGTGAGAAGCGTGCAGGTTAGACGACCGTTAAGCGCATGGAGGCGCGGTACGAGCCTTCATGGACGGAGCCACGGCGTGTCGGGGTTCTGCATGCTTCCTACCTGTCGCACCATTAAACCCAGCTATTTAGCTGCAGTAGGATATGGGCAATTTTGTACAAACGCCCGATCTTGCCGAGTGCTAGAATGAGTTTCAATCCGCGTGGAAGGTAAGTATGGCAGAGAGCGTGAGCAGGAAAGGGCGTCAGGAACAGACTAATTTCATGCACGTCGACGATCTCGGCGGGCTGGAAGTGTTGCAGGCCACTTATCGCCGCCAGACCTTCTCTCGCCACAGTCACGAGGGTTTCTGCGTAGGCGTGATTGACGAGGGAGCCCAGCGTTTTTACCGTACTGGCGGCGAGCATGTCGCGCCGTTGGGCAGTGTGATCCTGGTCAACGCCGATGATATCCATACCGGCAGTTCCGCCAGCGAAGACGGCTGGTCCTATCAGGCCATGTACCCCAAACCAGAGCTGCTGGCATTCTTATCCCGCGATCTGAAAACCGTCGCCGGGGCCACGCCTTATTTCCCAAATCCAGTGGTACAGGACGCCGGGCTAGCCGGGCAATTACGCTTAGCCTTCGGCATGATGCGCAGTAACGAAAACCGGCTGGTGAAGGAGACATTGGTGTTTTCGGCGCTGACCTGGTTAATGCTGCGCCACGGCAAAAGCCGCATAGAGCCTGCCACCCAAAGTAAGGCGCAAAGCCAGATTGCGCGGATCAAAGCCTTCCTGGATGATTTCCCCGAGGCCAATATCTCCCTGCTGGAATTGGCAGAGAAAGCCGGGCTGAGTCCTTATTATTTGCTGCGTCAGTTTCAGCAGGCGACCGGTTTGCCGCCCCATGCCTATCAGATCCAGGCGCGCTTACGTAAAGGGCGCCAGCTGTTAAAGGCGGGCAATGGCGTGCTGGAAACGGCACTGGCCTGCGGTTTTCACGATCAGAGCCATTTCCACCGTCATTTCCGCAAGTCCATCGGCGTGACGCCCGGTGACTATGTCAAATCGTTGAGATAAATACGCAAGCGAATACAATACTCGCCCTCTTTCCTGCGCTATGCTACTCCTTCGTTCCAAGGAGAAAAGAATGACTTACCAATCAACACTCACGGAGCCGCCAACGTTGCGCCTGCGCCCGGCCTTGCAAGGGGCGGTGGCTATCCTGCCGCTGTGCCTGGCGGTATTGCCCTGGGGGATCCTGGCGGGGTCAATGGCGATCCAGAGTGGCCTGACGGCGGCTGAGGGGCTGGGGATGTCGGCGATCGTTTTTGCCGGGGCCTCCCAACTGGTGGCGATGGGGATGATCAAGACCGGTGCCGGTATGCTGGCGATCCTGATCTCCACCTTTTTTGTCACCGCCCAGCACTTCCTCTATGGCCTACGCTTGCGGGAATGTATTGCTCCGCTACCGCTGAGGTGGCGTGTCGCGCTGGCGTTTTTGCTGACCGATGAGCTGTTTGCTCTGACCGGCGATCATGGCCCGGCGCGTTTTAACCGTTGGTATGCACTGGGGGCTGGGCTGGCGTTTTATCTGAGCTGGTTCTTTGCCACCTTGCTCGGCGTAGTGGCGGCCAGCAGTATCGATCTGGATAGCTACGGGCTTGATTTCTCGATCGCCGCGACATTTATCGCCATTATTGTGCCGTTGGTACGTAATCTGCCGGTGCTGGCCTGCGTGTTGACATCATTGATGCTGTCGATCGGTTTGCACCATTATCAGGTGCCAGGTGCTTTGATTATTACCACCGTGGTGGCGATGTTGGTTGGGCTGCTGTGCAGCAGGGGGAAAGAATGATCTGGCTGACCATTGTGTTGATGGGCGTGATCGTCTTCTTCAACCGCTACTGTTTCCTGGCACCTGGCCTGCCGGTGCGCTTATCGCAACGGATGAGAACTTTGTTGAGCTTCTCGGTGCCCGCGGTACTGACCGCCATCTGCGGGCCAATCATCGCCTTCAACGGGGATGAATGGCGCGCACTGCCCGAAAACCCTTATCTGTGGGGTGCCGTGTTCGCCATTGTTCTGGCCGTTTTCCTGCGCAATACGTTGGCGGTTGTGGTGCTGAGTATGCTGATGTTTATTCTGCTACGTACACTGCTGTAATCCGTTCCCCGCAATATTCCCCCTGAATCATTTAGGGGGAAAGCATCAGATCGCCATTGTCATTTCAAACTGACGCAACGGATCTTCACGCCAGCCAAGGTGCTGGAAGAAGGGAGCGACGTCGTCTGGGACAAACACATTGGCCGACAGCGCCAGCGGGGCAAACTGTGCTTGTAGTGCTTGCAACAGAAGGCGTGCCTGGCCTTGGCCGCGAAGCGCTGGCGGCACATAAATCATGCGCAGATGGCACTGCTGTGCGCCCGGTATCACCAAAGCAAAAGCCTGCTTTTCCAGAGTGAAGGCGCGCGGGGAGCCAGGTAGTTTATACAGCGACTCTGGGGCGATCAACCACGGTAAGCCACGCTGGCCGTCGGCGGTCATCTGCTGGGCAAGTGCTAACGGGTCGATCGGTTGCAAGGTTGCCGAGGGTTCCGGGGTTGCCAAGGGGGCGTGAAATCCCAATAGCGTGCGGGTGATGGCTAAGCCAGCCTGTTGATACAGCGCCAGGGCTGCTTGATTACCGGCGATCACCTCCAGCGAAAGCTGACGATCGCCTCGCGTACGGGCATCCGCGATAATGCGTTGCATCAACGTCCTGCCTAACCCTCTGCCACGCATTTCCGGGCGGATAGATAAGGCCGCCACACGGCTATGTTGGCCCCGGCGCGCGATCAGGGCCAGTGCCACCGGATGCTGCTGGTGGGTGACGACAATGCAGTGGTTCAGGCTGAGGTCTTCGGCGGCAAAGCGGCTGCTAAAGGTTTCGCCGTCGATCACAAAGGGAACAATGTAGTTCTCAAAACAGTGGCTGAGTATTTGCGCCAACTGCATACTGCTGTAGTGCAAGGCGGAGTGAAACTCGAACTGGCTATCGATAGGCATGGCGGTTCCAAAGGCAGCGATGAGACCTCTATATCTAGCTGCGATTGGCCAATCAGGCAAGTATTAAGCTGTTTGTGTCGGATTTGTGAGCAATGGTCGTAATGAAAAAGCCGGGCGAATTCGCCCGGCGAAGTCACTTCAGAAATAGCCGTAGCTATAAATTGCAGTAGTGGTTATGTGTCACAGCGTAAATCAGAACTGATAGGTCAGAGCCACGGCAATCACGTCGTCGGTTTTCAGACCTAGCTTGTTGTTGTCATCGAGTTGGTTGATTTTATAATCCACATAGGTGGACATGTTTTTATTGAAGTAATAGTAAGCACCCACATCAATATATTTCACCAGGTCGGTGTCACCGATACTTTCAATATCTTTAGCCTTGGACTGGACATAAGCCAGTGACGGGCGCAGGCCAAAGTCGAACTGATATTGCGCAACCACTTCCACGTTCTGGGTTTTATTGGCAAACCCGCTTACTGAGGTAGGGGTATTATTAATGGTCGCGGTACCGGAAATTGGCGTCAGGTTATGGGTTTCCGCATAGGTGGCGGCCAGATACACGCTGTTGGCGTCGTATTTCAGGCCGGTTGCCCACACGTCGGCTTTATCCCCCTTGCCATAGCTGCTCTGTTTCTGGCCGGTAGTCCGGTTAGAAGAGGCATAGGCGGCCGTAACGCTGACGCCATCGATGATTTCGTAGCTGGAAGACAGACCGAAGCCGTCGCCGTTAGCTTTGCTGTTGGCGCGGGCATCGTTTTCGTTCTTGCCCTGATACTGCAACGCGAACTTCAGGCCATCGACCAGGCCGAAGAAGTCGTTGTTACGGTAGGTAGCCACGCCGTTGGCGCGCCCGGTCATAAAGTTGTCGGTTTTGATATAGGTGTCATCGCCAAATTCCGGCAGCATATCCGTCCAGGCAGCAACGTCGTAAATAACGCCGTAGTTACGGCCATAGTCGAATGAACCAAAGTTTTTCACTTTCAAACCAGCAAAACCAAGACGGGTTTTAGTGTCTTTAGTGCCATCCGATTCGCTATGGTTGGCGGCGATCTGATATTCCCACTGGCCGTAGCCGGTCAGCATATCGTTAATCTGGGTTGCCCCTTTAAAGCCGATACGTACGTAGGTTTTATCACCATCATTGCCGGTATCGTCAGAGAAATAGTGCAGTGCTTTTACCCGGCCATAAAAATCAAGCTTATTGCCATCTTTATTGTATATCTCTGCTGCCTGTGCGGTCTGGGCAATAAAAAGTGCCGCAATAACGGCAAGAAGATTAGGTTTCATGGTGTTCCCTGCTTTGTACGATTGAAAGACGCTTATCATCAGCTGTATCGCTGTTTTACTTTACTGCCGGAGTTAGCGCAGCGAAGATTTTTTACCGCAGTTGTGTGATGTATTTATGACAGGTCAGGTAAATGGATATCGAAGGGTGAAAAATAATCCAGGAGAGGCGTTTTTTGTTTCAGAGGGGCGGGGTTCTGTTGTGCAAACATGCGAGGTTATGCGCAAAAAAATCACTGTTTCACTGTGAGAGAAGGGGGGCATTGCGGTGCGTTTCGCAATGTTGGTAAGCCAACCGTAACTCGGGCTGACGCCGCGGGCGGTCTGTGGGACAATAGCGCCATCATTTCGTATAGATAAGAGTTGAATGGCGCTTTCCCCCGCAGTTAAAGATCAGATCGGCCAGTGGTACAAAGCCCTGCAGCAGCAAATACCGGATTTTATTTCCCGTGCCCCTCAGCGGCAGATGATCGCTGAAGTGGCGAAGACCCTGGCCGGAGATTACCCTCGCCATCTGGCGATCGAGGCGCCAACCGGCGTGGGTAAAACGCTCTCGTACCTGATACCGGGTATTGCCGTTGGCCGTGCCGAAAGCAAACCGCTGGTGGTCAGTACCGCCAACGTGGCGCTGCAGGATCAGATCTACAGCAAAGATTTACCGCTGCTGAAAAAGATCATTCCCGATCTGAAATTCACCGGCGCGTTTGGCCGTGGGCGCTATGTTTGCCCGCGTAATCTGGCGGCGATGAGCACCGACGTGGTCGAACAGGGCGATCTGATGCTGTACCTGGACGAAGACGAGCTGGCGCCGTCCAGTGGTGAAGAGCAGGCGCTGTGCCAAAAGCTGGCGAAAGCCCTGGCGCGCCATGAATGGGATGGCCTGCGCGATCACTACCCGCTATCGATCGATGACCCCCTATGGGGCAAGCTGAGTACCGACAAGGCCAACTGCCTGGGGCGCAACTGCCACTATATTCGTGAATGCCCGTTCTACATCGCCCGCAAAGAAATTGAAACCGCCGACGTGGTGGTAGCCAACCACGCATTGGTGATGGCTGCGCTGGAAACCGAGTCGGTATTGCCGAACCCGAAAGAGCTGCTGCTGGTGCTGGACGAAGGCCATCATCTGCCGGAGGTGGCACGTGATGCGCTGGAGATTGACGGTGAGATCACCGCGCTGTCAACCAACCTCCAGCTCGATATGATCGTGCGCCAGGTGGAACAGTGCATGACGCAGTACCGGCCAAAGAACCCGCCGGGGTTGGCCAATAGCGAACGGCTAAAAAACCACTGTGAAGAATTGCGCGAGCTGATCCAGATTTTTGAGCACCAGGCCAACGCCTATCTGCCGCCAGACAGCGGCAACGCCGAATATCGCTTCGAAATGGGTGAACTTCCTGCCGAAATGGTCGAGATCTGCGCGCGCCTGTTCAAACTGACGGACGGCCTGCGCGGCCTGGCCGAATTTATTCTTAACGACCTCACCGAGCAGACCGGCAAGCACGATATTGTGCGGTTGCATCGTTCCATTATCCAGATGAGCCGCACGCTGGGCTACCTGGAAGCGATGAGCAAGCTGTGGCGGCTGGCGGCGATGGATAAATCCTCCAATGCGCCGATCTCCAAATGGATTGCGCGTGAACTGCGCGATAACGTTACCCATCTTTATCTGCATTGCGTGGGCATCCGCGTCAGCGATCAGTTGGAAAAACTGCTGTGGCGCAAGGTGCCGCACGTGGTGATCACCTCGGCAACGTTACGTTCATTGAATAGCTTTTCGCGGCTGCAAGAGATGAGCGGGCTGAGCGAGAAGGCGGGCGATCGCTTCGAAACGCTGTCTTCGCCGTTTAATCACGTCGAACAGGGTAAAATCGTCATTCCCAAGATGCGTTTTGAACCGGCGATGGCCAACGAGGCCGAGCATCTGGAAGAGATGGCGCGCTTTTTCCGTGGCGAGCAGGCCAGCGGCCAGCACAAGGGGATGCTGATCCTGTTCAGCAGCCACCGTGCGATGCAGACCTTCCTCAGCTATGTCACCGATCTGCGTCTGATGTTGCTGGTGCAGGGAGATCAGCCACGCTACCGGCTGGTGGAAGAACACCGTAAGCGGGTAGAGAAGGGCACTGCCAGCGTGTTGGTCGGGCTACAATCATTTGCTGAAGGCTTGGATCTGAAAGGTGAACTGCTGACCCAGGTGCATATCCACAAGATTGCCTTCCCGCCGATCGACAGCCCGGTGATCCTCACCGAGGGCGAATGGCTTAAGTCCCTCAATCGTTATCCGTTTGAGGTGCAGAGCCTGCCAAGCGCGTCGTTTAACCTGATCCAACAGGTGGGCCGCCTGATCCGAAGCAACGAGTGCCACGGTGAAATCGTGATTTATGACCGCCGTCTGTTGACCAAAAGCTATGGTTCACGCCTGTTGGCGGCGCTGCCGGTGTTCCCGATCGAACAGCGCGAAGTGCCGGAAGCGGACAAAGCCCACAAGGCGGCATCGAAATCTGCAGCAGAGGCCGCCAAGAAAGAGAAAAAGCGTAAGAATCCGTTTGCTCGCCGCCGTACCCGCTGATTACAGCATTGCCTCAAAGGCGGCACTGGCGGGACAATCAGGCTGTGCGCTGTACATGACCAACCGCAGGTGGTTGTCTTCATCGACAATAAACGAGGCGTGTTCAAACGTCACTTCACCTGCCCCTGCAACCAGGAAAGTGCGTTGCCCCTGGCAGCGGCCATGAATATCGTGCTGCTGCCACAGTTGGCGAAATTGAGGGGATACTTCGCTCAGTGCCTGAATGCGTTGCAACATGGTGGCATCTTGTGGGGCGCGGGCGTAATCACGGCGAAAGCTGGCCAGGATTTGCGGCGCCTGCTCCTGCCATCCCATCAACCGTTGATTGAGTTCGGGATCGGCAAACAGCATCCACAGCATATTGCGCTGCTGTGGCTGACGCTCAGCGATGGCAAACAGGCGGTCTGCCGCCGGGTTCCAGGCGATAATATCCCAGCTCAGGTTCATCACATAGGCCGGGCGCAGGGTAAGATCGTCCAGCAAGCGGCGTACCAACGGCGTGACCTGGCACCACTGGTGGCCTGCTATTACCGGGGGCCGCTGATGCGCCAGTAAAAACAGATGATAGCGTTCGGTCGCATCCAGCTTCAGAACCCGCGCCAGATCCTCCAGAAACCCCACCGAAGCATTGATTTCCCGCCCTTGCTCCAGCCAGGTGTACCAGGTCAGGCCCACGCCAGCCAAGGCGGCAACTTCTTCACGCCTTAGCCCAGGCGTACGCCGCCGCGTGCCGCTCGGAAGGCCAACGGCCTGGGGAGAGAGTTTTTCACGCTTCATACGCAGAAAATCTGCCAGCTCTTGACGGGTGCGGTTAAGGGTTCGTGGTGGCATCGGTGGGTCCTGTTACTCTTGGTAATAGTATAATTGGCTATATAGTAACAGTTTAAAGCATGTTCCATACTGCCGCCATCATGTTATCAGGAGGCGTTATGGAGCATACCTTGTCTGACAGAAAGGCCGGATTACCGGGACTGCCGGTGTTGTTACTTGGTGGGTTCGTCACCATGTTCGATTTGTTTGTGGTTAACGTAGCGGTGCCGGTGATCCAGCAACAGTTCAACGCCAGCTTTGCTGAAGTTGGGCTGATTATCGCTGGTTATGAACTGGCCTTCGGCATCTTGCTGATTGCTGGTGGGCGCTTGGGAGACCGCTTCGGCCGGCGGCGTATGTTTAGCTATGGCATGTTGGCTTTTGCGCTGACGTCTACGCTTTGCGGTTTGGCAGGTTCGCTGTGGGTGCTGATTGTTGCCCGCTTTTTGCAAGGTGCGGCGGCGGCGCTGCTGTTTCCACAAATTTATGCCTTATTGCGCGTACTGTATGGCGAAGAGCAGCGGCGGCGAGCCTTTGCTCGTTTGGGGATGACGCTGGGGCTGGCGGCGATTTGTGGCCAGGTGTTGGGCGGTTTTATTATCGAGGCCAATATTCTGGGCAGCAGTTGGCGCATGATCTTTCTGATCAACCTGCCGATTGGCGTGCTGGCGGTGATGGCGGCACGACGTATTCCGAAGTCCAGGCTGGAGCAGGCGCAGCGGCTGGATGCTAAAGGTCTGCTGCTGGCCGCTGGCGGTTTGCTGCTGCTACTGTTCCCGTTACTGGAAGGCCCATCGCGTCACTGGCCTTGGTGGACCGTGCCGATGATGGTGCTGGCAGTGGCGCTGTTAGCCTGGTTTGTGCGTTGGGAACGTCAACTTGCCCGTCACTCCGGTGATGCGGTGCTCGATCCGGCGCTATTTCGCCAAGGTCACTTTGCCCGCGGCACGGTAATTGTGCTGGCGATTTACTCCACCGCATCCTCATTCTTTCTCTGTTTTGCCCTGCTGTTACAGGCCGGAATAGGGCTGACGCCGTTCCAGGCGGGTTGCCTGTTTGCTCCGGCCAGTGCCGCCTTTATGCTGGCCTCCTTTTTGGCTCCGGGCTGGGTGCAACGTTGGGGTAATATTGTGTTGGCAGGCGGGGTGGTGGTCTACGCCAGTGGCTTGGTATTGCTGGTGGTGCAGGTGCTATGGGGGCGAGCGTTCAGCCATCCGTTACAACTTTTACCCGGCCTGATGATTTTGGGCTTTGGTCAGGCATTGAGTATGACGCCATTGCTTAATTGGGTGCTTGGCTTGGCGAAGGAGCATCAGGCCGGTATGGCGGCTGGCTTGGTGTCAACGGTGCAGCAGGTAGGCGGTGCTCTGGGGATTGCGGCCAGCGGCATGTTCTTTGTTCCGTTGCTGGCTGGGGGCGCAGATCCACAGCATTATGCCAGAGCCTTTGCTGGTGCTATGGGTTATAACCTGCTGGCGATGTTGATTGCCTTGATTCTGCTGCTCTACACCCACCGTCAGCTAGGAAGGGGCAATTAAGATGTCATCGCGCCGGTTTGCACGGCGCAGCGTTGCTATTTACCAGCCACCACCACCTCCGCCGCCGGAACCCCCACCGGATGAGCCCCCACCCGACGATCCAGAACCGCTGGAGCTTGATCCCGATCCTGAACTGCCGCCGCTGGAGGGGGTGGAAGATGATCCACATGATTTGCTGAAGCTGTTCACCCCGTTCCAATCGGCATTGCCAAAGGTTTCCGACCTGACACCGGTATCTCTCAGGAGCTGGGCGAAGGTATTGGCCCAGGTCTTGCCCACGCCTAGCGCCAGCGCCGCCGGTAACAGACTTTCAAAATGGGCGACCCACTGATCGGGTGGATAAAGCGTCTGATAGCGGTGTCTCTCGGCAGTGCCAAGGTATAACTTCAGTCCCCGCGCAATGGCTAGCTCATTCAGCCCCTGCTGAGTGTAGCGTGGGATCGACCAGCCAAAGGCGAGGCATAGCAGAAAGCCTGTCAGCAGCGCGCCTAAATAGCCTGCGGGAAATTGGTTGAGGGGCAGCACGGTAAACAGCAAAATTTTGCTGCCAGCGAGGGCAATAGGACAAATTATCAGTGAAAAAACTAAAGTGACAGGTCCCCAGGGGGACCATTTTCTTCCTGGGCTAAATAAAAATAACCACGGTACAATAAACAGCGTGATGCTGAGCAGTAACAATAGCAGGGCGGCGATCCCGACCACTGCTGCGGTGGGGTTAAAGAATGCCGCACAGATCCACATTGTCAGCAATGTGATATACGCAGCATAGTGAACTGGTTTACCCCATTTGCTGAATAATTTTTCTTGCTGGTCTTCACAGCGCTTTGCCAGCCATGCGCGGGCCTTTTGCATTGGCCTGTGATTGGGTTCGCCGAGATTGATGTGGCTGGTATCGAGGCTAAACAACAGATTCATTAATTGTCTATCGTTGGCCGTTAGCCGTTTGTTATTACCAGCGGGTTGGCGCGATAGCCATTGATCCTCTTTCGGCAGGGATTTGGAAAACCAGGGGCCCTGGCTCTTTTTCCCTTTGAGCGTAATTGCCACGGCGCGTCTGGCGATCAAATCCAGTAGATCGCTGCTGAAGGCAACGTGGTCGTACTTACGCTGTGTAATAAAGCGCAGATAACCTGGCGACATCGTCGCGGGCATGGCATACAGCGGTATAACCGGCGGCATTTTCAGCCTGGTGAAGGTCACGTTTTTAAGCCACCACAGCAAGCAAAAGCCAATAAGGATCAACGTGGGGATCCAGATCACGCGGGTTTCTTCTGTGGGCAATAACCAGTGCGCCAGCGGCGAATAGGCCTGCGGAGCGCTTGCGCTTGCCAAAATGCTGCGTGGCCAGGTGTAGGCAACGGTCAGGCCTTCGCTTTGGCGGAGTGGTTGTGTGGTTTGGACACGACCATCGGGCAGGATCCGAGCATGGTGATCTTTTGCCCCGAGGACTCCGGTGTAAACGTCAATTGAGCGAAGCCGGGTGTCTTTACCTGCACTATTCAGATAGTGGTTGGCATCAGGCAGTTCCAGTTTGAAGCTGGCTTGATCTATCGGATAGCTCCAGTCGTTACCCGTTACGTTCCAGTAAAGTTCATCCCACTCGCTGAAGCGGCTGAAGTGGTTGCCAATCAGATAGCGGATCTCATAATGATAGATCCCTGGTTGCAGAATGTGACCGGGGCTGCCAATACGCACGGTCAGCGCTTTCACGGCCTGATCCAGACTGAATGACTCCGGTTCTCCGTCGCGCAGCACCTCTTTGATCTGATAATCGACATTAAAAATCTTGCCGTCTTGGCGATACCAGGTCAGTGGCAAGGTGCGGAAAATCCCACGGCGTATCTCTTGCCCTAAAGACAGCACCTTGATGTTTTCCCGTACCTCCATGCTGCCGTCAGGGTTAAAGTGTGCCACGGTATCGAACGAGAGAATATGTTCTTCTCCCTGTGGCACTTCGCTGTCAGCCGCCTGAGCAGCTCCGCTCACCAACACCAACAGCAGCCAGAAAATACGTAATGCCTTATCAAAAAAACCAGCCATTTATCCTTCCATGCTTAATAGCTTTTCAACTTGATTGGGGCATTTACCAACCGCCACCGCCGCCGCCACCGGAACCTCCACCCGATGAACCACCTCCAGAAGATCCAGATCCCCGAGAGCTGGAGCCTGATGAACTTGAACCGGAGCTTGAACTGCTGCTGGGGGTAGCCATAGACGATGCGGTACAGGAGCGGCTAAAGCGATTCACGCGCTGCCAGTCTGCGTCGGCAAAGGCTTCCGACATAGCTCCGGATTTACTGAGATATTCGGCAAAGGTGTTGGCCCAGGTTTTGCCCACACCGAGCGCTAGCGCAGCCGGTAGCAAGCTCTCAAAGTGGGCAACCAACTGATCGGGTGGGTAAAGCGCCTGATAGCGATTCCGCTCTGCCGTGCCCAGGTACAGTTTCAGCCCTTGTGCGGTGGCTAGATCATTGAACCCTTGCTGGGTATAACGCGGGATCATAAAGCCAAAGACGATGCATAGCACAATGGCGACCAGCAGCGCGCCAATATAGCCGGCTGGAAACTGAGTCGGGGGCAACATGCCAAACAAGAAAGCGCCACCGCCAAGGGTGGCTAGCGGGCCAAATATCAGCGAAATAACCAAAGGGATGAACCCAAGAGTATTCCAGGTTTTTCTCGGGCTAAATAAAAATCTCAGCGGTAAAGAGAGTAGCGAGATCCCGAGCAGCAGGAATATCAGGGCAGGAATGGTGATCACTGCCGCGCCGAGATTAAACAGCGCCCCGCAGATCACCGGGATCAGCAGCATGATATAGACCGCACGGCGCACCGGTTTACCCCATTTGTTCAATAATTTATCACGCTGGTCTTCGCTACGTTTTTCCAACCATTTACGGGCATTTTGCATTGGCCGCTGATAGGCCAGGCCGAGGTTGATATTTTTTCGGCTGCCGCTAAACAGCAGGCCAAGTAACTGCTTATCTCCGGCGGTCAGCCGTTTGTTATTGTTATCCGATTGGTACGATAACCACTGCTCATCCGCCGATTGAAACCTGGAAAACCACGGGCCTGTGGATTTGCTCGCTTTGAGCGTGATCGCCGCGCCGCGTTTGGCGACCAGATCCAGCAAATCACTGCTGAAGGCCACATCGTCGTACTTACGCTGGGTAATAAACCGCAGATAGCCTGACGACAGGTTGGTCGGCATCGCATATAGCGGCACAACTGGCGGTATCTTCAAGCCGATGGCGGTCACGTTGTTACGCCACCACCACAAACAATAGACAACGAGTAGCAGCACCGGTATCCAGATTGCACTGGTTGCCAGCGTGGGTAATAGCAGGTGTACCAACGGTGAAGAGGCTTGTGGGGCGGCGGCACCGGCCAGAATATCTCGTGGCCAGGTGTAGACAACGGTCAGGCCTTCGCCTTGGTCCAGCGGTTGCGTGGTTTGCACTCCACCGTTGGGAAGTATTCTGGCGTTGTGCTCTTTTGCTCCCCGCGTTCCGGTATACACATCAATCGTGCGCAGCCGGGTATCTCTGCCTTCGTTATCCAGATAATTGCTGGCGTCTGGCAGTTCCAACTGGAAGCTGGCTTTGGTGATCGGGTAGGCCCAATCGTTACCCGTGACGTTCCAGTAGAGCTCGTCCCACTCCGGGAAGCGGCTGAAGTGGTTACTGACCTGATAGCGGATCTGGTAGTTATAGATCGCCGGTTGCAGGATGTGCTCGGCGCTGCCAATACGCACCGTCAGCGTCTTCGAAGACTTATCCAGGCTGTAAGGTTCGGCGACTCCGTCGCGCAACACTTCTTTAATCTGATAGTCGACGCTGAAAATCTTGCCGTCCTGGCGGTTCCAGGTGAGCGGTAGGGTGCGGAAAATCCCACGGCGTATCTCTTGCCCTAAAGACAGCACCTTGATGT
This sequence comes from Serratia sp. NCCP-200, assembly GCF_059697885.1. Lineage (NCBI taxonomy): Bacteria > Pseudomonadati > Pseudomonadota > Gammaproteobacteria > Enterobacterales > Yersiniaceae > Serratia > Serratia sp. NCCP-200. The sequence continues at coordinate 651,353 of NZ_BAAKUJ010000002.1, forward strand.
TTTCCCGCATCTCCATGCTGCCGTCCGGGTTAAAGTGCGCCTGGGTATCAAATGAGAGAATATGCTCATAGGCGCGCACCCAACGGGGAGCATTTGGTTCCGCCGCCTCTCTGTCTGGGGCCACGGCAACGGGGGCTGCCCCAACGGCGAGATCATCAGCCGTAGCCAGCGTGGCTCCCGTCATCAATAGCGATAACACCCATACAACGCGTACTACCCAACCAGATAATGCAGTCATGGTGCTAGTCCATCCGTGGAACTTTAGCTTCCTCGGGATCTTCGAGTTCGAAGAACGCATCCGCTTTAAAATTAAACAGCCGGGCCAGGATTAAACTGGGGAACGACTCCACCAGAATATTGAAATCGCGCACCGTACCGTTGAAATAGCGGCGTGCCATTTGCAGCTGTTCTTCGATCTCTGCGAGAGATTGTTGCAGGGAGAGGAAGTTCTCGTTGGCTTTCAGCTCCGGGTAGGCTTCTGCCAGCGCAAAAATGCGGCTCAAGGCACCAGAAAACTCTTTTTCACTCTCGGCAACCTGAGGGGTGTTGCCAACTAGAGCGCTACGCTGGCGGGAGAGGCTCTCAAATAGATCTTTTTCGTGCTCAGCATAGCGCCTCACCAGGCTTAACAGGTTGGGGGCCAGGTCGTGACGGCGTTTGAGCTGCACCGCTATACCGCTCCAGGCGTCGTCTTTGAAACGGCGCAGTGAGATAAAGCGGTTATAAGTCATCACGGCCCAGATCAACACCACGGCTATCGCGGCCAGAACGAGATAAATTTCCATTTTTCATTCCATGTTCGACGGGGAATACATCATTCCATTGTATGGTTACGGATACTATCTTATTCCGCTATAGCGGTAAATCTTGCTATGTCTAGCCAACCTTGGTAAGGGCCAATCTACCGGGGTTGAGCGCCGTCGCGGATAAGGTATGCTTATCGCAAACCGAATCAGCGGAGCGAACGATGGATTACAGCAAAATTATCAAAGAAATAGGCCGTGGCAAGAACCATGCGCGCGATCTGGATCGGCAAACGGCTTTTGAACTCTATCAGGCGATGCTGGCCGATGCCGTGCCGCCCCTGGAGTTGGGAGCCATCCTGATTTCCATGCGTATCAAGGGAGAGGCCGAGGAGGAAATGCTTGGTTTCTATCAGGCAATGCAACAGCAGGTGATGCAGTTGCAACTCCCACAAGGCCGCCCGATGCCGGTGGTGCTACCCAGTTACAACGGCGCTCGTAAACAGGCCAACCTGACGCCGTTACTGGCGCTGTTACTGGCCAAGGTAGGGTTGCCGGTCGTGGTTCACGGCGTAGTGAACGACAGCACGCGTGTCACCAGCGCAGAGATTTTCCGTGAGCTTGGGGTGCCGTGGTCTGAAGATCCTCAGACTGCCCAACGGCGTTTGGACGGCGGAGATGCGGTGTTTATCCCCGTGTCGGCGCTTGCGCCAGCGTTGGAAAAACAGCTTGGCCTGCGCTGGAATATGGGCGTGCGTAACAGCGCCCACACCCTGGCAAAATTGGCGACGCCATTTGGTGAGCAGGACGTGCTGCGCATCGCCAGCGTTTCTCATCCGGAATACGTCGAGCGGGTTGCCTCATTTTTCTGCCAGATCGGTGCACGGGGATTGCTGATGCATGGCACCGAAGGGGAGGCTTACGCCAATCCGCAACGCTGTCCAAAAATTCACTATATCGTCGGCGGTCAGCAGCAGATTTTGCTGGAACGGCCAGAACAGGATGCGTTAGCTGAGGTGCCTGCCGCCAAGGATGCCGCAACTACGGCGCGTTGGACGGAACGTTGTCTGGCTGGTGAGGTTGCCATTCCCGAGCCTATAGCTCGACAGGTTGCCTGTTGTCTGGTCGCTACCGGCCAAGTGGAGACATTGGAGCAGGGGCTGGTCAGGCTGCGATAATCTGCCTTATTAATTTCTATTACCAGGGGCGAATACCTTTGCCCCGAGTATTTATCACTGTTGTCGGGGTTATTTTTAGTAAAAAAAATCTTAAATGACAGGCTATAAATTACTAACCACTTAAATTATGGCATAAGCTGGTGGGATATGTGATAAATCGGGGTAAAAGCGTTTAAAACTCAGGTGTATAACTTTAAAGAAGTAGATTACACTCAACTCATCAGCTTTGGGGTCTTGCATGACTTTCCATCGATGACGGAGGTTTTCTCCGTCTTGGTTGTAAAAAAGGACTTGTAAGCTACTCTATCTAAACCATAAGAAGAGAAGCGCTTAAAATACATAGACGGTTTTTTATTATGTATTTGGGTTATAGATCACGTTATTTTACATTCGTGATTTTTATGTATTCATGCGGTGCCAAGTGTAATCTTATAGGTCTGGATTATGAGCAAATATGATGATGTGCAAGGGTTTAAAGATAAGACGAATCTGAAAGATATTGATTATAAAGAATTTCCTCGCGACGATGTGGCATCGGCCCCGCACCGCTGGTCTATTGTTGATCAGGTGGCTGGTAATGGTGGCATCCCTACCAGCAGCTCGCAGCCAACGCCGATCACTAGTACGGATCTCTCTTCCAATGCACCTTTAGGGTTCGAGCCTCCTGCGCAATCCAAGACGGTGATAACAGAAAATACCGCCTTGCCCGGCCACATTCCTCATAATTTCGATCGTTTTGCTCCACCGGTGGAGTCTAAACTCACCAAAACCGCCCAGCCGGAAAGCCCGCGTGCCGTTCTTGCTCAGGGTAACCCTTTTAATTCCCCAGCAAGCGTTCCGCCGTCCGCTCCGCAGCCAGAGAACCAACGTTTTAAGCAGATGTTCAGCAAGAAAACGTCCTCTGCCGGTGATGTGATGGATGCTGGTCGTAATACATTACTCAAACCACTTTTAGAGTCTATTGCCTCATGCCGTTAGTCTGTGTTTGTTCTCCGAAAGGAGGGGTAGGGAAAACCACGGTTACTGCTAATCTGGCTTACGCATTGGCCCGTAGCGGCAGTAAGGTGTTGGTGGTCGACTTCGACACGCAGAATGCGTTAAGGCTGCATTTTGGCGTGCCCATTTCCGATAACCGAGGTTTTGTTGCCCAGTCGGCAAGTTTATCCGATTGGAGCCAGTTTATTCTCAAAGTTGGGCCGAACCTGTTTGTTTTACCTTACGGTGACGTTACCGATGAGCAGCGCCTTCAGTTCGATGACAATTTGCTCAATGAGCCCATGTTTATTCAACGTGGCCTGAGTGCGGTGCTGAAGATCCCCGGCATGGTAGTGATCGCCGATATGCCGCCGGGGCGCAACGCGGCAGTGCAGGCCATGCAGGCCGCGGCGGACATGCGCATTATGGTGTTGCTGGCCGATACCGCGTCGCTCAGTTTATTGCCCACAATTGAGCAGCATAAGTTTATGAGTGCGCCCGCCAGCAATGAAATTGGCGAGTATTACGTGGTAAACCAGAGTGACATGCGGCGCACCCTGAGCAGGGACGTGACGCAATTCTTCGAGCAGCGTTTGCAAGACAAACTGCTGGGAACCATCCACCGCGATGAGTGTGTTCCAGAGGCCAACGCATCGCAACGGGCGATCATGGATATAAGCCCGGTGTCGGCCGCTGCATTTGATATTGAGCAGATCAGTAAAAAGGTCGCAGTAATTTTAGGGCTTAGTGTTGGAGATGGGACGTATCATCATACTACGTCTATTTATGGCTCTTCGTAAGGATTGTCTGGTTGGTTATGAATAAAATACTCTTTTATTTCTTACTGCTGTTGGCCTTACCTTTTATCCTGTTGATTATCATTGCCCCCATGAGCAGTGATAATCAGTATATCTTTGGCCTGATCTGCATTGCGATCGTATTTATTTTAGGGGTAAGTAAAAGCAAAAAAGTTACCCTGGTAATGATTGTGATGTCGACCCTGATGTCATTACGTTACATCTACTGGCGCGCGACAGAAACCCTGCATTTCAACAGTACTCTGGAGGCTGTGCTAGGTATTGCCCTGTTTATCACCGAGCTGTATGCCCTGGTGATATTGCTGTTTGGTTATATTCAGACCACCTGGTCATTAAAACGCACTATTGAACCGCTGCCCGACGACACGTCGCTATGGCCAACGGTAGATGTCTATATTCCTACTTACAACGAAAGTATGGACGTGGTGCGCGATACCATCCTGGCAGCACAGTGCATTGACTATCCGAAAGACAAAATGAAAATCTACGTGCTGGATGACGGCAAACGTAATGAGTTTGCCGTATTCTGTGCCGATGCGGGCGTAGGCTATATTACCCGCAACAATAACCACCATGCCAAAGCTGGCAATCTGAATAACGCGATGAAAGTGACTCACGGCGAATTGATCACCGTGTTTGACTGCGATCACGTGGCAACCCGCGCCTTCTTGCAGGCGACGGTCGGCAGCTTCCTGGTGGATGAGCGCCTGGCGTTGATCCAGACCCCGCACTACTTCTATTCCCCGGATCCGTTTGAACGCAACCTGTCAGAGGCGAGCAAAGTCCCTAACGAAGGCGCACTGTTCTACGGGCCGGTGCAACAGGGTAATGATAACTGGAACGCCACTTTCTTCTGTGGCTCCTGTGCCGTGATCCGCCGTTCGGCGCTGGAAGAGGTGGGCGGTTTTGCGGTAGAAACCGTGACCGAAGATGCCCACACCGCCTTGAAGATGCAGCGCCGGGGCTGGAACACGGCATTCCTGGCATTGCCATTGGCCGCCGGGCTGGCCACCGAACGCTTGGGGTTGCACGTGATCCAACGTACCCGCTGGGCGCGTGGCATGACGCAGATCTTCCGGGTGGATAATCCCTTGCTGGGGCGCGGCCTGACCTGGCAGCAGCGTTTATGCTATCTGAACGCCATGCTGCATTTCCAGTACGGCTTACCCAGGGTGATATTCTGCGTGGCACCGCTGGTTTATCTGCTGTTCAACCTCAATATCATCGCCTCCTCCGCCGGGCTGATTTTCGCCTATGTGTTACCGCATCTGGTGATGTCGATCTATATCAACTCCAGAGCCAACGGACGCTATCGCTATTCGTTCTGGGGGGAGATTTATGAGACGGTGATGTGTTTCCATCTGGTGATACCGACCCTGCTGACGATGATCTCGCCAAAGCACGGCAAGTTTAACGTGACGGATAAAGGCGCGTTGCTGGACGTTAACTATTTCGACTCCCATATTGTCCGGCCGCATATTATCGCCGTGTCCTTGCTGTTAATCGGTACCGCCTGGGGCGTGATCCGTCTGGTGATGCCGGATCACTATGGCGCTAACCCGCAGGTTATCTGGCTAAATATTGCCTGGGCCAGCTTCAGCATGATTATCCTGCTGGCCGCCATTGCCGTAGCGCGGGAAACACGTCAGGTCCGAAAAACCATCCGTATCGATGCCACTTTGCCAGCGGTGCTGTATTTTGCCAGCGGCGCGGCGATGCGTACCGAAACCCTGGATCTTTCGATGGGCGGGGTCAAATTGAAAACGCCGGACGAACGTTTCCTCAACGATCCGATCGAAGAGGTGGAAATATCGCTCAAGTCCGGCGCCGTCTGTTTCCCGGTTGAGCTTATCGATGCCGACAAGTCGGTGACCCGGTTAATGTTCAAAGAGATGCCGATTGAAAAACGTCGGGAGTTGGTACGGGTGGTATTGGCGCGGGCAGATGCCTGGATCCAAACCAAACCTTTCCCGCAGGATCGGCCACTGCGTTCGTTGCTGGGCGTCCTGCGCTGCATTTTCGAGTTGTTCTATTTTTCCTGGCGCGATCGTCGGGCCAAAAAACAGCAGAAACGGCCTGAGCTAAAGCGGGATAAGGAACAAGCCCTATGAGCCGGGTGAATACCAAGTTGCCAACAGGCAGATCTACGCTTATTGCCCTGGTCAGCGGCCTGCTGTTGGGGATGGGGATTTCTGGTCTCGCGATTGCTGCCGATCCGCAGCCTGTGCCGCCCTATGCCAGCGAGGGTGCCGAGATGCCAGGTTTTCCTACCTTGCCGCGCCCGACAGATGCGCCACCAGCGGGTGCAGTGCCGGGCAGTGCTGAGCAACCGGCTACGCAAGCAGCTCCGCTTGATATCGCTACACCACCGGTTACCGTCTTCAATCAGTCCCTCGCTTCCACGCTCAGCGTGGGCGAGATGGGGCAGAGCAACGGCTTGACGTTGAGCAACTGGCAGCAGCAGTCCGGCTTCACCTTTACCTTACCCTCAGATTGGGTGGTAACGGACGGCAATCTGGTGCTGGATCTCGAGGTCTCCCCAGCACTGATGGGAACCGATACCGAGCTGCAACTGATGCTCAATGGACAACCCTTGAGCACCCAGAAGCTTAACCAATTGCAAGAAGCTAAGGTGAGTTTGCAGGTGCCGATCCCTGCCGCGATGATTGTGGCGCGCAACAACATGAGTTTCAGCATCGGCAACGGCAGCAATGCGGCCATGTTGTGCGAAAAGGGGGCGGCCAATAAGTATTGGCTCAAGGTGCTGCCAACCAGCCAGTTGCATCTGGAAAACCAGGTGCTGAATATCAGCCCGAACCTTGGCCGATTCCCTAATCCGTTCTTCGATCCTCAGGCCATGCAACCCACCTTGGTGGACGTGATCTTCGGCCAGGAAAAACGGCCGGAAGAGGTGGCTGCAGCCGCTATCGTCAGTTCTTATCTGGGGAAAATTACGCGCCATAACAACCTGAACTTCCAGGTGTTGCAGGACAGCTTGCCTGAGCAGAACGGCATTATCTTTGCGCGCCCCGGCGAGCAGATTGGCCAGTTGACTCTGCCACAGGCCGATGGCCCGACCATTCAGATGATTGATAATCCACTGAATCCGGTTTACAAGCTGCTGCTGGTGATGGGGCATAACGCCACCGAGATGCGACAGGTTGCCTATCGTCTGGTCAGCCAGCCGTTGCCGGAGAAAACTGCTTCGCTGGCGGTGAAGCCGGTGGCTATTCCGGTGCGCCAGCCCTACGACGCCCCGCGCTGGATCGATACCAGCAAGCCGGTCAGCTTTGATAAGCTGGTGGCCAGTACTGAGGAACTGACCGTCACAGGCGTTTACCATGACGCGGTGCGCATTGCTTTCCGTGCCGCTCCGGACCTGTTTATGTGGGATGGTAGAAACGTCCCGCTGCAAATCAACTACCGTTTCCCCACCGACAACTGGATCGATGAGAATAAATCCCAGCTCAGCGCCACGCTGAACGGCACCTTCCTGCGTAACCTTTCGGTGAACAAACACGGACTGCTGGAGCTGCTGTGGCACCAGTTTGGCGGCGATATTCGCCAGGAACAATACACCTTGGCCCTGCCACCGTATCTGATTTACGGCGACAACATGCTGGAGCTTTATTTCTCTATCGTGCCGAAAAACGGCACCTCCTGCGATCCGGCGGATAGTAATACCCTCAAGAGCCATATCGGGCCCAACTCGTATATTGATCTGAGCGATACCTACCATTTCACCGAGTTGCCCAATCTCTCGTATTACGTCGGGGCTTCCTTCCCATTCTCCAAGCTGGCAGATTTTTCGCAAACCGTGCTGTTAATGGCGGACAAACCGACGGCCAGCGAAGTACGCATGCTGTTGAACCTGACCGCTCGCTCAGGTGCGGCTACCGGCAGCTCGATTGGCAACGTGGATATCCGCTTTGGCCTGCGGGGCAACGAGAGCGAGTTGGACGACTTCAAGGGCAAAGACGTGCTGGTGGTCGCCTCACTGGCGCAGAGCGCCTTCTATCAGCGGCTGTTGCAACAGGTGCCTTTTGCGCTAAACGATAGCGGCGGGCTGGTGGTGAAGGCGCAGTCTACGCTGGAAAAATTGCAGTCCTACCTGAAAGGTAACTGGCGGACCCAGGGCATCGACGCCGATCGCTATCTCTCCTCATTGACGGACTGGCGTGGATTTTTCAGCTTCCGTTCCGGTTGGGATCCGCAACGGGTGGTGGTGGTGGCTAGCGCCTCTTCCGACGATGGCTTGAACAAGATCTATGGCGATCTGAAATCGGCCCGGATCAACGCCGGGGTGCGTGGCGATCTGGCGGTGATCACCGATCAGAACGGCGTACGCAGTTTCCAGGTTGGCGAACAGTTCCCGAGCGGGGAACTGCCCTGGTATCTGATCTTTATCTGGTATGCCAGTAAACATGTGGTGCTTTTATCCCTGGCTGGTTTGGGGATTTCCGTGGTGTTGGGGCTGGGGCTGTATATTTTGCTACGCAAGCACGCCGCCAAACGCCTGGGGAGAGATGCAGAAGATGAACGTTAAAACACGTCTCGACCAGAAGCTAGACAGGAGCCGCCAATGAACCTATTGCTGAAAAAGAAACTGTATTGGGTCTCTCTGGCCGGGCTGACGATTTTTTCGGTGTCGGCGCTGGCGGATGACAATAACCCGGCGCTGAAAGCCCTGTTTCAACAGGCGGCCTACTGGCATGAAAAGTCGCATGACGAACTGGCCCAGGGGGCGTTGCAGAAAGTCCTGCTGATCGACGAGAACAACGCCGAGGCGATGTATCTGCTATCCCTGTATGCCCTGCAGGGCGGGGATAAGGCCAAGGCCGAAATCTGGCGCAAAAAACTGAGTGCCGTCGCGCCTAACGATCCCCGTCTCCAGGCATTGAGCAGCACCGAAGCGGCTCCGTCGGTCTCCAAGAATCTGTTGGCGCAGGCCCGGCAGCTGGCGGCCAAGGGGGAGTTTGCCCAGGCGGCTGCGGCCTATCAGGCGGTGTTCAACGGTAAGACACCGATCGATAACCTCGCCAACGAGTATTACCTCACCTTGGCGGGGTCACCGGCGGGCAGGCAGGAGGCGATTGATGGCCTCAAGCAGCGGCTGGCTATGCAACCCAATGACTCGCAAACCCGCGTGGTACTGGGCAAGGTGCTGACCTATCAGGAATCGACCCGCCGTGAGGGGATCGATATGTTGGCAGCGATGGCCCCGAACAATAATGAGGCGGACCAGGCGTTGAAACAGGCGCTGCTGTGGCTGGCTCCGCTTCCGGCTGATAAGCCGCTGTATGATGCCTATCAGCAACGGCACCCGGCGGACAAGGCCGTGGCAGCCTATTATCAGCAGAATATTGCTGGCTCGGCTAAAGGCGTTGGGTTCTCCGAACTGAATAAAGGGGATCTGGGCAGCGCCAAGGACCAGTTTGCCGCTATCCTGGCCAGCAACCCGAATGATGCGGATGCTTTGGCCGGGATGGGATTTACGGCGATGCGCAGCGGCGACTTCGCGCAGGCAGAAAACTACCTCACCCAGGCGGCAAAACAGGGCGGCCCACAGAGTGCGCAGTGGGGAGCCTTGGCTCAGGAAGCGGCGTTTTACGCGACATTGGATAAAGCCAAGCAGGCTGCTAACGCAGGGCAATTGGATGAAGCCCTGGCGATCAGTGCCCCCCTGAGCCGTGCCTCCGGGGATAAAGGCAATGCGGCGACGCTGTTCCGGGCCGATCTGGCTCGTAAGAAAGGGGATTTCACGGCGTCTGAGCAGATGTATCGCGGCTTGTTGACGCAAAATCCGCAGAATAATGATGCCAGGCTGGGGCTGTATTATCTGTTGCAGCAACAGCGTGACAAAGGCGCGGAAGCTGCGCAGATACTGCAAACTATTCCAGCCGAACAACGGCCTAAAGTCGCGCAGGCGGTGGTGGGGGTGAATGTCGATCCCCAGCGCAGGCAGGCCGAGGCCGCCATGCAGAATGGCGATCCGCAGCGAGCGATGATGATCCTGCAACAGGCGCTGGAAAAGCAGCCATCGAACGTTTGGGTGCGGCTGGATATGGCTCGCATCCTCAATAAACAGGGGCAAGAGTTGCAGGCGCAAACCTTGATCTCTCCGCTGATGCAGGTTGGCGCTTCGCCAGACAGCCTGTACGCGGCAGCGCTGTTTGCCTCAGAACGTAACGACTGGCTGAACGTGTCCACCCTGATGGCGCGTATCCCGCAAGGGAGGCAGAGCAGCAGCATGCGGGCTCTGGCGGCCACTGCGTCGGCCAACCAGCAGCGGGCCAGCGCAGAAAGTTATCTTCGCCAGGGCAATACCACCAGCGCAGCGGTCATCTTGCGGCAACTGGCACAGAAGCCGCCGACTGAACCCGCAGCCCTTGGGGAACTGGCAAAAGATTTGATGACGGTGGGGGACACCTCAACGGCGGTCCAACTGGTGCGTGACAACATGCGCCTCGGGGTTAAAGGCAATGCGGGCGATTACGCGGCCCAGATCGCGGTGCTCAATCAGGCCGGATTAAGCCAGGAGGCCGATGCCTGGCTGAATAACCCGGCGCTGCGGGCGCGCAGTTCAATCCGCGAGATTGGCCAACTGCGCAACGGCAGCGTGATCAATGAGGCGGATAAACTGCGTTTACAAGGGCAGTACAGCGCCGCGTATGACAAGCTGATCGGCGCGCTGCAAAACGATCCGCAAAATACCGATATTATGCTGGCGATGGGGCGGCTCTATCAGTCTGGCAACATGAACAAAGAGGCCGGGCAGGTTTACAACTACCTGCTCAGCCGTGACAGCCTGAACCAGGGGGCGCGCGAAGGTGCCGTCGGGGTCGCATTATCAGAAGGCGATGTCGATCGGGCCAAACAGTTGCTGCGCGGCTTGCCTGCGCTTAAAACGCCGGATCAGTTGCTGCTGGCGGCACGCGTTGCTCAAGCGGACGGTAACTATCCGCAGGCGATGGTGTTTCTGCGCGAGGCGAAAAACCGGGTCAATGGCGTAACAGGTGCGCCAGGCGGTGGGCCGGCAGTGATTGGCGGTTTGCGGCTGGCGGATAATCCGTTTGTCGCGCAGAGCACGGCATCGTCGAGCGTGAATACCTCCTCCTCGGCTTACGGTGAGGTGCTGCCTTGGCAGGTTGCTGCCCCGGGTTACGCCAGAGCTCCTGCGGCGGTGGTGAAAAACCCGACCTTGCAGCAGATTGATAAGTTGATGGATGAGGTGCAGGACAAGACTGCCACTTGGGTACAGGGAAACATTTCTCTGCGCGATAACAGCAGTGGTGAAAATGGCCTGAGTAATATCACGGAAGTGAGAAGCCCGATCACTCTGTCAGGCATGCCGTTCGATAATGGCAGGCTCAGTGTTGATGTGACGCCAGTGATGCTGAAATCTGGTACGCCATCCGACAGCGCCAACAGCCGTTTTGGTACCGGGGCGCTGCAACAGGCCAGGGCTATCGAGGCCGCAACTCAGGCCTCCGTCATTGCCTCACAGAACTCGATTGCTGCTGCACAGGCCGCCGATCTGCGCTATCAGCAACTGCATGCCACCCGCGATAGCCTGTGTTCTATTGACGCCACTTCGCCAGAGTGCGCCGCCGCCACGGTGGCGCAAGATCAGGCCTTTAACGAAAGGCAGACGCTGGCGGGCCTGGTGACGCAGCCGAAAACCTTTGGCCCTAACGATATCTATGCCGACTCACCGGGACAGCAGCAAGATACCGGGGTTGAACTGGCATTAGCGTTAAGCGGCGACAGCTATAAGCTGGACGTGGGCAGTACGCCAATGGGCAGCGGCATCAGTTCGGTGGTGGGTGGCGTGAAATGGTCACCCAAGCTGACCGAGCACTCAACGCTGGATATGACGCTTGAACGCCGCGCGGTAAAAGATAGCCTGCTCTCCTATGTCGGGACCGAAGATACCATCACAGGCAAGAAATGGGGGGCGGTGACCAAAAACGGCGGCGGCGTAAATCTTGGATACGATGATGGCGTGCTCGGAGCTTACGGTGGCGCGGGATATTACAGCTACGTGGGTGATAACGTGGCGGATAACCATAGCGTGACCGGCATCCTGGGAGCCTACATCCGTCCTTATAAGGATGATGATAGCGAGCTGAAGGTGGGCGTTAACGTCAACTACATGGATTTTGACAAAAACCTCAGCTATTTCAGCTACGGCCAAGGGGGTTACTTCAGCCCGCAGGACTATCTGAGCATCTCGCTGCCGGTGGAGTACACCAAAAAGCAGGATAACTTCACCTATATTCTGAGCGGCAACGTCGGTTATCAGACCTATAACAATCAGGAAAGCCTGTACTACCCGAACGATCCGGAGCTCCAGTCTCAGTTGGAAAGTCTGGTGAGCCAGGGGTACGGCAAAGAGGCCAGATATGCCAGCGAGGACAAGAGTGGCATTGGCTACAGCCTGAAGGCGGGGGGGACCTATAAGGTCACGCCAAGCGTGTTGGTTGGGGGGCAGTTGGGTTATGACACTTTCGGCAGCTATTCCGAGAGCACGGCTTTGCTCTATTTTAAATATCTGTTAGATGGAAAATAACCATGCAAGATATTAACACTACCTGGTATGAGCTTGATTATTATCGCCAGCGTCAGTTTAAGGCGGGTTGGCAGGATCTGATCGAAGTGGTGTTCTCCGGCATCCTGGCTTCTGCTGATGATACGGATAGCCGCGATTTTCTGCGTTTGATGGGGAGCAACCTGGCGAAGAAGCTGCCATTGCCGGAGGCGGAAACGGTGGGAGAGTTGGAGGATGCTCTTAATGCCTTACTACGTCAGTTTGACTGGGGGAGGGTGCAGATTGAGGCGAATGGCGAACAGATGATCCTGACCCATTATGCCTACCCGCACAGTGCAGATCCGGCCAACGAGGACGTCTGGGCACTCTCTTTTGCCACGGTGCTTGAGGGGGCCTATGACACCTGGCTGCTGGCTCAGGGCGGTGAGCCGCATGTTTCCCTGCGCTGGCGCAGCCCGGCTAAAGATAACACCCTGGTCTTTTGCTACAGAAACGAGCAACGCAGGTAAATATGATGACGAAAAGCAGGTTTGGTAGGCTCCGCATACTCCTGCTTTGGCTGGGGTTGATGTTTTCCCTTGGTGCCCAGGCTGCCGACAGCGGTTGGGCGCAATACAAACAGCGTTTCCTATTAGCAGACGGACGGATTGTCGATACCGGCAATAACAACGTCAGCCATACCGAAGGGCAAGGGTTTGCCATGCTGTTGGCGGTCTACAATGACGACCGTCCTGCGTTTGACAACCTCTGGCAATGGACCCGCAACACCCTGTATCGCCAGGATATCGGCCTGTTTTCCTGGCGCTATGAGCCGGGGAAGGCGGTGCCGATAGCCGATAAAAATAATGCCACCGATGGTGATATCCTAATCGCCTGGGCCTTGCTGCAGGCGGGGAAACGCTGGAATGTGCCCGCCTATCTGACCTCCTCGGCGCAGATTCAGCAAGCCCTGCTCAAACATACCGTGATCGACTATGCCGGATATCGGGTGATGTTACCTGGTGCTAACGGTTTCAGGCAAAACGGTTCGGTGATCGTTAATCCTTCCTATTTTGTCTTTCCTGCCTGGCACGCGTTTTACCAGGAAAGCCATTTGCCAGCGTGGAAAAAGCTTATCGACGATAGCATGACCATGGTCAGCAGAATGCGCTTTGGCAAACAGCATCTGCCCAGCGACTGGGTCACGCTACAGGCCAATGGGCAGATGGCTCCGGCTAGCGATTGGCCGTCGCGCTTTGGTTTTGATGCGGTGCGGGTTCCGCTCTATCTTTATTGGGACAAGGCCGACAGCCTGTCACTGAGTCCGTTTGCCAGCTTTTGGCGCGGCTTTGATCGCCGGGCGACACCGGCCTGGCTGGATGTGCTGAACGGCCAGCGCTCTGAGTATAATCAAAGCCCAGGAATGAGGGCGGTCAGAGATCTGACGGTGGGGGATCGGGGGCCGCTGAAAGATCGCCTGGTACCCGATGAGGATTACTATTCTGCCAGCCTGCACCTGCTGGCCTACTGGGCACAGCGCAGCCAACTGGTCCCCTCACCCCAACCCTCTCCCACAGGGAGAGGGAGCTGATAGCCCCCGCTCGTTTGGAAGTAAAGAGATAATCTCAGCAAACTCGATCTCTTCTCCTTGGGGGATGTTTTGTGGCTTAATGATCTTGGACATCAACTAAGGGTGATAAACTTCCCTGATACAAAAGAGGGAGCTGATAGCCTCTGCTCGTTTGGAGGTGATGTGGTCTAGTAATATCGATCGCCTCCTCATCTAAGGTGAGTCACGCTAATTTGAAGCCAACTCGATCGGTCCCCTCTCCTTGGGGAGAGGGTTAGGGTGAGGGGTATTCACCAGTTCCGCAATCTTACCATTTTGGCGCTTTTCACCTCAGCGGCAAGCGCCTCGCCGGGCTTTATGCTATCTTACGCGCCAGAAAACCCTTTCAGAGAGCCCGTCACGGTGGAAAAAAAGAAAAGTTTCCCGCAGCAGAAAAGCGGCCTGCATCCGCGCAATCGCCATCGCTCACGCTATGATTTCCCTACCCTGATCGCCACCTGTCCGGGGTTGGAACCCTTTGTGAAGCCCAACGCCTGGGGCGATATTTCGGTGGATTTCGCCGATCCTGCCGCGGTGAAAATGCTCAACCGTGCCTTGCTGATGCACTTTTATGGCATCGAACATTGGGATATCCCGGCCGACTATCTCTGCCCGCCGATTCCGGGGCGTGCCGATTATCTGCATCACCTGGCCGATCTGCTGGCGACCAGCAACGGCGGCGAGATCCCACGTGGCAAAGGCGTGGCGATCCTGGATATCGGCGTGGGGGCCAACTGTATTTATCCGATCATCGGCCAGCGCGAATATGGCTGGCGCTTTACCGGCTCGGAGACCGATCCGGTCTCGCTGGGGGCTGCCAAGATGATCGTGGCCATGAACCCGACGTTAAAAAATACCGTGCGTCTGCGCCAGCAGAAACAGCAGGACTGTATCTTCAACGGCATTATCGGCGTTGCTGAGCGCTTCGATGCCACCTTGTGTAACCCGCCGTTCCACGGTTCCGAGCAGGAAGCGCGCGCCAGCACCCGCCTCAAGTTGCATAAGCTGGGCAAAGGGGCGGTGGCAGAAAAGCCGGTGCAGAACTTCGGTGGCAAGAACAACGAACTGTGGTGCGAAGGAGGCGAAGAGGCCTTTGTTCGCAAGATGGTGGAAGAGAGCGTCGGCAAAGCGAAGAACTGCCTGTGGTTTACCTCGCTGATCTCGAAAAACACCACACTGCCTGCCATTTATTATGCGCTCAAGCAGGCCGGGGCCGCTGAGGTGCGCACCATCGAAATGGCACAGGGGCAGAAGATTAGCCGCTTTGTGGCCTGGACCTTCTTTGATGCCGAGCAGCAAGCCGCCTGGGCGGCAGAACGCTGGCAGTAATTGCCCGACCGTTGCCGGCGATCGTGCCGGCAACGATTATTTATTCTTTGGTTCCTTTCATTCTGTCTGGCTTGCGTTATCCTCAATACTGTTAATAAATTCCCACGCTGCTCATTAGTTAAAAAAACAATCATTACATAGCTTAATAACCGTTTTTATCCAGTTAATCTGGAGCATTGTCGTGCGCAATGTTCAGGGCGATAGCGCGCTTACTGGCGAGCAATATATGCAGAAAAAATAGAGAGTGCTTGCCGTTAACTCCATCTGCCAGAAGGATTTACCCGATGTTTTTAAACCTCCGTCAGTCAAATAGCCCGTGGCATGCTGAATTGGCAGCCATTGAAGACGCGGTAGCGATGATCGTATTTAAACCCGACGGCACCGTATTACGTGCCAACGATCTGTTCTTGCAAACGATGGGGTTTGAGCGCCAGGAAGTGATTGGTCAGCATCATCGTATTTTCTGCGATCAACGCTATGTCGCCAGCCCGGCCTATCAGCGGCATTGGCAAAAGTTAAATAGCGGCGAAGCTATTACCGATAATATCAGGCGTATTCGCAAGGATGGTGAAGTAGTCTGGCTGCAGGGAACCTATACCCCGGTGTTAAATAAGCACGGTGAGGTGGTGGAGATCATCAAGATTGCCAGCGAGGTGACCCGCCGTATTACTCAGGCTCAGGAGCATCAGAGTCTGTTAGCGGCGTTGAATCGCTCAATGGCGATGATCACCTTCTCGCCAACCGGCATTATCCTGGATGCCAACGACAATATGCTCGATCTGATGGGCTATCGGCTGGAAGAAGCACGCGGCCAGGCGCACAGCATACTTTGTACGCCAGAGTTCGCCGACTCTGACGAGTATCATCAGCACTGGCAACGGTTGGCCCAGGGGGAGTTTTTGACCGGGCGTTTCGAACGCCTCAACCGGCGTGGAGAGCGGGTATGGCTGGAGGCCAGCTATAACCCAATCATCGACAATGAAGGGCGGGTATTAAAGGTGGTGAAAATCGCCCAGGACATTACCCGCCAGACTTTCCAACAGCAGCATGAAGAGGAAATGGTGCGAAATGTCCATCATCTCTCCATGGGGACCGATAAAACCGCTGCCCAAGGGGCGATCATTGTGCAGCAGGCGGTGCAGGGGATGCAGCAGGTGGAGAAGGCCGCACGGCAGACTTCGGACGTAGTCAGCGACTTGGGGCGCTGTTCGCAACAGATTGGCAATATGGTTGAGGCGATCCGCAAAATTGCCGCCCAGACCAATCTACTGGCGATTAACGCCTCGATCGAAGCGGCGCATGCGGGCGAGCATGGGCGCGGTTTCTCCGTAGTGGCTAATGAGGTGCGTACCTTGGCCGAACAGTCCCGTAAAGCGGCCAGCGAGATTGAGCTAGTCACCAAAACCATTCAGCAAGGGGTAACGGCGGCAATCAACAAGATGGTGACCTGTGTGGAACAGGCGGGCGGCGGCGTGGCGCTAGCCAAGGATGCCGGGGAGGTAATCAATCAGGTCAATGTGGGTATGCAGGACGTGGTCAAGCTGATGCAGGCGTTTACCTCTGTCAAACAGAGTGACTTGATCCACTGAGGTTTTGCAGAGTTGCATACCGTTAAACGGGGGCAGCGAGCATGGCCCTGCGGTTGAACATGTGATTGAGCAACATTGCCATCAATAAAAAGCCCCTTACGGGGCTTATTATTATCGCTTCAGGAAACGTGCTGCAAGAACTCGCGCAGGCGTGGGCTTGGCGGGTTGTTGATCAGGTCATGAGGGTTGCCATCTTCGGCAATCCGGCCTTTGTCGATAAAGATCAGGCGTGAGGCCACCTTTTCAGCGAAGCCGACTTCGTGAGTCACGATCACCATCGTCATGCCTTCTTCGGCCAGATCCTGCATGACCTTCAGCACTTCGTGACGCAATTCTGGATCGAGCGCCGAGGTTGGCTCATCGAACAGCATCATTTTAGGCTTCACCGCCAACGCCCGGGCAATAGCTACACGTTGTTGCTGCCCGCCGGAAAGCTCGGAAGGGTAGTGGTGAGAACGCTCGGCCAACCCAACCTTGGCTAACAGCGTGTGTGCCAGCTTTTCGGCATCGGCCTTTTTCAAACCGCGTACGCGGATTGGGCCAAAGGCCACGTTTTCCAGCGCCGTCAGGTGCGGGAACAGGTAGAACTGTTGGAACACCATGCCGGCTTCCTGACGGATCAGGCGGTCGTCCACCTTCGGATCGTTCACCCTCAGGCCGTCGACCACCAGTTCACCGCTGGTGATCTCTTCCAGCTTGTTGATGCAGCGCAGCAGGGTTGATTTACCGGAACCAGAAGGCCCGATGATCACCACCACTTCACCCTGTTTGATATGCAGATCGATATTGTGCAGCACCTGGGTCGGGCCAAAGTGCTTGGAGACGTTTCTAAATTCAATCACAGGATTTTCATCCTTCTTTCCAGACGACGCAGCACGAAGCTAAGCATCAGGGTAATAATCAGGTACACCACCGCAACGGCGCTCCAGATTTCCAGCGCGCGGAAGTTACCGGCAATAATTTCCTGCCCCTGTCGGGTCAGTTCCGCTACCCCGATCACGATGAACAGCGAAGTATCCTTGATGCTGATGATCCACTGGTTACCCAGCGGTGGCAGCATGCGGCGCAGTGCCAGCGGCATGATCACATAACGGATGGTCTCGCGGCGTGACAGACCCAGCGCTAGCCCGGCCTCACGGAAACCGCTGTGGATCGACAACACCGCGCCACGGGTAATTTCCGCAATGTAGGCGCCCGAGTTGATCATGATGGTGACCACGGCGGCGGTGAAAGGATCGATGCGGAAATCGCTAAAGGCCATGGGCAGGGCGAAGTAGATAAACATCACCTGTACCACAATCGGCGTGCCGCGGATCACTTCAATGAATACCAGTGCCACATGGTTGGCGATCCAGCCGCCATAGGTGCGGGCGAAACCGGCAACCAGGCCGATGATCAGGCCGCCAATCAGACCGAGGACCGAAATCCACAGGGTCATCTTTGCGCCTTCTAACAAAATTGGGATGGCGGGCCAAATGGCACTCCAGTCGAATTGCATAATGTTATCTCCCGGTGATCCCAAGCAAGGGGATCAATAAACAACAAAGCACAGGGGGCGGGTACACCTCCCCTGTGCTCAATTAATAACTTACTGGCTTATTAACTTCATCAGTTACTTAGGTTCGGTACCAAACCATTTTTTGTAGATTTCGTTGTAAGTCCCGTTGTCGCGCAGCGTTTTCAGCGCGGCGTTCACCTTTTCACGCAGCTCGTCGCTGCCTTTCGGGAAGGCGATGCCATACTGCTGGGCTTCCAGAGAGTCGCCAACGGTTTTGAACTTGCCAGCGCCCGCGGTCTTGATGAAGTACAGGATGTTTGGCGTGTCGTGCAGCACGGCGTCAGCACGCTTGGTTCCCAGTTCCATATAGGCGTTGTCGATGTTCGGGAACTGGCGCAGATCTTTGGTTTTGATGTGCTGCTTGGCGTAATCCACCGAGCCGGTGCCGCTCTTCACTGCCACCACTTTGCCGTCCAGATCCTGGATGCCTTTCACGCTGTCGTTGTTAGCGTTGACCATCACCAGCAGGCCGCTTTTGTAGTAGCCATCGGAGAAGTCGATCGCTTTTTTGCGTTCGTCGGTAATGGTGATACCGGCCAGCGCCAGATCGACGTTCTTGGTTTGCAGCGCAGGAATGATGCCGCTAAAGTCCATTGGCTTCAGGGTGTAATCCAGCTTCAGTTCTTTGGCAATCGCCGCCCACAAGTCGATATCGAAACCGACGTATTGGTCACCTTGTTTGAATTCAAACGGCACGAAAGCGGTGTCCGTGGCGACAACCAGCTTGTCTGCTGCGTGAGAGCTAACGGCGAAGGCCAGGGAAAGTGCGGCCAGGGAAACTTTAAAAATAGACTTCATGAGAGGAATTCCTGTACAGGTTGCGGATTACCCATTTTTTATGTTGCATTTTGTGCTATGGAAGAATCGTGCCAAGTTTGCAATCATTATAAAAACAAGGGGTTGCGTTATGATGTTGGGTTTGGATAGCCAATTATAATTTTTATGCACCACTTGCGGGCACCAAAATGGTGCAGTGAGACCTTGGTGGTGCAATTGAGCTATCATCAACTAAACAATAGCCGGGAAACAACCGATAATTAACAATTATCGATCAATAATGATAACTAACTCTAACTTTATAGCCATAGTCCGATTTCATTTGGTGCAAACAGGCGTGTTTTGAAGGGAAGTAGGGTTAACGCAGCTGGCTGTCTTTGCTGCCCCGGCGATTGAACAGGCTGCTGGCAGCCTGTTTTTTATCCATTTCCGCCTGGCAGTTAACACAGTAGCGCACTCCTTGCAGCGCCAGACGTCGGGCTTCGGGGATTTCTGTGCCACATTCCTGGCAATAGTGTTCGCTTTCGCCGTGGCCGAGCGCCTGGCGAGCACGTTGTACGGCATCATCTACCGTTGAGTCGATTTGATCCTGCACCGCGCCGTCCGCTGTCCATCCGCCTGCCATGCCCACCTCACTATTGAACCTGTGAATGCTTGCAATCCTGATTGGATCATAACCAGTGTAATCCAGCCTGTTTTTTATACAACTCGGCTTACAGATAAAAAAACAGGCTGGGGCAAGGCCCACAACCTGTTGTTTCGCGCCAGGATGGCTGGTTTATTCGATGTTGGATTCGATAAACCACAGGAACTTGTCCAGATCGCGCGATGCGGCGGTGAACATGTCTGCGGTGTCTTCATCCGGAACTTCCGTGATGGCTTGGCGGATATCGTTGGCGACGGCTGCATAACGATCGGCCAGCGCTTTCAGGTGATCTTGCACGCTGTGAATATTGGTCGGATAGCTTTTCAGCGGGGTTTTGTCATTCACCACCTGTACCGTACCCAGCGCAACGCCACCGAGCTGTACGACACGTTCTGCAAAAGTATCCTGATGGTCGGTGATGGCGGTGCGGAAGCCGTCGAGCATTTCATGCACGGCAATAAAATTGGCACCACGCATGTTCCAATGCGCCTGCTTGGTGATCAACGACAGATCGATAAACTGCACAACCTGATGGTTCAGCGCCTTGATGGCGGCCTGCTTGGTTTTCTCATCCACATCATTGCGTGTGTACAACAGGTCAGAAGATTTCGTTTTCACCAGTTTAGCGGTACTCATATAGATATCCTCTTCTTGATGGGTGTATACCCGTCGTCTTTCAAGCTGCAGCGTTGTTACCTGCACTATCTCACCCCAGTCACTTACTAAACGTAAGCTCCTGAGGATGAGATAGCTTGTCGCCTAGCTGCAACTTGAAATCCATAGGGTATTCTTCCTATTTTGTTACGGGAGAAATTATAGCAGCTTAAATTTATTTTGCAGGGCGAAAAGGGCGATTAAATAAATAGGTAATAACTGCTGGATATTTTCATCAGAAAGGCGTATGGCATATTTGGTGATTCGTGAGGTGTTGATAAGAGAGGTTTTTTAAGCTTTTAGAGGTTAAGGGTTGAGATCCCCACTAATAATAGACACCGATTGAAGGGATATTTCAATGCGCAATTATTGCAGGGTGTTTCTGAACGTTGAAATAGGGATTATTTTTCCATCAATTCATATTGATAGCCAATTATCCCCAGGGTATGCGCCGTAACTCTTTTATGTACCATCACAGGTTGCTATGGATCGAGTCTCTGCTGAGCCAGGGCGCGTGTATTTTGACAGTATCGGTCTGTGCCTTGCCCTGGATAATATGCAGCGCAGCATGGCGACCTATTTCGTAATGCGGCAGTTGTACCGTCGAGAGCGGCGGTAAGAATAGCTCGCCAATGCCAACCATATTGTCGTAACCCACGACCGCCACATCTTGCGGGATGCGCAGGCCCTGCGCCAGTAGCGTCTGATAGACCATAAAGGCGATACGATCGTTGCCGCAAATGACCGAGTCGAACATCGGATTACCCTGCTTGATATGTGCTAGCACAATGGCCGGGATATCACGGTAGTGCTCATCGCCATGCTCCATATAGACATGCATGAGAGTGTCAGGGTTGATACCTGCTTGCCGGCAGGCGCGCTCCAATCCCTGACGCCGGCGCAAGGTGGCAAGATGGTGTTTTGGCAGATGCAGGCAGAGTGGTTGACGATTACCTGCTGCGAGCAGAGCCTGCACCGCCTCAAACTGGCCTTGTTCGTCGTCCGGAATATAGCTGGCTACAGGATCGTGCAAACTTTCACAGTTGGCCAGTACGCACGGGAGGGTGAGCAGTTTGGTTGGCAGCGGCACCTGACGTAGCCCCATGGTGGTGTAGATGATGCCGTCTGGCCGGTGTGAAAGCAGAAGGTCGACAATGGTATCTGGATTATCGTCAGAAAACATATTTACCACGAAACTGTTCCAGCCATACGCCCGGGCGGTCTCTTCGATCGACAGAGTGATTTCCACCGAGAATGGTGTAGTAACAGTATCGAGGGCCAGCACCCCGATAGTATTCGGCGTAGCATGGGCGCCGCGTATTTTTTTCGCTGACAGGTCGGGAACGTAATTGGTCTCCTTGATGGCGACCTGCACGCGCGCCAGGGTCTCAGGCTTTAGCCTTTCCGGGCTATTGAGCGCGCGGGAAACCGTCATGAGCGACACATTGGCCAGTTTCGCCACATCCTTAAGAGAAGCCATATCTATTACTCCCGTCATTACCTTCAGGCAACAGGCTATACGACGAAGTTGTTGATGTAAAAGGTTCAGCGGCTATTCTGTCGTAGAAAGCGAAAGAACCGTAGCGAGAAATTTTTGATCGCGATCTCACTTTTTAAATGTTAACGTTAACTTTTGTGATTAACATCATGAATCTCAGCAAAACGACAAGCGCCTTTTTATTTGTTAACGTTACCATGCGAGCATTATTCCAATACGAGAATGCCATAATGAAAGCGCATCACTCTCATAGCTACCCACTACTCAGTGCATTACTGTTCTTCTTTTTCGTGTCCTGGTCCTCAACTGGCTCTTTACTCTCGATCTGGTTGCACCAGGAAGTGGGGCTGAAAGCGGGAGATACCGGTATTATCTACGCGGTGTTGTCCGTCTCCGCGCTATTGGCTCAAATCTGCTACGGCTTTATCCAGGATAAACTCGGCCTGCGTAAAAACCTGCTCTGGACCCTTACCGGGCTGTTAATCCTTTCCGGGCCAGCCTATTTATTGTTTAGTTATCTGTTGCAAATCAATATATTGCTCGGAAGTCTCTTCGGTGGGATTTACATCGGCATAACCTTTAACGGCGGTATCGGCGTACTGGAATCGTATACCGAACGCGTGGCGCGCCAGAGCCAGTTCGAATTCGGTAAGGCGCGGATGTGGGGATCGCTGGGCTGGGCGGTAGCGACCTTCTTCGCAGGGCTCCTGTTTAACATCAACCCGAAACTAAACTTCGCAGTCTCCAGCTGTGCCGGTCTGGTGTTCTTTATCCTGCTGGCGCGGCTGCGGGTGTCTTCTGCACCGCACGCGATGCAGGAGGCGGTGTCCGGTGGCAAAGTGAAGCTGGATGACGTGCTGCGTCTGCTGACGCTACCGCGCTTCTGGGCGCTGGTGTTTTTCGTCATCGGTACCTGTATTTACGGCGTTTACGATCAGCAGTTCCCGGTTTACTTCTCTTCACAATTCGCCACGTTGCAGGAAGGCAACGCCATGTACGGTTATCTCAACTCGTTCCAGGTATTCCTCGAAGCCGCCGGGATGTTTTGCGCCCCGTGGTTGGTTAACCGCATCGGCGCGAAAAATGGCCTGATTTTCGCCGGGATGGTGATGGCGTTGCGGATGGTGGCCTCCGGGCTGGTCGAAGGGCCGCTGCTGATTTCCATCACTAAACTGTTGCACGCGGTAGAACTGCCGATCCTGCTGGTCGCTATCTTTAAATACAACAGCTTGAATTTCGACAAACGCCTGTCTGCCACCCTCTATCTGGTGGGGTTCGCCTGCACCAGCTCGGTTATCGCCTCGGTACTGTCGCCGCTGGCAGGCTATAGCTACGAAAAATACGGCTTTGCCCAGTCCTATCTGATTATGGGACTACTGGTGTTCTGCACCACCTTTATCTCCATCTTCCTGTTGCGCTCCAGTAAGTTATCTTCAGATCCTCTGATGTCGCAACCTTCCGCTATATGATTGAAAAGAGTAAAGACTATGACGTATTCAATATCCAAGGCTGAACAGGAACTGCAGGCTAAACGTGAAACGCTGAACTTGCGTTGGTATCCGCGCTACCACCTTGCCGCGCGCGCGGGCTGGATTAACGATCCTAACGGTCTGGTCTGGTTTGACGGTTGGTATCACGCTTTTTACCAGCATCATCCGTATTCCACGCAGTGGGGGCCGATGCACTGGGGCCATGCGCGCAGTAAAGATCTGGTTCATTGGGAGCACCTGCCGGTCGCGTTGGCTCCGGAAGGCCCGGAAGATAAAGACGGCTGCTTTTCTGGCTCGGCGGTTGTTGATGGCGATACTCTGGCGTTGATTTATACCGGGCATAAATTCCATGGCGACACCAGCGATGAGGCTAACCTTTATCAGGTGCAGTGTCTTGCGACTAGCCGCGACGGGGTCTGCTTTGAGCGTCAGGGGATCGTGGTAGATACTCCGCCGGGTCTGCACCATTTCCGCGATCCGAAGGTGTGGCGTGAAGGGGATAGCTGGTACATGATAGTCGGCGCTCGCGATGGCGAGACCGGCCAGGTGCGCCTGTATCGTTCCGCCGACCTGCATCAGTGGCATGAAGCCGGAGTCCTTGATGAGGCGGAAAAAGAGATGGGTTATATGTGGGAGTGCCCGGACTTCTTTACCCTCGAGGATAAACGCATACTGATGTTTTCTCCTCAGGGGATGGCGGCTGAGGGTTTCAACAACCGTAATCTGTTCCAGAGCGGTTATCTGATCGGTGAATGGCAACCGGGGCAGCCGTTTGTTCGCAAAAGCGAGTTTATTGAACTCGACCACGGCCACGATTTTTATGCACCGCAAAGCTTCCTGACTCCCGATGGCCGCCGCATCGTTATCGGCTGGTTGGATATGTGGGAATCGCCGTTGCCCGAACAGCAAGATGGCTGGGCGGGAATGCTCTCTCTTCCGCGAGAACTGAGCCTCGGCGCAGATAACCGTCTGCAAATGCGTCCGGCCAAAGAGGTAGAGGGTCTGCGCGGCGCATGGTTCCCATGGCCAGTGAGTACGTTGAAAAATCAGCAGACCACGATGGTGGAAAACTGTGAGGCGATGGAGGTGATCCTAAACTGGGATTGTGCTAACAGCAGCGCAGAACAGTATGGCATCAGCTTCGGGGACGGTCTGCGCGTTTATGTTGATGCGCAGATGCAGCGTCTGGTTCTGGAGCGCCGTTACCCGCAGTATGGCCTGTGCGGGGTACGAAGCGTACCGTTGACAGCAGGCGCATCGCTGAAACTGCGGTTGTTCTTTGATAGCTCCTCCGTGGAAGTTTTTGTTAATGATGGTGAGGCGTGCCTCAGTAGTCGTATTTACCCGGACGCTGCGCGCCGTGAGCTAATGCTATTTGCCTGGAGCGGTTCGGCTTCTCTATCAGAGGCGGGGGCCTGGCAGCTCGAATAATCTATTTATATGTCAGGGATGTGGTAAATAAAGTATTGCGCATGCTGGTACCGCATCCCGAATGATTTAAAGCATAGGTTTAAATGTGTTAACAATCCGTTTGTCATGGCGGGTGGGTAATTATTGTCGTCATCATCGAGTTTCACCCATAAATATAAATTAAATAATAATGGATTAACGATGAAAAATAATGATGGTTTACAGGTAAAAAAAGTCCGAGTCGGATGTTTGCTCACGTTTTTAGCAAGCGCTTGCGCGAACGCCCAAGCACCGCTATCTATCGAGGAGCGTTTGGCGCACCTGGAACAGCGACTGAAAGAGACCGAGCAGCGCGCCGTCCGTGCGGAGACGGAGATTCGTGCGCTGAAACGGCAGGATACACCGATAACGGTGGCCAATGCGACGCCGACCGAGCCAGCGTTACGGCTTAATGACTATGGCGAATTAAAATTCTATGGTGACGTTGAGTTTAATATGGATGGCGCTAGCCGTACCGGCAGCCTGACCTCGTTGAAAACCAGCGCAAATAAAAACTGGGCGCCGGGCGATAAGGAACGCTGGGATATTAACGGGCGTATACTGCTTGGCTTTGATGGATTACGTAAAGGGTCGAATGGGAAATATGCCGGTTTCAGCGTACAGCCGCTTGCGGATATAAATGGCAAGATGAATCTTGATGATGCGGCATTTTTCTTCGGTCAGCAGGATGACTGGAAGATTAAAATGGGTCGTTTTGAGGCCTTTGATATGTTTCCGCTTAATCAGGATACCTTTATTGAATATTCTGGTAATACGGCCAACGATCTGTATTCCGACGGCTACGGTTACATTTACATGATGAAAGAGGGGCGCGGGCGCAGCAGCAGCGGCGGCAATTTCCTGCTCAGTAAAACACTTGATAACTGGTATTTTGAAGTGAATACCCTGGTGGAGGACGGCAGTTCGCTGTTTGTCGACCAGAACTATCATGGCAACGCGCTGGATAGCCGTAAAAACGTGGTTTACGTGCGCCCTGTTGCCGCGTGGCAATCCGGCGAGTGGTCGGTGGCTGCAGCGCTGGAGAGCAACCTCGTTAATAATGCCTACGGCTATCAGAATCAGCAGGGTCTTTGGGTCGATCAGTCCAGGCGTACCGGCTACGGTATGACCATGAGTTGGAACACGCTGAAAACCGATGCGCAGAACGGGGCGGTGGTGAACCTTAGCACCGCATATCTTGATGCGACGGATGAAAAGAACTTCAGCGCCGGTATCAATGCGCTATGGCATCGCGTTGAGCTGGGCTATATCTACGCGCATAACAAAATCGACCGTTTCAATATGAACAGTGTGAATGCTGAATGCGACGGCGATTGCGCGATCCTGGCACCAGGAAACTACGATATCCACACCATTCATACCTCCTGGCAACTGCCGAATATTATGGATATGCCAAACTTTAATACCTACCTAGGGGCTTATGCTTCCTGGCTGGATGCTTCGACGATAAATCCAGGTGACACCGATATGCGCTATGGCATGAGGGTGCGCTTCAAATATTTATTCTAAAATTGGGTGGTTAAGGAAACACTATGAAACTGTGGACAGTTGGCGATGCGGTAATCGACTTATTACCTCAGCCAGATAGGCAATATAAAGCTTGTGCTGGTGGTGCGCCGTTAAATGTTGCTGTGGGTGCAGCTCGTTTGGGATGTGATTGTGGTTTTATTGGCAGAGTCGGTGATGACCCATTTGGCCACTTTCTCCAGCAAACCCTCTATTCAGAGGGAGTCGAAACGCAGTATATACAATTTGATGAGCAATATCATACCAGTACCGTGCTGGTAGCGCTGGGGGATGATGGCGATCGCAGTTTTACATTTCTGGTAAATCCTTCTGCCGACCAGTTTTTATCCTCTAAAAATCTACCCGATTTTGGTGATGATATATTGCACTTTTGTTCGTTGGCTCTGGTTGCCAAGCAGAGCCGTGAGACCTTGGTCAAGGCGATGAGTTTACTAAAGCAACGCGGTGGCATCTTGAGCTTTGATGTTAACCTGCGGGAGAAAATGTGGGGGAATCCACAGGAGATGCTGGCAACGGTAACTCAATTTGCTCATCAGTCAGATATTTTAAAACTTTCAGAAGAGGAATTATACTGGATAACCGGTACTACTCATGATGAAAAAGCGTTGGAAATACTAAAGAGATTTCCTTCTAGCCTTAAAATTGTCACCTGTGGTATCCAAGGGGCTATTGTCTTATGGCAAGACTTGGTCATACACGTAGACTCGTACAAGGTGAACAGTTTAGATACGACGGGGGCAGGAGATGCCTTTATCGCTGGGCTGTTGGCAAATATCTCTCTTGGCAATGGTTTGCAGGATTTTGAACAATTGAAATTAGCCCTGACGCAAGCCAGCGCCTGTGGCGCGCTGGCGACGACACAAAAAGGAGCATTATCAGCATTACCCGATGCGGAGGGTGTCAGAAGTTTTATTGGATCTGAGCATAGACTGATATTTAAGGTTAATTCTATAAACCCTCATGAGTGAAATGCAGCAGACCTATTGTAATATAAGATGTCTATAAGTCAGTTAAAGTGGATATCGACGGAAAGCATGAAAATTAACGTGGTGGGCACCAGCGGCAGCGGTAAAAGCACCGTTGCCCGCCAATTGGCGCAAAAGCTGGCCGTACCCTATATCGAGATGGATAAGCTTTACTGGCGGCCAAACTGGCAAAATGCCTCAGATGACGAGCTCTTGCACCTGGTCGAACAGGCGCTGGCATCAGCCCCTGCGGGGTGGGTATTGGATGGCAACTATACCCGGACTCTGGCAGTGAAGTGGCGGGACGTTGATTGGGTTGTCTGGGTTGACTACGGATTTTGTCGCACGCTGTGGCAGGCGGTTCGCCGCGCAGCGGTGCGGGCTTGGCACCAGACTGAGCTATGGCCCGATACCGGCAATTGTGAGAGCTATCGCCGCTCTTTCTTTAGCCGGGAGTCGATTGTCCTATGGACCATCAAAACCTACCGCAAGAATCGTAGAAAGTATCTGGCAGACCGGCAGGACCCAGCCAATCGCCATATTCGTTTTATCCAACTGCGCTCTCCGGCGGAAACAGCGGTTTTTCTGGCTAGCCTCTGTTAGTTGAGAGAGGCTTTATTCGATTCAGCTTTTTATGTTCGCTAGGCATGAGTCTCTTTTTAAGCTGAATCTGCTTCAGCTTAAAACATGATCCGCATCTGATTAATTTGTCATCTAAAATTCAATTTTCATAATTTTGTTTGATGAACGTCACGTAACTTTCGTTATCTCCATCCTCATTGTAGAAAAAGTGACCCTCATCGCATTTTAAAATGGGCTAAGAACTTAGTTTGTGATGGTTTTGCTAAAACCATTCAGCTAACCAGGACGGAACAATAAATGAACAAGCTTACTGTACTTTCGCTCGCTATCTCTTTGATTTCTGGATATGCCGGTGCTCAAACTATCGTATTGACCGACAGTGAGAACGGTATTGAACTTGGCAATTGGCGGATTGACAGCTCACAGCTGAAAATTCCCGCTCAGCGCTTCAGCTTGCAACAGCAAGTTTTGCATGGTGGCAAGCAAGAGGGATCGAAAGTCCTTACCCTGACCAGTGAGGGGTTGACCATCACCCTTAGCCCAACGCGCGGTATGGATATTCTGCATGTCAACGGTTCCGGCGTAAGGTTGGGGTGGGATTCACCGGTAACCGAGGTGGTCAACCCGGCTTATATCAACCTGGAGAGTCGCAATGGGCTGGGCTGGCTTGACGGTTTTAATGAAATGATGGTGCGCTGCGGCTACGAATGGACCGGGCATCCGGGCGTAGAAAACGGCACGCTGTATACGCTACATGGCCGTGCAGGAAATACCCCAGCTTCCAAGGTGGTGGTAGATATTGCTGAAAAAGCGCCGTATGAAATCCGTATCCGAGGCCTGCTGAAAGAAAATACCTTTAAGAAAAGTAATCTGGAAACCTGGACTGAACTGCGTTACATCCCCGGTACTCAGCAGTTTACGGTTCACGATCGTCTAACCAATCATGCCGATTATCCGCGTGACTATCAGATTATTTATCACAGTAACTTCGGTAAGCCGCTGCTGGAAGAGGGAGCCGTGTTCAGTGCGGCAATCAAGGAGATTTCGCCGTTTAATGATTATGCCAAGGGCGGTTTGAAAGATTGGCATACTTACCAGGGGCCTACCAAAGGCTTCGATGAGATGGTGTTCAACATCGTGCCTTACAGTGATTCGCAAGGAAAAACCCTGGCGATGATGAACAACAAGAAAGGGGATCGGGGAGTGGCAATTGGTTTTGATACTCACCAGTTACCGGTTTTGACGTTGTGGAAAAACACGGATACGGAACGCCAGGGCTATGTTACCGGGATTGAGCCAGGGACCAACTACGCGTATCCGGTAAAAATCGAACGTGAGCAGGGGCGAATCAAACAATTACAGCCTGGGAAAAGTACCGATTTCGAGCTGACTTACACGTTGCTGAACAATGCTGAACAAGTAAAAGAGTACCAAAACAAGATAAAAACGCTGCAAGGTGACCGTGACGTTAAACTGGTCGATGCTCCGATTGCGGTGGAATAGCGACCGGTGAGGGGAAGCCGGTCAAGCGACCGGCTCTCTGGAGTCAAAGCAACAATTCGTAGTGGACTTTCACCACCACTTTCTTGATGTTTTTCGGTTCCGTTATCTGGCAGCCGGGTTTGTGTGGCTCCAATGGGAAGAAGATCACATACATGCCCGGCATTAGGTTCAGAGTTTGCGGGCTGCGTTTAATATCCAACCATTGCAGATCTTTGCTTTCATCGTAAAGATCGTTACTTTCCCAACTGTCTGGCAGGCCAAAATCGATCCGCTCTTCACCGCCGATCAGGATCTGGATATCCAGATACTCCTGGTGAAGCTCGGCGCGTTTGCTTTCTGCTGGCTCCGTCATCAGCTCCATCACGTTCATAAACACCCGATCACCATCGATCTCGTGCCGGCCCAACGGCAGGTTAGGCAAATCATACTGACGTACGGTATTGAGGATATTGGCTAAAGCGGGTGAGAGACCACGCCCGAAGCGGGGGTTGAACAAACTGCCATAGATCATCCTGATGCTCCCTAATAAATAAAAGACCTGCTGAGAGTATGTCTATTATTGTTCAGGAAAAAAGTTAACTGGCTTGCAATCATGCAACCTTTTGAGCGTGGCGCCGGGGACTTTCCACCAGGCGCCAGTGGGCTCACGAGAGGCTTTCAACCTGTGGCTTGGGTTTGATGGTCAACGTGGCCCCCATCGAGGCGGTAATGATAGCGGCCAATGCCAACCATTGCGTTTGGTTAAGGTGTTCGTTGAGGAAGATCATGCCGGAAAGGGCGGCCATTGCCGGTTCCAGACTCATCAGGGTGCCAAAGGTACGGGCGGGGATCTTGGGTAACGCGATAATTTCCAACGAGTAAGGCAACGCGGTAGACAGCACCGCGACGGCCAACGCTACCGGTAGAATATCCACGTTCAACAGCGCACTGCCGGTTTGCCAGGCACCGATCGGGCAGAATACGATGGCGGCGATCAATGACCCCACGGCTACGGTGCCCGGTCCGTGATCTCCCCCGGCCTTCTGGCCGAAAATAATGTATATCGCCCAGCAGGCACCGGCACCCAACGCACAGGCTGCCCCAACAGGGTCGATACTGCCCATGTCGTGGCCAAGCGGCAGCAGAAACCACAAACCGGCAATCGCCAGCGCCACCCAGATAAAATCGATCGGGCGGCGGGAAGAGAACATTGCCACCGCCAGCGGACCGGTAAACTCCAGCGCCACCGCAATGCCCAGTGGCACCGTGCGTAATGAAAGATAAAACAGGTAGTTCATCGCCCCCAGTGACAGACCATAGATTAGCAATGGCAACCGGCTACCGGCGGCGAAACGCATGCGCCACGGACGGAAAATGATAAACAGGATCAGCGTACCGATGCTCAGGCGTAGGGTGGTGATGCCTTCGGCACCCACCAGCGGGAACAGGCTTTTGGCTAATGAAGCCCCGCTCTGGATCGAGATCATTGCAATGATCAGTAAACACACGGGCACCAGCGTGGAAGACGCTTTAGTGGTTACAGACGAAGACATCCTTTCTGGCCTTATGGAGCTCCCCAACGTCTGGGGAGGTATTGAGTACAGGTGTTGCACAGTGTAAAGGAATTGACAGCAAGGTGTTGGCGAAAAACGGGGGGCCGAGTTGAATCTGTCAAAAATATGCGCCAACTTGGTTCAAGCAAGCAATAAGTGCGCTTTTTTTAAGAGTATTCTGGATCTCGGATAGGTGATTAGCGTCACAAAAAGGGGTATAATTCGTGAAAAGTATAGGAAAATTAGCATGCTATAGTGTTCTTGAAATCTTCTGTTACACGATACAAAGATTTAGACACTCATTTAAAGGCAGAGTTTCACGCTAATTTTTGCTATATTTTCAATGTATGAGAAATTGAAGCACTTTAATAATAAAACGCGTTTGAGGTGGTTATGAAAAAAATTGCATGTCTTTCCGCAGTAGCAGCTTGTGTATTGGCCGTAACAGCAGGTACCGCATTTGCTGGTGAAAGCACCGTATCCGCTGGCTATGCCCAGGGCGATCTCCAAGGCGTTGCCAACAAGGCCGGCGGTTTCAACCTGAAGTACCGTTACGAGTACGACAACAGCCCACTGGGTGTAATCGGTTCTTTCACCCATCTGGAAAAGAACAACTCTGAAGACGGCTTCTACAACAAAGCACAATACAACTCCATCACTGCGGGTCCTGCTTATCGTTTCAACGATTGGGCGAGCATCTACGGTGTGATCGGTGTGGGCTATGGTAAATTCACTTCCAACGCTCAAGACGGTTCTGACCACAACAACACCAGCGACTACGGCTTCACCTACGGTGCTGGTCTGCAGTTCAACCCAATGCAACAGGTTGCTCTGGACGTGGGTTACGAGCAGAGCCGTATCCGCAGCGTTGACGTTGGCACCTGGAACGTGGGCGTAGGTTACCGCTTCTAAGATTTCCCCATGCCTTCGGGCATGAGCGTGTGGCCTTGTTGGTCATACTCAATGAAAATCCGCCTTTAGGGGCGGATTTTTTTGCCAGTAACAGATTGAAACTGCAGACAAACGTGTTAATCCAGCGATTTATTTGGCTTGCCCAATACCGTGGTCGGTTGCAATGAAAAACGCGCCGTACGGGGATCGCGCTCATATCCCTGCGGCTCGGTCAGCAACCCATAGAGCTCTGGCCGACGGCCGTGGATCCAACGCCGCCCGCTGCTCATGGGGATTAAGCTCAGATCCAGATCGGCGGTGACCATGGCGTCCTGCGCCGCCCAGGTCTCTGACAGGATACGGCCATAAGGGTCCAGCAGCATCGCATTGCCGGTGCGCACTTCATCATCATCTCGCCCCACACCGTTGCTGAACAAAATAAACAGGCCATTATCATGGGCGCGAGAAGGCAGCCAGCGCAGTAGCCAACCGCGGCCAGTTTCGCCACGAAAAGCCTCTTCGATCGCCGTCGGATTTTCTTTACGTTGCTGCCATAGCGCCAGCGGTATCGGCTTCATGCCGTGCGGGCTGCGTGAATTTGTCCCCCCGGTCTGGTGAGGCGCGAACAGAATATCGGCACCCAGCAACGTGGTGGCACGGGCGTTCTCCACCAGGTTGTTGTCCCAGCAGATCAGGATCCCCATGCGTACGCCCCAAGGGGTGTCAAACACGGTATAACTATCGCCTTTAGCGATTAGCGGGTGTTCAAAAGGATGGAGCTTGCGGTGCACATGGGTTTGGCCATCCGGCAGGCAAACTGCATAAGCGTTGTACAGTTGGCCGTCTTCACCCTGCTCAATCAATCCAACGCCGATGGCCATCTGGTACCGTTCTGCCAGTGGGCGGATGCGTGCCAGCGAAGGACTGGTGGCGATAGGCTCAGCTAAAGCGGTGATTTCGCTGTCCGCCAGATGGCGTACGTGCCAGTAGCCGGTAATGCACATTTCCGGGAAGGCGAGGACCTGCACGTTATCGGCGGCGGCCTGGGCGATAAAGTCTTCCATAACGCCGAGATTGTAGTTCTTGTCGTTGGCGCGGTGTTGAAATTGTACCGACGCAGCACGAAGGGTCGTGGTCATAGCAAGCTCCTGTGGGGTTTTTTGTCCGTTAATTACAGCAGCCGTATCGATTACTGTATAATCAATTAAAATCCTCTTTTGATAACCTAATGGAATGGATAATCGTCAACTACGAGCCTTTGTCGCCTTGGCCGAACTAGGGCGCTATCACCTGGCTGCTGAGCGGCTGTGCATCACCCAGCCCGCGTTGAGCAAGCAAATTCAAGCCATCGAACTACAGTTGGGCACCCGCCTGTTTGAACGGGGCCGCCAAGGTGCGCAACTGACGGCCAACGGTGCTGCACTGCTCCCCAGAGCGCGGGAGTTATTGACCCAATACGAGCAGTTTCATCTGTACGCGGTGCAGGTAGTGAAGGGGGAAACTGGGCGTCTGGCCTTGGGTTTTGGGCTTTCCAGTTTTTATCTGGCCCCGCAACGGGTGGCAGCTTTTCGCCAGCGCTTTCCGACGGTGGTGGTGGGCCTGGAGGATCTTCCTTCGGAACGGCAATACCAATTGTTGCTAAGTGGCGATCTACAGGCTGGCTTTGTGCGTTTGCCCGTTGTTGCTCCTCTGCAGGCACTGCCTTTGCTGAACGATCGGCTGGTGCTGGCCGCGCCGCGAACGATGGCGTTGCTGGAGGAGAACTTGTTGGCAGATTTCCACCGTTTTCCTCTGTTGCAGTTGGAACCTTCGCGTGGCAGAGGGTTGAGTGAGCAGGTGCTGCGTTTTATTGCCGCTCAGGGACTGCGGGCTAACGTGGTGCAGCAGGCAGAGGACATCCAAACCTTGCTGGCGCTGGTGGCGGCGGGGATAGGCGTGGCGCTGTTGCCACAAAGCATTGCGTTTATTGCCCCGGCTGGGGTCGATATTCTGCCGTTGAGCGGCGAGCAGACGCAGTGGCAGGTTGGGCTGGCGTGGAACCCGCAGCGGCCTGATGCGCTACGGGATAATTTTATCCAGGATATCTTGGACTCAGAGCGATCGGTATAACACCACCGTTGGCAGTTGGTGGTATTCGCTGCGGTGGCTTGCCACAAAGCCGACTTTTTTCGCCAGGCCAAGCGAAGGGCGGTTATCCGGCGAGATGATACAAACGACTTTGTCCTGTGAGAAATTCTCTTTGGCCCAGACCAGCGCGGCGTTCAAGGCTTCGGTGGCATAGCCTTTACCGTGCGCAGCCGTGATCAGCGTCCAGCCCATTTCGGGGACATCGAGTGCGGGTTGAATATCACGGTGAAAATCGGCGAAGCCAATGCCGCCAATATACCTGCCGCTGTTTTTCTCCCGCACCGCCCAGTAGCCGTAACCCAGTAATTTCCAATGGCCGATATAGCGTAACAGGCGTCCCCAGCTGTCCTCCTTGTTGCGTGGCGTGCTGCCGATATAGCGCACCACCGCAGGATCGGCCCACATGGCGGCCAAATCGTCAAAATCTTCCAGCCGGTGGGCATCCAGGATCAGACGTTCGGTGATCAAGGTGGGGGCAACGGTGTGAGTGGTCATGGCTTCCTTCCTGAACAAGGGAAAAGGCGTCGCCGGAGCAACGCCACAAGATACTCACCACTGTAGCCGAACTGCTTTGGCTCTAGCAATACCGGGCAGTTACACTACCAGCCACAGTAGCCAGGTAAAGGCGAAGCCACTTAAACCGAGCAGGGTGGTTAATACCGTCCAGGTTTTCAGGCCATCAGCCACTGACAGGCCAAGGTATTTGGTGACAATCCAGAAGCCGGAGTCGTTAACGTGCGATAAGCCCAGGCCGCCAAAACAGGTGGCGAGCGTGACCAACACCAACTGCATCGGGTTAAGCCCGATAACCGCTTCGGACAGCAATCCGCCGGTCGTCAGAATGGCAACGGTAGCCGATCCCTGCGAGGCACGCAGTGCCAGCGAGATGATAAATGCAGCCGGGATCAACGGTAGGCCAATGGTGGTCAGCACATCTGCCAGCGCTTTACCCACGCCAGACTCGACCAGCACCTTGCCAAACACCCCGCCCGCACCGGTAACCATAATGACTACTGCCGCTGTCGGTAACGCTCCTCCCATCACATCGCTGGTGTGTTGCAGGCTCCAGCCACGCCGGATAGCAAGCAGATAGAACGCCAGCACCAGGGCGATCATTAACGCTACGCCCGGTGAGCCGATTAATGACAAGGCATCACGCAGCGCTGAGCCTGGTGGCAGCATGGTGGCAGAAACGGTGCCCAGCATAATGATGGCGATAGGAATAACGATCAGCGCGGTAATCAACCCGGCGCTCGGAGGATTGATCCGATCGCTGAGTGGGGCTTTGCCCTCTGGTGCTGGCTCAGGGGCTGCCAGTTGCAGCTGTTCCAACACCTCAATGGAGAGGGGGTAAGCTTTACGGTTGAGATATTTTGCCGCGAAGTAACCGATAACGCCCACCGGGATACAGATGACCAGGCCGATAATGGTCAACCAACCGATATCGGCATTCAACAGCCCCGCAGCCGCGACCGGGCCTGGGTGAGGTGGCAGAGCTACGTGGACCGTCAGCATCACGCCAGCCATCGGCAAGCCAAACTTCAACGGTGAGACTTTAGCCACTTTGGCAAAGCCATAGATGATCGGGGCCAGGATGATAAAGCCGACGTCGAAAAACACCGGAATACCCAGGACGAATGCGGCACTGGTTAGCGCGGCAATGGTACGCTTTGGCCCCAGCGCTTTGCTGAAACGCTGCGCCAGGGATTCTGCGCCGCCCGAATGTTCGATCATTCTACCCAGCATGGCACCCAGGCCGATGATAATGGTCACCGAGCCGAGTACACCGCCCATCCCGGCGGTCATCACTTTCATGACTTCACCGGTTGGGATCCCGCTGGCAAGCGCGACCAGTAGACTAACGACCAGCAGGGCGACAAACGGCTGAACCTTCGCCTTGATGACCATCAATAGCAGCAGTACGACACCCAGTACGGCAATGATCAGTAGCATAGTTGGAGACATAGCATAGCCTTTAATTCAGGTAAGAGTCCGGCACCGCGATCGCCCTGGGGCGATACGGGTGCGTTTATTTTTTATGTTATTGAAACTGGTGTTGGCGCTACGAGTTCTTGATTACAGGTAAGGTTTCACCCAACCCAGACCCGCCGTCGTTTCTCCACGAGGTTTATATTCACAACCGATCCAGCCTTGGTAGCCCACCTCATCCAATCGGGCGAATAGCCAAGGATAATTAAGCTCACCGTCATCGGGTTCATTACGGTCTGGCACCGAGGCGATCTGGATATGGGCATAGCGCCCGGCAAGCGTTGCGATCAGATTGCCGATATTGCCGTCCACCAGCTGCGCGTGGAAGAAGTCGAACTGTATAAACACGTTCGGGCGATCGATGGCGGCCACCAGCTCTGCCGCCTGATGCTGGCTAGAGAACAGGTAGTTGGGCTTGATAGGTGGGCTGAGCGCTTCGATCAACACCTTGATGCCGTGAGGGGCAAAGGCGTCGGCGGCGTAACGGATATTGCTGATAAAGGTTTCCCGATAGCGGGCAATATCTTCCCCTGGCGGTACTACGCCAGCCATCACGTGAACGCTAGGGCACTTGAGGGCGATGGCATATTCCAGAGCGCGATCGATATCCGCACGGGCATCCTGCTCACGGCCTGGCAATGCTGCCAGCCCCCATTCGCCTGCGCCCACATCGCCCGGCGCGGTATTGAACAACACCTGCTGTAGACCATTTTGTTGCAGTTTATCCGCCAGTAGATCGGCAGGGTAATCATAAGGGAACAGGAACTCTACCGCTTTAAATCCGGCCGCCGCAGCGGCATCAAAACGATCCAGAAACGAGTGCTCGGTAAACATCATTGATAAATTGGCAGCAAATTTTGGCATGGTTCAGCTCCGTAACTCGGCAATTTCATCATCGGTTAAATAGCGAATTGGGCGGTTGCCGAGGGTGAAAATCAGCTTGGCCGCATCTTCCATTTCTTCGGTATTGTTCGCGGCTTCCCGCAGGCTTTCGCCGGTGACCACGGGGCCGTGGTTCGCCAACAGGAAAGCCTTGTAGCTTGGGGCCAGCTTACCCAGATCTTCCGCCAGCCGCAGATCGCCGGGGCGGTAGTAAGGCACCACCGGCACCTGGCCGACGCGCATCACCACATAAGGGGTGAACGGCTTGATGGCGTTTGCCGTATCCAGCCCTTGCAGACAGGAAAGCGCGGTCAGATAGGTGCAATGCAGGTGCACTACCGCCTTGCACGCCGGGTTGTTCTGGTACAGCGCGCGGTGAAAGCTGATCTCTTTCGAGGGCTTGTCGCCGGAAATCCATTCACCGCTCAGGCTGACTTTCGACAGTTTGTCTACCTGCAACTCCCCCAGGCAAGAGCCGGTGGGGGTGGCAAGCAGGGTACCATCTGGCAACAACAGCGAAAGGTTGCCTGCTGAACCGGTAGCGTAGCCGCGCTGGAAGAACGAAGCCCCCAGGCGCACCATCTCTTCCCTTGCCAGCCGTTCAGTGTCAGCGGTCATCGTCATACTGGAAACTCCGTTTGTGCTCTGGCGAAAAAGTTTTCATCGCCGAAGTTGCCCGATTTCAGGGCCAGTGATACCGGTTGTTCAATTGCGCGTACCCAAGGCACGCCTGGAGAAATACAAGGGCCGATATGGAAGCCGCGGATCCCCAATGCCTGGGTGACCACGCCAGAGGTTTCACCACCGGCGACGATAAAGCGGCTGAAACCCTGTTGTTGCAGGCGTTTAACCACTTCGGCAAAGAGGGCTTCAACCGCTTGGCTGGCGGCTTCGGTGCCGTATTGCTGCTGGGTTTTTTGCAGTTGCTCCGGTTCGGCGGTGGCGTACAGCAATGGGGCCAGTGGTTGTGCGGCCTGCTGTTCTACCCATGAACTTAGCTCTGCTGCGTAGGCGCTGCGTTCGCCGGCTGTGATGCAGCGAGAGACATCAATGCTCTGTGCCGGAGCCTGTTGGCGGTAGCGCGCTACCTGCTCGTTGGTCATGGTAGAGCAGGAGCCGGAAAGGACCACGGCTTTCTTCCCCTGTGGTGCTCCGGCAGATTGGGCTTTTTCCTGGCCCGGCTGCGCCCATTGGCGGGCAATGCCGATCGCCAGCCCTGAACCTCCGGTGACCAACTTCATGGTTTTCAGCGCTTCGCCCTGTGTCAGCAGATGCTGTTCGTTCAGGGTATCCAATACCACGTAGCGCACGCCAAGCTGTGCCAGTTGTTGCAGTTTTTCCTGCACTGCACCGGCGCCACGATCCATCTCTGCCGCGTTGACCAGCCCGCAACGCCCGCTGGCCTGGGCCTCCATCAGCC
The DNA here is from genome assembly GCF_059697885.1 of Serratia sp. NCCP-200. NCBI lineage: Bacteria > Pseudomonadati > Pseudomonadota > Gammaproteobacteria > Enterobacterales > Yersiniaceae > Serratia > Serratia sp. NCCP-200. Next base: position 689,635 of record NZ_BAAKUJ010000002.1, read on the forward strand.
GCATCAGATTACTGTCGGTCATTGGCGTCACCGGATGGTTGCGCATACCGGATTCCGACAGCAGCTGGTCCATCACGAACAGATAGCCTTGATAGACCGTGCGGCCATTTACCGGTAGCGCAGGGGAAATCACCGTTTGCTGTTCGCCAAGTGCATCGAGCAAGGCGTCAGTAACCGGCCCGATATTGCCCTGGGCTGTGCTGTCGAAGGTGGAACAGTATTTAAAGTAGAACTGGCGGCAACCCTGGCGCTGTAGCCAGGCTAAAGCCTGCAACGACTGCTCGACCGCCTGGTCAACCGGGCAGGAGCGCGATTTTAGGCTGATCACCACCGCCTGCGAGTCGACAGGGATATCATCCTGCGGAACGCCATTGAGCTGGACCGTAGGTAAACCGTTTTCTACCAGGAAGCTGGCGATATCGGTGGCACCGGTAAAGTCGTCTGCAATCACTCCAAGTAACATTATGAGTTCTCCTTATTCTTCGGCAGCTCGATCCCGGCGAAGATCTTGATCACCGCGCTGTCATCTTCCTTGCCGAAACCTGCGTTGCTGGCGGAGGTGAACATGTTGAACGCCGTGGAGGCCAATGGCAGCGGGAAGTGCAGCGCTTTGGCGGTATCGGCCACCAGCCCAAGATCCTTGACGAAGATATCTACCGCAGATTTTGGTGAGTAGTCGCCATCGACCACGTGGCGCATACGGTTCTCAAACATCCAGGAATTGCCCGCGGCGTTGGTTACCACATCGTACATTACGTCCAGCGGGATACCGGCGCGTGCGGCCAGTGCCATCGCTTCGGCACCGGCGGCAATGTGTACGCCTGCCAACAATTGATGGATGATCTTGACCGTTGCCCCCAGACCGATCTCGTCGCCGATGCGGTACACTTTCCCGGCTACGGCATCCAGCACCGGTTGCAACTGGGCAAAGGTGCTCTCACTGCCCGAGGCCATCACGGTCATTTGGCCAGCCGCTGCCTTGGCAGCACCGCCGGAAACCGGGGCATCCAGCATCGGCAGGTTATACGCTAACAGTTTCTGTTCGATCTCCTTGGCATCCGCAGCAGCAATGGTGGATGACACCATCACCGGCGTATTGGGTTTCAGCTGTGCCGCCAGGCCGTTATCCCCGAACAGGATCTGTTTTACCTGGTTGGCATTAACCACCAACAGCAGCACCGCATCCAGTTCGTTTGCAAAGTCTGCTGCGCTGGTGGCGGCCTGTTTGGCACCGGCTTGCTGTAGCGTCGCCAGTGCCTGTGGGTTGAGATCGACGCCATAGGTAGTCAGCCCGGCATTGATGCAGGACGTTGCCGCGCCCATGCCCATTGAACCCAAACCGACGATACAAACTGCGTAGTTTCCTGGTTGTGCCATGATGCACCTCTGTTAATTTTAGTGATTATTTGTTTTGATGTGTTAAATGTAAGCGTTATTGACGCGGATATCGGTGATCACCTTCACAATTATTAACAATGCAACGGACGGTCGAAAAAACGGTTACGCTTGCTAACATAATGCTTTTAAATGTTTTTTATGATTATGATCGACTTCACAGCCTGAAAAGCTTTACTACCGTCGCACGAAAATTGACGTAAAATCACAATTATTATCATCGTAGTCACAGAGGGGGAACCGTGATACCTGTTGAACGCCACCAACAAATTTTGGCGCTGGTGTCCGAGCGCGGCGCAGTCAGCATAGCTGAACTGACCGAAAGGCTGGGGGTCTCACACATGACCATCCGGCGCGATCTGCAAAAACTGGAAGAGCAGGGCAGCGTACTGCCCGTTTCCGGCGGTGTGCAGTCGGCCGAACGAGTGGCGATTGAGCCTTCGCATCAGGATAAGGAAGGGATGTTTAGCCAGCAGAAAGCCGCCATTGGGCAACTGGCCGCGCGGCAGATCCCGGCCAACAGCTGCATCTACCTGGACGCAGGCACCACCACGTTGGCCCTGGCTCGTCAGCTCGGCGATCGTGACGATATCACCGTGGTGACCAACGATTTTGTTATTGCCGCCTATCTGCTCGAACATAGCCAGTGCAAGCTGATCCACACCGGCGGTACGGTATGCCGGGAAAACCGTTCCTGTGTGGGGGCCGCTGCGGCTCAGGCATTACGTAATCTGTTTATCGATCTGGCATTTATCTCTGCTTCTTCATGGAGTATGCGTGGTTTATCCACCCCGAACGAGGATAAGGTGGTGGTGAAAAACGCCATCGTTGAGGCCAGCCGCCGCCGCATTTTGCTGAGTGATACTTCCAAATATGGCAAGGTGGCCACCTATCTGGCGCTGCCAATTTCGGTCTTTGAGGTGATCATCACTGACGATCACCTACCGGAAGCGGCGCGTGAGGCGATTACGCAGGCAAATATTACGTTGCTTACTGCGGTGCAGTGACCTTAAATCCCGCCAATCTGATAAACACCGGGGTGGTTATCGCTGCCCCAAGTTCGTGGCTACAGACGCCACAGCAGATAAACCAGGCATTGAGCCGCAATAATTCCATCACGTCCAAGTGCCATCAGGTGGCACCGTCAGCCCGCTACTACATAATATTTACCTATAAAAAGTTAATAAATTATTTTTATGGGTTCACCTTAATGCGGAGCTGATATACATCCTAATGAGTATGAGTAACATCAGGTTTTATCGCTATGTGAAGTCAGTGTCATGCCAAGGCGGTTATCTGGCAGAGTGACAGGTTAAAATCATTGATTTAAATGATAAAGGTTATCAACGCTAGTCGAAAATACCTACTTTCCCAGTCCTGTAAGATCTTAGAGATGGTTAAATCTGCGATATTTTTACATTAAAACAGGCTCCACAAGGTCATTTTGTGAATTTTTTAGCTAAAAATTTATTTTTAGCAACATAAAAATCTAACCTTATGAAATTCAACGAATCAATATATCAATAATCAGCGTGTTTCGATAATCTTTGTTTTGGTCATGAGAAAATTCTTATTCCAGGGAGAGGGAAAAATGCCACAGTTAATGACAATTACCCGCGGTCTATTTACTAGCGATAAAAACGTTCACGAAGGCTTTTTTTTAATTTCAATTAAATGATTTTATTAACGATTAATGCCTGGGCTGTCTGTTTTTATAGTGAAAGTCGTGAATATAATGAAATATAAGCTTAATGACCGTATTATCTTCGATGTCGATAGCGGAACGCTGAGTTTGAGCGATCTGTTTGACGATACTGTCACCATCTCCAACCCATCCAAGCGCTTGCTGCAGTTACTGATTGTCCACCAGGGCGATGCCGTGAGCCGTGAAGTGATCTTCAAAAAGGTGTGGGATGATTATGGGATGATTTCCAGCAACAATAATCTTAACCAGTGCGTGAGCAAGTTACGTAGAGTGATCAAGGCGCTGGGAATTGATGAGGAGGTGATCGTCACGGTTCCCAAGGTGGGTTTTATGCTGCACAGCGAAATCCAGGTTGTGCCTTGTGAAGATGATAAGGATACGCCGATCCTTGGTGCCGAACCGCCGGTATTAGCCGCTAAAACCATACCCGTGGTGGTGGGCAAGGTGTTCTCCCGTGCTTCCTTGCGCTATGGTTGGGGGATGCTGGGCTTTGTGTGTGTGGTGTTGGCTGGCATAGCGTTCTATATTTTCAATCCAAGTATCCGGCAAGAGAGCTATCTGGGTAAATCGGGTAACTGCGCGGTATTTATGTCGTACTCCACGGTTCGGGCAGATCCGGCATTCAGCGATGATGTGCTGGCGCAGGTGGCAAGGCAAAAAATCCAATGCCAGCCGGATGAATACCTGTTGCTGATGCGTGGAAATCAGGTGAAGTCGTATATTTCTGGCATCTCACGGCTATTTTTTCTCCGCTGCAAGATTTTGCGAGAGCATAAGATTGAACTTTGCTCTGGTCTGGAAAGCGAATCCTACCTTTAACTGAGTGATGCTGATTGGCTGGCGGGGTAAACGACTGACAGCCAGAGTATCATGACCTTAGAATAGACCACTTCATTAGCGTTATCCGCCCTCTTATTCCGCCGGCTCACTACCCCGAAACAGTAATGCCTCTCACCCTAGCCCTCTCCCAAAGGGAGAGGGGACCGAACGTGCCACAACTTTATTACGGCACACCGTCTCTGCAATAACCCTCTTTCCTCTCACCTCTGCACCTTGAACACGGCACTGTACCAGCTCTCTCGCCCAAAAGGAGAAGGGACCGAGCGTGCCACAATTTTATTACGGTACACCTCCTCTGCATCAACCCTGTCGTAGCTTTTCTCTGTACCTGAACACGGCACCGTACCAGCTCTCTCGTACAAAAGGAGAAGGGACCGAGCGTGCCACAATTTTATTACGGTACACCTCCTCTGCATCAACCCTGTCGCAGCTTTTCTCTGTACCTGAACACGGCACCGTACCAGCTCTCTCGTACAAAAGGAGAAGGGACCGAGCGTGCCACAATTTTATTACGGTACACCTCCTCTGCATCAACCCTGTCGCAGCTTTTCTCTGCACTTGAACACTGCACCGTACTAGCTCCCTCGCCCTTTGGGAGAGGGTTGGGGTGAGGGGAAATGGGTTGCCTTAACTGACAGGCATTAAATGTACAGGTTGATTTTTCACCAGAAAGGACGCCGAATAACGGTAGTTATAATATGGTTAATGTTTGATCGAATTAATCTAGGATAATTCTGCTGCCCGACTTGCGTGATTGGAGTTTTTATCCTTAATCTGGTGTTAAAAACATTAAATACGGGATTTAAATCTAAACATTTCACATTTGACAGTTAATGATTATCTTAAGATTTGTTTGGGTTAAGATTTTTCTCGCCAAGTAGGACGAGAGGCATACTCACGTTGCATATCAATACTTGGCGTTATCCCGCTAGCAACTGGCAATACCGGAGTGAGTGGAGATGACAAAGATCGGTACATTTAACGGACAATAGAAATCTATAACTTAGGGAGTTTTACCATGAAAAAGATCACACTTGCTCTGGCAATCGTTTCAGCATTCGCAGTAGTGGGCACCGCTCAGGCAGCAGACGTTACCGCACAAGCCTTGGCTACCTGGTCAGCCACTGCCAAGAAAGATACCACCAGCAAGTTGGTTGTGACGCCAATCGGCAGCCTGTCTTTCCAATATGCTGAAGGCATCAAAGGCTTCAACAGCCAGAAAGGTCTGTTCGACGTGACTATCGAGGGCGAAGGAACTGCCACCGATTTTAAACTGACCTCCAAGCTGGTGGCCAATACTCTGACTCAGCTCGACACCTCTGGTTCTACCCTGGAAGTAGGCGTTAACTACAACGGCGCTGCCGTAGAGAAAACCGCTGAAACCACCATGATCGACGTTAATGCCGGTATTATGGGTGGCAACCTGAGCGCACTGTCTGGCGCTTACGACAAAGCTGTTCGTACCAGCGCACAAGATCAGTTCACCTTCAGCATCATCGGCGCAACGGCTGATGGCGCAACTGCTGTGACTGATTTCAGCACCCTGCCTGAAGGTATCTGGAGTGGCGACGTGAGCGTAGAGTTCAACGCTACCTGGACTACCGCATAATCGTTTCCCCAGAGTAATGCGTCTTAACAGGGGGGAAACCCCCTGTTTTTGTCAGCTAAAGAGTTTGGAATACCGCTATGAATCGTTTCTATTTTTCTATTCCCCTGTTGCTTTCCCTATGCCATAGCGCCTTGGCGCTGGATGTTGGCGCGGTCAGTTCCTTTATGCCCAGTAATAGCGCGACGCTAAGTAAAGAAATTAAAAATACGACGGATAGCGGCCGCCTGGTGAATATAAAAATAGAAAGGATTTCCGACCCGACGGAATCCGGCGTGGTGATCCCGATGGCGACGAAAGATGAAATGCTGTTGTCACCGGCCAGCCTGATGATGCCAGCCAACGCCAGGGACGTGATCCGTTTTTATTATAAGGGGCCAGAAGATAATCAAGAACGCTATTACCGGATTGTCTGGTTTGATCAGGCATTAACCGATGCGGGGCAGAATACCGCCAAACGCAATGGCGTGGCCACCACCTCGGCGCGTATTGGCACCATTTTAGTGGTTACGCCACGTCAGGTTAATTTTAATCATCAGTTTGCCAATAACAAAGTCGCCAATACCGGCAATGCTACCTTCAAAATGGTGGCCTACGGCCCCTGCAAGAATAAGAAAGAAGGCAGCAGCTGCAAGGAAAACTATTTTGTCATGCCAGGTAAAGATCGTGGCCTGTCCAAAGTGGATATCAATGATAAGAAAAGCCACGTTGCGCTTTGGTATGGAGAGCAATTTATTCAAGTCAAATAACACCGAGTTGGGCTGCCACGGGATGTTGCAGTAAAGGGATGCATAATAGTTCAAGGAGTTAGACGTGAAACTAGCACTGGATAGTGCATTACTCAAGATATCAGTAGCGGTGGGGATGAGCGTTATCCCGGCCGTGATGATCCCTGGGCAGTCGGCTCTTGCCGCCGGGTTAACCCAAATTGATGGCGTGTTGATCCCCCAGACTTTCAGCATGGCATTGCGTGAGGGGATGAGCATCCCGTTATTGCTGCATTTTGAACAAAACAGCACCCTGAAAGACGATCAACGCATTGGGCGCGCATTGCTGGTGCTTGATGATAACCATCTGAAAATCAGCGAAATTACCCTGGAAGATAACGAGGGTGGCGCACAACTGACCGCCGCGATCACCAAGCAGCTCAATGCGCTCAATGATGCCAACTTTGACGATAAGCAACGCATTACGCTGTCGGATGATGCCTGGCTGGCGTTGGATTTCCGCCAGTTGAACCTGCAATTGGTGGTGAAGCAATCGGCTCTGGGTACGGTATTGCGTGAGCGCGCCAGCGATATTGGTGCGTCGAGTGTTGATGAGATAAGCAGCACGCTGGCCTACAACCTGGGCGTTTACGACAACCGCACCAAAGCCAGTGAAGGTTTTACCTCCAGTTATTTATCGCTGAATAACGTCACCTCTCTGCGTGAGCATCATGTGGAAGTGAACGGTTCTGTCTATGGCATTGGCAGCAGCAACCAGGATTCGACGCTGTATAAGCTGATGTATGAGCGTGACTTCGCTGGCCGACGCTTTGCCGCAGGCATGCTCGACAGCTGGAACCTGCAATCGCTGGGGCCAGTGACCACCATCAATTCGAGCAAAATCTACGGCATGTCCTATGGCAGCCGGGCCAATTCGACGGTGTTTGATAATAGCCAGTCGTTAACACCGATTGTCGCCTTCTTCCCCTCGGCGGGTGAGGTTCACCTGTCACGTGATGGCCGTCTGCTCAGCGTACAGAATTTCTCCATGGGTAACCACGAAGTGGATACCGGCACGCTGCCTTTTGGTATTTATGATGTGCAGGTTGAGGTGATCGTCAATGGTCAGGTGATCAACCGCCGTATGCAGCGGGTTAACAAACTCTATAGTCCGCTGCACGCCGCGGGTGCGCCGATGTTCTGGCAGTATTGGGGGGGCATGGTGCGTATGGATGAGTGGCGTGGCGACAACGATCGCTTCGCTGAGGCTAAAGATAGCTACCTGTTGGGGGCTTCTGCCTCTGGCAACCTGTCTCGCTTTAACTGGGCGCTGTCCGGCTATTCCCTGGACAGCACTTCGGTGGCGGAAGGCCGTTTAAGCATACCGATCATTGATTCAGTGCAGGTTAGCACGCAGAGCATGGTGGCCACCGACCGATCCTGGACGCTGATCAACACCGTAAGCGCCACGCTGCCCGGCGGTTTCAGTACGCTGTGGGCCAACGAAGAAAAAACGGTGATCGGCGATAAACTGCGCCAAAACGATGCCCATAACCGGGCGATCGGCGGCTCGCTAAACTTGGGGGCGATTGTGCCTCACCTTGGCACGCTCAGCGTCAGTTATAACGACGACAAGAAAAATAGCAGCCATTATTACAACGTGGATTACTACCAGAATCTGTTCACCGGCCGTTACGGCACGCTGGGCATACGCGCCGGGGTACAGCGATACAATAATGGCCATTCCGGCGGCAATACCGGTAAGTACATTGCGCTCGATTTCTCCTTGCCGCTTGGCAACTGGTTCAGTGCCGGGGTTTCTAACCAGAACGGCTACACCACGGCAAATATTGCGGCGCGTAAAGAGATCGCCGATGGGCCGATCCGTACCGTGGGGGCAAACCTGTCGCGCGCTATCTCCGGCGATACCAACGGGGATAACAGCTTTAACGGCGGTGCCTACGCCCGTTTTGACACCAAGTATTCTACCGGCACCGTCAACGTTAGCAGCTCCGCAGACGGCTACGTGAATACCAGCCTGACCGCAAACGGCAGCGTCGGTTGGCAGGGGCGCCATATCGCGGCAAGTGGACGCAATGAAGGTAACTCAGGGATCATTATCAATACCGGCCTGGAAAATGAAGGCATGCTGACCGCGCGCGTGGATGGCCGCGTCGTCAAGCTGACCGGCGACAAGAACTATCTGCCACTGTCCCCTTATGGTCAGTATGTGGTGGAGTTGATGAACAACAAAAACTCGGCGGAAAGCTTCGATATCGTCACCAATCGTAAGAACAGCCTGACGCTGTACCCGGGCAACGTGGCGGTTATCGAACCCCAAATCAAACAGATGGTCACGGTATTTGGCCGTATCAAGGCCGAGGATGGCACGCTGCTGGCCAACGCCAATATCAACAACCATATCGGGCGTACCCGTACGGATGAGAAAGGGGAGTTCGTGATGGATGTGGATAAGAAATTCCCGGTGATCGACTTTACCTACCGCCACAATCAAAGCTGTGAAGTGGCACTGGATCTGAGCAAGGCACAGGGTGCGGTCTGGGTCGGCGACGTGGTTTGCCGCGGCTTGAAGTCCTACGCCAAAGTGGGCCAATCAGGAGATATGAGCAATGAAGGCTAATAGCATACGTTTGGCGCTGTTGATCGGTGGCCTGCTGAGCATCGCCCCGGCGCAGGCGGTGAACCCGACCAATCTGGGAGATGCCGCCACGATGAAGTTTGTCTTTGTTGAGAACAATGCGGACGATAACTTCTTTGTGACCCCGGCAGGGGGGCTCGAGCCGCGTCTGACCGGTGCCAATAAATGGACCGGCCTGAAATATGGGGGTTCCGGCACTATTTACCAGCAGAGCCTGGGCTACGTCGATAATGGCTATAACTATTTGCTGACGGCTAACAACCGCTTTGATATGTGGCTGGAAAATGCGCCTATTAAAAGCCCATTCCTTGGCTTGCGTTGCATCAACTGGTATGCCGGCTGCAATATGGATACCAGTCTGATCTTGCCTGAAACCACTGATGAAAAAGGGTTTTACGGTGCTGTTGTCACCTCCGGCGGGGCAAAATGGATGCATGGCATGATGTCGCCGAGTTTTTATCAATACCTGAAACAGATGGGAACGGGTAGTTCGTTCAGCATGCAGATCAACGGTTGTCAGACCAACGTTGTCTACAATGCCAGCAACGGCGAACGCTGCCAGGATCAGGCCCGTGGCACCTGGTATCGACGTACCGTCACCCATGCCAAGGCGGCACACCTGCGTTTTATCAATACCAATGCGGTATCGGAAGTGTTCGTCAACAGCGATGGGATACCGATCATCGGTGAAGGTAATGCGGACTGCCGCAACCAAACCGTCGGTGCCCGCAGCGGTATCATGTGCAAGATGGTCAGCTACGATCTGCAAACGGATGGCAGCGTCAGTAACACCTCGATCCATATTTTTCCGTCGATCAACCACGCCGCACTGTCATCGGCGGTTAATGCGGCCGATCTGCAATTCAGTTTGAATGGCAACAGTTGGAAAAATACCTCGGGTACCGGCAGTTACTATACGTTTAACGAGTTGAAGAGCAGTAATGCCGTTTACGTGTTTTTTGCCAGTAACTTCTTCAAACAGATGGTCAGACTGGGGATCACCGACGGTGGTACGCACGATCTGATTAACTTCCGTTTCCAGAACACCACCTCGCCGGAATCGGGCTGGTATGAGTTCTCGACCTCTAACCAACTGATCATCAAGCCTCGTGATTTCAGTATCAGCATTATTTCCGAGGATTTCGATAACAGCCCGCACCGGGAAGGCTATGTTGGCCCCTCAGAGCCACCGTTGGAGTTTGGCTATATTGTGACCACCAGCGCCAAGACCAATGCCGATCAGGTCAGGGTGATGGCGACCGGCCCAACGCAGTCACTGGGAGGGATCAACTACTGTATTTTCTCCTCGCCGGACAATACCACTAAGGTTCCATTCCCGGCCCAGCTTAGTATTACCACCAGCACGGGGACGGAGCAGGTGTTTGATGCCGGTTGTGACAGCCAGTGGCACGATATGACCAACGCCTTGTGGAGCAGCACACCATGGAACGATATTTCCGGTGACGTGGGGGTGATGAACAAGACCAAGGTCAAGTTCAGGATCCCGATGAACGCACCGATCTCGCTGAAAACGGTGGAAGGTAACGCCTGGTATGGTGATGTGCATGCCGCCGGTGAAATCCACGTTGAGGCAACCTGGCGCAATATCAATTAAGGGGATGATGTGAAAACTCTGCTGCTATGGCTAATCTTCCTGCCCTTTACCGCCGGGGCGATCAACGTGGGCACCATGACGTTTGCGATGGATCAGGATCAGTCCTTTGTCGCCAAACGGGTGTTGAATAATAACGCCAGCGCCCGGTTTTATCAGGTTTCCATTCGTGCCATCGATCGGCCAGGGGAGCAAGAGGTTCGAACCCGCCCGGCAGAGGGTGAATTGCTGTTTGCCCCCAAGCAACTGACGCTGCGGGCAGGGCAGGGGGAATATTACAAGTTCTACTACCATGGGCCCAAGGATAATAAAGAGCGTTATTATCGTGTCTCATTTCGCGAGGTACCGACTAACCTGCTGACCACCGGGCAGAGCAACAAAGCCGGTGCCAATCTGGAGCCGATCGTGGTAATGGATACCATTCTGGTGGTCAGACCGCGTGTCACCCAGTTTGACTACCAGCTTGACAAGCAGCGCGGTACGCTCAAAAACACCGGTAATACCTTTTTTAAGTTTCTGCTGAAACCCGGTTGTGATAGCACTGATGAAGAGGGGATCACCGAATATTTACGCCCAGGGGATACGCTGTCGCATCCGGGTATCAAACTGCAAGGTCAGAAATTTATTATTTATAACGATAAGTTTATCAACGTGGATAAAAGTTGTATTTAATTAGCTAGATTGGATTTTATTGACCGTTCGGCAAGGAACGCGGGTTTCAGGTGGTTTTTATAAACTAAAAAATATAATATTTTCAATAGGATAATTAATTATGCATGCCTTCTATAACGAGAATTTTATTCTCTTTGAGCCCCATCCTTTGGTAAAGATCGGCCTGCAGGCATTGATTGATCCGAAAAATAAAAAAATCAGCCATCTAAGTAGACTGAAAGATATTGTCTCATCACTCAATGATAATGAACAGCAAACGGTTATTATGGAGCTCTACCATCATAACGAAGAAATTTATCAGGTAGTGCGATTCGTGTTGACCTTCGGTACGCTTTGGCCAAAGGCGTCCTTGGTGGTTTTCACCGATATCATCAACACGGATATTTTGTCGCTGCTTGCAACGCAAAAACACCTCTCATTAGTGGCCAAGCGCGATAGTGTGAATTATTTACTGGCAGCCATTTCGGCGGCTCATCCCACAGCCAGTTATCGTAGCCCAGCGATGCGGCAACTGTTGTTGCAGGAACTGCGGCCATTATCAGGTTGTGAATGGCGTATCCTGGGATTGATGGTTGCCGGAGCCAATGCACAGCATGCCGCTCAGGTTATCGGGCGCAGCTATAAGACCGTCTGCACCCATAAGCTGAATATTATGCGCAAGCTGGGGCTGAATCAGGTTGGCTTTATGCAGCTGCTGTTGGCGTTCAGAACCCGTTACTGGGATGAAACTGCCATTTCGGGCATACATTCTGCTCCACCTCTCTGAGAGAGAAGGGCTCTTTCTCAGGTCATGCCAGCTGCGTTAGTTCAAACAATTCCACTGTCAATCTACCTGGCTTAAATCAGTGCAAATCACTTTTATTCTGGTTTTATTCTTAATTCCAGGATTTTTATTAATGATATATATAACACTGGTAAGCGAACCGTTCGCTGTTTTACATTACAATTGACCACAAAATGATCGGCCTGGTGTTATTAATAGCGTGATAATATTATCATTCCCGGTGTTAATTTGAGAATTTACTGGTTACATTAAAGAATTTCTCATGAAAGATCCGAAAGTAAAATATTTCAGCTGAATTTTATTGTCTTAATAAATATTATAAATTAATGTCCTTCTGCCTTTAAGAACGGCGTATTCATGTTTTTAATTAATTATTCTAGAAGGATCTATATAGATGAATAAAAGCAAAATTGGGCTTTTGATGCTCGGTACTCTGGTGTTCTCTGCGAATGTTTTTGCTGGTATCAGCAGCCAAGAGCAAAATATGCGTAATGAAGTCACCAAGTGCGTCAGTGATATCCAGTCATATGGCAATGATCCTCGGGAAAAATCGCCTCTCTGGGTTATTTACGGCACACGCGGTGGTGCACATAAGTATTGCGGTTCCGTTGCCGCTAAAACCAGAACTGCAATCACGCCAGGGTACAACCAGCAAGAGGCTTGGGAAGCTGAGTGGCAGGATCTCTTTGCAGAATATAGCGCCATTCCTAAGGGCGATGCCAACAAACCAAATACTCAGAAATTGCTCAAAAAGCTGCGTGATCTTGGCGCAACAAACAAATTAGATGGGCGCCATGCTCAGTCTAAACTCTATGTCTATCGTGCCATGATGAGTGAGTTGGATAAATTGGATGCGATCCTGCCTTCCGTCGAAGGTAAGTAAACTGTTTTAATTAAATAATAATGTACCGGCATGTTTAATGATGACTGCCGGTGCATTTTTATAAATTCTATTATTCCCACCCGAACAGTATGAATATAAGTTTATTCGCCTTTCCTATTCTATTCATGGCAGCCTGTTTTGCCAATGCAGGTGAGTATTTTTATATCTCCCAAGGGGATCGGGATATAGGTCATATTGAATTGGACATGGCGGAGGACGGTTTTCCGTGTTTTGATAGACAAAAGCTAATAGAATGGGAAATCCTTTCACCAGCAAACATGAGTGCGGTACCAGAAACCGGCTGTATCAAAGCTAAAGATCTTTATCCATTAAATATTACCGTTACCTTAATTGATAAGGTGAATTTCCTTTTTTTTATATTCCTAGAGTCGACGGAGGTCAAGGCCGATCCTCGCCTGGCTATCGAGTATAGAGATGAGGGTATTCCAGCTATCCTGATAAACTATGATGTTAACTATAAAAAATATCAGGGAGAACGTTATGTCAGAAGAAAAGATAACTTAGTCGTTGAGTTAGAGTCTGGCATCAACTACCAACATTGGCGATTAAGATCACGGCAATTTCATGATAATGAGGGTATGCCACAGAAACGGATTAGGTTTTCCGATCTTTACGCTGAAAGAGACATCCCCGCGATAAACTCTCGTCTGTATTTTGGTGAGGGCTACAATAATACATTCTATCTGGATCCCTTCCCCAACCGCGGGATAAAATTGTCATCGGACGATAATATGTTTCCTTCGTCACAGGGGCCAGTGTTGCCTTGGGTATACGGTGTAGCTACCAGTGATGCTGAAGTTGAGATCCGGCAGAACGGCAAACCGGTTTACCGCACGATGGTTCAAGCTGGGGATTTCGTGCTGAGAAATATCAAACTGTTTGACAAATCGGGTTCTATTACCATGACGGTGAGAGAAAGCGACGGTAGCATCGCTTATTATGACGTACCCTGGAGTCGACTGGACAATATCCTGGATAAGAACATGTGGAAATATGATGTCTCATTCGGCAAGTTTATGAGTAGTGAGAGAATGGAAGAGTCTAATCCCATTTTCTTTCAGGGAGGCGCTGGATATGGCCTCACTGCACAAAGCTCTTTATTTGGCGGAGCGCTGATATCGCCCAATTACTACAGTCACTCATTAGGTATTGGTCAACGACTCAATCAATTCGGTGATGTCACCTTTAATCACCAGTACAGCAGCATAACATCGGCAGAGCAGGGCAAGGTAAACGGTGAGAAGTTGCGTTTACAGTATGTGGCTAATATCAACAAGGCGAATGCCAGCATCAGGTTAAATGGCGAGTATTATCTACAGCCTCACTTTAATGATTTCAATAGTTATGCCTATAATGCTAAAACAGATTATTATTGCTGTGATTACTATAAAAAAGAATATGGTTTTGATTTTTCGATAAGTGCATTGATTGGTACTTCACAGAGCTTGTCGTTCAATATTAACCAGGAAAAATACAAAGAGGATCAAGGCAAGCGGACGTTCTACTCGCTGAGGTTTATGCAAAACACCGTCAACTTATCCTATGATCTTGACCTGTCATACTATCAATACCCTACGCAAAAAAATGAAATGCTATTTGGTATTACCTTCAGAGTACCCTTAAAGAGAATGGGGATTGATAACACCAGCCTGAATCTGGGATACAGCTATAACCCCTACGATCACTATCAAACGGAGCTTGGCGTTAGCGGGAGGCATTTAAATAACAACCTTAACTACCGGGTGACTAGCCGCAAGGGCAAACAGAGCAAGGCAAGTTATCAGGCGAGTGCCAATTACCGCTATGCCGCCGGTGAATCTGCTATCAGATACCAGTCTGGAACAAACTATGCGCTTTACTCGGCGAACAGCTCAGGTTCATTGGTTGCCCACCAGGCGGGGATTACCTTAGGGCCAACGTTAGGTGACACTAACGCACTGGTTTATAGCAACAAGCATCCCAATGCGACGATCCCTGAGCAGATTGATGTGGTTACCGACAGCCGCGGTTATGCCATTATCCCCAATCTCATTCCCTATCAGGTCAACGTGGTCAATGATGAGATAGGCCAGGAGAGGGAGTTTGGTGAGCCAGCCAATGAAGTCGTTAAAGTGCCGACATTAGGGGCCTTATCCTATTATGAGTTGCTTAATTAAATCGCTGTGCCGAAGAGGTACAGGACGCCGACATGCCGTAAGCCCCCTTCCCTGGGGACAGGCCGTCGGTACTTCAGTTAAAGTACCGACACGGAGAAACGAAAGCAGGCTCCAGCATGCGGCTGATCCACTAGCGTAATGTCACTGTCGTGTAACTGCAGAATGCGTTTGACAATCATCAGCCCCAAACCCCCCGCATGGCGGCGGGCATGGTTGAGAATTGACGGGCGGATAAACAGATCTGGGCGCAGCTCCAAGGGAATGCCAGGCCCGCTGTCATTGACCTGAACCATCACCTTATTGCCCTGCGGCCACAGGCGCACTTCAATCTCTCCACCGCTTGGCGTATGGCGGATCGCGTTATCCAGCAGGTTTGTCAGCACCCGTTCCATCATGCTCAGATCGGCAAACACCTGGGGGATGCCCGGCTGAATATCGGCAAGCAGGCGCTGCTGGCGAGCCTCGGCGGCCAATTCGAACTTCTGGAATACGTCCTGCACCAACTCACTGAGAGAGAATGGTTCTTTCTGCGGTTTCACCACGCCGTATTCCAACCTGGCCAGCTCAAATAGCTCTTGCGCCAGCCGCCCAACTTTGCGGCTCTGCGCCAGGGCTATCTCCAGATAGCGTTGACGGTCGGTGGGGGTCAGGTTGGCGGATTTCACCGACAGCGTTTCCAGATAACCATGCAGCGAGGTCAATGGAGTACGCAGATCGTGAGAGATATTGGCGATAAACTCGCGCCGTTGTTGGTCCTGTTGTGACAGGGTTTGCCACTGCTCGGTAATGCGCTGTGCCATTCGGCGGAATGCTTGCTGCAACTGGCTGACCTCATCACGGCTGTGGCTCTCCGCAGGGGTATTGGCATAGGTTTGCAGTGCTGAGATGCCGTCGCCATCCAGCGCACTAACCTGCTGGGTCAGACGGCGGATCGGGCGTGTCACCCAGTGGAAGGCAAAGCCCCCAGCCAGCAGGCCGAACAGCGCCACCAGCCCCATCGACCACAGCGCGGTATAAATGGCAGAGTTGATCTGGGCGCTATTGGCCAGCGCATCATAATCCTCCCCCAGCAGCACTACGTAGAGATAGCCTTCAATCTCGCCATTTACCCGCAGCGGCGCGGCGCTGAAGACTTTTTGGTTATCAAGATTGCGCGGGTCGTCACCATAGAGGGGCATTTCGGCCCCGTTCAACAATGTCTGTATCGGTAACAGATCGACCTTTTGGCGTTTCATGTGCCCGGCAGGCGCCGCGTTGCCGACGATATTGCCTTGTTTATCCAGCAGATAAACCTCAACGCTCGGATTAACCGCCATCAGTTTATCGAACAGGGTATGCACCGACCGATCGTTCCAGCCCTGCGAACTCAACAGGGGGTTGCTGGTGGCGATATGCTGCGCCAGATTGGTGGAAAGCTGTTGGATCACCGCCTGGCTATATTGCGTGCTGCTGCGCACCTGTAACCAACCGGAGATCGAACAACAGATGAGCAGAAGCAGGGCGAAAACCAGAGTCAGGCGTTGTGTCAGCGTGAGATTTTTCATCTTTTACCCTTGCGGCGAAGCCGCGAATTTATAGCCCATGCCCCACACGGTCAGGATGTGCTCGGGTTCTGCCGGGTTGCGCTCAATCTTGATCCGTAGCCGGTTAATATGGGTGTTCACCGTGTGTTCATACCCTTCATGTTGATAGCCCCAGACCTGATTGAGCAGGCTGAGGCGGGAAAACACTTTGCCGGGATGACGGGCGAAAAAATACAGTAGGTCGAACTCGCGCGGTGTTAGTTCCACCGTTTGCTGGTTCAGAAACACTTCGCGGGCGATGGGATCGATCACCAGCCCGTTCACACTTAACGTTCCCGCCTCCATCCGGAGATTACGGGTCATCGCCTCTTGGCGGCGGAACAGGGCTTTGACGCGGGCGACCAGCTCCAGCATGGAAAAGGGTTTGGCCAAATAGTCGTCTGCACCCAATTCCAACCCCAGTACCCGGTGGACTTCACTAGAGCGGGCGCTGGTGATAATGATGGGGGTATAGCGTGTCATATTGCGAGCGCGGCGGCAGATTTCCAGGCCATCGATACCCGGCAGCATCAGATCGAGGATCAGCGCGTCCCAACCCCCTTGTTCCAGCATTGCCATACCCTGATTGCCATCGGCCGCATGGCTGATGTCATAGCCTTCATCGCTCAGATGCAGTTGCAACAGTTCGGCGATATGTCCATCGTCTTCGACGATCAAAATTCGTTTTGCCTTTTCCATTTTCTCTACCGCGGTTAACTGGCCTACCTGAAGTCTACACAACCCCCACCTTGGAAGTGATCACATTTTATTTAACTTTGCGTGAGGTCTTGGGGAACAAATCCGTTGAATACTGCAGACATTCAACCGATACGGGGCAGGAGAGAAGCGATGATCACGGCGAAACAGACCCTTATCCACCCGCTGTGGCTAAGGCTGACACATTGGCTGAACGCACTTGCCATGCTGATTATGGTCACCAGCGGTTGGCGCATTTATAACGCTTCCCCGTTGTTTAACTTTAGTTTTATCAACGAGCTGACGCTAGGCGGTTGGCTGGGGGGCGCGCTGCAATGGCATTTTGCCGGTATGTGGCTGTTTGGCATCAACGGCCTGTGCTATCTGCTGATCAACCTGTTCAGTGGCCGCTTTAAACGCCAATTCTGGCCGCTCAGCCCCAGGCAGTTTGTGGCCGATCTCTGGGCCGCACTGTGCGGCAAGTTGTCACACGCCGATCTGCGCCACTACAACATGGTGCAGCGTGTGGCTTATCTGGTGGCTATCGTGGTAAGCATCCTGATGGTGCTTTCTGGGCTGGTGTTGTGGAAGTCTGTGCAGTTTCCTCTGCTACGTACCTTGCTTGGGGGCTACGAAGCGGCTCGCTATATCCACTTTTTTGCCATGACGGCGCTGGTTGGCTTCGTGGTGATCCATCTGGTGATGGTGGCCATGGTGCCACGTACGTTGCTGGCCATGTTGCGTGGACGCTAAGGAGACACCGATGAAAACGGAAAAAGAACCTCTCAGCCTGAGCGAAGGCCAGGATATCGTTAAAGAGGCGCAACGCCTGTTAGCACGCCAGTTGGCATCGTCATCGCGCCGCCGTTTTCTGCGCAATGGCTTGACCCTGGGGGGCGTTGCGATGCTGACTGGCTGCGATCTCAGTGATAATGCTCAGGTAGATCAGGCCTTGAGCCGCATCTCACGCTTCAACGATCGGGTTCAGGGCTGGCTGTTCAATACCAACCATCTGGCACCAGAGTATGCCGAATCGATGATCACTCGGCCATTCCCGTTTAATGCCTTCTATAGCGAGGATCAGGCGCCGGATATCAACGGTGACGATTATCGTCTGGAAGTGGCGGGGCTGGTACTGCACAAGCAACCCTGGACGTTGGCACAGTTGCACCAGATGACGCAAATCAGCCAGATCACCAGGCACATCTGTGTCGAAGGCTGGAGTGCCATCGGCAAATGGGGTGGGGTGCCGTTTGCCACCTTCCTGAAGGCGATTGGCGCAGATCTTAACGCCCGCTATATCGGCTTTAAATGTGCCGATGACTATTACACCAGCATCGATATGGCCACGGCGTTACATCCGCAAACGCTGATGGCGCTGACCTACGACGGGCAGATTTTGCCGCGTAAATACGGCTATCCGATGAAACTGCGGATGCCCACCAAGCTGGGTTACAAGAATCCCAAACATATTCAAGTGATCGAAGTCACCAACCACTTTCCCGGTGGTTACTGGGAAGACCAAGGCTACAACTGGTTTGGCGGTAGTTGATTGCCGCCGGTGCAGTTTCATGGCACGACGCGTGCCGATTAACCAAGAAAAGGAAATACCATGAAAAAGTTATTTGCCATGATGATGTGTAGCGCACTGATGCTGGGTATCACCGGAGCCAATGCGGCCGATAGCATGGGCAAGGATGCGATGAAAAAGGACGGTATGAGCCAGATGTCTCACGATGGGATGGCTAAACAGGGCATGAAAAAAGAGTGCATGGGTAAAGACTGCGTGAAGAAGGACTCTATGGCCAAAGATGATATGAAGCAGGATCACATGGCCAAAGACAGCATGAAGAAAGATTCCATGGCTAAAGAGGGTATGAAGAAAGACGCTATGAGCCAGTAAAAGGCGCCATGACCGCCAGCTATCCTGTCTCTGGTACGGCAGGGGGCGCGCTCAATTGCTGAGTCCGCCCCTGTTGCTCAATTGCCAGCGACGAAAATGGTACTCATATTTCGCAGGCGCAATTTCTTTAATGCACTGTATTTCTGTGAAAAAATGGTTTTTGGATGGGTGCCGCGCTTGGCCGCAATGTTCAGCAGACTATCGCCGCGCAGCAGGTTGAAGATCACATCGCTTTCTGCCGGGCTGAGCTCGCGGGTTTTCTGCACCTTTAATTGCCCAGACTCTTCACTCGCCAACAGGTTTTCCACTTTTTCCTGCAGTAAATAAAGCGGCATGCGTGCCGATACCAGTTCCACCGAGATCCCCAGGATCGCCAACAGCTTGGCCACCCGCTCATCATCATAAAACACCAGAATACGCGTTGAGCTCATGTGTTGCTGATGCATAGACACCAGGCTTTCGATCACGTTGACGCTTTGTTCCAGATTTTGCGAGGTGAAAATCAGCGCAATATCATGTTTGATAATTTTCTCCGCCTTTGCACCACCGTGCATAAAGTCTGAAAACAGCTTGATATCGTACTTGCCATAATGCTTTTTCAACAGCATTGAAAGCCCGACATAGCTGTACTTACACTCACTAATCACCAGGACATTGTTTTTAGACATATTGGGGATACCCATAATGAGTTAAAAGTATTCAGCAGCAAGCAGCTGATTTAAATCTTTGATGCTGGACTCCTGCCACAGCTTCCCCTGAAGTGCGTAATAGGGCATTTCGTCCAGCCATTTTTTTTGTTCGTGCGTTTCAACTCCTTCAATAATCACCCGGTAATGATTCAGGTGAAAAAAACGCAACAAGGCGCGCATCAACCCATCACCGCCGGGCTTTTTCATAAAGTCCCACAGCAGTTGTCGATCGAGTTTTACGAAGCGGAAACGGCTGTTATACAAGGCGGAAAACCCGGCATAGCCAGAACCAAAATCATCAAGCCAAAATGAATAATTATTCAAAGAGGGATCGTTATGGACGCGGTTTTTTACCAGCCTGCTGGCATTTTCGTTGATTTCGAAATGCAGGCAATTCATCGCGCGGACTTTATCGGCCAACGCACCGTTTGCCAGCGCCTGCAGCGAATGGTCGTCGACATTGATGGTGGCAATAATCTGGTGTTGTTGAAACCAGTCACGGTATTTTTCTATCAATTCAATTTGTTGATGCAGGATCTCGACGCGGGTTTCCCGATCGGCCTGCTGGAAGAATTGTTCTGGAGAGAAATGCGCAAATTCGCTATCAAAAGAGAAACGCGATAAACATTCAACGGCCAGCAGTTGCCCAGATTTGGCGAACATAGGCTGGAAAACATAATTAATGCCGTTATTTTTATCGTTAAAAACGCTGCGCATTTCCCAATCCTTTGATTGAAATTTATCTGTATGATTTTAAACAATAAACAAAGAAATAAATGGCTGTTTATTGGTAATAATCTTATTAAGGAAAGAATCATCTTATCTGGTGGTAAATTCCTCTAAAAGATTGAAATTTCAGAGGGAACAAGGTCGCGCTCAAGATGGCGGTGTGCGCAATAACAGAGTTATATTCTGGTTTATCGGCGTTTTATCTAGTTTTTTGACCACCAACCTTGACGAATGAAGATTATTACGAACTGGGTAAATCGTCAACATCGATCGATAGGTATTTGTTGATAGTTTTTTCCTATCATGAAGGGCGTTATGAATGTTTTAAACGATTTATCAATAGGAATGATCTTGGTCTATATTTCGCCGGGAAATGGATTCATCGGGCTTCATTCCTGACAGGGAGTAGCATCGTTGAATGTACTTAACGGCTGTATTAATTCACCGAGAGTCAAAAATATGAAAATCACCAAGCTGTCTGCTGTATTAGCACTGACTGTATGCGCCACTACCATTACTTCTCTTTCAGCACAGGCTGCCGATGGTACTATTACTTTTAACGGTAAAGTGACCGACCAGACCTGTACTATCAGCACCCCAGGCGGTAAAGATTTTACCGTTACTCTGCCGACGGTATCTTCTTCTACCCTGAATGCGGTTAGCGCTACTGCGGGCCGTACTCCATTCGCAATTAACCTGACCAAATGTTCTAAAGGCCAGGTAGCAACCTATTTCGAACCAGGTTCAACCGTTGATTTCAAAACGGGTCGT
Source organism: Serratia sp. NCCP-200 (assembly GCF_059697885.1). Taxonomy (NCBI): domain Bacteria; kingdom Pseudomonadati; phylum Pseudomonadota; class Gammaproteobacteria; order Enterobacterales; family Yersiniaceae; genus Serratia; species Serratia sp. NCCP-200. Next base: position 711,025 of record NZ_BAAKUJ010000002.1, read on the forward strand.
TTGAATAACCAAACCAAAACCAATGCTGCGACCAACGTGCAAATCCAGCTGTTGGGTAGCAACAACCAGTTCCTGCCAATTCTGGCTGCCACCAACAACGGTGCACAGACTAACTCCCAGTGGGTTACCGTTGCCAATGAAGGTGATTCAGCAGACCTGAACTACTATGCGGAATATTTCGCAACAGCAGCGGCGGGCGCTGGTGATGTAACTTCAAACGTACAATACACCATCATCTACCAATAAGTTATTACCCGCGCCTTTTCTAGTTAAGAGTTGTTTCCTCCCTGTGACCTTTCGGGGCGATTTTTTTCGCCCTGATAGCCTCTAATTGCAGGGAGTGAAAATCATCGGGTATTTATTCTGGCGGGTGGAAACTTTTCCCCCGCTGTATTTCTATAGTAGTGATATTAAAATGAAAACATCGTTTAAGAAATACAGCGTATTGCTGATGGCCGTGCTTTTCAGCAGCAGCGCTTTTGCCAGCGTTATTGTGAACGGCACACGCGTTATTTATCCGGCCAAACAGCGGGAAGTGACCGTCCAGCTCTCCAATAATGGGACCGCCCCAGCGCTGGTCCAGGCCTGGATCGATGAGGGCAACGCGGAAACGACGCCAGAAAACAGCAAGGCTCCTTTTATTATTTCGCCTCCGATCAGCCGTATTGAGCCCAACGGCGGCCAGGCGCTGCGCGTTTCGCTGACCACTTTGGCGTTGACGCAAGACAAAGAATCTCTGTTCTGGTTGAACGTGCTGGAAATTCCCCCTGCACCAACCGGAACGGCCGCCGACACCGCGCCAGAAAACTTCCTGCAGGTGGCCTTCAGAACCCGTGTGAAGTTGTTCTATCGCCCGGAAGGTCTGAGCGGCGTAGCCAATGACGCGCCAGAAAAACTGCAGTGGAGCTTCGTGGCGGGCGGTGTGAAAGTGAAAAATCCTACGCCATTTTATGTCTCCTTCACCGAAATCAATGCCGTTGCCAATCGCAAGAAAGTCGCGTTGGCACCGCATGGCGACATGCTGGCCCCTGGCCAGGAAAAAACGCTGACCTTTTCCGGTGACAGTTCACGGATCGCTGATATTGAGTACACCACCATCAATGACTTTGGTGGCCGGGTTCAACGCAGCAAAAATCAGCAAAAGTAACTCCTGGAAAGCCCCATGCCGCGAGGTAAAGTCAGCCGGCGGGGACGCTTAATTTGGTAAAGGAATGCATGGATATGAACGAGTTACCTATCTCTGCCGCCGTAAAGTCGGCACTTTTCAATTACAGATCCATCCTGCTGTTGACCGGTAGTGCCCTTTGCCTGACCACTCCGGCATTTTCCCTGGCAGCGGCTCAAAACGATGCCAAACAGGCCGCTGCACCGGTCGAAGCCACTTTCAACAGCAATTTCCTGGTTGGCCAGGCGCAGGGCGTGGATCTTTCACGCTTTCGTGATGGCAACCCGGTATTGGCGGGGAAATATTCTCTGGATGTTTACGTCAACGGGGAATGGAAGGGCAAAAAGAACATTGAATTCAAGAGCGTGCCGGGTAAAGACAGTGCCGATACCTGCTTTAGCCTGCTGTCTCTGGAAGAGTTTGGCGTCGATACTGCGGCAATGGGCAGCGATCCGGCGGTGACGACCAGCAGCTGTAAGCCGCTGGGGGAATGGGTGCCGGAAGCGTCTTACCGCCTTAATACCAGCACTTTGCGTATGGATGTCAGCGTTCCGCAGGTCGCGCTGCGCCGTACCGCACGCGGTTATGTCGATCCGAAATTCTGGGATCGCGGCATCACCGCTGGTTTTCTGTCCTATAACTTCAACGCCTTTAATTCGCACAGCTCCAATTCCGGTGGCAACTCGGACTCGACCAACGCTTATCTGACGATGAACGCCGGGGTGAACATTGCCGGTTGGCAGTTGCGCCATGACTCGAACGTGAACTGGCGTAGTCAGGAAAGCACCCATTGGCAGAACACGGCCACCTATGCGCAGCGTGCCATTCCGGCTGTGCGCGGGATGCTGACCCTGGGGGATGCCTTTACCAGCGGGGATTTCTTTGATTCGATCGGTTTTCGCGGTGCGCAACTGAGTACCGACGATCGCATGCTGCCGGACTCTCTTAACGGCTATGCACCAGTGGTGCGCGGCGTGGCACAAAGCAACGCTCTGGTAGAAATTCGCCAGAACAACCAGTTGATCTACCAAACCACGGTAGCGCCGGGCGAGTTCGTGATAAACGATCTGTTCCCTACCGGCTACGGCGGCGATCTGGACGTGACGGTCAATGAGGCCGATGGTTCTGTGCGCCAGTTCAGCGTTCCCTATGCTTCGGTGGCGCAGATGTTGCGCCCGGGGATCCAGCGCTATGCGTTAACCGCAGGCCAAGTTCGCGATGATAATTTACATACCTTGCCCGAGATGTTCCAGGCGACTTATCAGCGCGGGTTTACCAATATTCTGACTGGTTACACCGGGGCGACCGTGAGTGACGGTTACAGCGCGGTGCTGCTGGGGAGTGCAGTGGCAACACCGTTGGGGGCTTTTGCCGTCGACGTGACTCAGGCTAACACCCGCCTGAAACAGGGGGATCTGTCCGGCCAGAGCTACAAGATCAGCTACAGCAAGCTGATGTCGGAAACCAACACCAACTTCACCATTGCGGCTTACCGCTACTCGACTTCCGGCTATCTGTCACTGCGTGATGCGGTGTATGCCCGTGATAACGAGAGCCGGGGCTTAAGTGCCGATGCGGTTAACCGCCAGCGCAGTGAATATCAGCTCACGCTGAATCAGGGCCTGGGTGCCAATCTGGGATCGCTGTATATCACCGGTTCGGTGCGCGATTACTGGAACCGTGGCGGTACCTCCAAACAGTATCAGGTGGGTTACAACAACTTCATCGGCCGAGTTACCTACGGTTTGTCCGCCATGCGTACTACCGATACTTATAACCACGATGAAACCCGTTACTTCCTGAACTTCTCGATCCCGTTCAACATTGGCTCGCAAAACATCAGCCTGAACAGCGCATTGGCCTACAACGACCAAGGCTACGACAGCAGCCGCATCGGGATTAACGGTTCCACCGGGGAGGATAACAACATCAGCTACAGTGCCACCTTGGCTAACGATCAAAGCGGCGGGACTAACACCAGTGTGAATGGGGAATACCGTAGTCGTTTCGCCACCATGAACGGTTCTTACAGCTATGGCCGTGATTTCCGCCAGTCGTCCATCGGGGCCTCCGGCAGTGTGGTGGCACATGCCGGTGGCGTGACCATGACGCCTCAGCGTGGCCAAACCATGGTGCTGGTTGAAGCGCCGGATGCCGCAGGGGCAATCGTCACCAACTCTCCTGGGGTGCGAATCGATGACAACGGCTATGCGGTGGTGCCTTATGTTGCCCCATACCGCATGACCAACGTCACGCTGGATCCTAACGGTATGTCACGCGATGTCGAGTTGGAAAGCAGCAGCCAGCAGGTAGCGCCTTATGCCGGTGCGATTGCCAAGCTGGAGTTCAAGACCATCAAAGGCCAGGCGCTGATTATCCATGCGTTGGGCCCGAACAACACGGCATTGCCTTTTGGTGCCGAAGTATTGGATATCCGTAACCAAGTGATCGGCATCGTCGGCCAAGGCAGCCGCATCTATCTGCGTACCGAAGCGTTACAGGGGCTGCTGTTGGTGAAATGGGGTACTCAGCCGACACAACAGTGTTCCGTGAATTACCAAGCCAAAACACAAAACAGCACTGATTACGAAATTATCGAGGCGAGCTGCAAATGATCAACGTTATCCATAAATTCACCGCCATGCGCCAGCGCCCTAAACAAGCCATGCTGTTTTTGTTACTGATGTTGGCCGGGCAACAGGCATATGCTCAATGTCGGGTTAACACGACCAGGCCGCAGGACATCATTATGAACGTCGGCAGGGTATTGATTACGCCGGATACCAAGGTGGGCGATATCCTGGCCACCGGCAAGTTCGATATCAGCCGGGATAACAATATTTCTTGCAGCGGTAATAGCACGTTGTATGGTCGCATTTTACAAGGCGGCCCGAGCTCCATCAGCGACAAAATCTGGACCACCAACGTGCCGGGGGTGGGGTTGCGGCTTTATCGCCAGATCGGCTCGCAGGAAGGTGCCTATTACCCGCACGAGATCTACCGTAACGGCGGGGTGTATCTGGCTGAGGGGTATTTTGTGGTTGAGGTGATCAAAATTGCCCAGAATACCGGTACCGGCTCGTTAGCCCCCGGGCAGTATTCTTCTTACTATGCGGATGGGACGGGGCCTTCAAGACCGATCCTGATCTCCCACGTATTGGCAAACAGTATCACCATTGTCACCTCGTCCTGTTCGGTGGACGCCGGTTCGAAAAACAAGGTGATCAACCTGAGTACGGTGGCTACTGCGGCGTTTAAAGGCGTGGGCAGTACCGCCGCAGAGCAGGACTTTTCGATTAACATCAACTGTGTGGGTGGTACGGGGACGGAACTGTTACCTGGCGGTACAGGGGAGGGGCTGGTTAACGTACGTTTTGACTATACTCGCGATGCCTCGAATGCACCGGGCGTACTCCAGCCGGTACAGGATAGCAATGCCGCCAGCGGCGTCGGTGTCCAACTGCTGACCGGCAATAACTCAACGCCAATCACTAGCGGCACGGCGGTGTATGCCGGGCATACTATTGCCAACCAGACCAATACCATCACTTTGCCGCTCAAGGCGCGTTACTACCAGACCGCAGCGAAAATGAAGGGCGGCACCATCAAATCGATTGCCACCTTTACCCTCGAATATAACTGATAAAACATCACTCAGTTCAATGGGGTGAGGTGCTGCTGCGCCCGTTTAGCGGGAGCTGAAAAGGCCAATGGGTTTATACACCCGTTGGCCTTTTTGCTTTTAACGCTGGCCGACCCAGTGAGTGCAGCCTTCGTCTACGCATTGGCGCTTGTACAGTGAATGCAGGCTCGGTGTGCCGTGCCGATAGCTGTGCTCTGAGGAGAGGGCCACTTCATCTTGCTGCGGCGTGCGGCGATAGACCGCTGGCGTTTCACCAAACTGCTTTTTAAAGGCCCGGGAAAATGAAGGCTGGGAATCAAAATGGAACTGCAGGGCAATATCCAGAATTGGGCGAGGGGTAGCGCGTAGTGCCTGTGCGGCCTTGGACAAACGGCGCTCGCGGATATAGCTGCCGAGCGCATGGCCTGTGGTACTGCGGAACATACGTTGCAGATGCCATTTGGAGTAGCCAGATTTTGCTGCCACGTTATCCAGCAGCAGCGGTTGATCCAGGTGGTTTTCGATCCAGTTCAGCAAGTCGTGAATGATATTGGCGCGATCCATTGGTTTAATTCTCCTGCAGCGACGACATTCGGGTCACAGTCAAATGGGACTTAATAATCCAAGTTTATTCTTTGATAATAGGCGCGCATGGGCGGTTACGCAAGGGTAAACTTGGATAATTGACGTGGCGAAAAATGCTCCGCAAGGGGTAGGGGTATAGTGAATTGGGCGGGGGGATAGGGAGATAGGTAGGGGCACAGCATGCTGTGCCCATGTGGATCATTTGATGTTCATGGCGTCGCGCATGGTGAAGAATAGGTCGGTCTGATCGGTCAGCCCCACGATGTTGGCGGCATGCGGGCCATAAGCGGCAACGCGCAACTGGGTACCGGTATGGCCCTGGGAGCCTTCTTCCGAGTTGCCATAGCTGATGGTCATCACCGCGCCGTCTTTGGTGGTTAATGATTGGGTCAGCCCCGGCGCCTTGGCCTTGGCGGCAATAATCTGGCTGGAGTGGGCGTGGTCGGCGGTAACGATCACCAGGGTATTACCGTCGGCGCGGGCGAACTCCAGCGCTTTTTGTACTGCTTCATCCAGATCGACCGTTTCGCCAAACTGGCCGCATGGGTTGGCATCATGATCCTGTTTGTCGATGGACGCACCTTCCACCTGCAGGAAGAAACCGTTGGGGTTGTTCTTCAGCAGCTCGATGGCTTTCTCGGTCATCGCCGCCAGCGTTGGCACATTGGTGCCGCGCTCTGGATTGTTCTCACAGGTCACTGCAGGCTGATCGAGATTACCGTGGTAGGAGGCTTTCGGTCCCTTCCAGCGTACAGGCATATTGCCTGGCGCAAACAAGCCCAGCAGCGGCTTTTGCTGATTGGCGAGGTTAATCGCGTTCAGGCTTTCGGCATCCTCCACCCATTGGTAGCCCAATGCGGCAGCCTGGGCCTTCAGCGTTTTCCCCTGCCATTCACCGCTTTTCGCCAACTGAGCGAAGGATTTTGCTCCGCCGCCCAGCGTGACGTCGGCACGGGTTTTAATCAGCTGCTCGGTAATAGAACCATGCCCGCCGTTTTCCAGCGCGTTGCTGGCGCATTGCTCACTGGTTTCCTCTGGGCCGTAGCACTTGCGGGAGGTTACGTGCGAAACCAGTGCTGCCGGCGTGGCATCTTGCAGCTCCGCCGTGGAGACGTTGCCGGTGGCTTTACCCGCGGCCTTGGCCAGTTCCAAAATCGTCGGTTGATCTTTGCCGTTCACATCTACGCCCAACGCGCCGTTGTAGGTCTTGACGCCGGTAGCCCAGGCGGTGGCCGAGGCGGCAGAGTCGGTGACATAGTCTGGCTTATGGCTTTTCTTATCCAGCGAGTAGTGGGTGTATTGGCCGGTTAGCGGCAGAGCATCGATCCCTTTGAAGTAACCGCCTGCGCCTTCGGCATAGTTGCGTGCGCCGGTGATTTCCGAATCGCCCATGCCGTCGCCGATCAGCAGGATCACGTTTTTAGCGGTTTTATTCGATAGCGACGCTTGCAGCGCGGCGGTTTGATCGCCAGCCAAACGGCGTGCACCGCCGGGTTCGGTAATATCGCCACGAGCCGCGCGGTTGTTGAGTTGATTGTTGTCAGCCAGAGCGGTGGAACATAACAGAGCGGATAATAGGGCACCGGCGATCAGAGAAACGGACTGCTGCATGGGTAGGGCTCCTTGTCGTAATACAAAAATATTGTTGGCATTATTTTGTTACATCGGAGAGTAGAGCAGGAAAGTGACATTTTTATGACGAGAGAGGTGGGAAAAGGGATAGCCTTTCCTGGCAATCCCAATAGGTTATCAGACTTGGCGGGCAGGAATATTAATGCCGCGTTGTACGGCAGGCCTTGCCAGCCCACGTTCCAGCCATTGGCCAACAAGGGGGAAATTGTCGAACTCCACCACGTCGCGCGCTTCATAAAAACCGATCAGGTTGCGTACCCAGCCGAGTAGGGAAATGTCGGCAATGGTGTATTGCGAACCCATGATCCAATCACGCCCTTGCAGCCGCTCTTCCAGTACGCCAAGCAGCCGTTTGGACTCTTTCTGGTAGCGCTCAAATGGCCGTTTGTCTTCATATTCGCGCCCGGCGAATTTGTGGAAAAAGCCTAGCTGGCCAAACATTGGCCCCACGGACGCCATCTGGAAAAATACCCACTGGATGGTTTCATAACGTTGGGCGGGGTCTTTGGGTAACAACTTGCCGCATTTCTCTGCCAGATATAGCAGGATTGCCCCGGACTCGAACAGCGCAAACGGCTTACCGTCCGGGCCAGCAGGATCGAGGATCGCCGGGATTTTACCGTTAGGGTTGAGCGACAGGAACTCCGGCGTCCAGGTTTCATTTTTGCCGATGTCGATCAGATGCGCCTCATAAGGCAGGCCGATCTCTTCGAGCATGATGGAGACTTTCACCCCATTAGGGGTCGGCAGCGAGTAGAGTTGTAACCGTTCAGGATGCTTGGCGGGCCAACGTTTGGCGATCGGGAATGGGTTAATATCGGACATGATAACTCCTCGGATATGACGGGATCGTCAACAGATAAACCCATTGAGTATGGCAGCTAAGCTAGCGCGCCAGGCATTCAAAGCGCCAGGCCAAAATGTGCGCTCAGCGCTTTTCTACCAGCGGCGGTCAGTTGCAGCTCACGGCTATCTAGCTGGCGCTGAACCCATCCACGTTTTTCAAATGCGGCCAACATGGCAGCGCCCAGAGCGCCACCGAGATGAGCCTTGCGTTCGCTCCAGTCCAGACAATCGCAGGCAAAACGCCGCCGGGTCGGGGCCGGGGAGCAGTCGATACCCAACTGTGTCAAGGCAGCCTGCCCGGACTCACTGAGCTGATAGTCGTTATCTCCGATTAGCCAGGCCCGCGCCAGCAACTGATGATGTATTTGAACCGCGATCTCACCTGCCATGTGGTCATAGCAGGTGCGTGCATAACGTAATGAGGCCGGAGTGCTGCTTTTCACCGTCGGGCGTTCTACACCGGCCAACGCCATCAGGCTTTCCAGCATATCGGCCACCGGCTTGCCCGCCAGGCGATAAAAGCGATTGCGGCCCTGTTTGACACAGCCGATCAGGTTCTGCTCCTGCAAGCGTGCCAGATGGCTGCTGGCGGTGGAGGCTGCGACGTCCACTGCCGCACTCAGCTCCGTTGCGGTATAGGCGCGCCCATCCATCAGCAGGCATAGTATGCGCGCTCGGGTGCGATCGGCGATTGCGGCCGTCAATGCGGCCAGGCGGTCTTCAAGCGTATTGTCATTCATACTTCGAGAATAACCGAAGTATTGCTGCTCGTCTAATCCGACAATGGCTGTTCTCTATTCTTATCGGAAGGAAATTGCCATGGCGGCCTGCCCCTTTTCTGTTGCATCGCGGCAAGCGGTGCGTGAAGCTTTAACCCATCCTCACCTCGGTGTTCGCCCCTCGGATGAGCCGGTACCCGCAGCTTTAATTGGGACGCCCGCTCAATCGATCTTCGCCTCTCTGGTTCGCATGAATGATGGCGCCGGACAGCGTGAATTAAAGGGGGCGATCGAGGCGGCTCTGGCCGCGTTCACTGATGATGAGATCCGGCTGCTTACGGTTGGTGTGGCTCAACGGTTGGCCGCCAGTTTGACAACGGCAGAACAGCTCACCCGGTTTAACTACGCTTTGCCGGTCTGCGTGCTGGCTGAAGTCTTGGGTGTGGCTCATCAGGATCGATCTGCCCTGGTGGATGAAGTGTTGGACTTTGTGCGCTGTATTGCTCCTGGCGGTAGCGCAGAGCAGATGGCCGTGGGAGCCGCCGCTGCCGGGAAGTTGCAGATCCGTATGCAACTGGCAAAGGGACCGTTGTTTGAACAACTGTGCCAACATATTGGCGAGCGGGCGCTGGCGATAGCCAATGCCATCGGGCTATTGTTCCAGGCCTGTGAAGGTACTGCCGGATTAATCGGCCAGACGCTGCTGTTGACCAATCAGCGCCATCAATCGGCAGAAGCGTTGATCTTGGCGGTGTTGCAGCAAACTCCGCCGATCCAGACTACCCGCAGGTTTGCGCGACAGGTGACATTGCTTGACGGTCAACCGCTGGCGGTGGGGCAGAGCGTATTGGTGCATTTGACAACGCCGCAGGAAAGTTTTGCCTTCGGTTATGGTGCTCATCGCTGCCCGGGAGAACGTTGGGCACGGCTGATAGCCCTGGAGGGGATCGGCCATTTATCCAAACTCAACCTTAAGCCCGAACTGTTAAGCCATTTTCGCTGGCGCGTTTCGCAAAATGCGCGCGTACCCGAATTTTATACTGCCGAGGAGAACGATGATGATCGCGGTGATTTTTGAACTACGTGCTGCCATTGGGCAGCGGGAAACCTATCTTGAGCTGGCGGCGCAGTTGAAACCGCTGCTGGCGGAAATTGACGGTTTTATCTCTATAGAACGTTTTCAGAGCCTGAGCGAGCCGGACAAGTTGCTCTCGCTGTCGTTCTGGCGTGACGAGGCGGCGGTGCAGCAGTGGCGCAACCTGGAGCAACACCGTCGGGCCCAGGCGCGTGGCAGGCATGAGGTGCTGGAATATTACCGGCTACGGGTGGCCGAGGTGGTGCGGGATTATGGGTTGGAACCGCGTGAAGAGGCTCCAGCGGATAGCCGCTATTTTCATGGTTGAGTGATCCAGCGCCGGGGTTCCGGTGCTGGATTATATTAACTTAATAATTTAATAACATAACTATTAGAATGGCTTGGTTGGCAGGTATTTGCCATCCAGCGTGATCACCGCACGTTCACCGCCATCGGGGTCCTGGACCTTTTTGATATCCAGCTTGAAGTTGATCGCGCTGATCACCCCGTCACCAAATTGTTCATGCACCAGCGCCCGCAGGGTTGAGCCGTAGATCTGCACCATCTCGTAGAAACGGTAGATGGTCGGGTCTGTTGGCACACCGCCGGGGATACTGCCGCGCACCGGGATGGTTTGCAGCAGGCGCACCGCATCTTCATCCAAATCCAGCTTTGCCGCTACTGCACGGGCGGCCTGTTCCGGTAACGGATGCTGGCCAAGCAGCGCGGCGGTAACAAACGCCAGGCTCAAGCCGGTGCCTTGGTTAATCGCCTCGAAGGTCAGGCCCTTACGGACTTTAGCGTCCATGATGACGTCGGTCAGGCTTTGGCGTGCTGAAACGCTATGTAGTGATTGTGTCATGTAAACTCCTAGAGGTTTGGGTAGATTAGAAACGTTGCATAGCTGGGCTGGCGGTGACGCTTGGGTTGCTCGCCAGCGGTACGAAACGGCGGGTATTGCCATCTAATGCATCAATACAGCCGGTAGCGATATCGTAGATCCAGCCATGCAGCCGCAGATTGCCTCGATCGAGCGCTAGCGCGACCGAAGGGTGAGTTTTCAGGTTGGTGAGCTGGGCGATGACGTTTTCACGCACCATCGAGTTAATGCGATCGTGCTCGCTGGCGTGTTCATTGGCCTGATTGACCGCCTTGGCGGCATCGGCATAGCGCAGCCAGTTGGCCACGGTGGGCATATGATCCAGGCATTTGCAGGTGGCGATGGCGGTCATGGCCCCGCAATCTGAGTGGCCGCAAATCACGATATCTTTTACGCCCAGCGCGGCAACGGCATATTCTACCGAGGCTGAAACACCACCGGGCTCAGGCCCGAAAGAAGGCACGATATTGCCCGCGTTGCGGATGACGAACAGGTCGCCCGGTTCACGTTGGGTGATCAGCTCTGGCACCAATCGGCTGTCGGAACAGGATATAAACAGGGTGCGTGGGTTCTGGCTGGTGGCCAGGCGTTTGAACAGCTCTGTGCGCTCGACAAAAGCCTCGCGCTGGAACTTCAGAAAACCGTCAATAACCTCTTGCATGGTGACTCCATCAATGTGTGGCTCGCTTTCAATGGAGGCAAGAATGGACTTTTCTAGCTATAGGGTCCAAGACCCATTTATAATCACCTCGATAGGCATCACTAATAGTTGAGGCGTTATGTTACTGCGGCACATACGTTACTTTCTGGCGGTGGCGGAGCAGGGAAACTTCACCCGGGCGGCGGAGGTGCTACATGTTTCTCAGCCCACCTTGTCACAGCAGATCAAACAGTTGGAAGAGACGCTGCAGGTAGAGCTGTTCGACCGTTCCGGGCGCAGGGTGCAACTCACCGATGCCGGTCAGGCGTGGATGCGCTATGCCCGGCTGGCGTTACAGGATCTGGATGCCGGCAAGCGGGCCATTCAGGATGTCGCGACGTTGGAACGCGGTAACCTGCGTTTGGCGATGACGCCAACCTTTACCTCCTACCTGATTGGCCCGTTGGTCGACGGTTTTTTCCGGCGCTACCCAGGGATTACCCTTAATATCCGTGAGATGACGCAGGATAAGATGGAGGCGTTATTGTGCGATGACCAATTGGATCTGGGGATTGCCTTCGAGCCGGTTCACTCTGCGGATATAGCCGCGACCAGGCTGTTCACGGAGCGGTTGCAACTGATGGTGGGGAAGGGGCATCAGCTTGCCAAGCGCCGCGTTGCCTTGAGCGTTGCGGAGGTGCAGCAGGTGCCGTTGGTGCTACTCAACGGTGACTTCGCCACGCGTCATTACGTGGACGAATATTGCCAACAGCACGCGATTTATCCTCAGGTTGCCATGGAGGCGAATGCGATTAGCGCCATCGCCGAGATTGTGCGCCACGGCCAGCTCGCGACTATTCTACCGCAGGCCATAGCGCGGAGTAATCCGCTGCTGCTGCCTATCAAGCTTTCGGTTCCCATGCCCGAACGCCATGCCGTTGTGTTGCAACGCAAAGAGGGCTACCGCAGCGCAGCTTCACGAGCATTTATTGCGATGTTGCAAGATCAGGTCAAGGAAATGGGCTAAAAAGTGACTGGTTTGGTTATCCGTTAATTCGTTCTGCAGGAGATATTTAGCTGGCGAATATCTCCACACCCCGAGCACCGAGCAAATCTTCACCAAAACTTCCCACGATCTCTGTGTTGCGTTATGGCATAATGCGCGCCAAATCACATTCCCAATCAAATTAAGAGCGAGCGCTGTGTTAAGCACTAACAACATCACTATGCAGTTCGGCAGTAAGCCGTTGTTTGAAAACATCTCTGTCAAATTTGGCGGCGGTAACCGCTATGGTCTGATCGGAGCCAACGGCTGCGGTAAATCGACGTTCATGAAAATCCTCGGTGGCGATCTGGCGCCGAGCGGCGGTAACGTGTTCCTGGATCCGAATGAGCGCCTGGGTAAACTGCGCCAGGATCAGTTCGCTTTTGAACAGTTTAGCGTGCTGGACACCGTGATCATGGGCCACACCGAACTGTGGGCGGTGAAGGAAGAGCGCGACCGCATCTACGCCATGGCGGAGATGAGCGAAGAAGACGGCTATAAAGTGGCCGATCTGGAAGTGGCCTATGGCGAGATGGACGGCTACACTGCAGAAGCGCGTGCCGGTGAGCTGCTGCTCGGCGTAGGTATTCCGGTAGAACAGCATTATGGCCCGATGAGCGAGATCGCTCCCGGCTTCAAACTGCGTGTCCTGTTGGCTCAGGCCCTGTTCTCCGATCCGGAAATCCTGCTGCTCGACGAACCAACGAACAACCTGGACATCGATACCATTCGCTGGCTGGAGCAGGTGCTGAACGAACGTAACAGCACCATGATCATCATTTCGCACGACCGTCACTTCCTGAACATGGTTTGTACTCACATGGCGGATCTGGACTACGGCGAACTGCGTGTCTACCCGGGTAACTACGACGAATACATGACGGCGGCTACCCAGGCTCGTGAGCGTCTGATGTCTGACAACGCCAAGAAGAAGGCGCAGATTAACGAATTGCAGTCCTTCGTTAGCCGCTTCAGCGCCAACGCCTCTAAATCCAAGCAGGCTACCTCTCGTGCCCGCCAGATTGACAAGATCCAGTTGGAAGAGGTGAAAGCCTCCAGCCGTCAGAACCCGTTCATCCGTTTTGAGCAGGACAAGAAGCTGTTCCGTAACGCGCTGGAAGTGGAAGCGCTGGCCAAAGGCTTCGACAACAGCCCGCTGTTCAGCAAACTCAACCTGATGGTTGAAGTGGGCGAGAAGGTGGCGATCCTGGGTGCCAACGGTATCGGTAAATCTACCCTGCTGAAAACGCTGGTGGGTGACCTGCAGCCGGATCACGGCACGGTGAAATGGTCCGAAAACGCCAAGATCGGTTACTACGCACAGGATCACGAATACGAGTTCGATGAAACCCTGAGCGTGTTCGACTGGATGAGCCAGTGGAAGCAGGAAAAGGACGATGAGCAGGCGGTACGCAGCATTCTTGGCCGCCTGTTGTTCAGCCAGGACGATATCAAGAAGCGTGTAAAAGTGCTGTCCGGTGGTGAGAAGGGCCGTATGCTGTTCGGCAAGATCATGATGCAGCGCCCGAACATCCTGATCATGGATGAACCAACCAACCACATGGATATGGAATCCATCGAGTCACTGAACATGGCGTTGGAAATGTATGAAGGTACCCTGATCTTCGTTTCCCATGACCGTGAGTTTGTTAGCTCGCTGGCCACACGCGTTCTGGAAATGACCCCGAACAAGGTGATCGACTTTACCGGCAACTACGAAGACTATCTGCGTAGCCAGGGTATTTCCTGATCCGCTACTTGCTGAAGAATATGGGTTGATACAACGGCCCATCATAATGATGACAAGCACCTGAAAAACTTGGTTTTCAGGTGCTTGGGTCAGTTCAAAACGCTGAATGAAACACGGGAGATAATAGAGCACTACGTTTTACCTCGTACACAATCGCAAAAAACCGCCAGATAAAGTGTCCAATAAATGAAACTCACTTCAATAAGGCGGCTCTTATACTCATCGAGTACTTAATCAGATGGCAACGACACTGCCGTTTTCATCCAGGCGATACATCTCACCTTTTTCGATTCCATTTTCCCCTTCGTAAATAACGGTGACGCGAGTACGAATACCATCATGCCAGGTAATAGCCGCAACACCTTGCTCATTGAGGGTAAAATAGCGTGGGTTTTTTGCGGTAAAAATAACCGCACCGGTTCCGCCATCGGACTGAATGGTGTTATCCACGCCAGAGGAGAAGAGTACGTTGTTGTTACCACGATCAATAATCTGGCTTGTATCTCCAGCTGCCATTAAAACAGAATTATCCACATAGCCTGCGGTTTTAATAGTGCCATTTGTATTGGCAGTAACGGCAACGGCTTGTGTCAATGTCAATTGTTCTACGTCAGGGTAGAGATATCCAAGCATGATAGAAGAAGAAAAACCCAATGCCGAGGTCAACGACTCGTTACCGCCTGTAATGTACGAGTTATCGCCCGTTGTTGCTATTCTTCCACGGATGTTGGGGAAGTCAACGTCGCCGGTAGCGGAAACAACATCATCGTATACCATTGCGTTATCGCCACAATGTACGATATTTACCGGGCTGGATTTGCAAACGACATTCTGATTGTTTTGAGAGAAAGCGACCCCACCATACAGAGTACCTGCAATCATGATGGTGCCTTCGATAGGTGAATTAACACTAGACATAATATTTCCTTTTAGGTGATGGTGAATTTTGCGTGTGGCTAATATTCCATACACCCGGCCTAAACTCTCGGCATTTACTTTGTGCTGTGGATGGCAGGACACCCACAGTCATGAGATTGTATCAGTCGTGCCATTGCATCACCTTTAAGCCGTGTCATGGGCGCACTGCTGAGGTTTTTGCAGTCGGTTTTCTTAGCGTGTAAGACACGCCATATGCGGGTTGCAGGGAGGGCTTTAGAGGGGGGTAAATACAGTCACACTTGATCTGCATCGCTATGTTTACGATCTACAAGGGGTTGCCGCTACACACCTCACACCGTGGATCCTTAGGCAGCTTCATCTCGCGAAACTGCATGCTCATCGCATCAAACATCAATAACTTCCCTACCAAAGGCTGGCCATAGTTTGCCAACAGCTTGATGGCTTCCATCGCCTGTAACGTGCCGATGGTGCCGACTAAAGGCGCCATCACACCCGCCTCAACGCAGGTCAGCGCATTTTCGCCAAACAGCCTGCTCAGGCAGCGATAACAAGGTTGTTCCGGCTGATAGGTAAAGACGCTGAGCTGGCCTTCCATGCGGATGGCTGCCCCTGAGACCAGCGGTTTGCGCTGCGCATGGCACAGGCGGTTGAGCAGATCGCGGGTCGCCACGTTATCGGTACAGTCCAGCACCACGTCGCATGCGGCAATCTGCTCCGCCATTTGCTCGTCACCCAGATGAGTGTCCAGGGTGTCAATACGGATATGAGGATTGATGGAGCCCAGCTCAATGCGGGCAGATTCGACCTTCGCCATACCAATGCGATCATCCCGGTGCAGGATCTGGCGCTGGAGGTTGGAGAGGGAAACCGTGTCGAAATCAACCAGCGTCAGATGGCCGACGCCAGCGGCAGCCAAATAAGGTGCCGCCGCACAGCCCAGCCCGCCAAGCCCAACGATTAGCACGTGCGCCGCCTGCAGCTTTTCCTGACCCTCGAAGTCAAAACCCCGCAGTACGATCTGGCGGTTGTAGCGCAGCGCTTGTGCATCGGTTAATTCCGGCAGCATGTTCAGTTCCTCAACAACGCATTGAAAGGTTCGATCTCCACCATCTCTCCGGCGGCCACCGAGCCGCGTTCGCGTTCCAGCACGATAAAGCAGTTACCCTGGCTGAATGAGCTGAACACGTGGGAACCCTGATGGCCGGTGGTGCTCACTTCCAGCTCGCCTTGGGCATTGCTGGTGAAGATGCCGCGCTGGAAATCAAGGCGACCCGGCGACTTTTTCAGTGGCGTTAGGGCGCGAGCTTTCAAGCGAGGTGGCAGTTGCCATTCGGTGTGACCGGCCAGTTTGGCCAGCAGCGGTTGCACCAGTTGATAGAAGGTCAAAGCCGCAGAGACCGGGTTGCCAGGCAGGCCACAGAACCAGGCGTGCTGGAGTTTGCCAAAAGCAAAAGGCTTGCCCGGTTTGATGGCCAGCTTCCAGAAGCTGACTTTGCCCAGTTCATCCAGCATTTGCTTGGTGTAATCGGCTTCACCGACGGAAACGCCGCCGCTGCTGATCACCACGTCGGCCTCGCTATCCGCCTGGATAAAGGCCGCGCGCAATGCTTCCTGATTATCACGAATAATCCCCAGATCGATCACCGTGCAGCCGAGCTGTTCCAGCATCAGGCGTACGGCAAAGCGATTGGTGTCGTAGATCTGCCCGGCTTGCAGCGGCTGGCCGACCGGCTGCAATTCATCTCCGGTAGAGAATACCGCCACCTTCAATTTACGCATCACCTGCACATCGGCCACGCCTAGAGAGGCCAGCAATGGCAGTTGTGCTGCCCCCAGCGTGATCCCGGCGGGCAGCACACTCGCCCCGCGCAGGATATCTTCACCCGCCAAACGGATATTTTGCCCGGCGGTTACCGGGGCGTTGAAACGCACTCCAGCCTCGGTGACTTCAGCCTGCTCTTGCATGATCACCGCATCCGCACCGGCGGGAATTGGCGCTCCGGTCATGATGCGTACGCAGGTATTGGCAGGCCAGGCATCCGTAAACGGAGCCCCGGCAAAGGCTTTACCCGCTACCGGTAACGAAGAGTTGCCGTTCAGGTCACTTAGACGTACCGCGTAGCCGTCCATCGCCGAGTTGGCGAAGGGCGGGACATCGATAGGGGAGACCACCGGAGTGGCGGTAATGCGCCCGGCTGCGCTGGTCAAGGCGATAGATTCGCTCTGTTGCAGTGGCGCGATCTGGGAGAGCATTTTCTCCAGTGCCTGCTCAAGAGAAATGAGGTCAGAAGTATGACAGTGATCCATAAACAAAACTCCGTAATCGGCGTGCGCGAATTTTTCGCTATTATGGCAGATAACGCCGAAGGGGAGAAATGTCAGCGGCCCCAGGCAATCACCAACAGGAGACAGCCATGCACCAGCAGGTACTGGATTTTTGGTTCGAAGAGATTGACCCAGCCATGTGGTTTAAGAAGGAGGATGAGTTCGACCGTTTGCTGCACACCCGCTTTGGCCAGCTGTGGCAGGCGGCGTCCCAAGGAGAACTGGCGCATTGGCGTACAACCATCAAAGGCAGACTGGCAGAAATCATCGTGCTCGATCAGTTCAGCCGTAATCTGTTCCGCAACACGCCACGCTCCTTTGCTTGTGACGGAATGGCGCTGGTGCTGGCTCAGGAAGCGATCGCCACGGGGCTATGTGAAAATCTGACGGTTGAGCAGCGCGGCTTCCTCTATTTGCCGTTTATGCATTCCGAATCCGCCTTGATCCACCAGCAGGCGTTGGAGCTGTTTCGCCAATTAAATAATGGTGACCAGTTGGAGTTTGAAATACGTCATAAAGCCATTATCGATCGTTTTGGACGTTATCCCCATCGTAACGAGATATTAGGCCGGAAATCTACGTTTGAGGAGCAGGAATTTCTGCAACAACCGGGATCGGGTTTCTGAATATTTTTCATTGGTGTGTAAGCGGGGAATAGCGGAGAGGGGCATGGGATAACGCTTATTAAGCATGAGCCAATCCGGTCTATTTCCTGCTGCTGCCAATAGACTGGTTAAATTTGTCAGCGGTAAATGAAAAACCAGATAACCCACTGTTTTTATACCATTTAGCTCTTTCTATGCACAAAACAGTCTAAGCAGACTACGCTTAATGCTTGGCGACGAGTTTGTGCTTTACATCGATTGCCGGGCTAAATATAGTCGAAAAACACTAAATAATAATTCTCTCTCCATTTTCATGCGGTACCTGCTTGAATTGCCGCGGATAGAAACAGGTGTCAGGTCAATGAGCAAACCAGTGATTGCCATTCATGGTGGTGCGGGCGCAATTACCCGTGCGGCATTGAGTGCAGAGAAAGAACAAGATTATATCCGGGCGCTTTCCGACATTGTGGCTGCCGGGCAGGCTATTTTGGCCGCAGGCGGCAGCGCACTGGACGCGGTCACGGAGGCAGTCAGGCTGCTGGAGGAGTGCCCGCTGTTCAACGCAGGCAAGGGCGCGGTATTTACCCACCAGGGTACCCATGAGCTGGATGCCTGCGTGATGGATGGCCGTACCTGTGATGCAGGGGCGGTCGCCGGGGTCAGCCGGATACGCAACCCGGTGCTGGCCGCGCGTGCGGTGCTGGAAAACAGCACTCATGTACTGTTTGGCGGCGAAGGGGCAGAAAGATTTGCCGCCAATCACGGCCTGGAAATGGTCGAGCCCGATTTCTTCTTTACCCAGGAACGTTTTGACCAACTGCACCGTGCTCAGGCAGAGCAGGGCCGGGTGTTGCTCGATCACGACGGCGCGGCGGCGCTCAGCGGCGACCCACTGGATCCCGATCGCAAATTTGGCACCGTGGGGGCGGTAGCGCTGGATGCTCTGGGCAACCTGGCTGCGGCCACATCAACCGGCGGGATGACCAATAAGGCGGCAGGGCGCATTGGCGATACGCCGATTATTGGTGCTGGTTGCTATGCCAACAATGCCACGGTGGCGGTCTCCAGCACCGGTACCGGCGAAATCTTTATGCGCACCGTCGCGGCCTACGACGTTTCTGCACTGATTGAATATGCCGGTCTAACCCTGCAACAGGCCTGCGATAAAGTGGTGATGGAAAAACTGTTGGCGCTGGGTGGCAGCGGTGGGCTGATCGCCATCGATCGTTTTGGCAACGTCGCGCTACCGTTTAACAGTGAAGGTATGTATCGCGGTTTCGGCTACGTCGGCGATGCCCCTTCCGTAGGTATCTACCGCTGAACGCTTGCCGGGAGGGCAAATGACCGATACGGCCATCCAGCCACAGGTAGAACGTGGGCTGATTTTACCGCCGGAGCGTGTACTGGCAGTGAGCGATCTGTGCGTGCAATTTCGCCAAGAAGGCGACGTCATTGAGGCGGTGCGTCATCTGGACTTCGACGTCGACCGTGGCGAAACGCTGGCGATCGTTGGAGAGTCCGGCTCCGGCAAGTCGGTCACCTCACTGGCGTTGATGCGTCTAGTAGAGCAGGGTGGCGGTGAGTTGACCAGCGGCGTGATGCATTTTCGCCGGCGTAACGGCCAGGTGCTCGATCTGGCCAAGGCGAAACAGAGCACCCTGCGAACCTTGCGCGGCGCCGATATGGCGATGATTTTTCAAGAGCCGATGACCTCGCTCAACCCGGTGTTTCCGGTGGGGGAGCAGATCGCCGAATCTTTGCGTCTGCATCAGGGGATGGATCACCGCGGCGCCAAACGTGAAGCGCTGCGTATGCTCGATCTGGTGCGCATTCCCGAGGCCAAAAACGTCCTTGGCCGCTATCCGCATCAACTGTCTGGCGGGATGCGCCAGCGGGTGATGATTGCCATGGCGCTGTCGTGTAAACCGGCGCTGCTGATTGCCGATGAACCTACCACCGCGCTGGACGTCACCATTCAGGCGCAAATCCTGCAACTGATCCGCGTGTTGCAGCAGGAAATGCAGATGGGGGTGATCTTCATTACCCACGATATGGGCGTGGTGGCGGAGATTGCCGATCGGGTTCTGGTGATGCATCAAGGCGAAAAAGTGGAACAGGGGGCTGTGCGGGCGTTGTTCGCCGCTCCTCAGCAGCCTTACACTCAAGCTTTGTTGGCTGCCGTGCCACAGCTGGGCGCGATGGCAGATAAAGACTTCCCGGCAAAATTTCCGTTAGCTGGCGTTGACGATAACGACCAGCCGCAAGACACCATACCCGCAGGGGCTACGCCGATCTTGCAGGTAGAAAATCTGGTCACGCGCTTCGATCTGCGCAGCGGCATTCTCAACCGCGTCACGCGCCGTGTGCATGCGGTGGAAAATATCAGCTTCGACCTCTATCCCGGCGAAACGCTGGGGTTAGTCGGCGAATCCGGCTGTGGCAAATCCACCACCGGCCGCTCACTGTTAAAGCTGGTAGACAGCCAACGCGGCACCATTACCTTCAACGGTCAACAGATCAACCGCTTGAAAGGTTCCGCCTTACAGCATTTACGCCGTGATATTCAGTTTATCTTTCAAGACCCTTACGCTTCCCTGGATCCACGGCTCACCGTTGGTTTCTCCATCATGGAGCCGCTGCTGGTGCATAATGTTGCTCGTGGGACGGAGGCTGAAAAACGGGTCGCCTGGTTATTGGAGCGGGTAGGGCTGAAGCCGGAACATGCGCGGCGTTATCCGCATGAGTTCTCCGGAGGTCAACGCCAGCGTATCTGCATTGCCCGCGCGCTGGCACTCAATCCGAAAGTGGTAATTGCCGATGAGGCGGTCTCCGCGCTGGACGTGTCGATTCAGGCGCAAATTGTCAATCTGCTGCTCGATTTACAGCGTGAATTGGGCATCGCATTTCTGTTTATTTCCCACGATATGGCAGTAGTGGAACGTGTCTGCCATCGCGTCGCGGTGATGTACCTGGGCCAGATTGTGGAGATCGGCCCACGCCGTGCGGTGTTCGAAAACCCGCAGCACGCCTATACCCGTAAGCTGATGGCCGCCGTGCCGGTGGCCGATCCAACCCATGCGCATAAACGCCAGCCGTTGCTGGTGGATGAAATACCCAGCCCGATCCGTGGGCTGCACGATGAACCCGTTACCGCACCTTTAGTGCAGGTAGGGCCAGGGCACTTTGTGGCCCGCCACCCTATCGCCGGTGCTTTTTAGCCTTGCCTCAGGAGAGTTAAGCAATATGACTAAGCACACATTCAAGCGTAATGTTTTGGCCGCCGTACTGCTGGCTGCCGCTGCTGGCCCGGCTTGGGCTGCCAAGGATGCGGTGATTGCCGTAGCGTCCAACTTCACCACGCTCGACCCGTACGATGCCAACGACACCTTGTCGCAGGCGGTCGCCAAATCCTTCTATCAGGGGCTGTTTGGCTTTGATAAAGATATGAAGCTGGTGAACGTATTGGCGGACAGTTACGAGGTCAGCAAAGACGGTCTGACCTACACCATCAAGCTCCAGCCGGGGGTTAAATTCCACGACGGCAGCGCATTCGATGCCGAAGCGGTCAAGGTTAACCTGGATCGCGCCAGTAACCCGGATAATCGCCTGAAACGCTATAACCTGTTCAAGATGATCGATAAAACCGAAGTGGTTGATCCCACCACGGTCAAGATCGTGCTGAAAGCGCCATTCTCGGCGTTTATCAACAACCTGGCGCACCCGGCGGCGGCGATGATTTCTCCGGCGGCCCTCAAGCAGTATGGCAAGGAGATTGGTTTCCATCCGGTGGGTACCGGCCCTTACCAGTTCGAAACCTGGAACCAGACCGACTACGTGAAAGTGAAGAAATTCGACGGCTACTGGAAAGCGGGCTTACCGAAGCTGGACAGCATCACCTGGCGGCCGGTAGTGGATAACAACACCCGCGCGGCGATGCTGCAAACCGGCGAAGCGACCTTTGCTTTCCCCATCCCTTATGAGCAAGCCAAGGTGCTGGAGAAAAACAGCAAGCTGGATCTGGTGGCCGCGCCGTCGATCCTGCAACGCTACATCAGCATGAACGTGACGCAGAAACCGTTCGATAACCCGAAGGTGCGCCAGGCGCTGAACTATGCGATCAACAAGGACGCACTGATTAAGGTGGCGTTTTCTGGGTTTGCCGTTCCGGCGGAAGGCCCGGTACCTCCGGCCATTGATTTTGCCACCCTCTACAACGCTTGGCCATACGATCCGGCCAAGGCGCGTGAGCTGCTGAAAGAAGCGGGCTATCCGAACGGGTTTACTACCACGTTGTGGTCATCCCATAACCACAGTACCGCGCAGAAAGTGTTGCAGTTTGCTCAGCAGCAACTGGCGCAGGTTGGGGTTAAAGTCACCGTCACCGCGATGGATGCGGGCCAGCGTGCGGCGCAGGTAGAGAGCGTCGGCGTGAAGGATACCGGTGTGCGCATGTTCTATACCGGCTGGTCTGCCTCAACTGGGGAAGCCGACTGGGCGCTGACGCCGCTGTTCGCCACCCAATCCGCACCGCCTAAGCAGTTCAACACCGCGTTCTACAGCAACCCTCAGGTGGACAAGGATCTGGCCGAAGCGTTGGCCACCACCGATCGTGCCCAGAAGCAGGCGCTATACAAAGATGCCCAAGATCGCATTTGGGCCGATGCGCCATGGATTTTCCTGGTGACCGAGCGCCTGCTGTCTGCCAACAACAAACAGCTGAGCGGTTTCTACGTGATGCCGGACACCTCGTTCAACTTTGATAACGCGGATTTGAAATAAGCGCTGGGCGCCGCCCTTTCCCTGTTGGGAGGGCGGCGTGAGGGGGATTTATGCGCAATGCTTAATTATTTTCTAAAACGTCTGCTGGGCCTGATCCCGACGCTGCTGATCGTGGCCGTGCTGGTGTTCTTGTTTGTCCATATGCTGCCGGGCGATCCGGCGCGGTTGGCCGCGGGGCCGGAGGCCGACGAAGCCGTCGTCCAGTTGGTGCGCCAGGATCTGGGGCTGGACAAGCCGTTGCCGCAGCAGTTTGTGCATTTCTTTGTCAATATCTTGCAGGGCGATTTCGGCACGTCGATGGTGTCCAAACGCCCGGTCAGTGAAGAGATCGCCTCGCGCTTTATGCCAACCTTCTGGCTGACCATCACCAGCATGGTATGGGCGGTGATTTTTGGCATGGCGATCGGCATGATTTCCGCTGTGTGGCGCAACCGCTGGCCGGACCGGTTGGGGATGACGCTGGCCGTCTCGGGCATCTCTTTCCCGGCCTTTGCGTTGGGGATGCTGCTGATGCAGGTGTTCTCGGTCAATCTCGGTTGGTTGCCGACGGTTGGAGCGGATACCTGGCAGCATTACATCCTGCCTTCAATCACGCTGGGCGCTGCGGTAGCGGCGGTGATGGCACGCTTCACCCGCGCCTCGTTCGTTGAGGTGATGCAGGAAGATTACATGCGCACCGCCCGTGCCAAGGGGGTGCCGGAGTCACTGGTGGTCGTCAAACACGGGCTACGCAACGCCATGATCCCGGTGATCACCATGATGGGCCTACAGTTTGGTTTCCTGCTGGGCGGCTCGATCGTGGTCGAGAAGGTGTTTAACTGGCCGGGGTTGGGGCGCTTGCTGGTGGATTCGGTAGAAATGCGCGATTACCCGGTGATCCAAGCCGAAGTGCTGCTGTTCTCGCTGGAGTTTATTCTGATTAATCTGTTGGTGGATATGCTGTATGCGGCAATCAACCCTTCGATTCGTTACCAATAGGCAGGCCGTATGATGAAGTATTGGCGGCGTAATGCCGCGCTCAAGGCAATGCCGGTGATTAATCCCAACGCGGTGCGTACGCCTTGGCATGAGTTCTGGCGGCGCTTTCGTCGCCAGCAGGTCGCTATGGTGGCTGGCGTGTTTGTGTTGCTGCTGGTGGCCGCTGCGCTGCTGGCACCGCATCTGGTGCCTTTTGATGCGGAAAACTTCTTTGATTACGATCGGCTCAATGAAGGGCCTTCGTTGGTGCACTGGCTCGGGGTGGATTCGCTGGGTCGGGATATTTTCAGCCGTATTCTGATGGGCGCGCGGATCTCTTTGGCCGCCGGGGTGTTCTCGGTGCTGGTTGGCAGCGTGATTGGCACGGTGCTCGGGCTCTTGGCGGGCTATTACGAAGGCTGGTGGGATCGCATCGTGATGCGTATCAGTGACGTGCTGTTTGCCTTCCCCGGTATTCTGCTGGCGATTGGCGTGGTGGCGATCATGGGCAGTGGCATGGCGAACGTGATTGTTGCCGTGGCCATCTTCAGCATTCCGGCGTTTGCGCGCCTGGTGCGTGGCAATACTCTGGTGCTGAAGCATCTGACCTACATTGAATCGGCGCGCAGCATTGGCGCTTCGGACTGGACCATCATCCTGCGGCATATCTTGCCGGGCACCATCTCGTCGATCGTGGTCTATTTCACCATGCGTATCGGTACTTCAATCATTACCGCTGCCAGCCTGTCGTTCTTGGGATTGGGGGCGCAGCCGCCAACGCCGGAATGGGGAGCGATGCTTAATGAAGCGCGGGCGGATATGGTGATTGCTCCGCATGTGGCGATCTTTCCCAGCCTGGCAATCTTCTTCACCGTGCTGGCGTTTAACCTGTTGGGCGATGGGCTACGTGATGCATTGGATCCGAAACTGAAAGGGTAGCCCCTCACCCCAACCCTCTCCCACAGGGAGAGGGAGCTGTCAGGCACTGCTCTTTTGGAAGTTAAAGAGGCTATCTCAGCAAATTCGATCACTCCTTCATCGAAGGCGCGTCACTGCATTTTCAAACTCACTCGATCGGTCCCCTTGAGGGGAAAGGTAGCTGCCCGGAGCCTTTGGTGGGCTCGTGCTGCTTCGGTAAGTGTTTGGTAAGTAAAGAGAAAGTCAGAGTATTACACAGAAAAAACAGCGAGCTCGATCGGTCCCCTCTCCCTTGAGGGAGAGGGTTAGGGTGAGGGGGATATCGACTATTTAAACAGATGCTCGGCATGAAAACGCAGATGATCTTCGATAAAGGTAGCGATGGTGAAGTAGCTGTGGTCGTAACCTGGCTGAATGCGCAAGGTTAACGGCCAGTCACGCTGGCGTGCCAACTCCGCCAGCTTGGCCGGTTGCAGCTGATCTGCCAGAAATTGATCCCCATCTCCCTGATCGATCAACATCGGCAGCTGCTCCGCCCCGCTGGCCAGCAAATGGCAACTGTCATATTGCAGCCACTGCGTTTCGTCATCCCCCAGATAGGCCGCAAAGGCTTTACGACCCCAAGGCACCTGGCAAGGGTTGACGATCGGCGCAAAGGCCGATGCCGAACGAAAACGCTGCGGGTTACGCATTGCCATCATTAACGCACCATGGCCGCCCATCGAGTGGCCCGCAATGGATTGCCGATCGCTGACGCTGAAATGCTGCCTAATCAGTGCTGGCAGCTCATCGCTGATGTAGTCATACATGCGAAAGTGTTGATCCCAAGGAGCCTGAGTGGCATTGAGGTAGAACCCCGCCCCCTGGCCCAGATCGTAACCTTCGTCATTCGGCACCTCATCGCCGCGCGGGCTGGTATCCGCCATTACCAGCACCAACCCTAATTCTGCGGCAACGCGCTGGGCACCGGCCTTCAGAGTGAAGTTTTCATCATTGCAGGTCAGACCCGACAGCCAATACAGCACCGGCGGCGGGTTATCGTCGCGCGGTGGTGGCAGATAGATACTGAACGTCATGTTGCAATTCAGGCTCTGCGCCGCGTGACGGTAACGTTGTTGCCAACCACCGAACATGCGGTGCTCTTCGAGAAGTTCTAATGACATCGTCATCCTCTGCCTCCTGGCTTATTTATCGAAATGGATCACGGAACGGATCGATTTACCTTCATGCATCAGATCGAACGCTTCGTTGATCTGCTCTAGCCCCATGGTATGAGTGATAAAGTCGTTCAGTGCGAACTCGCCGTCCAGATAACGTTGCACGATCCCCGGCAGTTGGCTGCGGCCTTTCACGCCACCAAAGGCGGAACCACGCCAGACGCGGCCAGTCACCAGTTGGAATGGACGGGTTGCGATCTCTTCACCGGCGCCGGCAACGCCGATAATGACCGACTCACCCCAGCCCTTGTGACAGCACTCCAGCGCTGAACGCATCACGTTGACGTTGCCGATACATTCAAAGGAGAAGTCGACCCCACCGTCGGTCAGTTCGACGATCACGTCCTGGATAGGTTTATCGTAATCTTTTGGATTGATCAGGTCGGTCGCGCCCAGCTTGCGAGCCAGATCGAACTTGCTGGTGTTGAGATCGATGCCGATGATGCGGCTGGCACCGGCCATCTGAGCGCCGATAATCGCCGACAGCCCGATGCCGCCCAGGCCGAAGATAGCCACGGTATCGCCAGCCTTGACCTTGGCGGTGTTGATCACCGCGCCCATGCCGGTGGTGACGCCACAGCCAAGCAGACAGACTTCTTCCAACGGCGCTTCTTTGCTGATTTTTGCCAGTGAGATTTCTGGTACTACGGTGCGTTCAGCAAAGGTGGAGGTGCCCATGTAGTGGAAAATCGGTTTGCCGTCTTTAAAAAAGCGGGTGGTGCCGTCTGGCATCAGGCCCTTGCCCTGGGTGGAACGGATGGCCTGACACAGGTTGGTTTTGCCGGATTTACAGAATTTGCACTCGCCGCATTCTGGGGTGTACAGCGGGATCACGTGATCGCCGACGGCAACGCTGGTCACGCCTTCGCCGATCGCTTCGACTATGCCACCGCCCTCGTGGCCCAAAATCGCCGGGAACACGCCTTCCGGATCCTTGCCTGACAGGGTATAGGCATCGGTATGGCAAACGCCGGTAGCGACGATGCGCACCAGCACTTCACCTTTCTGTGGCGGCATCAGATCGACTTCTTCAATCTTCAGCGGCTGGTTCGGTCCCCAAGCTACGGCAGCACGGGTTTTGATAAATTCCATGATTCTCTCCTCATTAAATTCTAGTGGTGCAGATTTTGGCTACTCTGTCAGGAGGATGGACTCGGCATCCACCTCCGAACTTTCAGCCTGTTCTATAATCAGTTGTTTTAACGCGCGGACGTTTGGCCCAAACGCATCACGCCGCCATAACAGCCAGGTGGCGGTTTCGGCAATGTCGGCAGGGAGTGAATGAACTTTGACCCGCTTGTAGCCGGGCAGCAGGTTGAGCACCGAATACGGGATCATCGCCAGCCCGGCACCGCTGGCCACGCAGGCCAGCATGGAGTGATAAGACTGGATCTCCATGATGGTGCCTGGCAATGAACCGTCACGCTTGAACCAGGACTCCAGGCGCAGGCGATAAGAGCAGCTGGCGCGGAAGGCAAACAGGGTTTCCCCTTTGACATCCTGGGCGCTGTGAATGGGTGGATGATCCAGACAGGTGATCACCACCATGCGTTCGGGGAAAGCGACGCAGCCGTTCAGTTCATCATGTTGCAACGGGCCATCTACCAGGGCGGCAGCCAAGGTACCAGCGCGTACACGCTCGATGATTTCTCCTGAGGTGCCGGTAGCCAGCGAAAGGGAAACCTGCGGGAATCGCTGATGATAAGCTGCCAGCAACGTAGGTAGCCGGGTGGCGGCGGTGCTTTCCATCGAGCCAAGCGCAAAGTTACCGGCCGGTTCCCCGGCATGGGTGATGCTCATGGCTTCTTCACTGAGCGCCAGAATGCGATGGGCGTAGCAGAGAAAATTATGGCCCATCGGCGAGAGGCGCAGGCGCTGTTTCTCACGGATAAACAGATCGGTGCCCAGTTCCTGCTCGAGCTGACGCAGGCGCGTGGTCAGGTTTGACGGCACGCGGTGCAATTGCTCGGCGGCACGGGCGACGGAGCCGGTTTCGGCCACGCAGCAGAACATGCGCAGTTGGGTGAGATCCATAACCTTCTCTTTTCGTGATGAACTTGATGAGTATTATTCAGTTTTTGTGAGTGTAATACTGCGGCATGCTAGCCGCAACTTTCTTTTAACAGGTTGGATACAGCGATGGCGCTAAAAATAGCCTTGAGTGGTTTTATTGCTTTGATCGTGGCGATGGGGATTGGCCGGTTTGCCTTTACCCCGCAGGTGCCGTTGATGATTGCTGAGCACCAGTTCACCCTGACCGGGGCCGGGCTGGTGGCGGCGTTGAACTACCTGGGCTACCTGTGCGGTGCCTATGATGCGATGCGTGCCAGCCGCCATGTGGAGCGCCGTCTGTGGCTTGGCGTGTGGGGAGCAGTGGCGCTGACGCTGCTGTCTGCCTTGGTGTCGGGCGAGTGGCTGCATGGTGCAGTGCGCTTTGCGATTGGTTGGGCCAGCGGTTGGTCGATGGTGTTGGTGGCGGCTTGGACTAACGAGCGGTTGGCGCATTATGGCCGTCCCGCGTTAAGTGCTGCGGTCTTTGCCGGGCCTGGGGCCGGGATATTCATCAGCGGCATGCTGGCGGTGGCGATCAACAGCTGGGGCTTGAGCGCTTCGCAGGCCTGGTTGGTGTATGGCGCATTGGCGTTGGTGTTAATTGTCGCGATCAGCATTAACTTGCCAAGGGCAGGGGAGTTGCATCGCCCCGATGTGAAGCCTGAACCGTTAGTGCTCACCCCGGCATTGAAGCGTTTGGTGTGGAGCTACAGCCTGGCGGGCTTTGGCTATATCCTGCCTGCGACCTTCCTGTCACAGATGGCGGCGGCTCGTTTCCCTGACAGCCTGTTCGCCCAGTTTGTCTGGCCGATTTTTGGCGGTGCGGCGGTGCTGGGGATTATCATCGGTATTGCAACCCGTCATCGGCTCACCACGCAGACCCGTCTGGCAATCACGCTGTGGGTACAGGCACTGGGCGTGCTTTGTGCCGAAGTGGTGCCGGGTGTTACCGGCCTGGCATTAGGGGCCATGCTAACCGGCGGTGGATTCCTCAGTGTGGTCCAGCTATCTATCCAGCACGGTAGGGAGTTGGCTCCCAATCACGCACGCTATATGGCCGGGCTGTTGACCACGGGTTATGCCATCGGTCAGTTGGTGGGCCCGATGCTCTCGGCGGTTTCAACGGCGCTGACGCATCGCCTGGAACCCGCGCTGTATGTAGCGGTGCTGGGGCTGCTGATCGCCGGTGTGCTGGTGATCAATACCCCGGCGCGGGCCATGGCCAGCAAGCCAAGGTTATCTTGAGTAAAATACATACAAAAAATGTGGGATAGCCGCAGCCAGCCTGCTACGGGCTGGATGCGGATTTTTCATACTGGGATGAAACACAATCACTGGATAAACGTCTCACTCTCATCTAGAGTGGGGGAAAATATTGATCGGGTTCACGTTATCTATCCGTCGTCTTTCAAGCTGCAGTTAGCTCTTTCCCTGGATTTGTAGGGGCGCTGTATACTGCTCCTCATCACTCGGGGCAAGTAACCAACAGCCAACAACAACGCTGCAATTTGAAAGACCACGGGGATATTGCCGGGGCCGCCTGCTGGAGATACATCGCCATGACATCGTTAAGTAATGAAGCTGCACTGGTGCACGCGGCGCTTGAAGCGCGCGGCCTGGAAACCCCGCTATGTGGGGAAGTGTTGGATCGCGAGACGCGCAAGCGCCGTATCAAAGAGCACATGACGGAAATCATGCAGCTGTTGAACCTCGATCTGTCCGACGACAGCCTGGCAGAAACGCCACACCGTATTGCGAAAATGTATGTCGATGAGATCTTCTCCGGCTTGGATTACGCCAACTTCCCGAAGATCACCGTCATCGAAAACAAGATGAAAGTGGACGAAATGGTGACGGTGCGTGATATTACCTTGACCAGCACCTGCGAACATCACTTTGTCACCATCGATGGTAAAGCCACCGTGGCGTATATTCCCAAAGACTCGGTAATTGGCCTGTCGAAAATCAACCGCATCGTGCAGTTCTTTGCCCGTCGCCCACAGGTACAGGAGCGGCTGACTCAGCAGATCCTGGTGGCGTTGCAAACGCTGTTAGGCACCAACAACGTGGCGGTATCGATCGATGCAGTGCATTACTGCGTCAAGGCTCGTGGTATTCGTGACGCTACCAGTGCCACCACCACTACGTCGCTGGGCGGGCTGTTCAAATCCAGCCAGAATACGCGCCAGGAGTTCCTGCGTGCGGTGCGTCACCATCACGGTTGATGGCTGAGCTGTGACGATGAAGGCGCCTGTGGGCGCCTTTTTACTGATTGAAATACAGCGGAATAACATGAACGCTAACGAAACTCCCCGGCTACCACGCATTGCTACGCTGGACTGTGTACGCGGTATCGCCATCCTTGGCATTCTGTTGCTGAATATCAGCGCGTTTGGCCTGCCGAAAGCCGCCTATCTCAACCCCGCCTATCTGGGTATGCCCTCTACACGCGATGTCTGGACCTGGGCACTGTTGGATCTGTTCGCTCAGGTCAAGTTCCTGGCCATGTTCGCGCTGCTGTTTGGGGCCGGTCTGCAACTGCTGCTACGGCGGGGCAAAGTCTGGATCCGTGCCCGGTTGTCCTGGCTGGTCCTGATTGGCCTGGGGCACGCCATTTTCTTATGGGATGGTGACATCCTGCTGGCCTACGGGCTGATCGGCTTGGTGTGCTGGCGCATGATCCGTGACGCACAGAATACCTTCACCCTGTTGAAAACCGGTGCGGTGCTGTATCTGATCGGCGTAGCGGTATTGCTGCTGCTAGGGTTTATCTCTCACGGTGAGCCGGGCAGTTTCTGGCAGCCGAGCGTGGCTGAATTGCAGTATGAGAAGTTCTGGAAGCTGCAAGGCGGACCGGAAGCGTGGCGCAGCCGTCTGGAGCTGCTCTCTTCCAGCCTGATAGCCATCGGTGCGCAGTATGGCTGGCAATTGGCAGGGCTGATGCTGTTTGGTGCAGGCATGATGCGCAGCGGTTGGCTGCGTAACAGCTATTCGCCTGCTTATTACCGCCGCCAGGCCGCCTGGCTGATACCGCTTTCATTGCTGATCCAGTTGCCCGGTGTGCTGCTGCAGTGGCAGCTGAATTGGGATTATCGCTGGAGTGGCTTTTTGCTGCAGGTGCCGCGTGAGTTGGGTTCGCCGCTGCAGGCTATTGGCTACCTGGCTCTGGTCTACGGTTTTTGGCCAACGCTTTCCCGTCTGCGTATCAGCCACTGGTTAACCCAGATTGGGCGGATGGCGCTAAGTAATTATCTGCTACAAACCCTGATTTGCAGCACGCTGTTCTTTCATTTTGGCCTCTATCAACAGCTCGACCGTTTGCAGCTATTGGCGGTCGTTCCCCTGGTGTGGCTGGCCAACCTGCTGTTTTCCACTCTGTGGCTGCGGTACTTCACGCAGGGCCCGATGGAATGGCTATGGCGCAAGCTGACTTCCCTTGCTGCGGGCGAAAGTCTACGTCAGCCGACAAAATGAGATCTGGCGCAGGTAGGTTAAAAAATTGTATGTAAACGTTTTCTTTCCTGTGACGTAATTCACGCTGAGGAGGATGACAAACGGGGTAGGATAGCGCCACTGTCTACTCTGTCGACCTCGGGACGTTTCATGAATTCTGTGCATTCAACCACCATTCGCGATGTGGCGAAGCGTGCGGGTGTGTCCGTCGCTACCGTCTCGCGAGTGCTGAACAACAGTGCCCTGACCAGCAAAGAGACCCGCGAACAGGTGCTGAAGGCGGTGGCGGAACTGGGTTATCGGCCAAACGCCAACGCGCAGGCATTGGCTACCCAGAGCAGTGAAACGCTGGGCGTGGTGGTGATGGATGTCTCCGATCCGTTCTTCGGCGCGTTAGTGAAAGCGGTAGACACGGTGGCGCAGCAAAACCACAAATACCTGCTGATCGGCAACAGTTATCATCAGGCGGACAAAGAGCGCCATGCCATCGAGGTGCTGATCCGTCAACGCTGCAATGCCTTGATTGTTCATGCAAAAGCGTTAGGTGACGCGGAACTGATCGCCTTTATGGATCAGATCCCGGGCATGGTGTTAATTAACAGAATTGTAACGGGCTATGAGTACCGCTGCGTTGGCCTGAACAATGTGTTTGGCGCTGAAGTTGCCGTGCGCTTGCTGCTCTCGCAGGGGCATCAGCGGATCGGTTATCTGGGCTCCGATCACCCCATTGAAGACGGCCCGCTGCGCCAGCAAGGCTATAGCCAAGCGATGGCCGCGGCCGGTTTTTCCCCACCGGATAGCTGGCGGGCTTACGGCTCACCGGATCTGCAAGGTGGTGAAGCGGCAATGGTTGAACTGCTGGGCCGCAACCTGCAGCTGAGCGCCGTATTCGCCTATAACGACGCCATGGCAGCCGGTGCGATGGCGGTGCTGAAAGAAAACGGTATCACAGTGCCGCAGCACTTCTCACTGGTGGGCTTCGATGATATCCCTATTGCCCGCTATACCAGCCCCAAGCTGACCACCATCCGTTATCCAATTGTTTCAATGGCCACGCTGGCTACCGAGCTGGCGCTGAAGGGCGCTGCCGGGCAGCTTGAACCTCAGGCTTCACACCTGTTTATGCCGACGCTGGTACGCCGCCACTCTGTCGCGCCGTGGCAAAGTGAGGCTTCGGTCACTCTCTGAACATTTAATATTGTGTAACCGTTTTCAATCTGTGAGAAAATTCACAGATTATTAACATAGTGCCGTCTATGCTCTAGTCGTTTTCCAGCGCAAAGGCTCTTGCCAGCCAAGCTTTTAATCTGGCGCTGACACAGCATCACAGGAATAACAAGCAACACGGATGACAGAAATTCATTTGAAACTGCCACGCCCAACTGTGTGCATTGTGGCTAAAGGCTTAATACCGAGTACGACCCTCTACAAACCGGAGACAGACAATGAATAAGAAGGTTTTCACCCTGGCCGCGCTGGCCGCAAGCATGATGTTTGGCGCAGCTGCGCATGCTGATACCCGCATTGGCGTCACGATTTACAAATATGACGACAACTTTATGTCGGTGGTGCGTAAGGCGATCGAGAAAGATGCCAAGGCCTCTCCGGATGTCACGCTGCTGATGAATGACTCACAGAATGACCAGTCCAAGCAGAATGACCAGATCGACGTACTGATTGCCAAAGGCGTAAAAGCGCTGGCGATCAACCTGGTGGACCCGGCCGCCGCTCCGGTGGTGATTGACAAGGCACGTGCCAACGATATCCCGGTGGTGTTCTACAACAAAGAACCTTCCCGCAAGGCGTTGGATAGCTACGACAAAGCCTATTACGTTGGTACCGACTCTAAAGAGTCTGGCGTGATCCAGGGCGAGCTGATTGCCAAACACTGGAAAGCCAACCCAGCCTGGGATCTGAACAAAGACGGTCAGATCCAATATGTGCTGTTGAAAGGTGAGCCAGGCCACCCGGATGCAGAAGCGCGTACCACCTACGTGATCAAAACGCTGAATGAAAAAGGCGATAAGACTCAGCAACTGCAGATGGACACCGCGATGTGGGATACCGCTCAGGCTAAAGACAAGATGGACGCCTGGCTGTCTGGCCCTAATGCCAACAAGATCGAAGTGGTAATCGCTAACAACGATGCGATGGCCATGGGTGCGGTTGAAGCCTTGAAAGCTCACAACAAGAGCAGCATTCCGGTGTTTGGTGTCGATGCCCTGCCAGAAGCACTGGCAATGGTGAAATCCGGCGCGATGGCCGGTACCGTGCTGAACGATGCCGACAATCAGGCGAAGGCGACTTTCGATCTGGCGAAGAACCTGGCCGCGGGCAAACCTGCCGCTGACGGCACCCAATGGAAGATCGTCGATAAAATTGTGCGTATTCCTTACGTGGGTGTAGATAAAGATAACCTGTCTCAGTTTGTGAAATAAACCGAGATAGAGAGAAATGCCCCCGCCGGAATTTAGGCGGGGGAACTTATTAGAAGAACCCGTTAATTCTCCACTGCTGCAAGCCAGATTGGGAGAGTGCTGGTTCCAGAATTAGCCAGGACTATTTATGGCCGAAAACTCTCGTGAGTGGCTACTGGAAATGACGGATATCAGTAAGTCGTTTCCCGGCGTAAAGGCATTAGACAAAGTGAATTTACGCGTACGTCCAAACTCCATTCATGCACTAATGGGGGAGAACGGCGCCGGAAAATCCACCTTATTAAAATGCCTGTTTGGCATTTATAAAAAAGACTCCGGCAGTATTCTGTTTCAGGGGCAGGAAGTTGATTTCAAAAGTTCCAAAGAGGCGTTGGAGCAGGGCGTTTCGATGGTGCATCAGGAACTGAACCTGGTGTTGCAACGTACCGTGATGGACAACATGTGGCTGGGGCGCTACCCCACCAAAGGGCTGTTTGTCGATCAGGACAAGATGTACAAAGACACCAAGGAAATTTTCGACGAACTGGATATCGATATCGATCCCCGCGCCAAAGTCGGCACGCTTTCGGTATCCCAGATGCAGATGATCGAAATTGCCAAGGCGTTCTCCTACAACGCTAAAATTGTGATTATGGATGAGCCAACCTCTTCTCTGACCGAGAAGGAGGTGAATCATCTGTTCACCATTATCCGTAAGCTGAAAGAGCGTGGCTGCGGCATCGTGTATATCTCGCACAAGATGGAAGAGATCTTTCAGCTATGCGATGAAATCACCATTCTGCGCGACGGCCAATGGATCGCCACCCAGCCGCTGGAAGGGCTGGATATGGACAAGATTATCTCAATGATGGTTGGGCGTTCGCTGAGCCAGCGTTTTCCCGATCGTCAGAATACGCCGGGTGAGGTGATTTTAGAGGTGAAAGGCCTGACCTCTTTGCGCCAGCCTTCGATCCGCGATATCTCTTTCGATCTGCATCAGGGAGAGATCCTGGGCATTGCCGGGCTGGTGGGCGCCAAGCGCACCGACATTGTGGAAACCCTGTTTGGCATCCGCGAGAAGGTGGCCGGCACCATCAAGCTGCACGGTAAAAATATCAACAATAACAGCGCTAACGAAGCCATCAACCACGGTTTTGCCCTGGTGACGGAAGAGCGTCGTTCCACCGGTATTTATGCTTACCTGAATATTGGCTTTAACTCGTTGATTGCCAATATTCGCCAATACAAAAACAAGATGGGCCTGCTGGATAATAACCGGATGAAAAGCGACACCCAATGGGTGATCGATGCCATGCGGGTGAAAACGCCGGGCCATCATACCAATATCGGATCGCTTTCCGGCGGTAATCAGCAAAAGGTGATCATTGGCCGCTGGCTACTGACACAGCCGGAAATCCTGATGATGGATGAGCCAACGCGGGGTATCGACGTGGGGGCCAAGTTTGAAATTTACCAGTTAATGACCGAATTGGCGAAGAAGGGCAAGGGGATCATTATAATCTCTTCCGAAATGCCGGAGCTTTTGGGAATTACCGACAGAATATTGGTGATGAGTAATGGTCAGGTTGCGGGCATTGTGAATACCAAACAGACCTCGCAAAATGAAATATTGCGGCTAGCCTCCTTGCATCTTTAAGGATCGTAATTATGAGCGCACTGAATAAAAAAACCTTGTTCACCTATTTTAAAGAGGGTGGCATTTATCTGGTCCTGTTGGTGTTACTGGCGATTATTATTATCCAGGACCCCACCTTTTTAAGCCTGATGAACCTGAGTAATATCCTGACCCAATCCTCGGTGCGTATTATCATTGCGCTGGGCGTGGCCGGGCTGATCGTTACGCAGGGGACAGACCTTTCCGCCGGGCGTCAGGTAGGGTTGGCAGCGGTAATTGCCGCGACCCTGCTGCAATCGATGGATAACGTCAACAAAGTGTTCCCGCATATGGAAACCTGGTCGATCCCGCTGGTGATCTTGCTGGTTTGCGCCGTGGGCGCGGTGATTGGCCTGGTCAACGGCTTGATTATTGCCTATCTCAACGTGACGCCGTTTATCACCACGTTGGGCACCATGATCATCGTGTATGGGATTAACTCCCTGTATTACGATTACGTGGGGGCTTCACCGGTGGCCGGTTTCGATCCGAAATTCTCCACCTTTGCCCAAGGGTTCTTGCGATTCGGTGACTTCAAGCTGTCATATATCACCTTCTACGCCATTATTGCGATCGCCTTTGTCTGGGTGCTGTGGAATAAAACCCGCTTCGGCAAGAATATCTTCGCCATCGGTGGTAACCCGGAAGCGGCGAAAGTCTCTGGCGTCAACGTCCCGCTGAACCTGATCATGATTTATGCGCTGTCCGGGGTGTTCTACGCCTTTGGCGGTTTACTGGAAGCGGGCCGTATCGGTAGCGCCACTAACAACCTCGGCTTTATGTATGAACTGGATGCAATCGCGGCCTGTGTGGTCGGCGGTGTGTCGTTCGCCGGTGGGGTAGGTACGGTGCTGGGTGTGGTGACCGGGGTGATCATCTTTACCGTCATCAACTACGGCCTGACCTATATCGGCGTGAACCCTTACTGGCAGTACATCATCAAGGGTAGCATTATCATCTTCGCGGTAGCGCTGGACTCCCTGAAGTACGCCAAGAAAAAATAAGTCTGTTTTGCGCTTTACGATAACGGCCAGCATCTGCTGGCCGTTTTGCTTCTCTCGCTGAGCTCACATCCTAGGGGGACTGCACAAGCCCTCACCCCAACCCTCTCCCAATGTACATACGGCGTACCTTATGAACACTTGTTTCGGGGAGAGGGGGCTAGTCCGGAGCGGTGGTCAGACGCAGGAGTTAATCTGTGGCACGTACGGTCCCCTCTCCCTGTGGGAGAGGGCTAGGGTGAGGGGCAATCGCTTAAGCGTGAGGTGAAACTCAGCTCTTCTTTTGCTGCTGAGCCTTAATCTTTTCTGCCGCCAGCTTGTGCTCCAGCTCTACCAACTGCTCCGGCGACACCGCCGGATAACCCGGTGCATCTTCCGGCACCTTGTGCATCGCAGATATCGGGATTAATGGGCCAAGGAAGCGGGGCTCACGCTTGAGGATATACAGATCGGTCAGGGCACCCAGGCGGGCAAAGATCTCACGCACACGCACCGTCATCATATTTTTTGGCGAAGGTACCGCATAGCATTGCGCCTGGATACCCATATGCAGGGCGATAAATAGGGCGCGCTCGCAGTGGAAACGCTGGGTGATGATGATGAAGTCGTTGGTATCAAATACCTTGCGCGTACGGACGATGGAGTCGAGGGTACGGAAACCGGCATAGTCGAGCACGATATCGCTAGGCGCAACGCCAGCGGCCAGCAGATCGCGGCGCATGGTCATCGGTTCGTTGTAGCTTTGCTGGGCATTATCACCGCTCAGCAGCAGGTACTTCACCTTGCCGCTGTTATAGGCGTTGATCGCCCCTTGAATACGGTAGCGGTAATATTGGTTAAGCACTCCGGTACGGTAATATTTGGAGGTGCCAAGCACCACCCCCACCTGGCGGTGTGGTAGCGTTTGCATTTCTTCGTAAATGTAAGGCGCGGTTTTCCAGCTTATCCAGCGATCGAGCGCTATAGCCGACAGCATCAGCACCGAAATGATGATGAACAGGCTAATTATCAGGCGTTTCCACATGTTGATGCCTTGCGCGAACGAGGGCTAAAGTAAGACTCAAGGCTACTTTACCTGCCCGGCAGACGCAAGCAATGAGCCGTTTACCGCAGGTGTTACGCTGCATTTTTCAGCAAAATCTGGTCTTGGCGTGATAACCGGGCCTGACTAACAGGCCCGGTGAGGAACTTAGAACGAGGTACGCTTGTAGATACGATACTGCGGACGCCAGAAGTTATGCTCGATGGCTTTAGACAACGCCTCTTCCGACGTCACCACTGCTACACCCTGCAACTGAGCGGCTTTGCCCACTTCCATCGCGATGCATTTAGATACGCCCTGAATATCATCGATATTCGGCAGCAGTGCGCCGTGGCCGTCGGTAGCCAGCGGAGAACAGTCGGCCAGGGCACGGCTGGCGGCCATCAGCATGGCATCGGTGACCCGTTTTGCCCCTGCAGCCAATACGCCAAGGCCAATCCCCGGGAAGATATAGGAGTTGTTGCACTGGGCAATCGGGAACAGCTGGTCTTTATAGGTTACCGGTGAGAACGGGCTACCAGTGGCGACCAGTGCAGCACCGTCGGTCCAGTTGATGATATCTTCTGGCCGGGCTTCCACGCGAGAAGTTGGGTTGGACAGCGGCATCACGATCGGACGCGGGCAATGCTTGTGCATCTCACGGATCAGCTCTTCGGTAAACAGCCCCGGCTGGCCAGAGACGCCGATCAGCACGGTCGGCTTGGCGTTGCGCACCACTTCCAGCAGGGAGATCGCATCGCTCTCCACCTGCCATTGATCCAGATTGGCACTTTTCTGCACCAGCTTGCTCTGGAAATCGAGCAGGTTCGGCAGCTTATCCGTCAGCAGGCCAAAACGGTCAACCATAAACACGCGAGAGCGGGCTTCTTCTTCGCTCAACCCTTCAGATTTCATCTGGGCGATGATCTGTTCGGCAATCCCACAGCCTGCGGAACCTGCCCCCAGGAAGGCGACGGTTTGATCGCGCAGTTGGCTGCCAGCGGCACGGCTGGCGGCGATCAGGCTGCCCAGCGTCACTGCGGCGGTGCCTTGAATATCGTCGTTAAAGCAGCACAGCTCATCACGATAGCGATTAAGCAGCGGCGTGGCGTTATTTTGGGCAAAATCTTCAAACTGCAACAGCACGTTCGGCCAACGGCGTTTCACCGCCTGGATGAACTCTTCCACAAAGGCGTGATATTCGTCACCCGAAATACGTGGATGACGCCATCCCATATAGAGCGGATCGTTCAGGCGTTGCGGGTTGTTGGTGCCCACGTCCAGCACAACCGGCAAGGTATAGGCCGGGCTGATGCCGCCACAGGCGGTGTACAGAGAGAGCTTACCGATAGGAATACCCATGCCCCCGATGCCCTGGTCGCCCAGGCCAAGGATGCGTTCCCCGTCGGTGACCACAATCACCTTAACGTTCTGCTTGGTGGCGTTTTGCAGCATATCGTCGATGCGATCGCGGTTCGGGTAGGAGATAAACAGTCCACGTGCGCGGCGATAGATGTCAGAGAAATGCTCACAGGCTTCGCCCACGGTTGGCGTATAGATGATGGGCATCATCTCGCTCAGGTGCGAATCCAGCAGGCGATAGAACAGCGTTTCGTTGGTGTCCTGGATATTGCGCAGGTAGATGTGCTTGTCGTTATCGTTCTTGAAATCCTGATACTGACGGTAAGCGCGTTCCACCTGTTCTTCGATGGTTTCTATCGCTTCCGGCAGCAGGCCGTGCAGGTTGAAGTTACTGCGTTCTTCTTCGGAAAAGGCGCTGCCTTTGTTCAGCAACGGGAATTCCAACAGAATGGGGCCAGCGTAGGGGATGTAGAGAGGGCGTTTGCTTTCGTATTCCAGTTCCATCAGTTTCTACTCTTTGCCTAGGGTGAGCTTTATTTCTGCCGATCCTAAGATATCGGCAAAATATGTACAGCATTTGTTAGTAAATAATGAGGAATTGTCGCTTGTTGCTGGTTTTTTAGCCGGATTGCGGCGGAGCACGGTGGCTCCGCCTGAGGGATCAGAAGGTCACGCGTTGGACGTTTTCGCAGCCCAAGGCCGCCAGGGTGGCGCGGGTGGCATCCCACTGGGTCAGGATTGCGCCTTCCGATTCGGCCAATACGGCACGGCGTACTTTCTGGCAATCACCACCGGAGACATTCATCAGGATCAGTGCGGCCTGCAATGGCGGCAGGCTAGGGTTGAACGCGGCGTTTTCTGCATAGCGGCCAGCGTAAACCTTGCCGTCTTCGGCTTCCAGCGCTACGCCGCTATGGGCGGTGCTGTAAGGGGCATGGCTGCGGTTGGCGGCATCCAGGGCCGCTTTCGCCAGTTCATCATCCAGTGTCAGTTGGAAACCGTGATCGACCGGATCCATCAGCAACTCGCTGATTTGCAGATCTTTCGGGCCGAAGGAGTAAGGCAGGTAATCACCCAGCGTGGCGGTTGCCCGTGCAGGCAAGTGGATCTCCAACTCGGTGCCGCTGTTTAGCTCATTCATAAACTGGCGGCAGTGGCCGCAAGGCGAATAGTTGACGGTAACCGCGACCAGTTTGGCTTCGCCACGCAGCCAGGCATGCGTGACAGCGCACTGTTCCGCGTGCACGGTTTGTTGCATAGGCGCACCACGGAATTCCATGTTGCCACCAAAATACCAGTTGCCGCTGACGCCACGCGCCACCGCCCCAACGTGGAAATGCGAAATCGGCGTTAACGAGCAGGCCGCCGCCAATGGCAGCAGAGCAAAGGCCAGAGCATCGTCATCCAACCCGCACTGTTGCTTGATCGCCGCAATCTGCTCGGCCTTGAACATGGCTGCGAAATCAGGCGCATCTAAATAGGGCAGCAGGGCGGATTGCAAGGCCGTTGGCAATTCGCCGTAGGCAGTTTGAAAGCGCGAGTGCATAAGAAGTCTCTCTACAAGTTAACGGGTTAACATTCTAGGCAACCGGCCCACAATAAAGTGTGATTAATATCTATTTTTTAATGAAACAACTGCAATGAAACTTATAAATGCGAGACATCTCGCAGGTTTTTAGCCGTTAACCAAACAGCCGCAGCAGTATCGGGAACACGAACGGCGCGGTCAGCGAAGTGATAATCCCGCAGATAACCAGAGCCAGCGAACTGAATGCGCCCTGTTGGTAATCCATTTCTACGCAGCGTGCCGTACCCAACGCATGTGAGGCGGTCCCCATTGCCAAACCGCGCGATGAATTGGTGTTGATCCGCAACAGACTAAGCAGAGAATGGCCGAAAACCGCCCCCAGAATACCGACAAAAATCACGCACACCGCGCTGATGGCCGGGATGCCGCCAATCGACTCGGCTACCGCCATGGCTATTGGGGTCGTCACCGACTTTGGCAAGATCGAGGCGGCAATTTCAGGTTTGGCCCCCATCAGCAGGGCAATGGCACCGCCGCTGATCATCGCGGTCATGCTGCCAATAAAGCAGACGGTGATGATGGATTTCCAACGCGCGCGGATCTGATGGATCTGCTCGTATAGCGGAAAGGCAAGGGCGACCACCGCCGGTTGCAACAGATCGTTGAGGATTTTGCTGCCTTGAAAATAGCGTTCATAAGGAATGCCGGTCAGCAACAGCAGCGGGATAATCACCGCCATCGAGACCAATAATGGGTTCAGCAACGGCATGTTGAGCTTTTGCGCCAGCTTGCGTGCCGCGTAAAATACCACCAGGGTCAGCGGCAAGGACCACCAGATATTTTGCATCATTGTTCATCCTCCGCATTGTTTGCTTTACCGAGGATGGGACGCTCGCGATGGAAGTAATGTGAAGTATAGCCAACCACCACAAACACCAGCAGCGTACTGATCAGGCAAGACACGATCAGCGGAGCCAGATCGTCAACTATCTGGTCGTAATACTTCATGATGCCGACGCCGATTGGCACGAACAGCAGCACCATGTAGCGGATAAACAGATGGCAGCCAGGCTTGACCCATTTGGCTGGTAGAATTTGAGAGGAAAGCAGGGCAAACAGGATCAACATCCCGATAATGCTGCCGGGGATGGCGATCGGCAGCAGCGCCGCAATGGCGTTACCGGCGAACAGGCTGAGGTAGATCAGCACGATCGCCCTGACATATTTCCAACACAGGTTAAATAGGTTGCCCATAGTGCATTCTCGTTGATGTTGACGCATTCATCATACAATTAAACTGTGAGCTACGCCACAAAACGCATCATGAATTCTCGCTATGCCTATCATGCCATTTTGGCAAGATTGTGGCCCGCCTTAAGTGTAGCGGGCCAGGCTATTCAGCGCTGCTCAGGCTGGCAAGCGGCTTTTGCTGTTCCGCCAACCGATGGCCGAGGAAGAAGAACAGCAGGCTGAACAACGCGGCGGCGATCAACACCAGGAACATTACCGGCGGTGGCGCATAGCTCAGCAGGAAACCGCACATCACCGGGTTGATGGCTCCCCCCAGATTGCTTAGGCTCTGTACGCCGTAATAGCTGCCTTTCAGGTGCGGCGGGGCGATAAAGTCGATAAACATATATTCAACCGGAATGACGATGATTTCCCCCAGGGTGAAAATCGCCATGGCCAGCACCCATAGCCATATCGAAAGGCCTGCCAGCATAAAGCCGAGCAGCCCCAGGACGAAGAATAGCGTGCCCAGCATCAGCCAGCGCAGCATGTTGTCCTGGCGCATACCGCGGCTCAGCAGATACTGCAGGGCGATCACGATGCAGGCGTTGACGATCATCACCACGCCAATCACTTTGTAAGCAAATTCGGCATCGCTAACGAGGATCAGATACTGCGACAGATAGCCGGTAAATTGGCCAAACACCACCGCGCCTAACGTGCTGCCAAGAGTGAAATAAATCAGCCGCCGATCGCCGCGCAGCACATTCAACGTCTGGCGGAAGTTGAGAACCGACGGTGGAGTGTTGCCGGTGTCTTCTATCGGTGGCGATGGATAGCTTCGCAGGCGGAAGCTCAGGGTTATCACAGTCAGTAACGCCAACCCGCCGGACAGGTAGAACGGCAGCAGTGGGCTGTAACCGGCTACCATCACGCCCAATGATGAGCCGACGGCCCAGCCAACGTTCACCAGCGTATAGTTGATCGAGAAGGCCTTGATACGCTGGTTTACCGGCAACCAACTGGCAAAGCAGGCCTTGATGGCGATGCTGAGCACCGCATAGGCGGTATGTAAGATGGCCAGCACCAGGATAACGCCAGCGGGGTGCGAGACCCATGGGATAGCAAAAAAGCTCAGTGAAAATAGCAGGATGGCGAGCAGGATCAGTGGATTTTTATTAAAGCGATCGACCAGATAGCCGCCATAAAAGCTGCTGATGATGCCGATAGTCAGGCTGACGCCCAAGATAATCCCCACGCTTTTCGGCAGCAGGTGGAAATGCTCGGTCAGGTAAATGGTGATAAAGGGCAGCGTGACGCCACGGCCTATGGTCAGCACCAGCGAACTTGCCAGCAATATCTTAATCAGTGGGGGGAATCCCTTCATAACCAAACCTGTTGATGCATACAGTTATTACGTCAGTGCAACTACAGTAGCTTATTTTGAGGTGCTGAGAAGGGGCGAACGGAAAAATTGTTTAAAAAAAAGAGGCTACGTCTGTAGCCCCTCGGTAAAACAGCATTATTTGCCGGATTTGGCCTGCAGGGTGGCAAACCAGGGTTGGATGAAATCTTCACTGCTGCCCCAGCCTGGAATAATTTTACCTAGCGAGGCTACGTTGATTGGACCGGTCTGGCTGACCAGCAAGGCCTGTGGGATGGCCGCGGCTTTAAACTGATAGGTGGCAGGCGTTGGCTCACCCGCCAGCTTGTTGGCAATCAGTCGCAGGTTGACGGCTCCGATCAGCTTGGTATCTACCGCGACGCTGACCTTCCACGGGCTACCGGCTTCGCGCATCAATTGCAGATCCTGGTTGGAGATATCGATGCTGTAGAGCTTGATCTCGGTACGGCCATTTTCTTGCAGCGCCTTATAGGCTCCCTGGCTGAAGGCATCCCAGGTGCCCCAGATGGCATCAATTTTACCTTTCGGGTATTTGGCCAGCACCGCACCGACTTTATTGGCGGTATCGCCCTGGACGTCAGAGGAAACCGCCCCGATCGATTCCAACTCATGAATGCCTGGATTTTGCTTGAGCAATTGCTGGTAAGCGACCTGGCGGCGCTCCATCGGCGGGAAGCCTGCAACCCACAGCTTGATAATGTTGGCCTTACCGTCGAAGTCTTTGATCAACTGGCCGAAGGATTCATTGGCCAGCGAGGCATCATCCTGTTGGGAAACGGTGACGCCGGGGATCTCGCCGCTAACGTCGGTATCAAAGGCCGACACCGCGATACCTGCCGCAGCGATGCGCTTGACCAGATCGGTGGAATAGGGCGCGCGGCCCTGAGAAAGAATGATGCCGTCATATTTCTGGCTGATGGCCTGGTTAACGAAGTCCTGAAAACGCGCGTCATCGCCGTTGCTCAGGAAGGTATCGACCTTGAAACCGAGCTTGCGCCCCTCCTGGATTGCTCCGGCCAAAAACTGGGTGGTGTTGTCATCGGAACCCAGGTTACGGATCACCGCTACACGGATCTGCCCTTGATGCTGAGCAATAGCGTCAGGAACGGGGGCAAGCGTGGCTTCAGCGGCCAGCAGGGGCAGGCTGGTCAGCAGGCTGAGGGCGAGCAGTGAGGTCTTTATCGTTTTCATTATTGGCTCCGAAGCAGGTGAAGAGTACCCGGTAAAATTGGATGTTTAGATATCTTTCTGTCTAGACGTCTATTTGGTGCAATGCAGCATCATAACCAGATGCCTGGCAATTGGGAATCCGCAGG
Organism: Serratia sp. NCCP-200; assembly: GCF_059697885.1. Classification (NCBI taxonomy): domain Bacteria; kingdom Pseudomonadati; phylum Pseudomonadota; class Gammaproteobacteria; order Enterobacterales; family Yersiniaceae; genus Serratia; species Serratia sp. NCCP-200. Next base: position 755,145 of record NZ_BAAKUJ010000002.1, read on the forward strand.
CTTATGAATTTTTCTCAGGTGATATAACGATTGGTTTGGATGGGGTGCGCAGTTTTGGCAGGAACCGGGAGATCGACGGTGCTGGTGGCGCTAATCTTGGCTGATGAAGAGTGCAATCACGCTGATTAAGGCGCGCCGTTTAAGATCTGATATGACAGAGGCAGAACAAGCTTTGTGGCTGCAGCTGCGCGATCGCCGCTTGGCGGGGTTTAAGTTCCGACGGCAATTTCCGGTTGGGCCTTTCTTTGCTGATTTCGCGTGTTGGCAGGCGAAGCTGATTGTTGAGCTGGATGGTGGTCAGCATTCGGGGCAGGTGGCTTATGATCGACAGCGCACCTATTTTCTAGAGCAGCAAGGTTTTACCGTGATTCGTTTTTGGAATGATGAGGTTTTACTTAATTGGGAGGGTGTGAGACAGGTGATTTTGTGGCATTTGCAGGATCGTGTTTCCCCTCATTCTAGCTTCTGAGATACCCCTCACCCCAACCCTCTCCCGTAGGGCGAGGGGGCTGCCCGGAGCATATAATTAGTCCGTGCTGCTTCGGTAGCTTAGGAAAGTAATGAGTAAGGCAGGGTATTACTCAGGAAAATCAACGAACTCGATCAGTCCCCTCTCCCTGTGGGAGAGGGTTAGGGTGAGGGGACTTTTCTCGATATTACAAAAGCTTACTTAACCTGCATACCAGGCTGTGCGCCGCTGTCCGGGCTGAGCAGGAAGATCTCCTTACCGCCAGGGCCAGCCGCCATCACCATCCCTTCGGAAACGCCAAAGCGCATTTTACGCGGCGCCAGGTTGGCCACCATAATCGTCAAACGCCCTTCAAGCAGTGAAGGATCTGGATAGGCAGAGCGAATACCGGAGAAGATCTGGCGTGATTCACCACCCAGATCCAACTGCAGCTTCAGCAGCTTGTCAGAACCTTCAACAAACTCGGCGCTCTTGATCAGCGCGATACGCATATCGACTTTGGCGAAATCATCAAAGCTGATGGTGTCCTGGATCGGATCGTCCGCCAGCGGTCCGCTGACAACCTTCTGGCTGGCGGCCAGATCTTCTTTTGATGCATTGACCATTTCATTCACTTTGTCGAGATCGATACGGTTGAACAACGCCTTGAAGGTGCTCACCTGATGGCCCAGCAGCGGCTGCTCAATGCCATCCCAGCTCAGTTCGCAGTTGAGGAACGCTTCGGCACGTTCGGTCAACGCAGGCAGAACCGGCTTCAGGTAGGTCATCAGCACGCGGAACAGGTTGATGCCCATCGAACAGATAGCTTGCAGATCGGCGTCTCGGCCTTCTTCTTTCGCCACTACCCAAGGAGCCTGCTCATCGACATAGCGGTTGGCCAGATCGGCCAGCGCCATGATTTCGCGGATCGCCCGGCTGGTTTCACGGCTGGCATAGGCCTGCGCAATGCTGGTGGCAGCATCCACAAAGGTCTGGTACAGCGCAGGGTCGGCCAGGTGGTCGGCTAACTGCCCGGCAAAACGCTTGTTGATAAAGCCAGCGTTACGGGAAGCCAGGTTGACCACTTTGTTCACGATATCGGCATTCACGCGCTGCACGAAGTCTTCCAGATTCAGGTCGATATCGTCGATGCGTGAAGAGAGCTTGGCGGCGTAGTAATAACGCAGGCAATCGGCATCCAGGTGCTTGAGGTAGGTACCAGCTTTAATGAAGGTGCCGCGCGACTTGGACATCTTGGCGCCGTTCACCGTCACATAGCCGTGCACAAACAGGCTGGTTGGCTTGCGGAAATCGCTGCCTTCCAACATTGCTGGCCAGAACAGGCTGTGGAAGTAGACGATATCCTTACCGATGAAGTGATACAGCTCGGTAGTGGAGTCTTTACGCCAGAACTCGTCGAAATCCAGATCGCCGCGTTTATCGCACAGGTTCTTGAACGAGCCCATGTAACCGATTGGCGCATCCAGCCAGACGTAGAAATATTTGCCTGGGGCATCCGGAATTTCGAAACCGAAATACGGCGCATCGCGGGAGATATCCCACTGTTGCAGGCCGGATTCGAACCATTCCTGCATCTTGTTTGCCACCTGCTCTTGCAGCGCGCCGGAGCGCGTCCAGGCTTGCAGCATGTCGCTGAAAGCGGGCAGGTCGAAGAAATAGTGCTCAGAATCACGCATTTCCGGGGTAGCGCCGGAAACCACGGATTTAGGGTCGATCAGCTCGGTTGGGCTGTAGGTTGCGCCACAAACTTCGCAGTTATCGCCATATTGATCCGGAGATTTACATTTCGGGCAGGTACCCTTCACAAAACGATCCGGCAGGAACATGCCTTTCTCAGGATCGTAAAGCTGAGAAATGGTGCGTCGCTTGATATGACCGTTCTCTTTCAAGCGGCCATAGATGATACCTGACAGTTCACGGTTTTCTTCGCTATGGGTCGAATGATAATTCTCATAGCTGATGCCAAAACCGGCGAAATCCTGTTGGTGCTCGCGGCTCATTTCCGCGATCATCTCTTCTGGCGGGATACCCATCTGCTGTGCTTTAAGCATGATTGGCGTACCGTGCGCGTCATCCGCACAGATGAAATGAACTTCGTTGCCGCGCATTCGTTGGTAACGAACCCAGATATCTGCCTGGATGTGCTCGAGCATGTGGCCGAGATGGATGGAACCATTTGCGTACGGTAGCGCGCACGTCACCAATAATTTTTTCGCGACTTGAGCCATAATGAAAAGTTGCTTTCTTTAATGAGTGAAAAGGGTCTTTGATGTTACCCGATCGCGCTCTCTGCTGCTAGGGCGGTTTCTTTCGGGTTATACGAGCGAGTTACCCTGCAGTTCTGATATGCTTATCGGGTTGCTACCCATTCAAAATCAAGGAGCCGGGATGAACGCCAAATCCCCTGAGCAGACCAACCCTGAAGTTCTGCGCGCCCTGGTGACCGGAGTATTGGCCGCCTTCGAACACCCGACGTTAAAAAACAACCTGACCGCACTGAAAGCCATTCACCACTGTACGCTGCTGGACAATGTCCTGCATATCGAGTTAGTCATGCCGTTTGCCTGGCAAAGTGGGTTTGAGGCGCTGAAAGAATCGGTAAGCGCCGAACTGCTGCGCGTGACCGGCGTTCAGGCTATCGAATGGAAGCTGAAGCACGATATCACCACCTTGAAACGTGCCAACGACCAGGCCGGGGTGAAGGGTGTGCGTAACATTATTGCCGTCAGCTCAGGCAAAGGCGGGGTGGGGAAATCCAGCACCGCGGTCAACCTGGCGCTGGCGCTGATCGCCGAAGGTGCCAAAGTGGGGATCCTGGATGCGGACATTTATGGCCCGTCGATCCCCAACATGCTGGGCACTGAACATGAACGCCCAACTTCACCGGATGGCCAGCATATGGCTCCGATCATGGCGCACGGTTTAGCGACCAACTCTATCGGCTACCTGGTGACCGACGACAACGCCATGGTGTGGCGTGGGCCGATGGCCAGCAAGGCGCTGCTGCAACTGTTGCAGGACACGCTGTGGCCGGATCTGGATTATCTGGTACTGGATATGCCACCGGGGACCGGGGATATCCAACTGACCCTGTCGCAGAATATCCCGGTGACAGGTGCGCTGGTGGTGACGACGCCTCAGGATATCGCCTTGCTTGATGCCGCTAAAGGCATTGTGATGTTCGAAAAGGTGCATGTGCCGGTATTGGGCATCGTTGAGAACATGAGCATGCACGTGTGCAGCAACTGTGGTCATCATGAGCCAATTTTCGGCACCGGTGGGGCAGAGAAGCTGGTGCAGAAATACCATAGCCGCCTGTTGGGGCAGATGCCGTTGCATATCTCGTTGCGAGAAGATCTGGATCGTGGGCAACCGACCGTGGTCAGCCGCCCGGACAGCGAGTTTGCCGAAATGTACCGTCAACTGGCGGGGCGCGTTGCGGCTCAGATGTACTGGCAGGGGGAAGCCATCCCTACCGAGATCTCTTTCCGCGCGCTCTAATACGCCCAGAATTACGTGCCCGCTTTGTCCCCTCACCCCAACCCTCTCCCACAGGGAGAGGGAGCAGTATGGAGATGCGTTGAGGTACAGGAGTCAATCTGTGGCAAACGTATTCGACGGATGTTGAGGTTAGATGTAGTAATTAACGTTGTGGCACGTTCTGTCCCCTCTCCCTGTGGGAGAGGGCTAGGGTGAGGGGCATTAACGACTCTGAGGTGCTGAAACCTGTGGTTTTTTGTGCAAATCAGCCCGGACAAAAGGTTTTTCTACCGGCGCAATAGTCACGGCAATCCTTTCCAGTAACCCCTGGGTCGGTGCCGCAGTGCCGGAATTGATCAGGACAAGGGGCAGCGCCAGCGTAACGGCAATTTTGCGGTAGGACAGCCGTGGTGGCTGTGTGCCACGTTGCAGCATTAAGAAGGTGCTGCTGACGATAAAGCCGAGCGCCAGACCGGTGATCACCTCAGAAGTAGAATGGGCGTGTATCACCAAACGTGAATACCCTACCGCGGCGGCCAACAGATAGCCGACGATCACCGCGGTGCGCCTGACCGGCGACGAGAAACGCCCACAGAGCAACCACAGCAACACCGGCCAGATACTGGCAGACAGGGCCGAGTGGCCGCTGAACCCGGTAAAATCCCAGTGGCTGCTGCCGATACCCCAGCCCATAAACGCCAGCTTCGATACGCAAACTACGGCACCCACGCCGCCAAACAGCAGCATCCATTGCCAGGTCGGTTTTCTGCTGGTAGGGGACAGGAGTAAAATAATAAAGACGATGGCTGCGCAGGGCAGCAGCAGCATGCTGTCACCAAAGAATGTCAGGAAATGCCAGTTCATGTATGGTTTTACTCTAAGAAATAGGATCGAAGACGGTCTTGATGATGGCGTGAATTGTACCCTGAGTCGCCGATTTGCAGTAGCGTAAAAAATCTTAAATCCCCCGGCAAAAGATACTCTGTATGTCAATTACGCCGGTTTGTGGGGATAATCTCCTGCCTTACCGTCTAAACGCTGGCGCCGAGAGCACTAACTCCCTATAATTGACCTGTTTTATACCCCCTTTCCCCACATATGAAATCAGGTCTTTAATTTTATGACTGACAAGTCGCATCAGTGCGTCATTATTGGTATAGCTGGCGCATCAGCCTCCGGAAAAAGCCTTATTGCCAGTACGTTATACCGCGAACTCCGCGATCAGGTTGGCGATCAACATATCGGTGTGATCCCGGAAGACAGTTACTACAAAGACCAGACGCACCTGACCATGGAAGAGCGGGTCAAAACCAACTATGACCACCCCAGCGCCATGGATCACAACCTGCTGTTCCAGCATCTGCAAATGCTGAAATCCGGCCAGGCGATTGAGCTGCCGCTGTATAGCTACACCGAACATACGCGTAAGAAAGAGACGATCCATCTCGAGCCCAAGAAAGTCATCATCCTGGAAGGGATCCTGTTATTGACGGATATCCGCCTGCGCCAGGAAATGAACTTCTCGATCTTTGTCGATACCCCGCTGGATATTTGCCTGATGCGCCGTATGAAGCGCGACGTGAATGAGCGTGGCCGCTCCATGGATTCCGTGATGGCGCAGTACCAGAAAACCGTCCGCCCAATGTTCCTGCAGTTTATTGAGCCTTCAAAGCAATACGCCGATATTATCGTACCGCGCGGGGGTAAAAACCGTATCGCGATAGATATCCTGAAGGCAAAAATCAGCCAATTCTTTGAATAAGTCCTTAACAGGCCGGCCTGTTTTTGCTGGCCTTTAACGAACTATTTGAGCCCCGACATAGACCTTGAGCCCGTTGTGTGGCAATTTTCGTATAAGTTTATGCGCCTTGATGGAATGGAGAAAATAATGAGACTGTGCGACCGCGATATCGAAGCCTGGCTGGATAACGGAAAACTGGTGATTTCACCGCGTCCTCCCATTGAGCGTATTAACGGGGCCACAGTGGATGTCCGTTTGGGCAATCAGTTCCGCGTATTCCGTGGCCATACCGCTGCGTTTATCGATCTCAGTGGCCCAAAGGATGAAGTAAGTGCCGCCCTCGACCGCGTAATGAGCGATGAAATCGTGCTGCCGGAAGGCGAAGCTTTCTTCCTCCATCCGGGTGAACTGGCGCTGGCGGTGACGCTGGAATCGGTCACCATCCCTAACGATCTGGTTGGCTGGCTTGATGGCCGCTCTTCGTTAGCCCGCCTGGGATTGATGGTGCACGTTACCGCACACCGTATCGATCCAGGCTGGCAAGGCTGTATTGTGCTGGAGTTCTATAATTCAGGTAAGCTGCCGTTGGCATTACGCCCTGGCATGTTGATCGGTGCGCTGAGTTTTGAACCGCTTTCCGGGCCTGCGTCACGGCCATACAATAGCCGCCAGGACGCGAAATACAGGGATCAGCAAGGGGCCGTGGCCAGTCGTATTGACAAGGATTAACAGCGAACCGGTATTACGCTGACACGAGGATGGCATGAGAAGACTACTGACGACTTTGGTGATTTTGCTGGTGGTGCTGGTGGCGGGGATGTCTGCCTTGGTGCTGTTGGTTAATCCGAATGATTTCCGCGGCTATATGATCAAGAAGGTTGAGCAGAGCAGCGGCTATCATCTGACGCTGGAAGGCGACCTTCGTTGGCACGTCTGGCCGCAGTTGAGCATTCTTGCCGGGCGAATGACGCTGACGGCGCCAGGGGCAGCGGCTCCGGCGGTTAGCGCAGATAATATGCGTCTGGATGTCAAACTGCTGCCTCTCCTTTCCCATCAGCTTTACGTTAAGCAGGTGATGCTGAAAAATGCCGTTATCCGACTGACCCCCGACAGCGCAGAGCAAAACCAGCCCGATGCCCCTATCGCCCCCGGTGGTAACCAGGCGGATGATGGCTCGGGCTCCCTGTGGAAATTTGATATCGACAACCTGCGGGTGGTGGACAGCCTGCTGATCTGGCAACGAGCCAACAACGAGCAGATTAACGTTCGCGATATCAATTTAACCCTGCAGCAAAATGAAAAGCATCAGGCGCAGATCGAGCTTTCCAGTCGGGTGAATCGCGACCAACGCGATCTGAGCTTCAACCTGGCGGCTAATCTCGATCTACAACAGTTTCCCCGCCAGATAGGTGCACAGGTCACGCAGTTTAGCTACCAGCTTGAGGGCGCAGATATTCTTGCCGGTGCCATCAAGGGGGAAGGGAGCGTACAGGCGGTTTATCAGCAGGCTTCGCAGCAGATTGTCTTGAGCCAACTGATGCTCAGTGCCAATGATAGCCAGTTGATGGGGAGTGCTAGCGCGCAGTTCGGCCCCGTGCCTGCTTACACCTTGGATCTCAGTGCCACACAACTCAATCTGGATGCGCTCTCGGGCTGGCAGACAAAAACCCCTGATGAGGAGAAGCTACCGCAGCCGGTGACCGCATCCCCGGTAATCGCCAATCAGGCGGACGATCCACAACAGAATTTACAGGTGTTACGTGACTTCAACGCGCAACTCAAGCTTAAGGCGGACCAGGTTACCTACCGTGGGATGTCGATTAATCAGCTGGCGGTACAGGTAAGCAACCAACAGGGATTAATGACGGTGGCTACGCTGTCTGGTAAGTTGGCCGGCGGTGATTTCTCCCTGCCTGGTTCGATGGATGCGCGAACTGATAAGCCGCTGATTAAACTGCAGCCGCAGTTACGGCACATTGAGCTGGGCGAGGTACTCAAGGCCTTCGACATGCCATTGGCGCTGACCGGCACGTTCAACATGCAGGGCGATTTGAGCGGCGACCGCCTCAATGCCAAGGCTTTCGAACATCGCTGGCAAGGAACGGCGGAGTTGTCCATGCAGAATGCGCAGCTTCATGGCCTGAATATTCAACAGCTTATCCAGCAAGCCGTGGCGCGTAATGACAGTAGCGTACGTGGTGAGGATAATAACCAGCGCTACACCGCGGTGCAACAAATGAGCGCCAAGGCCAGCTTGAGCAAGGGGCAGATCACGCTCAGTGAGTTACAGGCAGAATCACCGGTGATGAACCTGACCGGCAGCGGTACGCTCAATATGCCTGGCAAACAGTGCGATTTAACCATGAACGTACTAGTCACGGGAGGTTGGCAGGGCAACAATGCGTTAATCGCACAACTGCGCGAAACGCCGATCCCTCTGCGCGTCTATGGACCTTGGGATCAGCTCAATTATCAACTGCAGGTCGATCAAATACTGCGTAAAAAGCTGCAGGATCGTGCCAAAGACGCCTTGAACAAGTGGGCGGAGAAGAATAAAGGGTCCCAGGATGGTCAGGATCTGAAAAAGCTGCTCGATAAGCTGTAAACCTTATCAAACATTGCCCGCGCTCTCTTTAGGTTGGATGAGCGCGGGTTTGCCCCGAACGACAAAATCAATACCTTTGATATTCATCTGGCATACTGCTGATGGCTTCCCTACAATAAGGGATCTGTTAATGAATAAAGCAAGGATTGACGGTGTCAAAAGCGAATTCTAATGCCACCATTGTGGATATTGCCCGCCGAGCCAACGTGACCAATATCACTGTCTCCCGTGCTTTTAATAAACCCGAACTGGTAAAGTCTGAAACGCTCGAGAAAATTCACGCCATTGCCAAAGAGCTTAATTATGTTCCCAATGCTTTCGCTCAGGGATTAAAGAAAAGCAGCAGCCAAATTATCGGCATTGTTACCAGCAGTATGTATAACCCTTTTTATTCCAACCTGATCCAAACCGTATCGCGTATTGCCCGCATGCAGGGCTATCAGATTATGCTGTTTGATACCGACGGCAGCGAAGAGGCTGAAATGCAGGCGGTACAGGCGCTGTTCGGTTATAAGGCTAGGGGCATCTTGCTCTCTGCCGTACGCGACGATCGGCACTATCAACCCGCCTACCTTGATCAGGCCGAACGCTATCATACTCCGCTGATCCTGATCGACAGGGACATTTATAATCAACAGCTTAGTGGCGTTTTCCTCAACAACCAAGAGATTGGCAAACTGGCCGGGAAATATCTGGCCGAGCAGCCGGAAAGTAATATCCTGATACTGGGCGGCCCGGCCGACTCGGAAATTACCTTGGCGCGAACCCAGGGGATTATTGATGCTCTGGAGGAGAAGGGGAGTAAAATCACCATTATCAATGGCGACTATGATTTTATTTCACAAGAGGCACGGGTGAAAGAATATCTTGCCGATGAACGGCATCAGCCGGATTATATCGTGGGCCTCAACGGTATTATCACGCTGGGTGCTATTTCTTTATGCCATCAGTTGGGTATTTATCATCGGGTGAAATTCTTCTCGATCGATGAACCGCCCAAGGCGCGGGATTATGGGCAGCATATTGCCGGGGTTTATCACGATACGCAGGTGTTAGGGGAAATCGCGGCGGAGTTATTGTTTAATGCGATTAAAAATAATCACAGCGATCAACCATTAAGACGGGAATTCTTTACCGGGATGTTGCTTGTCGAGTGATGGCCCCTCACCCCAACCCTCTCCCACAGGGAGAGGGAGCTGTACGGTGCACATACGTAGCCCGCGTAGCTTCGGAAAGTAGGGAGTAAAAACAAGAAAGGCAAGGTCTTACTCAGGGCAATCAACGAACTCGATCGGTCCCCTCTCCCTGTGGGAGAGGGTTAGGGTGAGGGGTAATTATCTGAATTATCAGGCTAATCCCACCCCATTACTGCCCATAGTAAGCATTTTTACCGTGCTTGCGTAAAAAGTGCTTATCCAACAGCGCGGGTTGCATAGGTGGGATAGCCGGAGTCAATTGCCGCGTGGCCATCGCCATTGCCGCCACTTCCTCCATCACCACCGCATTATGCACCGCATCCGCCGCCGTTTTTCCCCAGGCGAACGGCCCATGAGAATAGACCAACACCCCCGGCACCTGTTGCGGATCGCGCTTCGTCTGTTGGAACGTCTCGATAATTACCTGGCCGGTTTCCCGCTCATAGTCGCCAGCAATCTCGTCCTCACGCATAGGGCGGGTACAGGGAATGTCACCATAAAAATAGTCGGCATGGGTGGTGCCCAGAGCCGGGATCGCCTGGCCAGCCTGTGCCCAGATGGTGGCATTACGGCTGTGGGTATGGACGATGCCGCCAATCTCGGGAAAAGCGCGATACAGCGCCAAATGGGTATCGGTATCCGAGGACGGTTTACGCTGCCCTTCCTGGATCACACCGTCCAAATCCACCACCACCAGATCGTCTACCGTCATCACCTCATAAGCGATCCCCGAAGGTTTGATCACCACCAGCCCCTGTTGGCGATCGATCGCCGACACGTTACCCCAGGTAAAGGTCACCAAACCATAACCCGGCAGGCTGAGATTGGCCGCCAATACCTGCTGCTTCAACTCGCTTAACATGTGATGCCTCCCTGTTTCATCTGCTGCTCGATCCAGCTCTTGGCCTGGGTGATATGTTGGATATCCTGACCATCGTTGCGCGTCCACATTTCCAGCAGGAATGGGCCGCGATAGTTGAGCCGTTTTAACACACCAAACGTATGGGCAAAGTCCACGCAGCCGCTGCCGAAAGGCACATCGCGGAATTGCCCTGTGGTGCCAGGCAGTACTGGCAAGGTGTCTTTTAAATGGATGGCGGTGATCTTGTCGATGCCTTGCTCCAGCTCAAAATCAACGTCATTGCCCCAGGCGCTGAGGTTGCCGATATCGGGATAGACGGTAAACCACGGGCTTGCAATCTGCCGGGCAAACTCGCGCCATTTGCTGATGCTGTTGATAAAGGTGGTATCCATGATCTCCACGGACAGCATCACCTGTGCCTTGGCCGCCAGCTCTACCGCCCATTGCATACCTTCGATAAAACGCTGGCGTGTATGGCGATCGGCAGTTTCGTAATAGACGTCATACCCCGCTAGCTGAATATTCCTGATCCCGACGTCGACGGCGAAATCCAACGCCTTATCCATCAACGTGCGCGCCTGCTGGCGGATGGCGGCATCATGGCTGCCGAACGGATAACGACGGTGGGCGGATAAACACATGCTGGGCACCGTGATACCGCTGTCAAAACGAGCGTTGATCAGTGCCAGGCGCTGCTGACGATCCCAGTCCAGGCGCTGCTGACGCTCTGGCTGCTCATCAATGGAGATCTCCATAAACTGAAAACCCAACTCGCTGGCGATACCCAGGCGTTGTGCCCAATCAAGATCCGCTGGCAAGGCTTTTTCGTACAGCCCAAGTGAGACGGTATTAGTGGTTTGCATGCTGGTTGGCCTCATTTAATGCTTGGGCGATATTCAGGTAGCCCGCAAAGCGATCGCGTAAGCGTCGGTTAGCCGCCGCGTCGGGATAATAGGTGTGTACTTCAGGCTGAATGACCTGCACGGCCTCGGTAAAGCTGCTGTACTCCCCGGCACCAACGGCGGCACAGATCGCTGCGGCACGGCAGCCGCTTTGCTGGATGTCCACCACCTCCAGCGGCAAATTACCGGCGTTGGCAAACATCTGCATCCAGACGTCGGACTGCGTGGGGCCGCCGGTCATGCGAATACGCTCTACGCGTGGATTTAGCGCCACCAGGCGATCCTGATGAACCAGATGAGAGAACACGATACCCTGATAGATCGCATGCACGATATCGGCCATATCATGGTGCCCGCTCAGGCCAATCAGCCCGCCCGGCAGATTGCTACCGATGTTAGAGCCGAACAAATAGGGCAGGAATGTGATGTCGCTCGGCTGTTTGCTGCGTTCTTTTACCCAACGGTTGAACTGCGCATAGCGCTGATGATCGTTGTCGCAAAACTGCCGTAAAAACCAGGCCAGATTGCTCGCTGAGGTTGGGCTGCCTTCGTGAACAAAGTAGCGGCCCTCCATGCAATAACGTCCCCAGGCAAAGGGATGGGAGGAGGGGAGGAGGTCTTCCGTCACACAGGTGGCGATCGACCAGGTACCCGCTACGGCACTCAGGGTGCGATCGTCGACCACTCCCGAGCACAAGGCCGCGCCAACCACATCAAACAGGCCGCCATACACCGCCGTTCCTGCGGGTAATCCGCATTGGGCAGCGGCAGTGGCGGTCACTTGCCCGGCAAGCTCGGCGGAACCTAGCAGCGGCGCGGTTTTATCGGCCACTTCCTCAATGCCGAATGCTGCCATCAATGCAGGGTCGTAGTCGGCCGTTTGCTGGTTGAACAGGTTGCTGCCGGAGATGTTGGTGATCTCCGCCGTCGCAACACCGGTTAGGCGAAAGCGCAGGTAGTCATGGGCCATCAGCACCCGATCAATCGCCTCATATTGCGCGGGCTCATGCTGTTTCAACCAACGTAACAACACTGCTGGATGGCTGTTCCAGATGGGTTGCAGGCTACGCGGGTAGGTGACGGCTTCGATACCCTGCTGCTGTAACTCAACCACCATCGCCCCGGCACGAGTATCCGACGAAACGATGCCGTTGCGGACCGGCTGGCCCTTTTTATCAATGGCATATAGCCCTTTGCCGTGTGATGAGAAGCTTACTCCACGCACTCGATCGCCGGTTATATCCGCGAGGCTGAGTACCTGGCGAATGGTTTGGCAAAGGTCACACCACAAAACCTCCATCTCACGCTCAGAAAAACCGGGCTGTGGGGAAACAGTTTCCCCATCACACTCCGCTACGGCAATTTCCTCACCGTTAGCCCGGTATAGGCCCGCCTTGATTAGCGTGCCGCCAATATCAATGCCCAGAAAATATCCCATATCGGTTCTCCCTAGCTTATTTACGGCGGCTGGAACTGAGGTAGATAGCGGCGAGGATAATGCCACCCTTGACCACGTTCTGGATGTAAGGCGATACGCTCATCAGGTTGAGGCCGTTATTCAGTACGCCAAGCATCATGGCGCCGACCAGCGTGCCGATAATGGCGCCTCTGCCACCGGAGATGGCGGCCCCACCAAGCACTACGGCGGCGATGGCATCCAGCTCAAAACCTTCACCGGCGTTGGGCTGCCCGCTCATCAGGCGTGAGGTGAGTACCAACCCAGCGAGTGCGGCGGTCGTTCCGCTCACCACATACACCAGGACTTTGTAACGGGGTACGCGAATACCGCTCAGGCGCGCGGCCTCTTCGTTGCCGCCAATGGCGTAGACATAGCGGCCAAACGGCAGATGGTTAAGCATCAGGTAGGCCAGAATATAAACGCCAACCATGATCAGCACCGGTACTTGAATACCCAGTACGGAACCGCGGCCGAAGAAGGAGAACATGTCCGGCAAGCCAGAAATCGGGTAGCCGCCGGTGTACAGCAGTGCCAAACCACGGGCGATACCCATTGAGGCCAGGGTGACGATAATTGGCGGCATGCGCAGATAGGCAATGCAGGCACCGTTTGCCAGGCCAAACAGGGCACCGATCGCCAACGCGGCGACCATCGCCAGAGGAATAGGGATCCCTCCCAGCATCAAGCCAGCGGCAATGGAACCGGACAGTGCCATCACCGGCCCGACCGAGAGATCGATGCCCCCAGTCAGGATTGCGCAGGTCATGCCTACGGCAATAATGGCGTTGATCGACACCTGGCGTGCCACGTTGGTCAGGTTGTTGACCGTCAGGAAGCTGTCATTAAGCCCGCTCATCAGCAGGAACAGAATGGCGAAGCCGATAAAAGGCAGCATCGCGGGGTGGTGCAGCAACTTCTCCCAGCGCTTGCCGAGGCTCTGCTTCTGGGCCGCGTGGGTAGGTGGGGATTGTTCAATTCCGATCATAATGCACTCCCGGTTGCATGAAGCATGATGTTATGAGACTCGATTTCATCCCCTGCCAATTCGGCAACAATGTGGCCGCCACGGAACACCAGCACGCGGTCGCAAACGCCGATGATTTCCGGTAACTCGGATGAAATCATGATGATAGAAATGCCTTTCTGCGTGAGCTGTTGCATCAGCTGATAGATTTCGGATTTGGCGCCGACGTCAATGCCACGGGTAGGCTCATCAAAGATAAGGATGTTGCAGTCATTGTTCAGCCAGCGGGCAATGACCACTTTTTGCTGGTTGCCGCCGCTCAGGGTGCTGACGGCGGTATCCGCGTCCGGGGTTTTCACGCCTACCGCGCGGATCAGGCGCTGAACGATATCGTCGTCCTTGCGGGCGTTAACGAATATCTTGCCGAACCGCTCATGGCGGTTGAGGGTGATGTTCTGCGCCACGGAAAAGGGCAGCACCAGCCCCTCGGTTTTACGGCTTTCCGGCAGCAGGCCAATGCCTTGCTTCAATGCCAAAGCTGGGTTCCGCAGGGTGGTTGGTTGCCCACCAAGGGTGACCTGCTTGCGATAGCAGGCGCTGGCACCGATCAATGCGGAGACCGTCTCTGTACGGCCCGAGCCCACTAATCCGGCAAATCCCAGGATCTCGCCTTTGAACAGGTGGAAGCGATCTTCCTGCTGATGCTTGGTGCGCTGAATGCTGGCTTCCAGCAGGCGAACCGAGGTATCGACAGGGTGCGATTTCACCGGGAAGGCATTTTCGATTTTGCGCCCGACCATCAGCTTCACCAGTTCATCCACGTTGGTATCGGCCGTGGGCAGCGTTTGCACATAGGTGCCGTCGCGCAAGACGGTGATCTGGTCGCAGATGGTGAAGATTTCATCCAGGTGGTGCGAGATGAAAATCATGCCGACGCCCAGCAGTTTAAGATCGTTCATGACGCTGAACAGGTGATCGGCTTCACCTGGCGTCAGGGTAGCGGTAGGCTCATCCAGCACCAGCACGCGGGCGTCCAGCGACAGCGCCTTGGCAATCTCTACAAACTGTTGTTGCGCCACGCTCAACTGCGCTACCGGGCAATCCAGATCGATATTCACCGTCAGCCGTTTGAAAATAGCCTCGGCTTTTTTTCGCATGGCTTTGCGATCTAATAATCCCCAGCGGTTCTTGATTTCCCGGTTGAGGAAAATATTGTCCAGGGCGTTCATATAAGGAATAAGTGAGAATTCCTGAAATATGATCCCCACTCCGGCGTTAATGGCCTGCCGATAATTATCAAACTGGCGGCTAGTACCCTCCATGATTATTTCGCCCGAATCCGGTTGGTGAATACCACACAAGATTTTCACCAACGTCGATTTACCGGCTCCGTTTTCCCCTAGCAAGGCGTGTATTTGGCCGTGTTGAATGGTGAGGTCAATACCGTCCAACGCCTTCACGCCCGGAAAGGACTTCTTGATCTGTTTTAATTCTAATAACGCCGTCACGGTTAACTCCTCCGGGTCTTATACCCACCGTTGCGAAATAAATGGGGCGGGTACAAACCTCAACCGGCTCGTTGTGTTGTAGGGGCGCCGTCTTCTGCGCCCGCTTTGATAATCAATGCGTTGGTTTGAGGCAAACTACACATTCAGCAGCATTGCCGCGTGGTCATCAAACTCGAAGCCGGGCGTTTACCAGCTAAAGCCTTTGGCGTTGCTGCTGTCGATCAGCTTAACTTTCACCGGAATGGTGCTTGGTACGTTGGCACCCCAGTAGCGGGCCAGAGCAATCCCCAAGGCAATACGTGCCTGGTCGCGTGGGAACTGGGCGGAGGTGGCGATAAACGGTGAGTTTGGTTTCAGGATCTCCTTAATCGCTTCAGGCTGGCCATCGACGCTGACTAGCTTGACCTTGGCACCGTTACTCTCAATGGCTGCCAATGCGCCCAGGGCACCTACGTCGTTGACGCTAAAGATACCGGCCAGGTCGGGAGTGGATTGCAGCATGTTTTCGGTCACGGTCAGTGCGGTATCACGTTCTTGCTTACCGTTCTGTTTGGTGACAATCTTCATTTCCGGGTGCTTTTTAATGGCGTCTTCAAAACCACGGACGCGTTCCAGGATCGGCACCACCGGGATACCGTCCAGGATCGCCACTTTGCCTTTGTTGCCCAGGGATTTGGCCAGGTATTCACCCGCCTGGAAACCGGCATCATAGTTTTCCGAACCGACAAAGGAGTCCAACGGGCCTTCGGCCTGGGCATCGATCGCCACGACCACCGCTCCGGCCTTGTGGGCCGAGATCACCGCCGACTGCACGCCAACCGAATCTGTCGGGTTAATCAGTAAAATATCGACTTTCTTTTGCAGCATATCTTCCACATCATTAATCTGCTTTGAGACGTCATGATGGGCATCCGCAATATACAGTTTGGCGCCAATATCACCGGCGGCCTGCTCTAATGCCTGTTTCATGGAGACAAAATAGTCGTTATTCATTTCCTGGAATGAAACGCCAATGGTGATCTGTTTGGCTAATGCCGATTGGCTGGCCAGCAGCATGCCGCCGGCGAGCATCACGGGTAAGGTTTTCTTGAATAATGAAAACATAGTTTATTCTCCTGTTGTAGGGGCGGTATTTTTCTTTCAGTGTTATTTATAATAATTAGGTCGTTATCGGCCAGAAGTCGGCCTCGCCATCAAAGGGCGTTATTATTGTTTGCTTAAAACTAATCACTCAATATTAAGGAACTAAAATAACCTTGATGGAATCCGTTGAATCGGCCAGGGCGAATGCCTGATCCCATTCTTTTAATGAATAGCTGTGGGTCACCACGCCTTTGGAGGTCACCAGACCGCGTTCAAAAAGATCGATGGCAATTTCATAGCTGTAAGGTGCCAGGTGCGCACCGCGAATATCCAATTCTTTGCGATCGCCGATGATTGACCAGTCAACGGTGGTTTCCTTGCCAAACACGCTGAACTCGACAAAGCGGCCGAGCTTACGGATCATCTGCAATCCTTGGGTAACCCCAATCGGTGCGCCGGTTGCCTCGATGTAAACATCACAGCCGTAGCCGTCGGTTAACGCCTTGACGATTTTATCGGCATCTTCCTTGAGCGGGTTGATGACCACGTCGGCGCCGAAGGCTTTTGCCAGTTCCAAGCGCTCGTCGATGGCGTCGATCACGATCAGCTTTTTCGGCGTCTTCAGCTTGGCAACTTGCACCATACACAGACCCAACGGCCCGGCACCGGCCAGCACTACGACGTCGTCTAACTGGATATCCCCACGGGCAACGGTGTGGATGGCACAGGCCATCGGCTCGATCAGCACGGCATCTTCATGGCTGAGGCTTTCCGGGATCTTGTGAACGATGGCGTTGGCGGAAAAACGCATGTATTCCGACATTCCTCCTTCGGCCACATCCTTTTGGAAGCCGTAGATATTGTGCGTCTCACACATCCAATAGCTGCCGGACTTACAGTAACGGCATTCCCAGCAAGGCACGATCTGCTCGGCAATGACGCGTTCGCCGATCTTGTACTTCTGCTCTGTGCCTTCTCCCATGGCAACAATGCGGCCGTAAAATTCGTGGCCGGGCACGACCGGTGGTTTTACCCAAGGGTTTTCACCCCAAAACATCTGGGCACCGTTTTTACATTTACAATCGCCGGCACAGATCCCGCAGCCTTCGACCTTGATCACCAACTCCTTGGCTTTAGGTAGCGGGGTAGGGACTTGTTCAAACCGGTAATCCTGCGGGCCATGGCAAACCACCGCGCTCATCTTTTCGGGTAACTGACTCATTTTCCACTCCATTATCATGCTAGATAGCGATACGAAATCAATGTTGACGTTGTCATTTTTGGGAAAATAAAAAGGTTAATATTAATTTAAGTTATATGTTTCATATGGTTGAAAATAAAATTTAACACCTGACTAAAAATGACAACGTGAACATTGGCGATCATATAACCAAACTAGAGAAAACATTTGTTTGATCAAACTCACACATCGTTAACATCTGGCGTAAAGATTCTACAAATTCAGATCATGATCACAATGTTATGTCGGCTGTATGTAAGATAGGGGAGCGGTGTGGTCATTTAAATTATTGAAATTAAATGAATTATTATTCAGCTGGACGGTCAGTTGGCTTGCTCTGGGCTGTCTGGCTGTGGCTTCCGGTATCTACCCGCCCGGTGGAAGGTTATCGCCAAAGCGACCTGGCTTGGAATTTCACGATTTGTTGATAGTTTCTCCCCGCAACATTGATGAATGTCATAATATCCTGTACTGATTTTCGGCAGAGTGTGGCGTTATTCGGCTGCTATCGGGCGATGAGCTGAAATAAAATAATTAAATCGAGGAATAACAATGGAACTTCTGATTGGAGCCTTGGTGGCGGTGTTCGTTGGCCGTTACATCATCAAGGGCTATTCTGCCACCGGGGTGTTAATGGTTGGCGGCCTGGTGCTGCTGGCGGTGAGCGCATTTATGGGCAAAAATCTGCTGCCCGCCAGTGCGACTTCGACCGGCTGGCGCGCCACCGATATTTTCGAATATGTCAAAATCCTGCTGATGAGCCGCGGTGGCGATCTCGGCATGATGATCATGATGCTGTGTGGCTTCGCCGCTTACATGACGCACATTGGCGCCAATGACGTGGTGGTCAAGCTGGCCTCCCGCCCATTGCAGATGATCAACTCCCCGTATTTGCTGATGATTGCGGCTTACTTTGTTGCCTGCCTAATGTCCCTGGCCGTCTCTTCAGCGACAGGGCTGGGTGTGCTATTGATGGCAACGCTGTTCCCGCTGATGGTTAACGTGGGGATCAGCCGCGGTGCAGCGGCAGCTATCTGTGCTTCTCCTGCAGCCATTATTCTTTCGCCTACTTCGGGTGATGTGGTGCTGGCCGCCAAGGCGGCCGAAATGCCGCTGGTGGATTTTGCCTTCAAAACCACGCTGCCGATCTCTATCGCCGCCATTATCTGTATGGCTATTGCCCACTTCTTCTGGCAGCGCTATCTCGACCGTAAAGCCAACGAACAGCACCACATCATGGACGTGAGTGAAATCACTACCAACGCGCCCGGTTTTTACGCTATCTTGCCGTTTACCCCGATCCTGGGGGTACTGGTCTTTGATGGTAAATGGGGGCCGGAGCTGCACATCATTACCGTATTGGTGATTTGTATGTTCTTGGCCGCGGTGATCGAGTTTATCCGCAGCTTCAACGCCAAAACGGTGTTCGCCGGTTTAGAAGTGGCTTACCGTGGCATGGCCGATGCGTTTGCCAGCGTGGTGATGCTGTTGGTCGCGGCTGGGGTGTTTGCCCAAGGCTTGAGCACCGTTGGCTTTATCAGCGGTTTGATCAGCCTGGCACAGTCGTTTGGCACCGGCGGTATCATCATGATGTTGGTGCTGGTGGTGATCACCATGCTGGCGGCGATGACGACCGGCTCTGGTAATGCGCCGTTTTACGCGTTTGTTGAACTGATCCCGAAACTGGCGGCACAGATGGGGGTTAACCCGGCTTACCTGGTGATCCCGATGCTGCAAGCTTCCAACCTGGGCCGTACGCTCTCGCCGGTTTCTGGCGTAGTGGTAGCGGTTTCCGGTATGGCAAAAATCTCACCGTTCGAAGTGGTGAAACGCACCTCGGTACCGGTGATTGTCGGGCTGGTGGTGGTGATTGTGGCGACGGAGTTGCTGGTGCCAGTGCACCTGTAAGCTATGTAGGCATGCTGTGCCGGTTTGATATCAATGCTGGGCACCTCAAGTGGGTGCCCAGTAAAGATTTACTCTTCGTCCTCTTCGTTAGGTGTCACTAACGGCGTGATCTTCACCTTCACGATGCGGTGGCTACTGATTTCCAACGGTTCAAACAGATAGTCGCCAATCTTCAGTTGCTCACCTTCGCGTGGAATGCGCTGGCAATGCTCCATCAGCAAGCCTGCCAAGGTATGATATTCCCGCTTTTCTTCTATCGGCAGTGGCACATACAGCACCAGATCTTCCAGCGGCATATGGCCATTGGCAATCCAGCAACCTTCGCTGGTTTGCTGGATATCATGGCGTGCATCCACCTCTTCATCGGCCTCAGGCAGATTACCGGCGATGGTTTCCATCACGTCGGTTAACGTCACCACACCTTCGACCGAACCAAACTCATCCACCACAAACGCAAAGTGGGTTTTGGCCTGGCGGAACTGCTCCAACGCAGATAGCAACGTTAACTGCTCCGGGAAGATCAGCGGCTGGCGCACCAAGGCCCGCAGATCCAGCGGTGATTGCTGCAACTGTTGTTTCAGCACGTCAATGGTATGGATCACCCCTAATGGCTCATCGCTGGCGCTATTTTCGGTTACCACGATGCGCGTATGCTGGTTTTTCTCCAACAGCTGCGTCAATTTATCCAGCGGGCCGTTAAGCCCAAGGTATTCCACATCGTGCCGTGAAGTCATGATACTGCTGACGGTACGCTGTGCCATGCCCAGTACCCGCTCGATCATATGGCGTTCCTGCTGGTTGAAGATTTCACCATTCTCGTTATAGCTGTCTGCCAGCAGATGTGCCGAATGACTGTCGATCTCGGCCTCTTCGTGCTTGCCGCTTAACATGCGCAATACGGCTTCTGCGGTACGCTCACGCAAAGGCCGCACCTTGGAAAGGAAACGGCGGCGGTTAAACTGGGCAAACTGGTTCAGAGCTTCGATCATCACCGAGAAACCGATCGCTGCGTAGAGATAGCCCTTCGGAATCGCATAGCCAAAGCCTTCGGCCACCAGGCTGAAACCAATCATCAGCAAGAAGCTGAGGCATAGAATAACAATGGTTGGGTGGGCATTCACAAAGCGCGTAAGCGGTTTGCTGGCCAGCAACATCAAACCAATGGCGATACACACTGCGATCATCATCACGGCCAGATGATCGACCATCCCGACTGCGGTGATCACCGAATCCAGCGAGAAGACGGCATCCAGCACCACAATCTGTGCAACCACCGGCCAGAAACGCGCACCTTTGCGTGTCCCATGGTGTTCTTCGTCTTTACCCTCCAGCCGCTCGTTCAGCTCCATGGTGGCTTTAAACAGCAAGAAGATACCCCCGACTAGCATTATCAGGTCGCGGCCACTGAAAGCGTGCCCCATGGCCACAAACAGCGGTTTGGTCAGGGTTGCTAGCCAGGATATCGAGGCAAGCAGCGCCAGGCGCATCACCAGCGCCAGTAAAAGACCGACAATGCGGGCTTTATCACGTTGTTTCTTGGGTAATTTCTCCGCCAAAATGGCGATAAAGATCAGGTTGTCAATGCCCAGTACGATTTCCAGTACAACCAGGGTGGCCAAGCCGGCCCAAATTGTTGGATCTGCGATCCATTCCATACGCCTAATTTCACCTTTTAGTTCGACGGCTTATGCCGCATCGAGAATGATGGACGCTGAGGGAGGGGATTTCAACATTAAATCCGCACGAGGTGCGGGTAATCTATGTTAGTAGAATAATTAAACAGTGTCAGGATCTGGTCATTGGGGGTAAGCACCAGAAAACATAGAACAAATAGCTGTTTATAAATTCCGCGCTTAGATAATAAGCATTATAATCAATTTGTTATAAACTAGTTAAACGAGTAAAATCTTAAAAATCGAGTATCCTTAGTAGTCTTATTCTGAAAAGGTCTTAATGCAGCCACTAAGACTTGTTTCACTGGGTCAATAGTATAAGAATCCTAGCATCCTATAAATGATAGCAAGACTGACCACTTGGCCAGGAAGGCACTGCCTTTTCCTTACTCTGCGACTTGCCTCTCATTAAATTCTGAACAGAACCTCAGGTTCACCTACGAGCGTGGAGTCGGTTGCACGCTTGTCAGTTCAAACATTGTCTACAGTGCATTGGTAGCTGCAAGCCAAGGGCGGTAGCGTGCCTAAAACGTCACTTTAATATTTTAATTAATTGATTTTTATAATTAAAAATTCATTTGGACGTAAGGCTCTACCACTTTTCCTGGCTCTGTTACACTTACTTGTTATTTGTCGGTGGAAGAAATTTATGCAAAAAAGATTGAAGGCCGTTATCCCAGTAGCAGGTTTGGGCACGCGTATGCTGCCCGCAACCAAGGCGATCCCTAAAGAAATGCTGCCTGTGGTCGATAAGCCATTGATTCAGTACATCGTGAGTGAATGCGTTGCGGCGGGCATCAAGGATATCGTACTGGTCACGCACTCATCGAAAAACGCGATCGAAAACCACTTTGATACCTCCTTTGAGCTGGAAGCGACGTTGGAAGCTCGGGTAAAACGCCAACTGCTTGCCGAAGTTCAAAGTATCTGCCCGCCAGATGTAACGGTGATGCAGGTACGTCAAGGGCAAGCCAAAGGGCTGGGTCACGCGGTGTTATGTGCTCAACCAATGATTGGGGATAACCCATTTGTGGTGCTGTTGCCAGACGTGTTATTGGATGACTCTACTGCCGATCTGCAGAAAGAAAACCTGGCCAAAATGATCCAGCGTTTTGAGCAAACCGGCTTTAGCCAGATTATGGTTGAGCCAGTACCGGAAGAGGACGTTTCCAAATATGGTGTGGTCGATTGTGGCGGCGTGGGGTTAGCCGCGGGTGCAAGTACGCCAATGACCGCGGTGGTAGAGAAGCCTGCACGGGAAGATGCACCTTCTAACCTGGCCGTAGTAGGGCGCTATGTTCTCTCTGCCGATATCTGGCCATTGTTAGAGAAAACTCCCCCGGGTGCTGGTGATGAAATCCAACTGACCGACGCTATTGCCATGCTGATGGAGCAGGAAACGGTAGAAGCTTTCCATATGAGCGGCAAATCCCACGACTGCGGTGACAAACTGGGCTATATGAAGGCGTTTGTCCAGTATGCCCTGCGCCACCCTTCCGAAGGCGAAAACTTCACCCAGTGGATGAAACAGACCCTGAACAGCAAGTAATTGCCTGAGCCGGTTAGCACGACCACGAGATTTTAAGAGGAACACCATGTCGATGAAGTTGAAAGCCGTCATTCCTGTTGCTGGTCTGGGTATGCGCATGTTGCCTGCGACCAAGGCGATCCCGAAAGAGATGCTGCCGATCGTTGATAAGCCGTTGATCCAATATATCGTCAACGAATGCGTGGCTGCCGGGATCAAGGAAATCATTCTGGTTACCCACTCCTCCAAGAACGCGATCGAAAACCATTTCGATACGTCTTATGAGCTTGAGGCGATGCTTGAAGCGCGCGTGAAGCGTCAGCTGCTGGATGAAGTTAAATCCATCACGCCGAAGGGCGTAACCCTGATGCACATCCGCCAAGGGCAGCCGAAAGGATTGGGGCATGCGGTACTGTGTGCCAAACCACTGGTAGGTGATTCACCTTTCGTGGTAGTGCTGCCGGACGTGCTGCTGGATGACGCCAAGGCGGATATGCACAAAGACAACCTGGCGCATATGATTGCCCGCTTCGAAGAGAATGGGCTGAGCCAGGTACTGGTGCAGCCTGCGGATGAAAACGTGCTGTATGACTACTCGGTGGCAGAATGTGAGACCACTACCCTGCAACCAGGGGAGAGCTCACGCATGACGTCGATCATTGAGAAGCCAAGCCGTGAAGTGAAACTGAAATCCAATTATTCTGCTGTTGGCCGTTATGTGCTCTCTGCCGACATCTGGCCGATTTTGGAAAAAACGCAGCCAGGCGCCTGGGGCCGAATTCAACTGACCGATGCGATTGCTGACCTGATGAAACAACAGACGGTAGAAGCGATGGAACTGGTAGGGGAATCGTTTAACTGCGGTGAAAAACTAGGCTATCTCCAAGCCTTTGTGACCTATGGCTTACGCCACCCCACGCAGGGCGAAGCCTTCCGCGAATGGGCCGAGCAGCTAAAACTGTAGTAATTTGTACTGAAAAAGAGCGGAAAAATCTTTATAGTTAGAGGCCTGCGGAAATCTCAGCGGGCCTTTTGACTTGCCCGCGTTCGTTCGCACATGAAAACACTCCTGGTGCATGCGCCAGTCACTACCAGTTTGAGAGACATCTTAGCAAACCCAGACTCAACGTTTGCTCAATGAGTGCTTTCATGCATGTATCGCAGGACTGCCGTACATAGCGCAAACAAAAAATTTTGCTAAGCACCACCCCAAGAGGCCACGGTTGGCCAGGTGTTTAGCGTTGCAAGTTTACTTACTTTGAAAGTGATGAAAATTCGATGGCAAAGAAACAATGGAAGCTGATACCGCTCCTGGTATCGATCAGTGTGATCAGCGGTTGTACCGTGGTTCCAGGTTCACACCTCTCTACCAGCGGTAAAAACGTTGTTAAGCAAGAAGATAGCAATTTTGACTTGGACAAGTTGGTGAATATTTACCCAATGACGCCGAGCCTGGTTGATAAGATGCGGCCAAAACCCGTTACCGCGCAGAACAATCCGGCCCTTGAACGTGATCTACAGAGCTATGAATACCGTATCGGTGTTGGCGATGTACTGATGGTCACCGTTTGGGATCACCCTGAACTGACTACCCCAGCCGGTCAATACCGTAGTGCTAGCGATACTGGTAACTGGGTGAATGCCGATGGCACCATCTTCTATCCTTATATTGGTAAGGTCAAAGTAGCTGGAAAAACTGCTAGCCAGGTGCGTAACGATATCGCCAGCCGTTTGGCG
The DNA here is from genome assembly GCF_059697885.1 of Serratia sp. NCCP-200. Taxonomy (NCBI): domain Bacteria; kingdom Pseudomonadati; phylum Pseudomonadota; class Gammaproteobacteria; order Enterobacterales; family Yersiniaceae; genus Serratia; species Serratia sp. NCCP-200. The sequence continues at coordinate 779,500 of NZ_BAAKUJ010000002.1, forward strand.
CAATATATCGAAAGCCCACAGGTTGATGTGAGCATTGCGGCATTCCGTTCGCAAAAAGCGTATGTAACAGGTGAGGTGGCAAAATCAGGCCAACAACCGATTACCAACGTGCCGTTAACCGTTATGGATGCCATCAATGCAGCAGGTGGGCTTGCAGAAAATGCTGACTGGCGAAACGTGGTGTTAACACACAATGGCAAAGAGCAGCGTATATCGCTTCAGGCACTAATGCAGAAGGGCGACCTTATGCAGAACCATCTGCTTTATCCTGGTGATATTCTTTATGTTCCGCGTAATGACGACCTGAAAGTTTTCGTTATGGGTGAAGTCAAACAGCAAACTACGCTGAAGATGGATCGCAGTGGCATGACGCTGACCGAAGCCTTAGGCAATGCTCAAGGTATGGACCAGACGGTATCAGATGCAACTGGGATTTTTGTTATTCGCCCACTACGGGGTACTGAAGGCAGCAAGCTTGCCAGCATTTATCAGCTAAATGCCTCTGACGCGACGGCTTTGGTAATGGGGACTGAATTCCACCTGCAGCCCTATGACATTGTTTATGTTACAACAGCACCTGTTGCGCGTTGGAACCGCCTGATTACCCAGTTAGTGCCAACAATTAACGGCTTTAATAATCTCAGTGAAGGTGCATTACGCGTTCGCAATTGGCCATAGTCGTAACAGGTAGACAGAGCAAAAATTATGTTTAATTCAATTTTGGTTGTATGTGTTGGTAACATCTGCCGCTCTCCTACGGGAGAGCGGTTATTGAAAAAATATTTACCGACTAAAAAAATAGATTCGGCAGGTTTAGGTGCTCTGGTTGGTAAACCTGCAGATGCAACAGCAGTTGAAGTGGCAAAAGATAATGCGCTTTCTCTTGATGGACATGAAGGAAGACAACTTACTAGTAAAATGTGTCGAGACTATGACTTAATTTTGGTTATGGAAAAGGGGCATATTGATGGTGTTTGTAGGTTATCTCCTGAAGTCAGAGGGAAAACTATGCTTTTTGGTCATTGGTTGAATCAACAAGAAATTGCGGATCCATATCGCCAAAGTCGAGAGTCTTTTGAGTTTGTATACCACCTTCTTGATGAATCAGCCCAAAAATGGGCTAATGCTTTAAGCCGCTAGTTAGGATTTCCAATGTTAGAGAAAAATAGATCAAATATTAGTAAGAGCGAAAAATCCGATGAGATTGATTTACGCCGTTTACTTGGTGAACTTATCGATAATAGATGGTTAATAATTGGTGTGATTTCGATATTCTTGACTGTAGGTGTTATTTATTGCCTATTTGCCACACCAATTTATCGTGCCGATGCTTTAGTCCAGGTGGAAAAAAATGTAGGTAATTCATTATTAAATAATATAAACCAGATGTTACCTAGTGGACAGCCAGAATCAGCTCCTGAGATTGAATTGCTTAAATCGAGAATGATTTTGAGCAAAACAGTGGACGATTTGAATTTAAGAACAGTAGTAGAACGCAATTATTTCCCAATTTTTGGTAAAGGTTTTGCTCGATTAATTAAAGACCCAGAGGAAACTGTTTCTGTAACAAAATTAGATCTTCCGGACTCCTGGTCAAGTGAACCTACAATAAAATTAAGTGTTAAAGATAACGAAAATTTCACAGTAAGCAGGGAGGGAGAAATTTTTGCTGAAGGGAAAGTTGGTGTTTTATTGAATAAAAATGGATTCTCTATACTAGTCAGTGAGATTAGATCTAAACCCGGTGTCACATTCGATATTACTCAGATTTCAGAATTAAAGGCAATAAATAATATTCTTAATGCGTTTGAAGCTGAGGATAAGGGAAAAAGCACTGGTGTGTTGGGCCTCACATATACGGGGGAAAATTCAAAGTTAAATCAGAAAATTCTAGATAGTATTACAAAAAACTACCTTGAACAAAACGTTGAAAGAAAGTCTGAGGAAGATGCAAGAAGTTTGGAGTTTTTGAGAGATCAATTACCTAAAGTTCGAAGCTCACTCGATTTGTCAGAAAACTTATTAAATAAGTATAGACAACAGAATGATTCAGTTGATCTTCCTTTAGAGGCTAAGTCAATATTAGACTCGATAGTATCGGCAGATACACAGCTTAATGAATTAATATTTAAAGAAGCCGAGATATCCAAATTATATACAAAGGAGCATCCGTCATACCGAGCTCTTTTAGAAAAGAGAAAAGTGCTAGAGGGCGAGCGAGATAAGTTAAATAAACGAGTTAGTGCTATGCCAAAAACTCAACAGGAGATTTTAAGGCTAAGTCGTGATGTTCAATCAGGTCAAGAAATATATATGCAACTCTTGAGTAAAGAGCAGGAACTTAGCATATCTAAAGCTAGTACAGTTGGAAATGTCAGAATTATTGATCATGCAGTAACACAGAATACTCCAATTCAACCACAAAAATTAGTTATTATTGTGCTGAGTATTGTTCTCGGTGGTTTCTTGTCTATTGGATACGTTCTAGCTCGTTCCTTCTTACATCGTGGGATAGAAAGTCCTGAACAATTGGAGGCATTAGGGATAAATGTTTATGCGAGTGTTCCATTATCTGAATGGCAACGTAAACAAGATTTAGCGTTCGCGATTAAGAAAAAAGGTATAAAGACTAATGTAGATTCTACGTCATTACTTGCTTTTGGTAATCCAGCAGATTTAGCTATTGAGGCGATAAGAAGCTTACGTACAAGTCTACATTTTGCAATGATGGAATCAAAGAATAATATTTTAATGATCTCTGGAGCAAGTCCTGGAATTGGTAAAACGTTTATTAGTGCTAACTTGGCTGCAGTGATTGCCCAGAGTGGTCAACGAGTTCTATTCATTGATAGTGATATGAGAAAAGGTTACGCTCATGAGTTAGTTGGGCTTAATGGTAAGAGCGGTTTATCCGATGTGTTAGCTGGCAAGCTAGAGGTATCAGTAGCTGTACAAAAAACAAGGCATGAAGGATTTGACTTTATGCCTAGGGGACAGATTCCACCGAATCCTTCGGAGTTACTCATGCATGTCCGGTTTGTTGAACTTCTCAAATGGGCTTCTGAAGAGTATGATTTAGTCCTTGTTGATACTCCTCCTATTCTAGCTGTTACAGATGCTGCAATTATTGGGAAACATGCAGGTACATCTCTAATGGTTGCTAGATTTGAGTTGAATAGCCCGAAAGAAGTTGAGGTTAGCTTTAGACGGTTTGAACAAAATGGGATTGAAATTAAAGGCGTTATTCTAAATGCTGTCATGAAGAAAGCAACTAACTATTACAATTATGGATATGATTATTATAGTTACGAATATAAATCTGATAAATAACCCTAGCTCTATATGAACCATGGTAGGATAGGTGGTTTTAATTTGTTAACCATCTATCCATCAACATGCGTTACTATTAGGAAATGGTAATTATAGATGATGATGAACTGATATGTATTTTAAAACAAAAGATCGCTGTGAGTGGTTTTCGTTATACTCTATTACATTCTTGTGTATTCTTGGCGCTACCTATATATCCGGATTTTTAATTATACCTGAAACTGGATATTTGGAGATGATATTTGTTATATCGGCATCCTTATCACTTATCAAGTACGGGATAAATAGAAACTCGTTCTTCATAACATTTTTCACAGTGACATATATAGTATATTCTCTTTTTTATCTATTATTAGTAACGCATGCGAATATTTTGGATTTTATCCAAATTTATAAATCTTATTATTATCTAATCCTTTTGGGTTTTTTTTATAAGCGTTCTATTTTTTCAGTGGAAAATATAGTGAAATTTTACAAAATAATTTCACTTCTATTTCTTATTAAATATACAATCGATAAGTTTGCTTTGGGAATTGAAAGACCGACATTATTAATAGAAAATAATTTTGAGCTAATAATGCTAATTCTGGTTTATTATCTTGTAAATATAATTAAAGGTAAACCAGACTTATTTAATACATTAATCATTGTTTTCATCTGTTTTATTTCTGGATCTCGATCATCTCTTGGTGCACTTTTAATAGCGATAGTATTTTCTTTAGATAAAAAGTTAGATCTAAAGAAAATGATATATCTATCACTAATACCCATTTTTTTAGCTTTGGTTTTATTTGTTTTCAGTGAGAGACTTACATCCGGCGGTGCCAATGCATCCTTGGAGTCAATTGATAGATATAAATTCTTATTAGAGTTTTTGTATTCAGTATCCGATTGGCCATGGTGGAAATTCTTTATTGGCTCTCCATCTATTACACCGTTATCGCCTGTTTCTTGTCTGAACCTTTCCTACTATCATTTGCTATTTAGTTATTCAGGTAATGGACAATGCTATTCTGTAATTTTGCATTCTTTCTTATTACGAGTTATATATGATCATGGTTTACTTGGACTTATTTTCTTATTGTCAATAATATGGCTATATCTGTATAAGTTCAGAACGAAACACAAAATATGTGTAATTTTGATATTAATGGCTACGGCCTTATCTGTATCATCATTAAATAACGTCTATGTTGCACTATCGCTTATTTTGTTTATTGGTTCTGCCCACGACTTTAGATATGAACTAGGAGATGAAGTTAATTGAAAAATGCAATATTTACTGTAGTAATACCAAACTATAAACGAATTAAAGAACTTATTCGTGCTATCGAAAGTGTGTTAAATCAATCTGGTGCAGAAGAATTATTAGAGTCAATCATTATAGTTGATGATAAAAGCGAAAATATTGATAAAATAGTGGAAGCTTTATCTCTCATTGAAACTGATAAAATCATCTTGGTTAGAAATGAATTTAAAAGTAATGCAGCTGCTACTCGAAATCAAGGTGCCAGGTTGGCAAAAAGTGAATGGGTTTGTTTTTTGGATTCAGATGACACATTTCTGCCGGATAAACTAACAAATTTATCAATAGCAGTTCGGAGTGGCGCGGATGTGTACTATAACAAAGCATTTGTGTATTTTGATGATACTTTAGAGTCGATTGTACCTGGAAGGCCAATGAGAATAGATGAGCATATAAGTGATTATTTGTTCCTATCTAAGCAACTCATGCAAACTTCCATGCTTACAGTAAGACAATCATTTTTTAATAGATTCGGCTTTAATGAGAAATATATACGTCATCAGGACTATGATTTATGTCTTTCTTTTGAAGAAAGAAAACTTAAAATTGAGGCCGTTGAAACTGTAGGCACTGCAATATTTTGGAACTCAGCAGAAAGACCAAATAGTAAAGGGGAGTCATTCAATTACTCGCTAGATTGGTTAGTAGAGAACAAAGATAGAATGACAAAAGAAGCAGGGGATGCCTTTTATTTTTATTTCGTTGTAATGAAATCGGCTAGAAATGGCAATAAAATATATAGTTTGAAAAGGCTTTTTAGAGCTAGCAAGAAAGTATTGTCAGTTAAGCAATTGATAATCTACTTATGCATATTACTAGTTCCTAGATTTTTACAAAATATTTTCTATATGAACTTTAAAAGGTTGAAATGCCATGTCAATAAATATAAAAATACTAAAAAATAAAATAATTGAAGATGTGCGCATTGATCTGCGAAAGAAAAATAAAATTTATACGTTCCTTAATTGCTACTCATATTTTATTTTTAGAAAGAATGTGCAGGTTTTCTCAGAATTTAACGGAATATACTGTGATGGTATTGTTTTTGAGAAAATGATGAGATCGATAAAGGTTAGGACATCAAGAGTCAGTTTTGATATGACATCGCTAGCACCTGTTGTTTTCGATTATGCACAAAAAAACAATGAGACAGTCATTTTAGTCGGCAGCGAAGAAGGTATTGTTGATAAGGTGAAAGAGCATTTATCTAGCGAGTTTCAGCAGTTACGAATAGTCGATGTAAGGCATGGTTTTTTCAATAATGATGGAGAAAGATATAGCTATCTTACGAAAGTTATTGAAATTAATCCTGATTATGTAATTGCTGGGATGGGAACACCATATCAAGAAAAATTTCTTCTTGACTTAAAAAAATTAGGTTGGGAAGGGATTGGTTTTACATGTGGAGGTTTTTTTCACCAAACATGTAATCGGGGAATAAAATATTATCCTAACTGGATGGATCGGTTTAACCTTCGATGGGCTTATCGAATTTGGGATGAACCTAAGTTGGCTAAGAGATATTTCATATACTATCCGATTTCAATTGTAGCGTTCTATTATGATTGCTTAAGATCATGGGTAAGAAATAGATTATAATAAATTGAGAGTGATAACTATGTTTTTATTTAATAGCCATTATCGAGCAAATGCTTCAATTATATCAATGCTGCAAAGATTTTCGGATTTACTCAATTTTTACATTAGCCTTTTCTTTATTGTAAAAATTAATGGGCAAAGCTTTGAACATGGTATAACAGTTGCATTACTAATTTCTATAATAATTTTTCAAATGATAGCTGGTGTTACTGATTTTTATCGCTCGTGGCGAGGTATTCCATTTACAACTGAAATGATTATGATAATTAAAAACTGGACATTAACATTTTTTTTCATGTTATCCGTTCTTTTTTTATTAGGAATAAATGATCAAAACGATAAGTTGTCATACATGTTTTTTGAATGGTTTATTGTATTATCAATAAGCCTTATATTATCAAGGTATTTATTACGTAATTTAATAATAAAAGTTAGATCTTTCGGATATAATACGCGTAAAGTTGTCATCGTAGGCTTGACTGCTCCTGGTTTAAAATTGGCAAAGAGTATAAATAATAGCCCGTGGTTAGGTTTGAACTTCAAAGGTTTTTATAGTCATACAAATCTCGATGTAAGAGAAAATGAAGGGGATACGGCTTCGATAAATATTCTTGGTGATCTTGAGCAACTCATCATTGATGCGAAATTAGGTTATATAGACAAGGTGTATATTTCATTGCCAATGAAAGAGGAGGAGAAAATAATAAAAATTACATCTGAGCTATCAGATACCACATGCTCTGTATTGTTTGTGCCAGATCTTTTTTCTTTGGAAATGATAAGAAATAGATCTGAGGAAATAAATGGAATTCAAATACTCTCTTTATGTGATACCCCAATCACAGGATTAAACAAAATAATTAAACGACTAGAAGATGTTACTCTATCTATTGCTATTTTAATTTTCATATTGCCTATTATCATTATCATATCTTTAGCGATCAAGGTTACATCATCAGGTCCAATAATATTTAAACAAATAAGATATGGTATAGATGGAAGGCCCATTTATGTTTGGAAGTTTAGAACAATGAATGTAATGGAGAATGGTAGTAAAGTTACCCAGGCCAAAAAGAATGATTCTCGGCTTACATCCATAGGTGGTTTTCTTCGCAGAACCTCTCTTGATGAACTCCCACAGTTTATAAATGTACTTAAAGGTGATATGTCAATCGTAGGGCCAAGGCCTCATGCGGTGGCTCATAATGAGGAGTACCGGAAACTTATTAAAGGATACATGCTGAGGCATAAAGTGAAGCCAGGGATAACCGGATGGGCACAAGTCAATGGTTGGAGAGGTGAAACTGATATACCTGAAAAAATGGAGAAGAGGATTCAGTATGATTTAGATTATATTCGTAACTGGAGTGTTTGGTTTGATATTAAAATAGTATTCCTAACGATTTTTAAAGGGTTTGTAAACAAGTCAGCATATTAATTAATATATTACCATCGCAACATTTCACCAAACTTTCACTCTCCTTAGGGCTATTCACAGGGTGTTTGCTAGAAATTTACTAAATTTATGATTATGATTTTAATATACTAACTTCGAATATGGGGTTGTAATGAATAGCAAAACTGTTCACTTTGCGAAAAGTTCTTTTGTAACTACTAGAAGATTAGTAATAAAGAAGCTATTATTAGGGGCTACTATAGGGTCGCTTTTTCTGAGAGAAAGTAAAGTATTTGCGAAAGAAGAAAAGTATGTCGATAATAATCTAATATTGCCCCCCCCCCCCTGTAATAGTGTTGTTGATGCCGATAAAGAAATTACTAATATTCTGAAAAAAGGTCTAGTAAACATTCACGATTTTATGACTGCAGAGCAGATTGCAGATGCAAACTCAAGAGTCCCTAGACTTGATCACTCTGATGCATTAATTAAAGCATTGCAAACCTCTAACGGAGTGTATTTTCCAAATGTATCTGGATATTATCTAATAAAAGATGTTATTGTTCCAGAGGGGTGCTGGTTGGTGGGTAATTCATTCTTACCTTACGTAGTGAAAAACCGCAGAGATATTAATGGTGTTGGTTCTGGAATAGTTGTAGCAGACGGAGGGAGTTCAATTTTCAAATTCAACAAAAGAGTTACTTTATTTGGTCTTGTATTATATGGAGGGGCTGGTTATAAAACTGATGGACTTCAAGCTGCTGACAATGCTCGGGTTGGTGGATTTAGAGCTTTGTATTGTGGTTTTTATGGGTTTAGAATAGCAATAGGACAAAAAAACAGATATATCGGTGTTGATTTAACTAGTTGCACAATATCATCAAATATAATTGGAGTTTCTAATATCATAGACTCAAAAATACTTGGGGGGTTTATAAATAATAATCGTGGCGATGGAGTTAGCCTACAAAAAGGGGCTAATGATAACGTTTTCATGAATGTAAAAAACGAATGGAATGGCGGCAATAACTACTCGGCGTACTTGGCGACGAATAATGTTATCACTTCTGGCATATGCGATAGAGCCGGGCATTGTGGCGTCAAATCTATTAGCTCTACATGGATTATAAATGGCGCAGTCTTTCGAAGAAATGGCGCAAAAGCAGGTGGAAGTAATACATGCACACATTTTTATCTTGAAGGAGAAGGTGCGACATTAATCGCTAACGGTATCTTTACTTCGAAAGGCGGTGATGATGGAGGTACAGGATATGTCACTCCAGAAAACTCTCTTGTAACTACCGGGAAGACTAATGAAATGCATCTTGTGGTTTCTGGATGTGATCTTTCAGGGTTTACAGTGAAGCCATGGTTAAGAACGATAGTTCCAATAAAATGTTCAATAAATGGGAATATCGGCATTGCCGATTTTAATTTATAAATAATTACCAAATTGAGGTTAGATAATGAAAAATATTAGTCTTTGCAAGACTAGTATCCTTGTCGTCTTGTATAATAAAAATCTATCACAATCTCAAACATTACTTAGTTTGTTAGAATTTTATATTAAGTCTTGTAGGTTGGTAATACTTAATAATGGTCCTCTAGCCCTAATTGATGAACCTAAGTTCATGAGTAAAATACATGAACATTTTCAAGATGTTGTGGTCCATAACGAACTTGATAATTTACCTTTGAGTGTTGCCTATAATAGATTTATAGAAAAATATATAGAGTCAGAAAGATATATTTTATTAGATGATGATTCAATTGTCACATCGAGTTTTGCTGAAAAGATAAACAGTGATTTTGAGGGGGGTGATCTTGAGTTACCCAAAATAATAACAGATAAAGATAGCAAAATTCATTATCCAATCTATAAGTTAAAACCAATTGAAGATAAAGACATGTTTGCCTTAGATCCTAAAAAAATAGTTTCAATTGGCTCGGGTCTTATTATCTCTAGGCGGCTTGTTGATAAATTCAAAAGTAAAAAAACAAAACTTTTCGATGAAAGATTTGCATTGTACGGAGTCGATTATAAATTTTTCTGCAAATTAAAAGAATTAGCTAATTTTGGTGTGGATATACAAGTCACCTCTACTACATCAATTGTTCACTCACTGTCTAGATTAGAGGGGAAAATTAGTAAGAGCCGTTCAAATGAGCGACTTTACGATGTTGCTCTATCCGCACGTTTTTATCCTACTAAGCTAAGTCTTTTATATTTTTGCAAAGATATAATTAAAAACGTTATCTTTATGAGGTTTGATAAAGTCAGCTTGATATTAAATACCTTTTATAAAGGATATCATCCTCGCAGCAAAAAATATTTAAATGACGTTAGAATATTATAATTATTTTTATTTAATCCAAACCTGTATTTTTTTCATCATGAATCATTATTTATTGAGTTGTATTTATGAGTTTATATTCTCGGTTTTTAGGTGACAAGTCACTAATAAATATGCTGTGGTTATCAGGCGATAGCATATTCAGAATGGGTTTGGGATTCATTGTTACAGTTTGGCTTGCCCGGTATTTAGGACCTGAAACTTTTGGTCTTTTTAATTATGCTCTAGCTATAATAGCAATATATTCATCGGTTGCCTCACTGGGTATGAATGGTGTTGTTGTAAGAGAGTTAATTAAAGAACCTGATAATTCAGGTAAAATAATGGGAACATCGTTTATATTACAACTGATTGGTAGTTTTACTGCCACCATCTTTGTAATACTAACAATTATCATGCTAAGGCCTAATGAACCAAACATCCTTTCTATTGTTTTGGTTATGAGCCCTTCAATCTTACTAAGATCAACCGATGTTATTAAATATTGGTTCGAATCTACAATTTCAGCTAAGAATACTGTTATTGCCCAAAATGTAGCATTTATTATTAGTTCATTAGCAAAGATAATTGCAATGTTTTGCGGACTATCATATATAGTACTTGCGATTACTGTAACTCTTGAGGCTATGGTAGTTGCTTTAATGCTTGTACTTCTTTACAAGAGAAAAAAGATCAAGGTTCAGTGGGTTTTTGATTATCCGACATTGAAAAAATTGTTTAAACAAAGTTGGCCTCTCGTATTTTCTGGATTAGCATTAATGCTGTATATGCGAGTTGATCAAATAATGATCGGAAATTTAATTGATAATGCAGCTGTTGGTGTATATTCTGTCGCAGTTAAAATGATTGAAGTATGGTATTTTTTTCCAATAGCTATCGTCTCTTCATTATTCCCTAAAATTATTAAAGAAAAATCAATTAGTGAAGAAAGATATAATGAAAGAATGCAATTCCTTTATGACATAATGGTGGTGCTCGGAGTCTCATTGGCTTTCTTTGCAACATTTTTGTCTGATTTCATTATTGGATTTTTCTATGGGATAGAATATCAAGAAGCTGCTACTCTGATTAAAATATATTCATGGGTAAGTGTTTTTTACTTCTTAAGTTCTGCAAGCGGACGTTGGTATATTAATGAAGGCTTGCAAATGTATGCTTTCTCTAGGAATCTATTTGGGTTGATAATCTGTGTTTTACTTAACTTTATACTTATCCCGCTATATGGAACGAAAGGTTCAGCATTGTCTACTCTGATTGCCTATTGTTGTGCTGCATATTTATTTGATGCTTTTAATCATAAGACGAGAATATCTTTCATGCAAAAAACTCGCTCTCTTTGGCTCCCAGGTGCATTGTTGCGCATTAGAAAAAATATCACAGGATGAATAAAAATATGTTAAATAATGCTTCTGATAAACGTCAGGTTGTTTTATATGGTGCATTCGATCGGTATAATTATGGTGATAACTTGATGCCGATGTTATTAGAAATGTACTTTAAAAGGCGATTTCCTGATAAATGCGAAGGTATTAATTTTATATTTTCTTCAATAATGGATTCAGACTTAAGTCGATACGATTGTAAACGCACAATTTCCATGAGCAAATTATTGAATGTAAAAGAAGGTACCACTTTAATAGTAGTTGGTGGGGAGGTTTTAGGCTCGGATATTGGAACGCTTTTTATACATGTCCAGGAAAATTTACTTTTTACAAATTTTTTGCGCCTTGCAAGGCGTTTTACTCCTAAATTACTAAGTAAATTTGCTAAAAAAAGATATGAGGCAGTATGGGATTTCCCTTACATTCCAAATAAAAGTTCTTTTACACATAATGTTAAAGTTATTTATAACACTGTTGGAGGGATACCTCATAAATCCCAGGTGGGTATCATAGGTACAGCTGATTTTATTTCTGCCCGTGATGATAGAACTTATAAGGCACTGTCTTCTGTCTCTAAAAGGAAATTAGTCCCTGACTCAGTTTTGATGATGTCAAAACTGATCGATATCGATTTTTTGGCAGATAAAGTTCGTAATGAAGTCAAAGATGTCTTGGAAGGAACTGTATTTGTTACAGTGCAAGCATGTCCGTATAAAGTTAAATTTAGTGCCCAAGAGCTTGCTGATGAATTATCAAATGTAGTCAGAGATAAAAATATTAAGGTTGTATTGTTACCTATAGGATACGCAAGTGGACATGACGATGTTGTTTTTCTTGAGAAAGTCAAAAGACAGTCACAGGAAGATTTGATTCTTTTAGATAATTTAACTGTATGGGAAATTATGTATGTTATCGCAATCTCTTCTGGTTTTTATGGAACTAGTCTCCATGGTGTGATTACAGCTATGTCTTTTGGTATACCCCACTACTGCATTAATTCAGACATTCAAAAGCTTGTTTCTTTTTTAGAAACATGGAGCGTAGCACCATTTACTAAACCAATTACCTGTGCTGAAATTCCCGATACTTTACATAATGTTACAAATGAATCAATTTTAGCCCTTAATAACTCTGTTAAGCACGCCCAGGAAATTATATTTAATAGTCTCGATGATATGATTGAGCTCTTTTGATTCTCATCAAATATCTACCTATGGGCACAGATAGTTATCATAATCTTGCAGATAAAAATAGAGGGAGTAAGGTAGCATTTCTTTAGCAATAAAATTCTGGGCTGACATTGATTTTCAGAAACTACTCTTCATCTACAATCAGCAAAGCGACTAACCAAATTTCTACTAGTTGATGGAGTGCCTAGTGAGCAAATTAATCTACTGAATAGAAAATGTAAATCTCAGGCATCGCTTTGACCCCGTATAAAATTCATATTGACAAAGTTATTACGATGAGCGTAGGCATCCGCTAATTCATCTAAAGCCCTATTTGTTAGCACAAGTAGGTATGGTTGGCATGGTAAATACCTATGAAGCGTTAGACGATTATAAGGCTGCAGAGATTTGGTCTTTTTTAAGCAGAATTTTTATCATGACTCAATACTCTTAGTGACCCGAAGGTTAGAATAGCAGCTCAAAATATTCATTTTCAGCGCATCAGGCGCTTGCAAGGAGTTCAGATGGCAATTCTAGTCACCGGCGGAGCCGGCTATATCGGCTCCCACACCGTTCTGGCCTTGCTGGAACGGGGAGAGGAGGTTGTGGTTCTAGACAACCTCTCGAACTCATCCGAAGAGTCACTGCACCGTGTGGAACAGCTAACAGGCAAAGCAGCCATCTTCTACCAAGGCGATATCCAAGATCCGGAATGTCTGAGCCGCATCTTCGATGGTCACCGTATCTCGGCGGTGATTCACTTTGCTGGCCTCAAAGCGGTAGGGGAGTCCACCCGCAAACCGTTAGAGTACTATCAGAACAACGTCTCTGGCACTCTAGTGCTCCTGGATGAGATGCGTCGTGCCGGAGTTCATCAGTTTATCTTCAGTTCCTCAGCCACAGTTTATGGGGCTAACTCCCCAGTACCTTATGTTGAAACCACGCCTATTGGTGGTACGACGAGCCCGTATGGCACATCCAAACTGATGGTTGAGCAAATCCTGCAGGACTTCGCCAAGGCTGAGCCGCAGTTCTCGATTATCGCTCTACGTTACTTCAACCCAGTCGGTGCTCATGAGTCTGGCCTGATTGGTGAAGATCCCAATGGCATCCCTAATAACCTGTTGCCTTACATTTCGCAAGTTGCTATCGGCAAGCTAGAGACGCTGGGTGTTTTCGGTGGTGATTATCCAACGGAAGATGGTACCGGCGTGCGTGACTACATCCACGTGATGGATCTGGCTGAAGGCCACCTGATGGCGATGGATCATTTGAAGAAGGTCGAAGGCTTCAAAGCATACAACCTGGGAGCCGGTGTTGGGTTCTCTGTGCTGGAGATGGTGCATGCTTTTGAGAAAGCTTCAGGCGTCACTATCCCTTATCAGATCTTGCCGCGTCGCGATGGTGATTTGCCTGCGTTCTGGGCCGATGCCAACCTGGCCAGGAAAGAGCTTGGTTGGGAGGTCTCTCGGGGTATTGACACCATGATGCGCGATACCTGGAATTGGCAAAGCAAGAACCCAAAAGGCTATCGCTGATAGTCGCGTTTTATTTTCAATGCTGAACTTTTATTGCCTGTATTCTGATGGTGAATGAGTGTTGGTTCTTGTACAATATTACGCTTCTTTAACATAAGTAATTCTGTAGTTTATTGATTTTTAAGTGATTGAGTACTAAGGTCACTATAGCCAAGTTACTACAGAGTAACGTTTGGTTAATTTGAAATCATAGACACTGGCGTGGCTGCAAAGGGCCACGCTTGGCTGTTTAGAGGGTTATATGAAAATTATCATTACCGGTGGCGCTGGCTTCATTGGTTCCGCCGTTGCGCGGCACATCATCAACGATACCCAAGACCAAATCTTGATCTTAGATAGCCTGACATACGCAGGTAATCTCGAATCTTTAGCGCCAATAGCAAGCAGCGAACGTTACCAGTTTGCACAGGTGGATATCTGTAATCGTCAGGAACTGGACCGTGTCTTTGCCGAGTTCCAGCCTGATGCTGTTATGCACTTGGCAGCCGAGAGCCACGTCGATCGTTCCATTGATGGTCCCGCAGCATTTATCGAAACCAATATTGTGGGTACCTATACCCTGTTGGAAGCGGCCCGCCAGTACTGGCAAACTTTAGGTGAGCAGGCCAAGAAGGCATTCCGATTTCATCATATCTCCACTGATGAAGTGTACGGCGATCTTCACGGTGCTGATGAACTGTTCACGGAAACTACTCCTTATGCGCCAAGCAGCCCTTATTCGGCTTCGAAAGCCTCAAGCGATCACCTTGTCAGAGCTTGGTTACGCACTTATGGCTTGCCAACTATCGTAACGAATTGTTCTAACAACTACGGTCCGTACCATTTCCCGGAAAAACTGATCCCGCTAACCATTCTTAACGCTCTTGAAGGTAAAGCGTTGCCGATCTATGGCAACGGTACTCAAGTGCGCGATTGGCTGTATGTGGAAGATCACGCACGAGCACTGTACAAAGTGGTCTGTGAAGGTGAAGTAGGTGAAACCTATAACATTGGCGGCCATAACGAGCGTAAAAACATCGAAGTTGTGCAAACGATCTGCCGTTTGCTAGACGAATTGGCCCCGAATAAGCCAGGTAACCTGGCTAAGTATGAAGACCTGATCACCTTTGTTACCGATCGCCCTGGTCACGACATGCGCTATGCCATTGATGCCTCGAAAATTGATCGTGAATTGGGCTGGAAGCCGCAAGAAACCTTCGAGAGTGGTATTAGAAAAACGGTTGAGTGGTATCTGGCTAACCAAGCTTGGTGGAGCCGTGTTAAAGATGGTTCATATGCCGGGGAACGTCTGGGTCTAACCCGCTAATTTAAGGTGTGAAAATGAAAGGTATTGTTTTAGCGGGTGGGTCAGGCACACGTCTTTATCCTATTACTCGTGGTGTTTCAAAGCAGCTCTTGCCGATCTACGATAAGCCGATGATTTACTATCCGCTCTCGGTATTGATGCTGGCGGGGATCCGCGACATTCTGATTATTTCTACGCCAGAGGATCTGCCGTCATTCAAACGGTTACTCGGCGATGGGAGTCGTTTTGGCATTTCATTGAGCTATGCCGCTCAACCTAGCCCGGATGGTTTGGCGCAGGCATTCCTGATTGGTGAAGAGTTCATCAATGGGGACAGTTGCGCTCTGGTATTAGGGGACAATATTTTCTTTGGCCAGAGTTTTGGCAAGAAGTTGACGTCTGTCGTTGAGCGTAACCAGGGGGCAACCGTATTTGGCTATCAGGTCATGGATCCTGAACGCTTTGGCGTGGTGGAATTTGATGATGACTTCCGCGCTTTGTCTCTGGAAGAAAAGCCAGCGAAGCCTAAATCCAATTGGGCCGTTACTGGGCTTTACTTCTATGATCATCACGTTGTTGAGATGGCGAAGCAGGTCAAGCCGTCCGCCCGTGGTGAATTAGAGATCACTACGCTCAACCAAATGTATCTGGAGAAAGGGGCGCTCAACGTTGAGCTGCTTGGGCGCGGTTTTGCGTGGCTGGATACCGGTACTCACGACAGCCTGATTGAGGCTTCCCAGTTTGTGCACACGATCGAAAATCGCCAAGGGTTCAAAATTGCTTGCCTGGAAGAGATTGCCTACCGCAAAGGGTGGTTGACACGGGAGCAGGTAACAGCAGAAGCCAAATTGCTTAGTAAGACCCTTTATGGGCAATATTTATCGCAACTGATAGTGGAGAAATAGAATGCAAGTCACAGATACCAAAATCCATGGTGTGAAAATTATTCAACCCAAGGTATTTGGCGATGCGCGGGGCTTTTTCCTGGAGACGTTCGAAAAGAAACGCTATCAGGAAATGTTGGACATCGATCTGGATTTTGTACAGGACAACCATTCGCGCTCTTCATATGGCGTGCTGCGTGGCTTGCATTTTCAGAAAGTAAACCCACAAGGAAAGCTGGTTCGTGTTGTTCGCGGGGAGGTTTTTGACGTCGTTGTTGATATTCGCCCTGATTCACCAACCTTTGGTACTTGGGAAGGGGTCATTCTTTCTGAAGAGAATAAAACCCAATTTTGGATACCGCCTGGTTTGGCACACGGTTTTGTGGTGCTTTCTGACACTGCGGATTTTGAATATAAGTGTACCGATTATTACAATCCTGCCGAGGAAGGTTGCTTGCTGTGGAACGATCCTGCCGTGGGGATCGAATGGCCGATTGCCAACCCACTGCTGTCTGAAAAAGACAAACTTGGCAAGCTACTGAAGGAGTTGGCGTAATGAAAGTTTTACTTACCGGTGCGAAAGGGCAGTTAGGCCGTTGTTTCAGCGATCGTTGCCCCGCCGGTTGGGATATTTTAGCAACCGACTCTGACGCGCTAGATATTACCAACCTGGAGCAGGTAAGAAAGATAGCGGTCGCATACCAGCCAAATTTTATCGTTAATGCAGCGGCCTATACGGCGGTTGATAAAGCAGAAGTTGAGCATGATATTGCCGCGTTGATTAATGACATTGGGCCCAAAAACCTTGCCACGGTGGCGAAGGAAGTTGGCGCACGCTTGGTGCATATTTCAACGGATTACGTTTTTGATGGTGAAGCAACAACACCGTACATTGAAGATGCTCCCACCAATCCGTTAGGCGTATATGGCCAGACTAAGCTGAATGGTGAACTTGCTGTTAGCCAAGTGCAGCCAGAGGCGTTGATCATTCGTACCGCATGGGTGTTCAGTGAGTATGGTAATAATTTTGTAAAAACCATGCTACGGCTAGCGCAAGGGCGAGAGCGGTTAGGTATTGTTGCTGACCAGCGTGGTTGCCCCACTTACGCAGGTGACATTGCTTCTGCTGTGATCACACTGCTACAGAAAGAGGCACCTGGCGGTATTTATCACTTCTGCGGTGACAGCGAAGTCGCCTGGAATGAGTTTGCTGAGATTATTTTCTCATCAGCCCTGAATCAAGGGGTCTTGGCACAGATACCTATTGTGGATGGTATTACCACTGAGCAGTATCCAACCCCGGCAAAAAGACCTAAGTATTCCGTTTTGAATTGTGAAAAGATTCAGAATGAGGGTGTAGCGCTATCGCTGTGGCAAGAACAGCTTCAATTCGTTATTGCTCATTGCCAAAATTCATAAGCGCCGCCATCGCGACATAGCCATGCAGGCTCACCATCGTTGAAATGGGTTAGTTTCAGCAATGTGAGTCTGTGTGGCTTTTCTGTTTTGTGAGAAGTGTGCAAGTAATTCTTCTATATAAGGGAATGACTAGCATGTTTACATTTGGGATTTGTCTTGTTGTTATTTTCATTGAATTGTGATAGCAGTTGCGGGGTTTTATTATTGCTTCTGTTCTAGCTTCTCAACGTTGTGCTGAATTATCGGCTGACCAATAAGTGCCCATTTAAATCGAGTGGGGATTATTTAAAGTTAATTAATATCAATTGGTTATAACTTTTTCTGCGTAGCAATACAGGTTGTAATGTAACAATTCTTACGACTGTTGTCGGATGTTTTGATTAATTGTGCTACCCTCTGAGGCTTCCGTTTTGGGACGAAAATCAGATTATTTCTATAGTAGATAACTGATGTTTGGTTGAGTATATGGGCTGCGGAGTGAGAAGCGCTCCAACTCATTAGCCCAGAGGCAGTTACCGAGGTTTTGGTATGAAAGCCATTGCAAGCAAGGTTGTCTAATGCAAGTGAACGATAGGTCAGTGCCAGGGCAACTACCCATTAATGCTTCAGTAACGCCCCCTTTAACTGTGCGGAATTAAAGAGATAAGATTATCCCTAGGCATCTTACTCATTGGGTTATCATTTTTTAACCTGTGTTGGCAAATGATGAGTGCAACCACCTCCCGATCTGCATGGTAGCGTGCCATGCTCAGAATGATGGGTCCAGGAACTTCATACGGCATGTCTTTAGAATCAGAAAAATTTCAAATAGTTGCATCAATCGTATTGTACAAACATAGTCATGCTCAGTTGGAAGATACGCTGTCATCCTTGTTAAATGAGGCGTGCGTTGAAAAGATTGTGTTGGTCGACAACGGAGGATCCACTTGGGCTGCTTTGCTCAACGAGCCGCGTATCTCTTACATAGCGGCCGAGCAAAACAAAGGATTCGGCCATGGTCATAATTTGGCTATGGAGCACTATTTAGATAAAAGTGATTACTTCTTAATCTGTAACCCTGACGTCAGTTTTGCACAAGGTGAGCTTGAGCGCCTTTACCATTTTGCCCGTGATGGAAGGCACCAGTTTGTTTCCCCGCGTATTTATTATGACGATGGCCGTCTACAGTACAGTTGCCGTTTGCTTCCCAAGCCTGCCAACCTATTTCTACGCCGCTTTTTCCCTCGTTTGGGAGCGAAATTGGATGTCACCTATGAGGTCCAAAATGCTGACTATAATCAATCGTTTGCTGTTCCATCGGTGTCAGGCTGTTTCATGCTGATGGACTCAGCGTTGATGAAGAAACTGGGTGGGTTTGATGAACGGTATTTTATGTATTTGGAGGATGTCGATCTTTGCCGCCGTGCGTTACCTTTGACCGACATTCTGTTTTATCCAGGTGCCACCATCACGCATGTCTTTGGAAAAGGTTCTTATAAGAATCTGAATTTGTTCGGTTATCACATAAAATCGGCGATTTTGTATTTTAACAAATGGGGATGGTTTTGCGATCGTGAACGAGACATTGCCAACCAGAAGTGTTTAAAAACGATCCCCATGACTTCTCCTGCAGAGAAGCAGTAAAATGATCGGTTGGCAGTAGTAGTGATTTTGTGGTCCTAATTAACTCTAAGGTATTGCTAATGTTTTTTTTGACTGAGTGTGGTTTTGAGGGGAAACGAGCAGCGCATTTAATGGGGGCGACTGATGAGTAATCCGCATAAAACGCTACCTCTTTCACCATTGGCTTTGATCCGCAATGTCTGGGGGTTCAAATCTCTTATCTTGCAGATGACAAAGCGCGAAGTTGTTGGCCGCTACAAGGGCTCCACGATGGGGCTGGCATGGTCGTTCCTGAACCCGCTGTTTATGTTGATAGTTTATACCTTTGTTTTTTCAGTTGTTTTTAAAGCGCGTTGGTCCGTTGGCGGTGACGAAAGCCGCACCCAGTTTGCTGTCATTTTGTTCGTTGGCATGATCGTCCATGGCTTTTTTGCCGAGGTCATCAACCGGGCGCCACAAATAATTCTGGGCAACACCAACTACGTGAAAAAAGTGGTCTTTCCTTTGGAGACGTTGCCGGTTATTGGCCTTTGTGCCGCAATGTTCCACACGCTGATCAGTCTAGTCGTACTTCTATGTGCCTTCTTCTTGTTTAATGGATTTTTGCATTGGACCATCATTTTCTTACCGTTGGTTTTCTTGCCTCTGGTCATTTTTTGCCTTGGATTGGCGTGGATCCTGGCATCACTAGGGGTGTTTATCCGGGATGTTGGCCAGACAACGGTCATTATCACCACTGTAATGATGTTCTTGTCACCCGTTTTTTTCCCAATTACAGCTTTACCAGAGAAATACAGGATTTGGATCATGTTGAATCCTCTCACTTTTATTATTGAGCAATCTCGTAATGTGTTGATCTGGGGGCGTATCCCCGATTGGTTAGGGTTGGGGGTTTATACCTTGGCCGCAGCGGTTGTAGCCTGGCTGGGTTTTGTCTTCTTCCAGAAAACCAGAAAGGGGTTTGCTGATGTCCTCTAATGAGATCGCGATCGAAGTCACAGGATTGAGCAAATGTTATCAGATTTATGATCGTCCACGCGATCGTCTGAAACAGTTCTTTGCCCCCAAACTGCAACGTGCGATCCGTCGCGAATCAAGACGCTATTTCCGTGAGTTTTGGGCGCTAAGAAACGTTTCTTTTAGTATTAAAAAAGGCGAGACCGTTGGTATTATTGGCCGTAATGGAGCGGGTAAATCCACTCTCTTGCAGATGATCTGCGGAACTTTGACCCCCACAGAGGGGGATATTCAGGTTCACGGTAGAATTGCAGCTTTGCTAGAGCTTGGGGCGGGTTTTAATCCCGAGTTTACCGGCCGGGATAATGTTTACCTTAATGGCGCTGTTCTTGGCTTCACACGTGAGCAGGTTGACTCTCGTTTCCAAGAGATTATTGACTTTGCTGATATTGGTGAATTTATTGACCAACCGGTTAAAACCTATTCAAGTGGCATGTACGTCCGTCTGGCGTTTGCCGTCCAAGCATGTGTTGAGCCGGAAATACTGATTGTTGATGAGGCATTGGCTGTTGGTGATATCGGTTTCCAGTACAAATGTTATAAACGTATGGAAGCTCTGAGAGCCAAAGGTGTGACCATCATTATGGTAACCCACTCTACAGGCAGCATTCTCGAGTATGCCGATCGATGCCTGGTGATGAGTGATGGCCAATTAGTAGGCGATACGCATGATGTATTGGCTGCCGTTCTCGCTTATGAGAAAGGGATGTTATTGACACAGGTTGCACCAAAAGAAAAACGACCATTAGTCGATGGCTCCGACATCAAAGATGTGGAAACGCTCAAAGCGATTCAGACAGAGCAGGCTAATGTTGAAATTGGTGAAAAACGATTTGGCAGTGCCAGGGCTATTATTGAAAATTTGACAATATATAAGTCTGATGGCACGCCTTTATCTGATAAACCTTTGGTTCGAGCCGGTGAGGAGTTAACCCTAGACTATACTTTATGGTCCTCTGAACATATTGAGGATGTCGCGCTGGGTGTTTCGATTTCAAAAGCACAAGGTGGCGATATTTGGGGCGATAGCAATATTGGTGCAGGAGTGCCTATTGCGTTGATTCCGGGTGAGCAACATGTGATCTATAAGGTTAAATTACCGATTAACTCGGGTGATTATCTTGTCCACTGTGGTTTGGCTCATGTGGGCAAAGGTGCGCGTGAAGAACTTGATCAACGTAGACCTATGATGCGGCTAAAGTTCTGGTCGCCGCGGGAACTAGGTGGGGTTATCCATGCCCCTATTCAGATCCAGTTAGAGGACGAATAGCTGTATGCTTGCCGTATTTTTACCTCCATACCCTTTTCGAGGGGTTAGGGCTCCCTATTTATGGGTTTTCTATCGTCTGCTGTGCAGTTTAAAAGAAAAGAGCCTGTTTATTACCGGTACAGATTACCTTCTTCCTTCAGAACAATGGCTTGAGCAAGGTCGTTGGGAGCTGGATGGGCCTACTATGGCTAATTTGGGGTATATCGCGCCGAGTCAGGGGTTGTTCGATAAGCACGACTTCAAGATGCTTGACGATGAGCTTTTTAGCCGACTGTTGGACGCCAACCGACATAACCCAATGAGTGCGTTTAATAAGTTTCTGACTCAGAGTATACCAGAGCTGGAAGCTGAGCTTGAGGTTGTATTATCATCGCCACAGAGCTCAGGGATTGATGCCATCCTCAGTATCTGTAATTGCCCTTCGTTGGAAAATGTGGCTCGTAAGCTCTCAATTCCGGTCATTCACATTGAAGTGGGACCTTTACGAGCACCGATGTACCTGGGTACCGGATATGTTGATTTTAGCGGCGTTAATGGCAATACGGAGGCCTATTCGCGCTATCTGAAGATTGCTGATGACTACCAGGTTCAGTTGACCATGCCGGAGCTACATCGCTTCTTCGCTCAAACACGGTTGCCAGAAGATAAAGTGGCGGAGTTTGATGTCGGTCTGGCCATGCAGGTCGAGGATGACTCTAATATTATTGCCTATAGTCATGGCTTTGATAATTTATCAATGATTTCATACGCTCAGACGTTGTGTTCTGAAGATAAATTGCTTATTCGTCCACATCCGGGGAGCCGTTTCCAACTGAAGGATGGGAACGCAAATGTAGATGCGTCTCCGAACAGTCTTGAGTTTCTGTACCGTTGCCAGCAAGTGTTGACGATAAACTCGAGCGTGGGCCTTGAGGGACTGCTTCTACAGAAACCGGTTCAAGTGTTAGGCGATAGCTCTTACTCTTTCATCGCAGATGCTGAAAGTGAATCTGAGCGTGTCAATAGAATGGCATTCTATCTGCTTTCTTATCTTGTACCCTTTGATTTGATTTTTGATTCGGAATATTTATACTTTCGCTTGTCGAACCCTGCGGAAATTGACATTGTAAATTATCATATAAATAATTTCTTATCGGAAACTGATACTTTGGCAGGAATGAAAGGGAAGGCTATGACCGTTGGTGACTTGGTTTCTGAGCGTATCAAGCGGGAAAACAATCTACGCACGCAGATATATCGTGTTATTGATGAGCAGGAGCAGAGCATTAGTGATAAGCAGCAGCTGATTGTAACTCTGGAAGAGCAGTTGCAACAGCAGTTAGAGGAAAATATTACTCTAAAAGAGTCTTTAATTCAAAAAGAGCTTTCCTTACAACAGATTCAGGTGGATGAACAGCTTGGTTCGGTTGTTGCCGAATTGCATTCGGCATTAAATCAAAAAGAACAGGTTCTGGATCAGCAAAATACAGCCATGTTAATGATGCGCAAGAGTTTGTCTTGGAAATTGACGATGCCGGTGCGTATGTTGGGGCGGGCAGTTCGTGGCGAATTTGGCGTCATGCGTGATCTAACGCGCCATTATTTCGCTCATCGTCCAAATAACGGTGGTTCATTGGTATCAAAAACCTGGTCTGCATTCCGCAATCATCCGCATCCCTATAGTGCTCTGGGGCGAAAGGCAAAGACTGCTTTGCGTCTTTTGGCCAAAGGTAAAATCTCCGAGTTGATCACCAGTTTGCGGCGCGTGGCAAAAAATACTGCCGATACACCAATGCCTCTCACGCATATTGATACGGATCACGTTGTTATTCTTGCTTCCCGACATACCTTGTATGTCGCGCATCGAGTAGAGAAGTCACTTACCGATATCGGGCTGGGCGTGACCATTGTACATGCCTATTCTGCCGTTGCGGATAGTGGGCAAATGCACATTGTCATTTGTCCTCAAATGTTCCCTGAACTGCCGAAAAACTATGTGGCTTTCCAAATGGAACAGTCGATTAATCCTCGTTGGTTCACGGCCGAGTATTTCGCTATTTTGAATAATGCAATTGCCGTATTTGATTATTCGTTGACCAATATTGAGTACCTTTTGCAGCAAGGCATACCGTATCAAAAACTGTTTTATATGCCTATTTCATCTTATGACAACTATGCAGATCATTTATCTCACACAGGTTATAATTTGCAACCGGCACAAGATGAAAAAGACATTGATGTTTTGTTCTATGGTGACCCAAATTGTGAGCGTCGCCAGAGTTATCTGCGTCAGTTGAGTAAACGTTTTAATGTACATATTGCTTCAGAAGTCTTTGGTCAGGATCTGACCCGGTTGGTGCAGCGTGCTAAGTTGATTATCAATATTCATTATTATGAAGATGCTTTGCTAGAAACTACCCGGTTGTATGAAACATTGTCATTGGGAACGCCAATTGTCAGTGAGACCAGTTCTGATATTCAACAACATGATATGTTGGCTAATGTGATCGATTTTGCACCGGTTGGTGATGTCAATGCCATGGCTGACAAGATTGCTCAACTGTTGGCTGACAATAACTTCTATACTCGCCGTCGCCAGGATATTGCCGATTTCACGCGTTCGGACAAGCAGTTTGATGTCTACTTCAAGCGTTATATGCTGGCAAACGATCTGATTGATTTCCAGCAATATAAAGAGAGCGCTGATTTTATTCCTCATAATGAAACGGATATTCCTAAACTATGTTTATCACTGACAGAAACGCCGGTTCGTAAACAAGCATTCTTGAGCAAGCCAACATATGGTTTTCAGATTGTAGAAGGCGTTCGTCATCGGATCGGTTGGATTGGATGTGGAATGAGCTATAAATACATGTTGTCAACACTGGCCGATCGTAAAACTGAAATGGCGATGATATGTGAAGATGATGTACTGTTCCCTGCTGATTTTGACATCAAACTTGATAAAGTCGTCAAGCATCTGCGTTCAACTGAATGGGACTGGCATGTCTTTGCGGGTATTATTGCGCATTTACATGAAGATACCCGTGTCCTTGCAGTGAAGGAGATTGACGGCATTGAATATGTTTATATTAACCGTATGACCAGCATGGTAATGAATATTTATTCGCGTCAAGGTATAGAGCTTATCAGTCAGTGGGATGAGAAGAATATCGATTCGGCGAACAACACCATCGATCGCTATCTTGAATCTGCACCTGGTCTGACAGTAGTGACGACATTGCCGTTTATGGTTGGTTACGCCGAGGATCAACATTCAACTTTATGGGGATTTGTCAATACTCAATACACTGACATGATCCGTAGCAGCGAGCAGTTGTTGGCCGAGAAAGTGAAGGCGTTTAAAGAGCAGCAGGCCGAAGAGGTTGCAGTTTAACCCTGGCTGATCTTGCAAAAGTGGTGCTGGTTCATCGTAGACCATCCAGTGCCACTTTTTCATTTAGTGAAATGAATAGGCTCAAAATTCAACCTGCTGGTACTCATTATGTGACCTATCGCACCAATCACTACCCAGCGAACACAATCCTGAGTTAACATGTTGGCCACATCAAAAACCTGTTGGCCAAGAGCCGTGATACAGGTGTCATCCTCAGACAGGAGTTCCTAATGTCCAAACAGCAAATCGGCGTTGTCGGCATGGCGGTGATGGGCCGCAATCTGGCTTTGAACATCGAAAGCCGTGGCTATACCGTTTCTATCTTTAACCGTTCAGGCGACAAGACTGACGAAGTTATCGCAGAGAACCCGGGCAAAAACCTGGTGCCGCACTACACCGTCGAAGAGTTTGTTGCATCGCTGGAAACACCGCGCCGCATTTTGCTGATGGTAAAAGCGGGCGAAGCTACGGACAAGACCATTGCCTCGCTGACTCCGCACCTGGATAAAGGCGATATCCTGATCGACGGTGGTAACACTTACTATCAGGACACTATCCGTCGTAACCGCGAGCTGTCTGCTCAGGGCTTCAACTTTATTGGCACCGGCGTTTCCGGTGGCGAAGAAGGGGCGCTGAAAGGGCCTTCAATCATGCCTGGTGGCCAGAAAGAAGCTTACGAGCTGGTGGCACCAATCCTGAAGAAAATCGCCGCAGTGGCCGAAGGTGAGCCATGCGTGGCCTATATCGGTGCCGACGGTGCTGGCCACTACGTGAAGATGGTGCACAACGGTATCGAATATGGCGACATGCAGCTGATCGCAGAAGCCTACTCCTTGCTGAAGCAGGCGCTGAATCTGAACAACGAGCAGTTGGCTGACACCTTCGCCGAGTGGAACAAGGGCGAGCTGAATAGCTACCTGATCGACATCACCAAAGACATCTTCACCAAGAAAGACGAAGAGGGTAAATACCTGGTTGATGTGATCCTGGATGAAGCGGCTAACAAAGGCACCGGCAAATGGACCAGCCAGAGTTCTCTGGATCTGGGCGAGCCACTGTCATTGATCACCGAGTCGGTGTTCGCGCGTTACCTGTCTTCTCTGAAAGACCAGCGCGTAGCGGCTTCTAAAGTCCTGACCGGCCCGAAAGTTGCAGCCTTCAGCGGCGAGAAAGCCGAGTTTGTCGAGAAAGTTCGTCGCGCTCTGTACCTGGGTAAAATCGTTTCCTATGCGCAGGGCTTCTCTCAGTTGAAAGCGGCCTCCAAGGAAAACAACTGGGATCTGAACTACGGCGAAATTGCCAAGATCTTCCGTGCCGGTTGCATCATCCGCGCTCAGTTCCTGCAGAAGATCACCGATGCCTACGCTGAGAATGCCGACATCGCCAACCTGCTGCTGGCACCTTACTTCAAGCAAATCGCCGATGAGTACCAGCAAGCGCTGCGTGACGTGGTTTCCTATGCGGTGCAAAACGGCATCCCAACGCCAACCTTCTCTGCGGCGATCGCGTACTACGACAGCTACCGCTCTGCGGTGCTGCCTGCCAACCTGATCCAGGCGCAGCGTGACTACTTCGGTGCTCACACTTATAAGCGTACCGACAAAGAAGGCGTGTTCCATACCGAATGGATGGAATAACCCCGCACGTTGAACGATAAAAAAAGCCGCCGAGGTTAACGCCCGGCGGCTTTTTTATTACCTGTAAAACAGGATTATTTCTTTTCGTGCCGCTCGCGCAGGCGGCCAATCACCTTACTCAAATCCAGCTCCTGATCCTGCAACAGCACCAGCAGGTGGTAAATCAGGTCGGAAGCTTCGTTGGTCAGCTCTTCGCGGTCGTTCACCGTGGCGGCCAGGGCGGTTTCTACGCCTTCCTCACCCACCTTCTGTGCAATACGCTTGGTGCCGCTGGCATACAGCTTGGCAGTGTACGAGCTATCCGGGCTAGCGGTTTTACGCGAAGCTAGCAATTGCTCAAGCTGGTACAGGAAGCTCCAGTCGCTGCTTGCCGGATGGAAGCAACTGTCGTTGCCCAAATGGCAGGTTGGGCCGATTGGGTTGGCCAGGATCAGCAGGGTATCGTTATCGCAGTCTGGCGTAATGCTGACCACATTAAGGAAGTTGCCTGAGCTTTCGCCTTTGGTCCATAGGCGCTGTTTGGTGCGCGAGAAGAACGTCACCTTGCCGGTTTGCTCGGTCACGTCCAGAGCTGCCTGATCCATATAGCCCAGCATTAATACTTCGCCGGAAACGGCATGTTGTACGATTGCCGGCATCAGGTTGTCGGTTTTTACCCAATCCAGCTTAGCTTTCTGTTGTTCTGTTAACACACGCGTATCTCCACGCCTTTCTCTGCCAGGAACCGTTTCAGTTCGCCGATATTGATGATTTGCTTATGGAATACCGAAGCTGCCAGCGCGCCGTCAACGTCGGCATCGCGGAAGGCTTCCAGGAAGTGTTCCATGGTACCGGCACCGCCGGAGGCGATCAGCGGCACCTTGCACACCTCACGTACCCGCTTCAGCTGTTCCAGATCGTAACCGTTGCGTACGCCGTCCTGGTTCATCATGTTGAGCACAATCTCCCCAGCGCCACGCTTTTGCACTTCCTGCACCCAATCGAGGGTTTGCCACTCGGTGACTCGGGTGCGGCTTTCATCCCCGGTATATTGGTTGACGTGGTATTTGCCGGTTGCGGCTTCATACCAGGTGTCGATCCCGACCACGATGCACTGTACGCCAAAGCGATCTGCCAGGCGGCTGATCAGCGTTGGGTCGGCTAGTGCAGGGGAGTTGATGGAGATCTTGTCCGCCCCAAAGGAGAGGATCTGGCTGGCGTCTTCGGCACTCTTGATGCCCCCGGCCACGCAGAACGGGATATCGATCACTTCCGCAACCCGTGATACCCAGCTTTTGTCTACCACGCGGCCATCGCTGGAGGCGGTGATATCGTAAAAGACCAGTTCGTCGGCGCCTTCCTGCGCGTAGCGCTGGGCCAGCGGCACGATGTCGCCAATGATTTCGTGGTTACGGAACTGTACGCCCTTGACCACTTGCCCGTCCTTGACGTCCAGACAAGGGATTATCCGTTTTGCCAGCATGCGATAGCCTCCTCAACGCTGAATTTACCATCCAACAGGGCGCGCCCGACGATCACCCCTTCCACACCGCTGCCACGCAGCTGGGCGATATCGTCCAGGTTGCCGATGCCGCCAGAAGCCTGGAAGGCGATCTGCGGATAACGTTGGCACACTTCCTGATACAGCCCCACGTTAGACCCTTTCAGCGTACCGTCGCGTGAGATATCGGTGCACAGCACGTGCTTCAGGCCAAACGGCAGATATTGCTCAACCACCTGTTCCAGCGTGGCCTCCGAGTCTTCCTGCCAGCCGCTGATAGCCACGTTCTTACGGCCTGCGGCGTCGATGCGTACGTCCAGCGCCAGCACCATGGCATCGGCACCGTAGCGTTCAAACCAGCCCTGTACCAACTCTGGCTGCTTGACTGCGGTGGAGCCGATGACCACGCGCGTGGCTCCGGCTTCCAGCAGCGCGGCAACGTCTTGTTCGTTACGAATACCGCCGCCAACCTGTACTGGCACGCTTACCCCGGCCAGCAGTTTACGCAACAGCGGGATCTGGCGAGCCGCCGGGTCTTTGGCCCCGGTCAAATCAACCAGGTGTAAAACTTGCGCCCCTTGCTGCTGATAGTCTTGCAGACGCAGCAGCGGATCGTTGCCGTAGTCGCGCTGTTGGCCGTAATCGCCCTGATGCAGGCGCACTACGTTACCGTCGATCAAATCCAAAGCGGGAATAATCATGCTGCCTACATCTCCAGAAAGTTCTTCAACAGTTGCGCACCGGCGTTGCCAGATCGCTCTGGATGAAACTGCACGCCAAAGAAGTTGTCTTTTTGTACGGCGGCGGTGAAGGGCTCGCCGTAGTTCGCCTGAGCGATGGTGCTTGAGCATATCGGCATCGCATAACTGTGAACGAAGTAAAAGTAAGCACCATCCTCGATGCCGCGGAACAGATGATCGCCGGCCTGCGCCGTAACCTGATTCCAGCCCATATGGGGCAAAGGCAGGCCAAAATCGGTCATCTGTGTTACCGGAGTATCGATAATCCCTAGCGTTTTGATACCCCCATTTTCTTCACTGCTGGCTGCCAGCAACTGCATGCCCAGGCAGATCCCCAGCACCGGCTGGGTACAGGCTTTGATCAGATCGATCAGGTCGCGCTGTTTCAACTGGTCCATCGCCGCCTGTGCAGTACCCACACCAGGCAGGAACAGTTTGTCGGCGCGCAGCACGATCTCCGGATCGCGGCTCACCTGTGGCTGATAGCCCAGGCGTTGCACCGCATAGTTGACCGAGGCGAGGTTGGCGCAGCCGGTGTCCAGGATCACCACGTTCATCACAGCACTCCTTTCGAGCTAGGCAGCGTATTGCCCTCAACGCGGATCGCCTGGCGCAGCGTGCGGCCAAACACCTTGAACAGGCTTTCGACGCGGTGATGGTCGTTTTTGCCTTTGGTGCGCAGGTGCAGGGTGCAGCCCATGGTGTAAGACAGCGAGCGGAAGAAGTGCTCGATCATCTCGGTGCTGAGATCGCCTACGCGTTGGTAGTTGAACTCGGCTTTATATTCCAGGTGCGGGCGGCCGGAGATATCCAGTGCGCAACGGGCCAGGCATTCATCCATCGGCAACACGAAGCCGAAACGCGCGATGCCGCGTTTGTCGCCCAGGGCTTTACTCAGAGCTTCGCCCAGTGCCAATCCGGTGTCTTCTACCGTGTGGTGATCGTCGATGTACAGATCGCCGTTCACCTGAATATCCATCCGGAAGCCGCCGTGGGTGGCAATCTGATCCAGCATGTGGTCGAAGAAGCCGACGCCGGTTTTGATCTTGCTGCCGCCTTCGCGATCCAGCCAGACCTTAACGTCAATCTGCGTTTCTTTGGTCACGCGGTTAACGTGCGCATAGCGATCGCGTTTGGTCAGCTGTTGGGTGATGGCTTGCCAGCCCAGCGCCTGGCGCTGATACAGCAACCCTTGAATACCCATATTGGCCGCCAGTTGGATATCGGTTTGACGATCGCCAATCACATAGCTGTTGGCCACGTCGATCACGCCCGGCTCCAGATAGCCTTTGACCATGGCGACCTTCGGTTTACGACATTCGCAATGGTCTTCCGGCTTGTGCGGGCAGATCAGGATATCGTCGAATTTGACGCCCTGTGAGCTGAGGATCTGCATCATCAGGTTGTGCGGTGGATCGAAGGTTTCCTGCGGGAAGCTGGCGGTGCCGAGGCCGTCCTGATTGGTGATCATCACCAGGGTGAAACCGGCTTGCTGCAAGGCCAGCAGGGCAGGGATCACTTCCGGCTCCAGCGCCAGTTTATCCAAGCGGTCAACCTGGAAATCTTCCGGGGGTTCAGCAATCAGCGTGCCGTCACGGTCAATAAAGAGATATTTTTGGCTCACGTTGGCTCCTATGCGCCGGGCAGAGTATTGAGTGCGTCAACGACGCGCTGGCATTCGTTACGGGTGCCGATGGTGATACGCAGGCAACCGGACAGGCCAGGCTGTTTATTTTGGTCTCGCAAGATAATGCCCTGATCCCATAAGGTTTTAAAGACATGACTTGAGGCGGTAAAGCGAACCAGCAGGTAATTGCTGTCACTGGTGAAGACTTGTTCTACACAGGCGCAGTCTTGTAACGCCTGCTGTAGCCAGCTGCGGTTGGCGGCAATCTCGGTGACGCGCTGGCGCATAACGCGGATCCCCTCGGTGCTCAGCGCCTGGGCGGCGATATCGGCCACCGGGGTTGAGAGCGGATACGGGGCAATCACTTTCAGCAGCAGGGCGATCACGTCCTCATTGGCTAGGGTAAAGCCACAGCGCAGGCCAGCCAGGGCGAAGGCTTTGGACAGCGTGCGTAATACTACCAGGTGCGGGTAATCGCTCAGCCAGCTAGCAACCGAGGCCTGCGGGCAGAACTCGATATAAGCTTCATCGATGGCGACGATAGCTTTGCCTTTGGCCAGTTCCAGCAGGTTACGCAGATCGTTCGGATCGAGCAGGTTGCCGGTCGGGTTATTCGGGCTGCAGGCGTAGATCAGCTTGACGTTATCCAGGCTGGCGGCAATGGCAGGCAGATCAAGCTGCCAGTCTTCTTTGGCGGCGACCGTGCGGCGCTCTACGCCAAACGTCTCGGCGCTGACGGCGTACATGCCGTAAGTCGGTGGGCAAAACAGGATGGCGTCTTTACCTGGCTCGCAAAAGGCACGGATCAGCAGTTCGATACCTTCATCTGCGCCACGGCTGACCAATACCTGTTCTTTATTCACCCCGGCGTAGGCGGCGTAACGCTCAATCACCAGCGCGGGTTGGCATTCTGGGTAACGGTTGAAGGTCTGGGCGGTCAGTTGGAACTCTGGCGCAACCGGGTATTCGTTGGCATTCAGCCAGACGTCACCCTTGCCACCAAGGCGGCGGGCCGACTGATACGGGGTCAGCTCGCGCACGTTTTTGCGTGCTAATTCTTCGATGCTCATGCTTGCTCCTTCAGTGCGGCGACGCGTAGGGTCACGGCGTTTTTGTGGGCGACCAACTGTTCGGCGGCTGCCAGGATTTCAATGGTCGGGGCCAGGGTCATAAAGCCTTGTGGCGTCAGTTCCTGTACCGTCATGCGCTTTTGGAAATCCGCCAGTCCCAGGCTAGAGCAGGTAGCGGTATAGCCATAGGTTGGCAGCACGTGGTTGGTACCGGAGGCATAATCCCCGGCGGACTCCGGCGACCAGTCACCGAGGAACACCGAACCGGCGCTGGTGATGCTGTCTACCAGATCGCGTGCGCTGCGGGTCTGAATAATCAGGTGCTCAGGGCCGTACTGGTTGCTGATGGCGACACACTCGGCCAAATCCTTCGCCACAATCAGGCGGCTGCTGGCCAGAGCCTGGCGAGCGGTTTCTGCCCGTGGCAGTTGTGCCAGCTGTTGCTCAACCGCAACGGCGACCGCTTCGGCCATCGCGGCGTCTGGGGTTAACAGAATGACCTGCGAATCCGGGCCATGCTCGGCCTGAGACAGTAAATCGGAAGCGACAAACGCCGGGGTCGCGCCGCTGTCTGCGATCACCAGCACCTCGGAAGGGCCAGCAGGCATATCGATGGCCGCACCGTCCAACCGTTGGCTGATCTGACGTTTGGCTTCGGTCACGAAGGCGTTACCCGGCCCGAAGATTTTCGCTACCCGTGGCACCGAATCCGTGCCAAACGCCATGGCCGCAATCGCCTGCGCGCCACCAACCTGGAACACTTCCTGCACGCCACAGAGTTTGGCGGCATACAGGATCTCATCGGCGATCGGCGGTGGTGAACACAGCACCACGCGGCGGCAACCGGCAATGCGTGCCGGGGTCGCCAACATCAATACCGTGGAGAACAGCGGTGCTGAGCCACCAGGAATATACAGACCCACCGAATCGATTGGGCGGGTCACCTGCTGGCAACGCACGCCGGGCAGGGTTTCTACGTCTACCGCTGGCAGTTGTTGTGCATTGTGGAAGGTTTCCACGTTGGCGACGGCTACGGCCATCGCCTGTTTGATCTCGTCACCCAGGCGGGCGCAGGCCTGATCAATCTGCTCTGCCGTTACGCGCAATGCCGCGACTTCGGTTTTATCAAACTTGGCGCTGTACTCACGTAGCGCGCTGTCCCCATTGGCTTTCACGTTATCGAGGATCTCGCGCACCGTGCGGGTGATGCTGTCCGAAGCCGAAATGGCCGGGCGCATCAGCAAATCCGCGCGCTGTTCCGCGCTGCAGTTGCCCCAATTGACGACGGTATTGAAGTTTGGCATGACGTTACTCCATCATCTTCTCAATTGGCAGCACCAGAATGGAGCTGGCACCCAGGGCTTTGAGTTTTTCCATGGTTTCCCAGAACAGGGTCTCACTGCTGACCATGTGCATCGCTACGCGGTTCTGAGAGCCTGCCAGCGGCAGAATGGTAGGGCGCTCGGCACCCGGCAGCAACGCGACGATTTCATCCAGGCGTTCGCTTGGCGCGTGCAGCATGATGTATTTGGATTCGCGCGCCTGGATCACGCCTTGGATGCGGGTCATCAGGCGGTCGATCAGCTGTTGTTTGGCTTCCGGCATTTCACCGTCACGCTGGATCAGGCAGGCTTTCGAGCGGTAAATCACTTCCACTTCACGCAGGCCGTTGGCTTCCAGGGTGGCGCCGGTAGACACCAGGTCACAGATCGCGTCTGCCAAGCCTGCGCGCGGAGCCACTTCCACCGAGCCGTTCAGCAGGCAGGATTTAAAACGAACGCCTTGTTTATCGAGGTATTGCTTGAGCAGGTGTGGGTAAGAGGTAGCAATGCGGGAGTCTTGCAGGCTTTGCGGGCCGGAGTATTCGCTATCCAGCGAGGTAGCCAGCGACAGGCGGCAACCCCCAAAGTCCAGGCGGCGCAGCGTGAAGTAGCGAGGATCTTCGCCCTGAGCACGGCGGTTGAGCAGTTCCTCTTCCAGCACGTTCTCACCGATGATGCCCAGATCCACCACGCCATCCATCACCAGGCCTGGGATATCGTCATCACGTACGCGCAGGATATCGATCGGCATATTCTCGGCGAAGGCAATCAGGCGTTGTTGCTGCAGGTTGATCTTGATGCCGCAGCGGGCCAGCAATTCCTGAGACTCTTCGCTCAGGCGGCCTGATTTCTGCATGGCGATACGTAAACGTGTTTTGTCCAACATGGTAACCTCTGTTTAATCTGTAATTTTATGAATTTGTTATTAAATTTATATTTTCTGTCTGTCCGGAGCCAAAAAAAAACCCTCGGAAGATATCTTCCGAGGGCTCTTTCTTGCGTTTAGTTCGTTCTACGCGCCACTGGAAGATTCGAGAATCGTCTTCCAGCACACATCGCCTGAAAGACTAGTCAGGATGATGGTGATGATGGTGGTTGAACTGAACGCGAGTCATGTCATTTCTCTTTAAAATTGGGTCAGCCAGTGCTGAGGTGCTAATTAAGCTAAACTATCCGTTGTATAACATGCAACCCTTTTTTGTGGTTATGAATTTAATTTATTGAAAGCGACTGAGTTATTAGCCGCACGCAGCTTTACTCAACCTTAAGGTTAACCGATTGTAACCACCAGCGCGGTGGCGTAGCCTAGGGGAGTATCCGACTGTCGCCTGCGGTGTGGCCAGTGGTCCTCTGCAACGGTGAAGTTGGGCTTGTTAGTCGATTTTTAGGGGCATACTGATGAAAAAAGTCGCCATTGTGGGTCTGGGTTGGTTAGGGATGCCGCTGGCTTTATCGTTAATGGGCCACGGGTATGAAGTGGTTGGCAGTAAAACTACGCCGGATGGGGTAGAAGCCGCGCGGATGAGCGGTATCGAATGTTATCGCCTGGAACTGACGCCGGAGCTGATTTGCGAAGCTCACGATCTGGAACAGCTGTTGTACACGGATGCGTTGGTGATCACTCTGCCAGCCAGCCGTACCGTCGAAGGGAGCGCAAGCTACTTTGATGCCGTACGTATGCTGGTAGACAGCGCGATAGCGTTTGGTGTGCCGCATATTATCTTTACCAGCTCCACGTCGGTTTACGGTGAAACCACCGGCACCGTTCGGGAAGATTCGCCGCTCAAGCCGGTGACGTCGGCTGGCCGAGTGCTGGAAGAGTTGGAGCTTTGGCTGCATCAATTACCCAACACGTCGGTGGACGTTTTGCGCCTGGCAGGGCTGGTGGGTGGGGATCGGCATCCAGGGCGTTTCCTGGCGGGTAAGGTTGACGTCAAGGGCGGTTCGCACGGAGTCAATCTGGTGCATCAGGATGACGTGATTGCGGCCATTCAACTGCTGCTGAAGCTGCCGAAGGGCGGGCACACCTATAATCTTTGTGCGCCAGGCCATCCGCTCAAACGTGATTTCTACCCGGCGTTAGCCGAGCAATTGCATCTGCAACCTCCGCAGTTTGCGCAAGAAGATGAACAAGAAGGGCGGCTGGTGGACGGCAGCCGTATCTGTAATGAGCTGGGGTTTGAATATCAATACCCAGACCCGAATCGCATGCCGATCAGTTAACCCAATCAAACTGTCCCGCAGCTTGCGGGACAGTATCCCCCTAAAATAACTTTGCTTATTTTTAATCTGTCAGTTTGATTATTAAACTCGACTAAATTATAAGGAAATTAATTTTACGCATTGATATTGAAAGTAATAATCGAAATCCTTCCTATTCCCCCTTCTGAGATACATCATCTATATTTATCATTTGTGTAAAATTCGAGTTAACGTAAGTTTGAGTTTCTCTCCGCTATTTTCAAACTGTTGCGATAAGTATTAACATATGCTCGGTTTTTTCTAAAAGGTACCTATCCTCTCAAGCGTCTAATGGCAGTTTTTACATGAATTTTATTAATAAAAAAAATACAGCGATCTCACCTATCGCCATTTCTGCGCTGTTACCTTGCGCTCTGTGTATGGCGGTAAACGTACAGGCCAGCGATCGGGCAGTGGACCCATCTTCCCTGGTGGTCACGGCCAAGCGCAGCGGTCTTTCAGAATTGAGTACTCCGGCAGCGGTTAGCGTGCTTAATGGCGATGAACTTCGTCAGGCCAGGCCGCAGATTAATCTCTCCGAAGGGCTGGGCAGCGTGCCGGGGCTGCAAATTCAAAATCGCCAGAATTATGCACAAGATTTGCAACTGTCAATCCGTGGGTTTGGCTCGCGCTCAATGTACGGCGTACGCGGTGTACGTATTTATGTGGATGGTATTCCTGCCACCATGCCGGATGGCCAAGGGCAAACGTCGAATATCGATCTTAATTCAGTGAACAAGATTGAGGTTCTGCGCGGGCCGTTTTCCGCTCTGTATGGCAACGCTTCCGGCGGCGTCATCAACGTAGAGACCGAAACCGGCCAACAGCCGGACAAGATTGAAGCGGGCATGTATAGCGGTAGTGACGGCACCTGGCGCTACGGCATGAAAGCCAGCGGCGCAACTGGCGATGGCTTTCATGCCGGTGACGTGAACTACGCCGTCTCCGCGACCCGTTTTACCACTGAAGGGTTCCGTGACCACAGTGGGGCACGCAAGAACCTGGGTAATGCGCGTTTGGGTGTGCGCATTGATGATGTCAGCACGCTGACGCTGTTGTTTAACTCGGTGGATATTAATGCCGACGATCCCGGTGGTTTAACCGAAGCCGAATGGCACGACAATCCGCGCCAGGCACCAAGAGCCGATCAATACAACACGCGTAAAACCATTTCGCAGACCCAGGCCGGGTTGCGCTATGAACGCCAGATGAGCGCCAATGACGATCTGAGCATCATGACTTACGCCGGTGAGCGGGAAACCACGCAGTATCAGTCAATTCCTGTAGCCGTACAGCAGCGTAGTGAACAACATCCCGGCGGAGTGATCTCTCTGGCGCGTCATTACCAGGGCATCGATACTCGCTGGACTCATCGCGGTGAAATCGCCACGTTGCCCTTCAGCGTGACGGGCGGGCTCGACTACGAAACCATGACCGAGCAGCGCAAAGGCTATGAGAATTTCACGGTAGTCAACGGCGTTAACGAATTAGGGACCAAGGGTAATCTACGGCGGGATGAACGCAACCTGATGTGGAATGTGGATCCCTATCTGCAAACTTCCTGGAACCTGACTTCCCGTTTGACGCTGGATGCCGGAGTGCGCTTCAGCACCGTCAATTTCGACTCCAACGATCGCTATATTACCGGCAGTAATGGTGACGACAGTGGCGATGCCCGCTATCACCAGTGGCTGCCAGTAGGCTCGCTCAACTATGCGTTGTCCAAGGGCTGGAATGTGTATGCTTCCGCCGGGCGTGGTTTTGAAACCCCAACCATCAATGAACTCTCTTATCGCCCAGGTGGCGTGGCGGGGCTCAATCTCGGTCTAAAACCTGCTACCAGCGATACCGTTGAGCTGGGAAGCAAGACCCGTATCGGCAACGGCCTGTTCAGCGCGGCGTTGTTCCAAACCGATACCAAAAACGAAATTGTCGTTGATGAGAGCAGCAACGGGCGCACCAGCTACAAGAATGCGGGGCAAACCCGTCGACGTGGGCTGGAGTTAGCGCTGGATCAACAGTTCAGCTATGACTGGCGTCTGCAAATGGCTTGGACGCTGCTGGATGCCACTTACCGCGATGATGTCTGCGGTGACAACATCTGTTCTGCCGCAAAGCAGGTGCCGAAGGGCAACCGCCTGCCGGGGATTGCCCGCAATATGGGGTACGCCTCGCTGGCCTGGTCGCCGCCGCAAGGTTGGTTCGCCGGTGCTGAAGTGCGCTACATGAGCGATATCCAGACCAACGATCAGAATTCACAGCAGGCACCGTCCTACACCGTGGCGGCGCTGAATACCGGATATCGCTACCCGGTAGGGAACTGGCAATTTACCGTTTTTGGCCGGGTGGACAATCTGTTTGATCGCCAGTACGTCGGCTCGGTGATTGTCAACGAAGGCAATGGCCGCTATTTCGAACCCGCTCCAGGCAGAAACTGGGGTGGGGGCATGAGTGTTGCTTATTCATTTGAGTAGTAAGCAGTAGTACAGCGGGGAACCTAACCCCCGTTGAGTTGTTATCTTGGGATGGTTATTTATGACACCAGTGAGTGCGCCAAAATTTGCGTGTTGCTAGCGGTGGGAGAAAGTGAATATGGCAAAGACAGGCAATAAACGAAGTATAGGGAATTACTTGATGTGGCTGCTGGGGGGGCTGATGGGCGTTATCGGCCTCGCGCTGGCAATCGGCGGCGTTTACCTGGCTTCATTGGGAGGGAGCCTCTATTTTGGGCTGATGGGCGTGGTGATGCTGATCGCTGCGGTACTGGTGATCAAGCTCAAACCTGCGGGCATATGGGTGTATGCGCTGGCCTTTGTGTTCACCCTGATTTGGGCGTTGTGGGATGTTGGCCTGGATTTCTGGCCGTTGTTCTCACGCTTGTTTATGTTCGGCGTGCTGGCCTTGCTGGCCGCGTTGGCCTATCCATGGTTGAAGAAACGTGCCGGTCATCCGGTTCGCGGCTTCGTCAGCTATTCTTTGGCTGGGTTGCTGGCGGTTGCGCTGGTGGCCGGATTTGGTTACACCTTTGTGCCTACGCCACTGGTGGCGGCCAAGGAAGATATTCCGGTTAAACCGGTGGCTGCCGGTAGTGAGCAGAAAAACTGGGAACATTGGGGGAATACCACCCACGGTGACCGTTTTGCCGCGCTGGATCAGATCAACAAGTCTAACGTCAGCAAGCTGAAGGTGGCGTGGATTGCCCATACCGGCGATATTCCACAAAGCAACGGTTCCGGCGCTGAAGACCAGAATACTCCGCTGCAGATCGGTAATACCCTGTATGTCTGTACCGCCTACGGCAAAGTGCTGTCTTTGGAGGCCGATACTGGCAAACAGCTGTGGTCCTTCGATCCTAAAGCCTCAGCACCTAACTGGCAGCGCTGCCGTGGCCTGGGTTATTACGACAATGCGGCTCAGCCTGCCTCATCGCCAGTGGTTGCCGCTAACGCTACGGCACCAGCCATGTGCGAACGCCGTCTGTTCCTGCCAACCATCGATGCGCGTTTGATTGCCATTGATGCCGAGACCGGCAAACCTTGCGCCGACTTTGGTGATAACGGCACCGTCGATCTGAAAGCGGGCATGGGCGAAGTTAAACCGGGTTATTACCAGCAAACCTCAACACCATTGGTGGCGGGTAACCTGGTGGTGGTGGGTGGCCGCGTGGCGGACAACTTCTCTACCGGCGAACCTCCTGGTGTGGTGCGTGCTTATGATGTGCATACTGGTGAACTTGCCTGGGCGTGGGATCCGGGTAATCCGGCCATTACCAAGCTGCCACCAGCGGGTGAAACCTATACGCGCGGTACGCCGAACGTATGGTCCGCAATGTCTTACGACGCCAAACTGAATCTGATCTATCTGCCGACCGGTAACGCCACGCCTGATTTCTTCGGCGGCGAGCGTACCGCGCTGGATGATAAATACAGCTCTTCCATCGTGGCTGTTGATGCCACCAGCGGCAAAGTGCGTTGGCATTTCCAAACCACGCACCATGACCTGTGGGACTTTGACCTGCCGTCTCAACCGTTACTGTACGATCTGCCAGATGGCAAGGGTGGTACGACACCCGTGCTGGTGCAAACCAGTAAGCAGGGCATGATCTTTATGCTCAACCGTGAGAACGGTCAGCCGGTGGCGAAAGTGGAAGAGCGTGAAGTACCGCAGGGCAATGTGCCTGGCGAACGTTACTCCAAAACCCAGCCGTTCTCGGTGGGAATGCCGAATATTGGCAACCAGACGCTGACCGAGTCAGACATGTGGGGCGCAACGCCGCTCGATCAACTGCTGTGCCGTATCGAGTTCAAAGGGATGCGTCACCAGGGCGTCTATACACCGCCGGGTATCGACCGTGCTCTACAATATCCTGGCTCATTAGGTGGGATGAACTGGGGTAGCGTTTCGGTGGATCCGAACAATGCCATCATGTTTGTTAACGATATGCGTTTGGGGCTGGCCAACTCGATGGTGCCACGCAGCCAGGTGCCGACTGGTGCCAGCGGCATCGAAATGGGGCTGGTTCCGATGGACGGTACGCCGTTCGGTGCGATCCGTGAACGCTTCCTTTCCCCACTGGGCATTCCATGCCAGAAGCCACCGTTTGGCACCATGTCAGCGGTAGACCTGAAGTCAGGCAAGCTGGTGTGGCAGGTTCCGGTAGGTACGGTGCAGGATACGGGGCCGCTGGGCATCAAAATGCGTATGCCGATGGAAGTTGGCATGCCAACGCTGGGTGCTAGCCTGTCTACTCAATCCGGTCTGCTGTTCTTTGCTGGTACTCAGGATTTCTACCTGCGTGCCTTCGATACGGCAACTGGGAAAGAGATCTGGAAAGAGCGCCTGCCAGTGGGCAGCCAGTCCGGCCCAATGACCTTTGTCTCGCCGAAGAACGGCAAGCAATACATTATCATCAGCGCGGGTGGTGCTCGTCAGGCCGCAGAGCGGGGTGACTATGTCATTGCTTATGCTTTGCCGGACGAAAAGTAACTAGTTGGTAGTTCACCAATAAATAAAGGGGTTAGCATTACTGCTAACCCCTTTATGGTTTTCCGCGGTGGTCGAAATCAGACCTTGGAACCCCAGAGATCGTACTCGTCGGCGTTCTCAATCTTCACTTTGACGATGTCGCCGACTTTGACATTGGCTTCACCGTTGAGGTAAACCGCGCCGTCGATTTCCGGTGCGTCCGCCATGCTGCGGCCAATGGCACCTTCCTCATCCACTTCGTCGATGAGCACCAGCACTTCGCGACCAATCTTGTCTTGCAAGCGTTGGGCGGAGATTTGCTGCTGCAGCTGCATAAAGCGATGGAAGCGTTCTTCCTTCACTTCTTCTGGCACCGGGTCGGCCAGTTCATTAGCGGCAGCACCTTCTACTGGGCTGAACTTAAAGCAGCCAACGCGATCCAGCTTGGCTTCAGTCAGGAAGTCCAGCAGCATCTGGAAGTCTTCTTCGGTTTCCCCAGGGAAGCCAACGATAAAGGTGGAGCGCAGCGTCAGCTCCGGGCAGATTTCGCGCCAGCGCTTGATGCGCTCCAGCGTGCGCTCAACCGCGCCTGGGCGTTTCATCAGCTTGAGGATTTTCGGGCTGGCGTGCTGCAGTGGAATATCCAGATAAGGCAGGATCTTGCCTTCGGCCATCAGCGGGATCACGTCATCCACGTGCGGGTAAGGGTAAACGTAGTGCAGACGCACCCAGGCACCCAGGCTGGAAAGCTGTTCACACAGGCTGACCATGCTGGTTTTTACCGGCTGGCCGTTCCAGAAACCGGTACGGTGTTTGACATCGACGCCGTAGGCCGAGGTGTCTTGTGAGATCACCAGCAGCTCTTTCACCCCAGATTCCACCAGGCGTTTGGCTTCATCCAGCACGGAGCCGATCGGGCGGCTGTCCAAGTCACCACGCATCGATGGGATGATGCAGAAGGTGCAGCGATGGTTACAGCCTTCGGAAATCTTCAGGTAGGCGTAGTGCTTTGGCGTCAGCTTCACGCCCTGCGCCGGGGTCAGGCTGGTAAAGGGGTTATGCTCCGGTTTCGGCACATATTGGTGAACGTGGGACAAAACCTGTTCGTAGCTGTGCGGCCCGGTAATTTCCAGGACCTTCGGATGCACCTCACGGATTTGGTTTTCCTTGGCACCGAGGCAGCCGGTCACAATCACCTTGCCATTCTCGTTCAAGGCTTCACCGATTGCTTCCAGTGACTCTTGAACGGCGCTGTCGATAAAGCCGCAGGTGTTCACGATCACCAGCTCAGCATCATCATAGCGGGGCACTACCTGGTAACCTTCGTTACGCAGTTCAGTCAGGATCCGTTCAGAATCAACCAGGTTTTTCGGGCAACCTAGTGAGACAAAGCCGACACGGGGGGCTTTTGGGGTCATAGTTTGTGACATAGCTCAATCCAAAATAGAAACGGGCGGATTTTACACTTGGGCAACGGGAAATTACACCGTTATATGTTGGCGGCGTAAACAAAAACGGCCCAGATTGCTGACAAAGCCAGACGGGCGCATGCAGCGCCCTACGTAACGTAGCCAGCAGTAGTCTCGGCTCTAGCAGTATAGGCCGTTTTGATGGCGATCTATAACCAGCCGGAACGCTTGAGTTTTTGGTACAGGAAGAAGCAACCGGCGACGGTGACGCCCAGCGTGGTGTGGTAAGCCCAGGGGAACTTCAATTCGGGCATATCGGCAAAGTTCATGCCGTACAGGCTGAAGATCACCGTTGGAATGGCCAGGATCGCCCCCCAGCCTGCCAATCGCTTAACCACTTCGTTTTGCTTGACGGTCACCAAGGCCAGATTGACGTGCATGGCGTTGGTCAGCATCTCGCGCATATCGTCTAGCGTGCTGGCGACCTGCCGAGTATGGTCTTGCACGTCGCGAACGTAGGCCCGCAGCTCTTTGGGGATCACATCTTCATGCAGATGGATCAGCTGGTTGCAGATCTCATCCATCGGCAGGGCGGCATTCCGTAGGCCGAGAAGGTGGCGGCGCAGGCTGTAGACATTTTCGATGGCGGTTTCGTCAAACTCCGACCTGAACATGTTGGACTCGATGTCTTCGATCATCGTTTCGAACTTGCCGACGATATGGCGATAGTTGTCGACGATAAAATCCAATACCGAATACAGCGCAAAGCCAGGCCCATGGCACAACTGCTTGGGATTTTCCTCTGCCTTGGCGCGGATAGGGGCATAGCTGGAGGAAGCGCCGTGGCGCACGCTGATCAGGAAGTTTTTACCCACGAAAAAGTGGGTCTCACCGTATTCGACTTCTTCTTTCATCCACTGCGCGGTTTTCACCACGATGAACAGCGAGTCACCGTAGGTCTCTATTTTCGGCCGTTGATGGGCGCATAAGGCGTCTTCGATCGCCAGATCGTGCAGGCCGAACTCCTCCTGGATCTTGCGCATGAACGCGTCTTCCGGTTGCCACAAGCCCAGCCAGATAAAGGTGTCCGGCTCCTTGACCACTTCACTGATATCCTCAATCGTCACGTCCGTCAGCCGTTTACCGGCCTTGTACGCCACGCAGTTGATGACCATTGCCTGGGTTTCCATCGCGTTACCTGTCAGTCTGTGAGGGTTTTGGTGAAGAAATAGCGTTCATGTTCTACCGGCGCATTGTGCAATGTCATTTGCAATTGGTAACCTTGTTTTTCGTAGAAAGGACGAGCCTGAAAACTGAAAGTATCTACACGCGCATATTTGCAGCCATCCGCCATTGCCTGCTGTTCTGCTTTCTTGATGAGCTTACTGCCTACACCTTCGCCGCGTAATGTCTCAGAAACCCATAACAGATCGATGCTTAACCAATTGCCTACGGTGCTGCCGGTTAACCCAGCGAGTTTATTACCCTGATCATCCAGGACAAAAACCCCGATGTTTTTGTTCAGGATATCGCCGACAAATTGGCGGTTAAAAGTCTTCAAATGATTGCGAATCTCTTCGGTATCTTCTGGCTGTAGTGCGTCTGTTACGGTGATTTTCATGGTGCCTCCTGGATGGTTCAACTAACTTAAGCACAGTAAAGGAAAAATGCAACATATTGAAATTTAGATTAAAGCATGAACTTTACCATCTGGGCTAAACTCATTGGACTCTACCAATTTAAGGAGAAGACATGTTGCGGCCTTTTTTGATTGCGGGTTGGTTGCTGTTCGGCAATGGCCTGCTGCATGCGGCACCGGTAGTGACTGAATTACAGGACAGGCTTGAGCATCCCTGGTCGCTGGCCATCTTGCCGAACGATAGCGGTATCCTGATAACGGAACGTCCTGGTCGTTTGCGGTTATGGCAGCCGTCTGCCGGACTTTCCTCACCGATTACCGGTGTGCCGGACGTCTACGCGCAGGGGCAAGGAGGATTACTAGACGTGGTGCTGGCTCCGGATTTTGTCACTAGCCGCCGGGTTTACCTTAGCTTTGCAGAGGCGGGGGATGCCGATAAAGCTGGCACCGCTGTCGGCTATGGGCGCCTGAGTGCA
Source organism: Serratia sp. NCCP-200 (assembly GCF_059697885.1). Lineage (NCBI taxonomy): Bacteria > Pseudomonadati > Pseudomonadota > Gammaproteobacteria > Enterobacterales > Yersiniaceae > Serratia > Serratia sp. NCCP-200. Next base: position 823,033 of record NZ_BAAKUJ010000002.1, read on the forward strand.
GACAATAAACAGCTGGAAGATTTTCGCGTGATTTTCCGCCAACAGCCCAAGTTGTCTACCGGCAACCATTTTGGCTCTAAACTTGCCTTTGATCGTCAGGGCTATCTGTTTATTACCTTGGGTGAAAACAACCAACGGACGACAGCACAGGAAACAGACAAGCTGCAAGGCAAGATTGTGCGGCTAACGGCAGAGGGTAAGGTACCTGCCGATAACCCGTTTGTTGGTCAACAAGGCAAGCGACCGGAGATTTGGTCTTATGGCCATCGCAATCCACAAGGATTGGCATTGAACCCCTGGAGTGGGGTGATTTGGGAGCATGAGCATGGCCCACGCGGTGGTGATGAAATCAATATTCCTCTGCCGGGCAATAACTATGGCTGGCCAATAGCGACCTATGGGATTAATTATTCAGGGCTAGCTATCCCTGAGGCTAAGGGCCAGGTTGTGCCTGGGACCGAACAGCCGCTGCATTATTGGAAAGTTTCGCCGGGGATCAGCGGAATGGCCTTTTACGACAGCCAGCGATTCCCAGAATGGCAGCATTCTCTGTTTATTGGCGCGTTGGCACAACGGGATCTGATCCGTTTGACACTGGACGGTGACAAAATAGTGGCAGAAGAGCGGCTATTGGGCGATCGCAATGAGCGTATTCGCGACGTTCGCGTTGGGCCAGATGGTTACCTTTATCTGCTGACTGATGACAGTAATGGGAAACTGCTGCGGGTTGGGCGCGATTAGCGCCCAGTCAGATGAGTTTGAGATCGGCGGCGGTGAGCACCTGGTCGGAGTTCAGTGAGAAAATCCGTTTTACCGTGTCATCACTCAGAGGATGCGGGTCCGCATATACTGAGTGATATCCTTTGGGAAAGCTTGCAACGGTAATTTCCTGCAGGATCCGCTGCTCTACCTGGCTTACGCCGCCTTCCAGCATTTCCATTGCATGGATCACTATGTCATGACGTAAATGGCGGCGCTTAAGCTGATTGAGAAAGCCAGGGAAAAACTCTGGTACCAAATTATACAGGCAGTATTCGGCAATAAAAAACTGGCCGACCAGCAGCCGTTGAGTGCTGAAAGGGCCAACTCTAGAGGCGGTCTTCTGAGTATCGAGGCTTTTCAATGTCAGATGGTTTTTGCGTACCTGTAAATAAAACAATGACATGCTTTTGCGTCCCTGCGTTGTAATAAGTGCCCCATCTGGGACACCTTGGTAATCAAGTGAGTGAGATCATCACCGCGTGCTGGTAAGCAGGGCGTGCGCATAACCGCTGATACCAGCGTTCCATATGCGGGCTGGGTTGGCGTTCGATCGGCATGGAAAACCAGGCGTAAACAAAGCTGCCGAGCGGAATATCGCCGATGCCGAACTCTTGGCCTGAGAGGTAGGGCTGCTCAGCCAATGTGCGTTCGATGATCGCAAAGTGTTGCTCCAGTTCAGCAATGCCAGCCTCAATCAGGGCCATATCACGCTTTTCGGGCGGAGTGCGAACCATGCCCCAGAACACGTTGCGGAAGGGGGCGGTGATGGTTGAGGTGTTCCAGTCCATCCATTTCTCTGCCGCAGCACGAGCCTGGAGATCCTGCGGGTAGAATGGCGTCTGGCCGAATTTGGCCGCCAGATAACGCACGATGGTATTGGATTCCCACAACACGAAATCCCCATCTTGCAACAGCGGCACCAGGCCGTTGGGGTTAAGCGAACGGTAAGGCTCTTCGTTAACCTTGCCGTAGGCACCACCGGCGTTGATATGGGTGTAATTCAGCCCTAACTCTGCGGCACACCAGCGCACTTTTTTGACGTTGTTAGAATTTTCACGGCCCCAAATGGTCAGCACAAAGCACCTCCTCATCGACGGATAAAAGTAACCCTCATACCTACGCTACAAAGCCGTTTTTGTCACCTTGAAATCAGCGTTCCCAGTGGCAGACCTCCCAACCATGCTGTTCTGCCAGCGCACTAAGATCGCTATTCGGGTTAATGACGGTGGCGCTGTCGACGTATTCCAGCATGGCTTTATCGTTAATGGAGTCGCTATAGCCATGGCTATGGGCAAATTGCAGTTCAGGGTGTTGCTGCAGCCACTGTTGCAGGCGGATGACCTTACCCTGCTGATAGGTCATGGTGCCGTAGGTCTTGCCGGTAAAACGGCCATCTGCCACTTCGACACCGATAGCCAAAGCGCCATCGGCCCCCAGTTGCTCGGCGATGGGGGCAACCAGGTGTTCACCGGTTGCTGAAATCACCAGAATGCAGTCGCCGCGCTCGCGATGCCATTGCATGCGTTCGCGTGCCGCGGGGTAGACGCGGGGCAGGATATCCCGGCGAATATAGCGCTGCACCCAACCGGCGACGGTCTGGGTACTCAGACCCGCCAGCGGAACCAGCGTTGCCTGCATATAATCTTCCATCGACAGCTGGCCTTGATAATAGGATTGCATCAACAACTGCTCTTGGCGTTCCAACTCTGCCGGGGCGAACCCTTCGGCCACCAGCCAGCGAACCCAAAGGCTGGCGCTGTCATCATCAATCAGGGTTTCATCCAGGTCGAACAGGGCTAAATCCATCAATATTTCTCCGGCAAGGAATGCTGCGGGCTACAGGATAACGGATACGCGCGGCGGCTAGCCAGTTGCCGCGGTGAAATGCGCAGAGCATAAGTAACTTTGATGACAGTGCGGCGACGGTTTGTTGAAAGTTTGCATAACCTGGCAGCTAGCCTGATTTGCAGCCAATTTCTCTGCGGTAACGTACAGTTATGTAAAAATGCAGAAAAATCAGCCTAAACCCTGCAAAAATAAGAGCAATCTAATAAACTCACAACGAGGGCACTTTCGGTGCCGCGTTGGCCCAAATGGGAGCCGCTGGGTATTTCGCGGTTGGCAGCGCGGCCTGGTGCCACTCTCGCTGGTTGGCTGAAAACGTGAACATGTTTGAAAGTTAACGCTATTTCAATGGTTTGAATGGACACTCTGGCGACGTCATGATGAAAAATAACCGTTCTACTCCTCTTGGTAAATTGGCCCTCAGCGTAGGTGTCATGTTGTTGATTGTGCCTACCGTACAGGCAGCAGAGGCTCCGGCCGCACCGCAGGTCGATGCGAAAGCCTATGTATTGATGGATTACAACAGCGGCAAGATCCTGGCAGAAGGCAATGCGGATACACGCCTGGATCCCGCGAGCCTGACTAAAATCATGTCCAGCTATGTGATTGGCCAGGCGATGAAGGCCGGTAAAATCAAACCGGACGATCTGGTCACCGTGGGCAAAGATGCCTGGGCAACCGGCAACCCGGTGCTGCGTGGTTCTTCTTTGATGTTTATCAAACCCGGCGATCAGGTGCCGGTATCGGAACTCAATAAAGGCATCGTCATCCAGTCAGGTAACGACGCCAGCATCGCCTTGGCGGATTTCGTGGCGGGTAGCCAGGATTCGTTCGTTGGCTTGATGAACAATTACGGCAAGTCCCTCGGCCTGCAAAATACCCACTTCCTGACCGTGCATGGTCTGGATGCCGAAGGGCAGTACAGCACCGCACGTGATATGGCGTTGCTGAGCCAGGCGCTGATCCGCGACGTGCCGGATGAGTACGCGTTGCATAAAGAAAAAGAGTTCACCTTCAACAAGATCCGCCAGATAAACCGTAACCGCCTGCTGTGGAGCACCAACCTGAACGTGGATGGTATCAAAACCGGTTACACCGGCGGGGCCGGGCATAACCTGGTCGCCTCGGCCACCGATGGCCCAATGCGCCTGATTTCGGTGGTGCTAGGGGCTCCGAGCGACCGTGTGCGCTTTAGCGAAAGCGAGAAGTTGCTGACCTGGGGCTTCCGCTTCTATGAAACCGCAACGCCGATCAAGGCCGATAAAGCCTTTGTGACGCAGAAAGTGTGGTTTGGCGACGTGGGTGAGGTGCCGCTGGGCGTGGCGAAGGATGCCGCCGTCACGATTCCTAAGGGGCAGATGAAAAACCTGAAGGCCAGCTACAAGCTTAACCAACCGACGCTGGAAGCGCCGCTGGCGAAAAATCAGGTGGTGGGCACCATCGATTTCCAGCTGGATGGCAAAACTATCGATCAGCACCCGTTGGTGGTGATGCAGGAAGTGAAGGAAGGGAACTTCTTTAGCCGCATGTGGGACTTTGTGATGATGAAGCTGACCCAGTGGTTTGGCGGTATTTTCGGCTAATCTTTGTGTGATAAGGGGCCAACAGTGGCCCCTTCTGCTAGATCAATTACACGCCACAACCTTGATGGCCAACCCGCCCTGCGATGTCTCGCGGTATTTGGAGTTCATATCCTTGCCGGTTTCGTACATGGTCTCGATCACCTTATCCAGGCACACACGCGGCTCGCTGGTGCGACGCAGTGCCATACGGGCGGCGTTGACTGCCTTCACGGCAGAAATCGCGTTACGTTCGATACACGGCACCTGAACCTGTCCGGCCAGTGGATCACAGGTCAGCCCCAGATGGTGCTCCATGGCAATCTCTGCGGCGATACAAACCTGCGCCGGGCTGCCGCCCATCAGTTCCGCCAGACCCGCTGCCGCCATTGAGCAGGCCACGCCGACTTCCCCTTGGCAGCCCACTTCGGCACCGGAGATTGAAGCATTCATCTTGTACAACGTGCCGATCACACCGGCAGTCAGGAAGTAACGGCTGTAGGAGTTGGTGTTCACCGGGCGGATAAACTGGTCGTAATATGCCAGCACCGCTGGAATGATACCGCAGGCCCCGTTGGTGGGCGCCGTCACCACCCGGCCACCCGCAGCGTTCTCTTCGTTAACCGCAAACGCGAACATATTGATCCAATCTACTACGTTCATCGGGTCGATATTGTTCTTGTCACCGGTGACCAGAATGCGGCGCAGGGCGGCGGCACGGCGTTGTACCTTCATTGGGCCAGGGAGCAACCCTTCGGTATTCATACCGCGTTCGATACCTGCACGCATCACCTGCCAGACGTCGGCAAAATGCGCTTCGATCTCTTCTTTGCTGCGTAATGCCAGTTCGTTCTGCATCACCAACCCGGAAAGCGAAAGCCCGGTATCTTTACAGTGCTGCTGCAAATCCAGTGCGGAGCGATAAGGGTAGGGGATCGCGACGCTATTGTTGGCCGATTGGCCGAAGTTTTCTTCATCAACGATAAATCCGCCGCCGATGGAGTAATAGGTTTTGCTGTGCAGTAACCGATCGCCAGCATAGGCGCTGATCGACATGCCGTTTTCGTGCAGCGGCAGGTTAGTGCTATGGAAGTTCATGCCACCAAGCTGTGGAAAATCGACCTCGTGCTCACCCTTTGCCAACAACAGGCGGCCACGCTGTTCTACATCACGAATAAAGCCGGCGATGCTGTCGATGTCCACATCATGGGGCAGATTACCCGCCAGGCCCATAATAATCGCGATGTCGGTATGGTGCCCTTTACCCGTCAGTGACAGTGAGCCGTAGACGTCAACCGCCACCCGCGTTGTATCGTGGAGTTGCCCGGCAGCCTGCAAATCATCAATAAACTGTTTACCGGCTTTCATCGGGCCGACGGTGTGGGAACTGGAAGGGCCGATGCCAATTTTGAAAATATCGAAAACGCTGACCATAGTCTCGCTTCCTTCTTGAAGTTAATTCCCTCAGCCTGCCGTTTAGGGGGCATATGGGTCATGCTTGAGTTCGCGGCGGGGTAGGAGGGGAGATTCGAGATAGCCGGTGCCATAAGGCACCGGCTGAGCGCTATTAACCGAACAGTGTGTACAGTATGGCAGAGATGGCAATCAGGCCCATCACGACCACAAATACGTTGCTGATATGGCCGCTGTACTTGCGCATGGCAGGCACTTTACGGATCGCATACATCGGCATCAGGAACAGCAGCATCGCGATGATTGGGCCACCCAGGTTCTCGATCATGCCCAGAATGCTTGGGTTCAGCGTGGCAACGATCCAGGTGGTCACCAGCATGAAGATGGCAGTGATGCGGTTCAGCTTGTGGGTGGTGATGGTCTTGCCACGGCTTCTCATCGATTTGGCAATCATGCCGTTAAAGCCTTCACGAGCGCCGAGGTAGTGGCCCAGGAAGGATTTGGTGATGGCGATAAAGGCGATGACTGGTGCGATGTACTCGATAACCGGGTTGTTAAAGTGGTTAGCCAGGTAAGACAGGATGGAGATGTTTTGCGCTTTGGCTTCGGCCAGATCCGCCGGGGACAGGCTCAGCACGCAGCTGAAAACAAAGAACATCACGGTCAGCACCATCATGATGTGTGCGTAGCCCAGGATGCGGGAACATTTCTTCTCAGCGTCCACGCCGTACTCTTCGCGTTTTGCTACAGCAAAGGCGGAGATAATCGGTGAGTGGTTGAACGAGAACACCATAACCGGGATTGCCAGCCACAGGGTGATCACCAGGCCGTGGCCCAGGCTGCCGCCAGAACCGGCCAGTGAGACGTTTTCGAAGATGGCACTGCTCCAGTTAGGGATCAGATAAAGCGCCAGCAGCATCAGCACCCCAACAAACGGGAATACCAGGATACTCATGGTTTTCACGATCGCCTGCTCACCGAAACGCACGATGCCCATCAGGCCAACGATCAGGATCAGCGACAGGATGGCGCGTGGTGGCGAGGCCATACCCAACTGGTGGGTGATGAAGCTGTCCACGGTGTTGGTGATCGCAACGCTATAAACCAGCAGGATTGGGTAAATGGCGAAGAAGTAGAGCAGGGTGATCAGTTTACCTGCGCTGATACCAAAGTGTTCTTCTACCACTTCGGTGATGTCTTCACCTGGGTTTTTGCCGGACAAAACGAAACGGCATAGGCCACGGTGGGCAAAGAAGGTCATCGGGAAGGCGATGATGGCCATGATGATCAGCGGGATCAATCCACCGATACCGGCGTTGATTGGCAAGAACAAGACGCCAGCGCCGATGGCGGTGCCGTAGAGGCCCAACATCCACATGGTGTCTGATTTACGCCAGGCCGTGCTGGAACCTGAGGCTGCAGAGGCGATAGTGCCGGTCTGTGTAGTGTCCATAAATATCTCCGAGGTGAACACGATAATTTAAAATAAAAAGAAAAACTTAAGTTTAAAATCCGCTGGTGAAATAAGTTGCTATCCCGCCAGTGGTAAAATCAGTTGTTACAACTAGAGGTTGAATTGCGCCTCTGAATTGTTTATCAGGCTAATGATGTTGCTAACCTGTCCAAATGGTTTCTGCTGTTAACGGGGTCAACGCCGATGTTTCTGTCGGAGGAGCAACTGCCCACCGATTTTGTTGGCGGCAAGATAACGATTTACAGCAGAAACAACCGTGATCTTGCTCCCAAATGCGTGATGTGTGCGGCTAAAGGCTTTTATTGTAAATTTTCATGCAAATGTTGCGCGTTTGTGCGAAACATCATGCTGCAACCGCTCTCACTATATCCACAGTCTTTATCCGGTTTGAGTAATGTTTATCCAGATAAAAACCTGTCTTGCGTGGCAGGGCGAGCAATATATTTTATGTGATGGATTGGATCTAGCTAAAAAGCTGGATTTAGCTGTTTTAGTGATATAGATCACGTTTGGTTATTGTAGGGGAAAATCTTATCTTATTGTTTTTAAACTTATTTAATGATTTTGATTGTCGATATGGCTGGAAACGGATGGCCGTAATAAGACGATTTTAATCATCATATGAATAAGGATAAATTCTGATAATTTGATTAAAAATAGCTGATAATTTTTAAACAAAAGGCAGCATAATGAGGCTGGTGGAGGTAAGGAGCCATTTTATCCGGGGAAGATTTGATGCAAATTACTGCAATAATGTTCTGCGCAGAATAATAACGCTGGCAAGTTGTTGCAATCCATTAACCTGTAATTATCGGCCAATAGGAATATTTTAAGTTTAATTGTTTAAAAAAAAGCCTGAGTTTAACGAGAAATTGGCAACCGCGTCCCTCAGGTAACACCAGGGACACGGCATAAAATCGGCAGTGAGGCCAAGATCAGAAACGCAAAGTGACCGCGTGTTGGTTGAAAAAGTCGATGAATTCAGGGTCAGGCTGGCGATCGGTGATGACTTTGTCGAACAATGCCAGCGGCCCGATGCAGGCAGGCTTGGTTTGGGCAAATTTGCTGTGGTCGGCGACCAGGATTTTTTGCTGCGCCTTGTCCAACGCTTTGTGTTTCATCGCCAGTTCATCAAGATTGAAGCAGGTTGCGCCATGCTGCAGAGTGATGCCTGCCGCGGAGATAAAGGCCACGTTAGGGCAGATGTGGTCCAACTCGTTATGTTGGCCAACAGCGGTGAAAATGTAGTTGCTCGGTTTGAATTCGCCGCCGCACAGGATCACCTTGCAGTTGGGCTTGTCCTGCAGCGCCAGAAAGGTGTTGAGTGAGTGGCAGATGGCGGTAAAGGGGAGTTCATCGGCAATGGCGTCGATAATGGCCGGGGTGGTGGTGCCACAGTCAAAGAACACCGTGTCGTTTTCGTTGACCAGCGGTGCCGCCAACATGCCAATACGGCGCTTTTCCGCCACCTGCTTGGCTTTCTGATCGGAGACAAAATAATTGGTGACTCCGTTGATACGCGGATCGGCTACGACATAACCCCCAAGCAGGACCACCGCCGCAGGTTCGGCACTGAGATCGCGCCGGATGGTCATTTCCGAGACGCCGAGCAGTGCGGCTGCTTCTTTTAAGTGGATCTTGTCAGAACGCTTTAGAGCCTGAACTAGCCGGTTGATACGTTCGTCGCGCCGGGTTTCCATCAGTTTTTCCTACAGGTTTATACCCCAAGTTTCTCAAGTGTGGCCGAAAGGGATAAAGGAGCCAAAAGTTTCTTTCGTTCGCTCCAACACAATAATGCGGAGAAGTGCAGACCCAGTTCGCACTGAGGGCACAACCCCGCATTAGATGTCGCTATACCTAGATAGAGCTAGCGAAAATCAGTAGCTACCGGTGGCCGCCGCATCGCCAGAAACGATCGCAACGCCCGAGCTGGTGCCAATACGTGTTGCACCAGCGGCAATCATTTTCCCAGCGGTAGCGCGATCGCGCACTGCGCCAGAGGCTTTGACGCCCATCTCGCTGCCTACGGTAGCACGCATCAGTTTGACGTGGTCTTCACGAGCGCCGCCAGTGCTGAAACCGGTAGAGGTTTTAACGAAAGCGACATCCAGTTCACGACACATTTCACAAACCACAACGATTTCTTCATCGCTGAGCAGACAGGTTTCCAATATTACCTTCAACGGGATAGCCGCGCAAACTTCACGCACCGCGGCGATATCGGCCTTCACTTCGTCATTCAGGCCGCTTTTCAGCCAACCGACGTTGATCACCATGTCGATTTCCTGGGCGCCAGCGGCAATGGCAGCTTTGGCTTCGAAAGCCTTGGAGACGGTCAAACCAGCCCCCAGAGGGAAGCCGATAACCGAGCATACTTTAACGTTGCTTTCCTGCAACAGGTGAGCGGCCAACGGGACATAACCCGAGTTAACGCAAACGGCATAGAAATTATGCTGACGCGCTTCTTCGCACAGTTGGTTGATCTGGCTTTCCGTGGTGTCCATAGCCAGCAGGGTATGGTCGATATAGCGAGCGTAATCAATCTGTTCAGTAGTCATGGTAATTCCTCAGTGGGTGTAATAACGCTTTTGGATGTTAGTGATGTTATAATCCTAACATTGTCACATCGCGATTGGTAGCTGTATTAACACTAATTTTTGAGTCATAAGCGGAATTGATGAGCACCATCTGCCACAGAATGCGCTGGTAAATGTTATTTAAATAACATAAATTACACCTTGACCAATTCGTTCACGGTGCAACGACTGCCCCTGAGGAAAGAAAATGAAGACGATCATTAATCTGAGCCCTGGATTGTTCGGCACACAGCCGAATGAAGTGTATTGCGGCGCTGGTTTTACGGTGACCGCGTTTATGTTTCCTGGTGATATCGCTGCGTTAGCGCTGCAAAACCAGCGGGGTACCTTAACGTTGTTGCCCTACCAGGATTTGATGATTTGGGATGCGGTGTTTGACGGCCAGTCTCTCAAAGCAAAAGCCAGCCGATCGCAGCCTCGACGTAATGATGCCCGTGGCTGTTTTGCCTCTCACCAAGGCTTGCCAGCTAATTATGGTGCGGTGATTGATGTCTGGCTGGAGGTAGAAGAGGAAGCGATCGCTGTACGAGCCAGCACTGCCGATGGCCCTTGCCGCATCCAACCTGCCGTTAAGCTAGCCGCCAACAGCACACAGTTCAGTATTGAAATGGTGATCAACAACCTGGCCGAGCAGGCCCAGCCATTGAGTTATATGTGCCATATGAACTATGCCTGTGAAGAGGGTGCCGTTTTCCGCCAAAATCTGCCGGGCTGTGCGCTCAATATCCGTGATAATCCACTACGGGTCATTTGCTCTGACGACCTCTCGCTGTATGTCGATCAGGCCGAGTTCTTTATGCTGGCGCCATGCGGCAGAAGGTATGTAACCCGTTTTGCCACCCGCCAATTCAGCTATGCCGTCTTACAGCGGCCACGAGCCAACTCGCGGGCGACGGCGTTTGTCCAGCCGGCCAGTTGCAGCCCAGAGGTTGCAGCGATACCAATGGCAGTGATGTTGAAAGCGGGGGAGATGCGGGAGTTCCGCGTGACGACCGGTATGCTATAGCTGGCGGGGGCAAGCCCCCGCGGGCAGGTATTACTCCTTGACCCATCCTTTACGGATCGGGAAGGCAAACAGGAAATGGTACAGGCGCGTCAGACGTTGGGCGATGGCATCACCAAACAGATTCCACACCAATTGGGCAAACAGACACCCCACACCACCCAGCAGGAAACCGCCCACCATATCCAGTGGCCAGTGCACACCAAGGAATACGCGGGACCAGGCAATGGCGACGGCCGCGACCATCAGCAAAATACCTGACCAGATACGATGCCAGCACAGGAAGGCCAGGGCAAAGGTGAAGATGGCAGTGCCATGATTGCTAGGGAAAGAACTGTCTGGTGCATGCGCCAGGAAGGTATAGCCGATACCGGTGACAAACGGGCGCTCATGGGGTAACAGCGCGCCGATAGCTGCCGAAGCGCTCATGGCAAATAACAAGGCAATGGTCGTTTTGGCTACCACTTCTCGCTGTGCTGCCAGTTGGCTATGTGCCCCCCAGAACCACAGGCCGACAATCAGCAGGGGGATAATGGCGATCAGATCCCGCGCGATGAAGGTGGCAAGGTCGATCAACCATTCCGGGCTGGCCGGGGTGGCATCGATCCAGGCGAAAAGAAGATAGTTCAACTGCTCCATTAAGTATTACCTCGTCTTACGGCGAAAATAGCCGCTGATACACCAATAAACAGCCAACTGGCTGAACCAAACCCACCACCCGGCCCACAGGTTATGGGAAAGAAAATGTGCGCCCCGCATGATCTGGCCAAAGCCCATCAGCATGCCAAGCGTGATGCCGCCCAGCCAGCACCAGTAAGCCAGGCGCGGGCGTTGCGGATAAAACAGAAAGAACAGCGCCATCACGGCGAAGCCGCTGGAAGCGTGGCCACCGGGGAAGCAACGGCCAGGCCCCGAAAACGCTGGCGTGGTGCCAAACAGTGGAAATGACATCGCTTTGCCACCGTACTCCATCAGATCCCAAGGGCATGAGTGTGCGCTGGTGGCCTTCAGGATCCCCACCACCAACGGCCCAATGCCGATCAACAGCATGGCGACGATCAGCCTTGCGTTACGGCGATAAATTCCCCAAAGCAGCGTCAGTACCGCTCCGGCGATCACCGAAATCTTTAACAACCGATGGTTGATCAGATCCAGCCAGTAGTTGTTCTGCCACGGAAAACGCTGGCTGGCGGCGTCATACCAATAATGACTGACCGCCCAATCCAGCTGTTCATTGCGTGACAGCCAGATAAACAACAGTGCAGTCACCAACAGCCCAAAGGCTTGCCAACGGTAAAAGGATGCGGGCAAGGAGTAAAGGGCGTCAGTCTGAATTTGGCTAGCCGTTGAGGATTGATTTAATGACGATTGTTTGGCGTTTGCTGGGTTCACACGAAGGCTCACAGGCGGTAATGGATCAGGCTACTGTAATCATCCCGTCTTAAGAAAACCTTAATAGATGGCAAGGGGTCTGAGGGTGATATCCAGATTTGACCTATAATTTAACGGCGTAAAGTATGCTAGCGTAGTTGGGTATTTAAGTTATGAATTGTAAGGATAAAAAATGAACAAGCTTTCTATGGTAGTGACCAGTCTGCTGATGGCTGCGTCTGTCAGCGCCGTTGCTGCAACCACCGCAAGTACTGACGATCTCAATATGCAGCCGTTGGAAAAAGTAGCACCGTTCCCGAAAGCGGAGCCGGGTATGAGCCGGCAGGTCATTTATTTACCCAAGCAGGAGAATGAAGATAACTTCAAGGTTGAGCTGCTGATTGGCCAAACGCTGGAAGTGGATTGCAACCGCCACATGATGGGCGGCAATCTGGAGAGCAAAACGCTGGCCGGTTGGGGTTACGACTATTTTGTACTGCCGAAGCTCTCGGCTCCGGCCTCTACCATGATGGCTTGCCCGGATAATACCAAGCGTCAGGAGTTCGTTGCCGCTAATCTGGGGGATGCCGCGATGCAGCGCTATAACAGCCGCTTGCCGATCGTGGTTTACGTGCCGAAGGACGTCGAGGTGCGCTATCGCATCTGGTCTGCCAGCGAAAATACTGGCCGTGCGGTAACTAAATAAACGACTGTAGACTACGCCATGAAGGGGCGCCGCATGCGGCGCTCATCTGAATATTCAATGGCAGAGCCTAGCGGATAATACCGCGCGCCGAGCGTGAGAAGAAAGAAGTATACCATTGCAGTAGCGGATAGGTTTCGCTCAAGCGCTGCACTTCCTGTTTAACCTCACTGATCGCCAACGCATTGTGATAAAGCATGTTATACAGGGTTTGGATCACCTGCTGTTGCTGCTCGCTCAGTGATTGGAAAGCTGCCGCTGATTCGTTAACACCGATGGGGGCCGCGTGGTTGCCACTGGCACTGACAAAAGGTGGAACATCCTGCACCACGCCGGACTGATGGGCGATATGCGCATGGGCACCCAGCAGACAAAACTGATGTATCGCGCACATATTGCCGATCTGCACAAAATCATCCAGCTCAACATGCCCGGCCAGCCCCGAGTTATCACCGATAACCGTAGTATTGCCGACAATGCAATCATGGCCAATGTGGACGTTGTTTAAGAACAGGTTGTCATTGCCGATGGTTGTTCGCCGATAGCCTTGAGTGGTGCCGCGATGAATGGTCGCATTCTTGCCGATCCTGTTTCTGTCGCCGATCACCACGTCCGTAGCTTCACCTGCATATTTCAAATCCTGATTTACTTCGCCGATGATGGAAAACTGCCCGATAACGTTATTGCAGCCAATCCGGGTGAGGCCGTTAATGCTTACATGAGAGGCTATTACCGTGTCATCACCAATCTCGACGCCAGCTGCAATGATGCAGAAAGGGCCAATGCTGACGCGCGCACCGATAATCGCCCCCGGTTCAATCAAGCTGTTGCTTGCGACCCGGGCAGAGGGAGAAATTGACATTGCGTTATCCTGATGATGGCGCGTGGCGTTTCCGGCACTCAGGGCCAATCATGGGTAAATGATTAAGCCTAAATTTGGATTAATCTGAGAGTAAGCGTCGAATGGGAGGGGAAAGGGGTGGTCGTTGGAGGTCAGGTGATTTTTCTTATCGACAGGGCCGAGTATAAGGAGTTCCCGGGTATATCACACCATCTTATATTTTCTTTATTTTCTGAACTTTTTTGTAATGGAAGATGGGGCAGGGGAGATAGAGGTGAATCGGCTAACCGAGACCGCAGTGGGCTCACAACGTTGGGGCGCTGCCTAAAAATTTTGCAGTAGTGCCTGATGCCGAGATGGATTGTTCCAGCAGTAGAATGACAAGAGGATAAGCAACCACTCACAGGATAGACTAGAATTAATAGGTAGGTTATCAGGCTGGGTATTAGGTAATACGGAGGGTCGACAATATGACTTATCAACATATTGTTATTGCAACCGATCTGAGTGAAGATGCCGAACTGCTGGTACGTAAAGGTTGCGAGTTGGCAGGCTCACTGCAGGCCAAACTGTCGTTGATTTATATCGATGAGCAAGCTAACCACTACAGCGAGTTTGGTAGTGGTGAGTTCAATTATACCGATAAGACCTTCTCCGAACGAGTGAAGAATATGCTTAACGCTATCCAGCAGCAGGCGGAGTACCCCATCAGTGAAGTGATCATTGGCCGTGGTGAACTCAGTGAAGCGCTGAACAATGCCATCCGTGAGAAGGGGATTGATTTGGTGATTTTTGGTCACCACCACGATATGTGGAGCCGTTTGGTATCCAGTACGCGTCGCACGATCAACCATATTGCGGTTGATATGCTGGTGGTGCCGATCGAAAAACATTGATGGGGGAGTGTTGGATCTGAGTGGCGTTGAGTATGTATAGCATCACAATAATTAGGCCAGAGCAGTGATTCGGCCATGGTTATAGAGGCCGAATCACTGCGGAACTGTTTCAACAACCCTCCATCGCCATACCCCAGTTCCAACATATATTATTATTTTTTTAGCTTTCTTGGCGATTGGATGCTGATTATAACTCGGCCCGCTATTATGTTATGGTGATTTTCAGCATAATAGCAGGGCATTTATTTGTTTACTCTATTGATGGAAAGCTTTTCTCCACAAGATAGTTTAGAACCTTGACCTCATCTTCAATCAGGTTAGTGGGGATTTTTTTTAGGATTTCATTTCTCACATCGGTTCTTATAAAGAAGATTGACGTATTTGAGAAGAAGAAAGGATCCATCAAGTAAATAGAAACGCCGCCATTGTATAGCTCCATATAATCACTGCCGATAAACGAGGTTTTCTTTACGGCGGTGGTATATTTCTTGGCTAGAATTGCACTGATAACGCTAAACTGATCGGTTTTAAGTTGTAAGTGTAATGCGGTTAAGTTCTTATTTTTATCAAATAAGACAAAAACATCTTTAGTACTTTCAAAAACGATATCGCTTCGCTTATCCTTATTATTATCGGGTGTTTCTTTATAGATATTCCCCCCCAGTTCGCTGTTAACCCCTACATTTACCGCTTCCGGGTGAGTCGCTTTGAACATATCTTCCGTTGTCTGACCAAACTTCACCGTAAGCGTGCCTGTGCTAGCTGCACTTAAGTGCCCACAAAAAAAGGAGCTGGTTAAAAACAGAAAAAGGTAACCTAAGAAACTCATTTTCATGATGCAATCCTATAAATCATTTCGGGATTGTGAAGTGGTACATATAGATCATTAAACTGCCAAAGTACGGTGTTTTATTTTTGGTGCTGTTATTGTGTTGGTTTTCCATGCTCACCTCCATGATGTAAATGATATTTATAACTGATGTCAGACTCCCTTTTTAGAGCGACAATACCCCAATGTATCACTACGTTGTCATTAAAAGAATAGTGTTGTCAATAACCTCGATAGGTTAAATTTTGTTAGTGTAAAATATGATATTGCGGATAACGTTATTTGAAGCAGACGTCTCCTCCAGCTTTCACGCACTTCTGTATTCGGGGTTTTATATTGTATTACTTTAAAAATGCGTTAATTTCTGTCAGGATACTTTATTCCGTGAGAAATATGCTGCTGGTGTAAAGGTGCTGATCGGCATTAATGTGTCGTACCGACAGGGCTGAGTATAAGGCGTACCTGAGCGTATCACATCATCTATGTAATCTGCACAATCAGCATCAATATAAACCGGGTGAAATGTTGATGCTTGCTGATGCATGAATTGAAAGATTTACAGGCCGGTGTAGCGGAGGTGGTCGGCCTGGAAAAGAATGTAACCCAGAGTCGTCCCCCCAACATTCGGAGTTGCGTGGATATAAATTAAAATTTATCTATATATCAATTGGTTAATGGTTTTTAAGGGTTGGGAAAGCTTCGAATGATCAGCTGTGCAATGAAAATTAATAGTTGCAAACTGTATATACATACAGATAATTGTAAGTATCGGAGGAAGGAAGGTGGTATTTATGAGGACTAACATGAAATTTATCGCAACTGGCCAACATCGAAGTGAGTATCCAGATCCTATAACGTTCGCAAGTGGAACTCCGCTTATTATAGAGGATATGTATGAGGGCGATGAAGGCTGGGACAATTGGTATTTCTGTACAATACCTAATCACTCCGGTGGATGGGTTCCAGAACAACTCATAGAACGAAGCAACAAACCTGGCCATGGTATAGCGAAAGATGATTATACGGCCAAAGAACTTGATGTTAATGAAGGTGATGAGTTGCTGGCGATAAAATTCTTGAATGGCTGGGTGTGGTGCCAGCGACTCTCGGATCAAGATATTGGTTGGGTACCGAAAAGCATTCTTCAGAACATCAAATAAGGCCGTTAATTTACATCAGAGTGTGAGTGGCGGCGAATTTTAGGCTGTGTCCCTCAATTGACCGTGGCACTGTCGCAGTCCCGGAAGCCAGTAATCAAGGCGGATAGCTCTACGTTCAAGCGCGATAACGCGTAGCACCGGCTTGGGCGCACACTCCCTTCGGGCTGGAGCCATTTGAACTTTCTCCCCGCTTATTTGGGGCACCAAATCTCATGGATCGTGCTAGCTAGCATCCAGGTGACCTCCAGCGGCTCACTACTAACATCGCGATGTGTAAATCAATGGGGGAAGGTCAGGCGTAAATTTCAGGCAACAAAAAACCCGCTAATCTTGAACCTAAAAAGGCGGGACTAACGGGCTCCACAAAATGGGGACATCAAAGAAAAGCAGTGGCACTAATTCAGACTGTGTCCCGATCGAAAAGTTCTACCCGTTGCCAGAAAAATAAAAAAATATTTCGCCGTAGCGCCACTTCTCAGACCGCCTTGCTACCCCATTATACCTGGCCAGATAACCACGATAAGCGAGCCTGCCAAGGTTAACAACACGTTAGCGATGGCGTAGGTGCCTGCATATCCTAATGCTGGAATATTACTACGAGCAGTGTCGCTAATGATTTCCATCGCCGGGGCGCAGGTACGTGCCCCCATAATGGCGCCAAACAGCAGGGCACGGTTCATGCGTAGGATGTAGGCTCCGAACAGGAAGCAGATCACCACCGGTACCAGGCTGACGATCAAGCCTGCGATCAGCATCTGCCCACCTACTGCGCCAAGGGTATTGCCGATACCTGCTCCTGCGCTCAGGCCCACACCGGCCATAAACACCATCAGGCCGAACTCTTTCACCATATTCAACGCGCCTTGAGGGATATAACCAAAGGTCGGGTGGTTGGCTCGCAGGAAGCCCAGCATGATGCCGGACATCAATAGCCCTGCGGCGTTGCCGATACCAAAGGAGAAGCTGCTGGTGAACTGAATGGTGATCTGGCCGATCAGCAGGCCGATGATAAAGAAGGCGCAGAAGGCCAGCAGATCGGTAACCTGGCTATGAATGGAGATAAAGCCGATCTTCTCTGCCACGCTTTTTACCCGGCGGGCATCGCCGCTAACCTGCAGCACATCGCCTTTGTTCAACACGATGCTGTCATCGATTGGCATTTCAATCTGGCTGCGGATCACGCGGTTGAGGAAGCAGCCATGATCGGTCAGCTTCAACTGGCTCAGGCGCTTGCCTACCGCATTGCTGTTTTTGACCACGATCTCTTCGGTCACGATGCGCATATCCAAGAGATCCCGGTCGAAGACTTCCTTACCGTTACGGAAGCTTGGGTCCAGGCGTGCGTGAGCATCAGGGTAGCCGACCAGTGAGATTTCATCCCCGACCTGTAACACCGCATCTCCGTCCGGGTTGGCCAGAATGCCGTTGCGGCGAATTCGTTCGATGTAGCAACCGGTTTGGCGGTAAATACCGAGCTCGCGCAGGTTCTTGCCGTCTGCCCAGGCGACCAGTTCCTGGCCAACGCGATAGGCGCGGATCACCGGCAAATAAACCTTGCGCTGGCTATCGGTATCCAGGCCGCGCTCACGGGCGATTTGTTGGGCAGAGGTAGAGAGATCCTGATGCTGCAGTTTTGGCAGATAACGAGCGCCGAAAATCAGGCTGACCAGGCCAATCAGGTAGGTCAGGGCGTAGCCCAGGCTCAGATGGTCTTGGGCTGCAAGCAGTGCCGGGCCGCTGGTGATGGTATTACGCAGCGTATCGCCTGCACCCACCAACACCGGTGTGGAGGTCATCGAACCGGCGAGCATACCGGCGGTAAGGCCGATATCCCAGTGGAACAGCTTACCCAGGCCGATGGCGATCACCATCGCTGAACCGACCATCACCAGCGCCAGCATGAAGTAGTTTTTGCCGTCGCGGAAAAAAATCGAAAAGAAATTGGGGCCCGCTTCAACGCCGACGCAAAAAATAAACAGCATGAAACCGAGGCTTAACGCTTCGGTGTTAATGGCAAAGTGCTGCTGGCCAAGCAGCAGCGAGACCACTAAAACGCCAATGGAATTACCGAGTTGAACGGAGCCAAGACGAACCTTTCCGAGGCAGAGCCCCAGGGCGAGTACCACAAACAGTAACAGGATGTAGTTACCGTTTAACAAACTTGCGACGTTTATGTTCACGGGGGATAACTTATTGTTTACCAGTAAGTTCTTGATAAAGAACACTATAAGAGTTAGATTCAGCCATAGAGTATATGGATAAAGCTTAGATAACAACCAACCATCGGAAGGCGATCCGAACCATCGAATGGCGGCGCTTATTCTAGTCGCTATCACGTATGACAGCCAGCATAAAGCTGTGTCGGCATACGTATTTAACCCTTTTTGACCAAGGAAAAAGTTCAGCCAGCGCTGTCGATTTCGGCTGTGTGTCGCAGGGTCTGTGCGATAGGCTGTGTTTTACGATGTAGTCAGCGGTCACATCGCGATATCCGTCATTTTCGGGTATGGAGGGGAGAGGTGGATGGTAAGTTATCGATACTGGGTGGGCATTTTTAGCTGTTTTCTACTGTTTAGCCTGGTTTTTCTGGGCCTGAAGAGCGGTGCCGTCGGCGTGACCGAATCCGAGCATCATGGTGAAACCGGCCTGCTGTTGTTTATCATTCCCGGTTTTATCGCCAGCTATTTGTCGAGCAAGCAGCGTATTCTGTGTCCCTTGCTTGGCGCACTGTGTGCGGTACCGCTGTGTTTACTCATTCGCCACTTTTGGTTGACCCCCGGCCATTCTTTTTGGCAGGAGTTGGCTTATGCGGTCAGCGCCGTATTCTGGTGTGTGTTGGGTGGGATGTTGTATTTATTAATGCGCATGGTGTTGCATGCGTTGCAACAGTTCTATCGGCGGCAAAAACCCTAATCGTAAAAAAGGCCACCTGCGTTCGGTGGCCTTTTTTGTTCGAGCTTGAAGCTTACTGGAACAGGTTCAGGTTTTCTTTGGCGTAGGCTTCAAAATCGGTGCAGCCGCCAATATGGGTCTGATCGAGGAAAATCTGCGGGACGGTTTCTACCGGTTTACCCACGGTTTTTTCCAAATCGGCCTTGGTGATGCCTTCGGCGTGGATATCAACATAACGGAAGTTGAAATCGTCACGCTCTTCAGTCAATTTCTCTGCCAGCTCTTTAGCACGGACACAGTAAGGACAGCCCGGACGCCCGAAGATTACAGCAAACATGTAACACTCCTAGTCTGTTATTAATAATTAACCGTTATTGTAACGACATTCCTTCCGTCATAAAAAGACTTCAGTTGCGCAATCACTCACGTCATGGCGCTTACTATGCCCGTTGGCTGGGCTAAAAAAAAGCAGGATCTGCCTCTTGGTCTGATTTATAGAACCGATTAATCAACTAGAGCTGTTGCAGCGATGGCGAATTTACTACACTGGACACAGCGAGTCTGGAGAAAAAAATATGCGTTCATTCGGTGACTTACCGCGTTCTGTGCTGGTGCTTGAAGGATTGGGCATGGTGCTGTTGATACTCTCTTATCTGAGTATTCATGACTACGTCCGTTTGCCGGGAATGCTGGCTTCGCAACCGGCGGCGGTTGGCATGATCTTTCTCGGCGTTTTCATGATGGTTCCTGCAGCCGCATTTTTGGTCTGGCGCGTAGTGCAAGGGCTCAGCCCGCTACTGCGCGGTGGCCAGCCGCCGCAGAACGATCGGCGTACCCCGCCGAAAGATAAACAAGACCAGGGACCGCGAGACTAAACGCGGCTATGGGGAATGCCTGCCAATGCAGGTGATCAACGCCTTTAGGGGTGACGAGTGAAAATTGCCATTCTTTCACGCGATGGTTCGCTGTACTCATGTAAAAGACTGCGTGAGGCTGCAGAGCAGCGTGGGCACCGTATCGATGTTATCGATCCGCAGTCTTGTTATATGAATATCAACCCGGCGGCACCGAGCATTCATTATCGTGGCCGCCAGTTGGAACATTACGATGCGGTGATCCCGCGTATTGGTTCTGCTATTACGTTTTATGGCACCGCCGTGCTGCGCCAGTTTGAACTGCTCGGCAGCTATCCGCTCAATGAGTCGGTGGCCATTACCCGGGCGCGCGACAAGCTGCGTTCGCTGCAACTGCTGGCGCGCCAGGGGATTGATCTGCCCATTACCGGCTTTGCGCATTCGCCGGATGATACCGGTGATTTGATTGAGCTGGTGGGCGGCGCACCGCTGGTGGTGAAGCTGGTTGAAGGGACACAGGGGATCGGCGTGGTATTGGCCGAAACTCGCCAGGCGGCGGAGAGCGTGATCGACGCCTTCCGTGGTCTGAACGCCCATATCCTGGTGCAGGAGTATATCCGTGAAGCCAACGGCTGTGACATTCGCTGCCTGGTCGTTGGCGGCAGGGTAGTAGCCGCGATTGAACGCCAGGCAAAGCCTGGGGAGTTTCGGTCGAACCTGCACCGTGGCGGCACCGCTCGAAGAGTGCATATTACCGGCAAGGAACGCGCTACGGCGATCAAGGCCGTGGAGACGCTGGGATTGGATGTTGCCGGGGTTGATATCCTCCGTGCCGATCGTGGCCCGCTGGTGATGGAGGTGAATGCGTCACCGGGGTTGGAAGGCGTTGAAACCACCACCGGGTTGGATATTGCAGGCATGATGATCGAGTACATTGAGCAACGAGCCCGGCCTGGCTTTCGTCTGAAATCTGGCGGGTGATAAATGGCGTTTTTCCTCTGTCACGCCAAGCGTATACGGGGGATAGCAGGTGCGGATATGTTGTGCGATGTTACCGTATTAGTGAATTAAGCGGCTTTGATCGTGGCATCTCGATTGAATATTCCGTAAGCTATGCGCCTTTTCATGTCATTGAACCCTGTGAGGCTGGTAATTTATGGATTCACTCATCGTCCCCGATTTGGCGTTATTACGACGTTGGTTGGATCAGTTGGGGATCTCGTTTTTTGAATGTGACTCTTGCCAGGCGTTACACCTGCCGCACATGCAAAACTTTGACGGCGTATTCGATGCCAAGCTCGATCTGGTGGATAATGTGATCCTGTTTTCCGCGTTGGCCGAAGTGAAGCCAACCGCACTGATCCCGCTGGTGGCCGATCTCAGTCAAATCAATGCCAGTTCGCTGACCATCAAGGCCTTTGTTGATATTCAAGACGATAATTTGCCAAAGCTGATCGTTTGCCAGTCTTTGAGCATTGCCGTGGGCGTGGCCCATGAGCAGTTTGCCCACTTTATGCAACAGGGCGAAGAACAGATCTCGATGGTGATCCTGGAAGCCAGGGCGAACGATCTGCTGTTTATGGGTGAGGAAGAAGAGAACCCGGCTACCGTAGCCAGCCAACCGATGCTGCATTAATCTTCGCTGTACATTATGTGTGCCGCAGATCTGGCGGCACGCAGCCCGGACTTTCCTCCACAACCAGATATTCTGCGTTTCTCCCCTTATTGCCAGATATTTCTCGTCTTTTAGGCTGTTATTGCCGCATCACATACAGACCCCGTGCATAATTAATCGATAAACGGCGTTTTTTACCCTGGAGGCTGGCACCGTCTGGCAACTCCGGTTATGCTGCTGATCTTGCTAAAGGCTCACGCTCCTGTTTGTGACCCCGTGGGCTGGCAGGTGAGAAAATCGCATGCAATCAACTGCATAGCTATTCACTCGCGATCGCAACGATTGCGCTCGGCTAATCAAAGGCGTTGTATCCTTTCAGGATACAAATTTACCCCTTGTTTTGGAGGAAGTTACGGATGGTCACCCAACGTAAAAAGTGGTTATCGGGTGTGGTTGGCGGCTTGCTGATGACGGCTTGCTTCACCGCGTCGGCCGCAGACAATACGCTGCACATCTACAATTGGTCCGACTACATTGCGCCGGATACCCTGGCCAAATTCCAGAAAGAAACCGGCATCAAAGTGGTGTATGACGTCTTTGATTCCAACGAGGTTCTGGAAGGCAAACTGATGGCGGGCAGCACCGGTTATGACTTGGTGGTTCCTTCCTCCAACTTCCTTGAGCGCCAGTCCAAAGCCGGTATTTTTGAAGCGCTGGACAAGAGCAAGATACCTAATTACAAAAACCTTGATCCCGAGATGCTGCAACTGGTTGCGCATAACGACAAGGAGAACAAGTACGGTATCCCTTACATGATGGTGACCACCGGCATTGGCTATAACGTCGATAAGGTCAAAGCGGTGCTGGGTAAAGATGCCCCGGTCGATAGCTGGGATCTGATCCTCAAGCCAGAAAACCTGGAGAAGCTGAAAAGCTGTGGTGTCTCCTTCCTGGATGCGCCAAGCGAAGTCTATGCCACCGTTTTGCACTATCTGGGCAAAGATCCTAACAGCACCAGTGCGGAAGATTACACCGGTGCGGCCAACGATCTCTTGATGAAGCTGCGCCCGAATATCCGCTATTTCCACTCGTCCCAGTACATCAACGATCTGGCTAACGGGGATATTTGCGTGGCCATTGGCTGGTCTGGCGATATCATGCAGGCTGCCAACCGTGCCAAGGAAGCCAAAAACGGCGTCAATGTGGCCTACTCCATTCCAAAAGAAGGGGCGCTGACCTACTTTGACATGTTTGCGATGCCAGCCGATGCCAAAAACAAAGATGCGGCCTACCAGTTCCTGAACTTCCTGCTCAAGCCAGAGGTGATCGCGGACATCAGCAACCACGTGTTTTATGCCAACGCGGTAAAAGACGCCACGCTACTGGTGAATGCCGAGGTGCGTGATAACCCGAACGTTTACCCACCGGCAGATATTCGTGCCAAACTGTATACGCTGAACGTACAGTCGCCAAAACTTGACCGTGTAGTTACGCGGGCATGGACTAAAGTTAAAAGCGGGAAGTAAATACCCGATTCTGATGATCGGCAGGCGGGGTTAACCCGCCTGCATTGCCATTTTGGGCCATGGCAATTGCTGTGGTTGTTCGTACTGCTTTAGCCGGAGAGCACCCCGATTGAACGACGTTATCCCTCGTCCGCTAGCCAAATCGCAGAAGGTTTTCACCCCTCTGCTGGAAATCCGTAACCTCACCAAAACCTTTGACGGCCAGAATGCGGTAGAAGACGTCAGCCTGACGATCTACAAGGGCGAAATCTTTGCGCTGTTGGGGCCTTCTGGCTGTGGAAAATCGACGTTGCTGCGCATGTTGGCCGGTTTTGAACAGCCGACGGAAGGGCAAATTGTCCTCGACGGTCAGGACATGTCCCACGTGCCGCCATACCAGCGCCCGGTCAATATGATGTTCCAGTCTTATGCGCTGTTCCCCCATATGACCGTGGAGCAGAACATCGCGTTTGGCCTCAAGCAGGACAAAATGCCGCGCGCGGAAATTAACGAGCGCGTCACCGAAATGCTTACGCTAGTGCATATGCAGGAATACGCCAAGCGTAAGCCGCACCAGCTCTCCGGCGGACAACGCCAGCGTGTGGCACTGGCACGTAGTTTGGCAAAACGACCAAAGCTGTTGCTCCTGGACGAACCGATGGGCGCGCTGGATAAAAAACTGCGCGATCGCATGCAGTTGGAAGTGGTCGATATCCTGGAGCGCGTGGGCGCGACCTGCGTCATGGTCACCCACGATCAGGAAGAAGCGATGACCATGGCTGGCCGTATTGCCATCATGAACCGCGGCAAGTTTGTGCAAATCGGTGAGCCGGAAGAGATCTACGAGCACCCGAACAGTCGTTTCAGCGCCGAGTTTATCGGTTCGGTCAACGTGTTCGATTGCGTGCTGCAGGAGCGGCGGGACGATGCATTGATCCTGCAAAGTCCGGGTTTACGGCATGCGCTTAAGGTTGATCCTGATTCATCGGTGGTAGACGGTGTGCCTATCCAGGTCGCTCTGCGCCCGGAAAAGATCATGCTGTGTGAGGAAGTGCCGGAAGACGGCTGCAACTTTGCGGTGGGTGAGGTAGTGAACATCGCCTATCTAGGCGATCTGTCGATCTACCACGTGAAATTGCTTAGCGGGCAGATGATCAGTGCGCAGTTGCAGAACGGCCATCGCTTCCGCAAAGGCATGCCGACCTGGGGTGATGAAGTGCGCCTGTGTTGGGACACCGACAGCTGTGTGGTTCTGACGGTGTAGTTGAGAAAGTAAGGAGTAACTATCATGACATTGCTTTCTGAACGTTCGCCGGAGCCTCCGGCAAGAGTACCCGGCCCGATTAAGGCGTTTATCCAACGTTTGCAGATGGCCCATGGCCGCAAACTGGTGATCGCGCTGCCGCTGCTGTGGTTGCTGCTACTGTTTATGCTGCCGTTCCTGATCGTGTTCAAGATCAGTCTGTCTGAGCTGGCTTTGGCGGTACCGCCTTATACCGATCTGATGAGTTGGGCAGACGGCAAACTCGATATTGCGCTGAATTTTGCCAACTACCTGCAACTGACCGATGACCCGCTGTACATCGATGCCTATCTGCAATCCTTGCAGATCGCGGCGGTTTCAACGCTGTGCTGTCTGGTGATCGGCTATCCGCTGGCGTGGGCGGTGGCGCACAGTAAGCCGTCGACCCGTAACATTCTGCTGCTGTTGGTGATCCTGCCTTCCTGGACGTCATTCCTGATCCGCGTGTATGCCTGGATGGGGATACTGAAGAACAACGGGGTGTTGAACAACTTCCTGATGTGGTTGGGGGTGATCGATCAGCCGCTGGTGATCTTGCATACCAATCTGGCGGTGTATATCGGCATCGTTTATTCCTATCTGCCGTTTATGGTTTTGCCAATTTATACCGCGCTGACGCGCCTTGATTACTCGTTGGTTGAAGCCTCGCTGGATCTGGGGGCCAAGCCGTTGAAAACCTTCTTCAGCGTGATCATGCCGTTAACCCGTGGCGGTATTATTGCCGGCTCGATGCTGGTGTTTATCCCGGCGGTGGGGGAGTTTGTGATCCCGGAACTGCTCGGCGGGCCAGACAGCATCATGATTGGCCGGGTGCTCTGGCAGGAGTTCTTCAATAACCGTGACTGGCCGGTCGCCTCGGCGGTTGCTACCGTGATGCTGCTGTTGCTGATTGTACCTATTCTCTGGTTCCACAAGCACCAGAACAAGGAAATGGGAGGGCAGGGATGAATAACTTACCGGTAGTGCGCTCACCGTGGCGCATAGCGATTCTGGTGGTTGGTTTCACCTTCCTGTACGCACCGATGCTGATGCTGGTGATCTACTCGTTCAACAGCTCCAAGCTCGTTACTGTATGGGCGGGTTGGTCTTTCCGCTGGTATATCGAATTGTTCCACGATTCGGCGATGATCAGCGCGGTTGGCCTGAGTTTGACCATTGCGGCGGCTTCCGCCACGGCGGCGGTGATCCTCGGCACCATTGCCGCGATGGTGATGGTGCGCTTTGGGCGTTTCCGGGGTTCGACCGGGTTTGCCTTTATGCTCACCGCACCGCTGGTTATGCCAGACGTGATCACCGGTTTGTCGCTGCTGCTGCTGTTTGTGGCGATGGGGCATACCTTTGGTTGGCCTTCTGAGCGCGGGATGTTCACCATCTGGTTGGCGCACGTCACTTTCTGTACTGCCTATGTGTCGGTCGTTATCAGTTCGCGCTTACGTGAGCTGGATCGTTCAATAGAAGAGGCAGCGATGGATCTGGGTGCTACACCGCTGAAAGTGTTTTCCGTGATCACCTTGCCGATGATTGCCCCGGCGCTGATCTCGGGCTGGATGCTGGCGTTTACTCTCTCGTTGGACGATCTGGTGATTGCCAGCTTCGTGGCCGGGCCTGGGGCTACCACCTTGCCAATGCTGGTATTCTCCAGCGTGCGTATGGGGGTTAACCCGGAGATCAACGCCTTGGCAACGCTGATCCTGCTGGTGGTGGGGATCATCGGGTTTATTGCCTGGTGGTTTATGGCGCGGGCGGAAAAACAGCGCGCGCGTGAACTGCAAAGGGCCGCTCGTGGCTGATGCTGTTAACGATTAATTGAGCTTCAAGCGCCGCCTGACCGGGCGGCGTTTTATCTTCTACTGCCTGGTAAGTAAGTTTTTATCCGCGTTGGGTGGTACAATCTGCGCCCTCATTGGTCATCCTGAGTTAACGGTTAATATTCATGCATTGCGCTTTGTACTCGGCGGGCACCTGCCGTTCCTGTCAGTGGCTGGAAAAGCCTTATCCCCAGCAACTGGAAGAAAAACAACATCATCTGCAATCCTTGCTGGCGGATCGCGATGTCGCGCAGTGGTTAGAACCGGTGACGGGTGAAGAAAGTGCATTTCGCAACAAGGCGAAAATGGTGGTCAGCGGTAGCGTTGAGCGGCCGTTGCTTGGCATGTTGCACCGTGATGGCACGCCGGTAGACCTGTGTGATTGCCCGTTGTATCCGGTCAGCTTTGCTCCAATTTTCGCGGCATTAAAAGACTTTATCCCCCGCGCTGGGTTAACACCTTATAACGTGGCGCGCAAACGTGGCGAGCTGAAATATTTACTACTGACGGAAAGCACCTTCAACGGCGGCCTGATGCTGCGCTTTGTGCTGCGTTCCGAAAGCAAGCTGGCGCAACTGCGTGCGGCCTTGCCGTGGTTACAGCAGCAGTTGCCGGAGTTGAAGGTGATCTCCGCCAATATTCAGCCCGTGCACATGGCGATCATGGAAGGCGAGCATGAAATCCCGCTGACCGAACAGCAGGCGTTGGAAGAGCGGTTCAACCAGGTGCCGTTATACATTCGCCCGCAGAGCTTTTTTCAAACCAATCCGCAGGTGGCCAGCCAGCTGTATGCCACCGCACGGGATTGGGTACGGGCGCTAGGTATCGCCAGCATGTGGGATCTGTTCTGTGGCGTTGGCGGCTTCGGGTTGCATTGCGCACAGCCGCAAACCAGGCTGACCGGCATTGAAATCAGCGCCGAGGCGATAGCCTGTGCCAAACAATCCGCGCAAACCCTCGGCTTGCAGCAGGTGGATTTCCAGGCGCTGGATTCGACCCGATTTGCTACCGCCGAGGGAGAGGTTCCTGAGTTGGTCTTGGTGAACCCGCCGCGCCGGGGGATTGGCAACGAGCTGTGTGATTATCTCAACCGCATGGCGCCGGGTTATATTCTTTATTCCAGCTGTAATGCGTTAAGTATGGCGAAGGATTTGGCGATGCTGCCGGATTACCGCGTTGAGCGCGTGCAGCTATTTGATATGTTCCCGCATACTGCCCATTACGAAGTGTTGACGCTACTGGTACGGAAATAATGGCCCCTCACCCTAGCCCTCTCCCACAGGGAGAGGGGACCGATCGAGTGTGTTTCAAATTGTAGTGACTTGCCTTGAATGAGGGGACGATCGAGTTTGCTGAGATGAGCTCTTTACTTGCAAAAGAGCAGGGGTCTATCAGCTCCCTCTCCTTGTGGGAGTGTACAGACTGGGGACATAACCCAAAAGGAGAAGGGACCGATCAAGTGTGTTTCAAATTGTAGTGACTTGCCTTGAATGAGGGGACGATCGAGTTTGCTGAGATGAGCTCTTTACTTGCAAAAGAGCAGGGGTCTATCAGCTCCCTCTCCTTGTGGGAGTGTACAGACTGGGGACATAACCCAAAAGGAGAAGGGACCGATCGAGTGTGTTTCAAATTGTAGTGACTTGCCTTGAATGAGGGGACGATCGAGTTTGCTGAGATGAGTTCTTTACTTGCAAAAGAGCAGGGGCTATCAGCTCCCTCTCCCTGTGGGAGAGGGTTGGGGTGAGGGGCTTACTGCGGGAACCACTTATCGTTTATCGCCTTGTAGGTCCCATCCGCCTTGATCGCGTCCAGCGCAGCATTCAGCTTGGTCAGTAGTGCCTGATTGTCCGGGCGTACGGCAATGCCCAGGCCAGTGCCAAAGTACTGCGCATCGGTTACGTGCTCGCCTACGGCGGCCAGTTCCGGATTATTCTTCAGCCACTCATTAACCACCGCAGTGTCACCGAACACGCCATCGATACGGCCATTCTTCAGCTCCAGCACGGCGTTTTGGTAGCTGTCATAAGACACGGTATTGATTTCCGGGTGCTTGTCCTGCATGTATTTTTGATGCGTGGTGCCGTTTTCCATCCCCAGCTTTTTGCCTTTCAAATCCGCCAGCGTAGTGAACTTGCCTTTCTGAGCAATGACGATAGCCGAGTTGGCATAATAGGGCTGGGTAAAGGTTACCTGCTTGCTACGCTCCGGAGTTATGTCCATACCGGAAATCACCGCGTCATATTTTTTAAATTTCAGCGCGGCGATCAGGCTGTCAAAGGCCTGGTTGGTAAAGGTGCAGTCGGCCTGCATCTGCTTGCACAAGGCCTTGGCCAAATCGATATCAAAACCGACGATCTGGTTATTGGCATCCAGAGATTCAAACGGCGGGTAGGTCGCTGAAGAGGCGAAACGGATGGTGTCAGCGGCGGCTGCGTTAAAGGTGATCCCGGCGAGAAGGGTGGCGGCAAGTAACAGCTTTTTCATCGGTACGGCTCCTGTCGTAAATTTGATTGTTGTCTCGCCACCTTTTTATCTGACAATGCCTTTGGGGCGTTGTGAGTGGCTATGCCGATAACAATGCCATTTAGTGAATGACTATGCAATATAAATGACTATAAAATTATTTTCAGCCATAAAAAAGCCCTGCGCAAGGCAGGGCTGGTTCAGCGAGGCTTGACTCAATTACGACGTTCAAAAGCCAATGCGCGGCGTTCAACCAAACGCATCAATAACGTCAGCAGGCCATTCACGCACAGGTACACAACACCAGCGGCACCGAAGACCATCACGTCATAAGTCCGGCCATACATCAGTTGGCTGTAACCCATCACTTCCATCAGGGTAATGGTATAGGCAAGCGAGGTACTCTTGAACACCAGAACCACTTCGTTAGAGTAGGATGACAAGGCACGTTTGAAGGCATACGGCAGCAGAATACGCAGCGTTTGCTGGCGTGACATGCCCAGCGCTTCACAGGATTGCCACTGGCCCGCCGGGATAGCGCGTACCGCCCCATGGAACAGCAGGGTAGTGTAGGCCGCACTGTTCAGCGCCAATGCAATCATCGCGCAGAGCCAAGGTTGCGACAGCAGGTTCCACAACCAGGGATATTCACGGATCGCCGGGAACTGGCCAGGGCCGTAGTAAATCAGGAAGATCTGTACCAGCAACGGCGTACCGGTGAACAACGTAATGTAGACCTTCACCAACTGCGTCAGTACCGGAGTTTTTAACGTCAGGATCACCGTCAGCACTAGCGACATCAGCAAGGCAACAATCAGTGCGACGATCGTCAGCGACAGGCTGGTATGCAAGCCTTTGAGGATTTCGGGGATGAACTCAAGCATCAGGCTGGCCCCCGCTCAAAACGTGTGGTGCGCAGCTCGATCCGTTTAAGGATGTACTGGCTCAGCAGGGTGATAACCAAATAGATTGCTGCCGCAATCACATACCAGGTAAACGGCTCCTGGGTGCGGGTAGCAATGCTTTTGGTCTGCAACATCAAATCGTTAACGCTGATCAACGACACCAGCGCGGTATCTTTCAGCAGTACCAGCCACTGGTTGCCCAGCCCCGGCAGCGCGTGACGCCACATTTGCGGCATGATCAAGCGGAAGAAGATAGCCGTCTTGCTTAGCCCCAGAGCCTGGCCGGATTCCCACTGGCCCAGTGGCACTGCTTTCAGTGCCCCACGCAGTGTTTGCGACGCGTAGGCAGAATAGAGCAGGGCCAGGGCGATAACGCCGCACAGGAACGGGCTGACTTCGAAATTGTCGATGGACAGCTGCACCGGTAACTGGAACAGGCCTAAGTTCAGGACGAAGCCGTCGGACAGCATCATCAGCAGCTGTGAAGAGCCGAAGTAGATAAACAGCACCACCAGAATTTCTGGCAAGCCGCGCAGCAGGGTCACCCAGGCAGTGCCGAGCCAACTGACCGCTTTCCAGCGGGATGACTCCCAGACGGCAAACAGCATCGCCAGGATCAGGCCGAGGACCAGGGCACAAACGGCAAGGCCGACGGTCATCCCGGCGGCGCTAGCTAAAGGTTGGATTTCATTCATGGATGATGATTACTGCTGGAACCATTTTTTGTAGATGGTTTCGTAAGTCCCATCCTGCTTGATTTTATCCAGGGCGGCGTTGAATTTGCCCTGCAGCTCGGTATTTTGCAGGCGCATGGCAATGCCCAGACCGCTACCGAAGTAGTCTTTATCGGTCACTTTATCGCCCACGGCGGTCAGCGCAGCGTTTTCTTTCAGCCACTCGTTAACCACGGCGGTATCGCCGAACACCGCATCAACACGGCCATTTTTCAGATCCAGAATGGCATTCTGGTAGCTGTCGTAGCCCACGGTGGTGATTTCCGGGTGTTTATCGGTCAGGAATTTCTGGTGCGTGGTGCCGTTTTGCACGCCAACGCGTTTGCCTTTCAGCGCGGCCACGTCGGCCACTTTGCCTTTCTCGGCAATAAACAGGGCCGAGTTATCGTAGTAAGGTTTGCTGAACAGCACCTGCTTTTCGCGCTCAGGGGTGATATCCATACCGGCCATCACGGCATCGAAACGCTTGAACTTCAGGCTTGGGATCAGGCTGTCGAAGCCTTGGTTAGTAAAGGTACACTCGGCCTGCATCTCTTTACACAGAGCGTTGGCCAGATCGACGTCGAAGCCCTGGATCTTGTTATCCGCCGCGACGAATTCGAACGGAGGGTAGGAAGCTTCGGTAGCGAAACGGATAGTTTCGGCTGCTGAGGCAGAAACGCTGATGCCAGCCAGAACGGCGGCGATTAGTAGTTTTTTCATCGCAAACTCCCTGAGAACAGCAAATATCGCTATTAGTGTGATAAGTAATTGGCAAACTCTACGGTTTGCGGTTGTGCAAAGTGGCTGGCATCGCCCTGTTCGACGATATGGCCATTTTCCATATACACCACGCGGCTGGCGGTTTTACGCGCGACTTCAACTTCATGGGTGACGATCACCTGAGTGATACCGGTGCCCGCCAACTCGCGAATGATGCTGACGATCTGCGCGGTAATTTCCGGATCCAGTGCGGCCGTAGGTTCATCGAACAGCAGCACCTGAGGTTCCATCATCAGCGCACGGGCAATGGCTACGCGCTGTTGTTGGCCACCGGAGAGATGCAGTGGGAAACGGTCGGCAAAATCGGTCAGGCGTAACCGGGTCAGCAACTTGTCGGCACGCGCCATCGCTTGTGCCTTGGTCAGGCCAAGTACGCGGCAGGGCGCTTCGATCAGGTTTTGCACCACGGTCAGATGTGGCCAGAGATTGTACTGCTGAAACACCATGCCCACATTTTGGCGCAGTTCGCGGATGGATTTCTCCCCCGGTGACTGTTTAAAGTCGAACTGATTGCCCGCGATTTGCAGGTGGCCAGAGCGTGGCATTTCCAGCAGGTTAAGCACCCGCAGCAGTGAACTCTTACCCGCGCCGCTTGGACCAAGCAGCACCAGAGTCTCGCCGGCAGGGCAATCCAGTGTAATGTTAAACAGCGCCTGATGTGCGCCATAAAAGCAGTTGATATCTTTTAGTTGAATACTCATGCGCTGAAATTGAATAGACATTGATGCCGGGAATGGTAACTTCCACAGAATACTTATGCAATCTTTGTGAGTTAAAATTTATTAGTACGTCGCAGAATGACTAAATAATAGCAGAAGATACCGTGAGCGCTGGCTGAATGGCGGATTTGTCGCGCACTCTGTGAGATAGCTAGCTATTTTTCTCAAGATGATGGAATTTTGAGCGTTTATGAGGGGGTAATTGGCAACCGGGAAGGTGATACACCCGGTTGCCATTTTGGTGTTACTGGTTCTCAAGGACCTGACGCAGCGTACCGCTGGCGGCATGCGGCGGGATGTTGAGGAAGCGGATGTCGTCAACCACCCAGCAGGTGCCTTCACGGACCATCAGCACTTCGTCCTGCCAGTTGATTGCGTTGGCACCCTCTTTCTGGTGGGTCAGCTGTACACGCAGCGGGATGTTTTTGGCATCGGTGTTAGGAATGGTGGAAGCGCTGGCAACCGATGCGCTGGTTGGCCCCTGGGCATTGCCAGAGAACAGATCGCCGGTGATGGTGTGTTTGCCAGGGTGCTGAGCGGCACTGACCAGATCCTGATACAGCACCTGGCTCAGGTAAGGCTGCAACTGTGCCAGACGGCTGCTGTCCGGCAGAGCGGTGCTTGGGCCTTGCTGAATGCGCAGGTCATAGAATTTCTGGGCTACCGTATCCGGGCCACCGTCCACGCAGGCGCCAGTGCGGACGCCAACATCCTTAAAGGCCGGTTCGACGGTACTACAGGCGCTTAAGAACAGGGCCAAGGGTAAAACAACAGCAAGTGTTTTTGTTTTCATCTCATAACCTTATGTAAAAGTCTCTCAACCATGAAGACCGAAAACCACAGGACTAGCCTACAGTATAAAGGCGTTTTTGGTCCTTGCATTGGTGCTGTGTGCCATTGTGCCACAGAACATCCGCTTAAATTAGCTGTCCTACCACAGCAATGATTTGATTTTATAAGGAGTTCTTGATGCAATTGTCCACTACCCACACCCTGGAAGGGTTTACCATCACCGAATATTGCGGCGTTGTCACCGGCGAGGCGATTCTGGGTGCCAATATTTTCCGCGATTTTTTTGCTGGTGTGCGTGATATCGTTGGTGGCCGTTCCGGTGCCTACGAGAAAGAGCTGCGCAAGGCACGTCAGCTGGCCTTTCAGGAGATGCAGGAGCAGGCCAAAGAACTGGGGGCTAACGCGGTAGTCGGCATCGATATCGATTATCAAACCGTGGGTAAAGATAGCACCATGCTGATGGTCAGCGTCAGTGGCACCGCGGTAAAAGTCAGCCGCTGACATTTACCGACAGGCACACAATTCTGCTAAGCGGGCGCAGCATGCGACGCCCCTACGGTCAAATATGTGCGGCAGTGCGGTGCGATAACAAGGAAGTTAAATGGCAAATGCCGAGCAGGGAAGCTGTGAATTGCAACAGAAAGTTAGTCGACTGCGCCAAATCCTGTCATATCCTGATGGCGGAATTTCACAGCAGGAAGGAGCGTATTTTGGTTAAGTGGTTGTGGATCGCTGCCATTGCAGTTTTGACGGGGTGCCAACAGCAATCCACCAGCACATTGGTGGATCACGGTAGCTATCAGTTGGAAACCCTGCATCAGGCTCCGGGGGCCGATCAGCGTATCCGTTTCCTGGTGATGCATTACACCGCAGAAAACTTTCACTCATCGCTAAAAACGCTGACGGACGAGCACGTCAGCGCCCATTACTTGTTGCCTGCGCATCCTTCAGAGCAGGGCGGCAAACCGGTGGCGTATCAACTGGTACCGGAAGCGCTGCGGGCCTGGCATGCCGGGGCCAGCAACTGGCGTGGGCGTACCAATTTGAACGATACCTCGATCGGTATTGAGATCGTCAACCGGGGCTTTACGCGTAACTTGCTGGAGACAGACTGGCAGCCTTATACGCCAGAGCAAATTGCGTTACTGATCCAACTTGGCCGCGATATTGTGCAGCGTTACGCGCTGCAACCGACGGACGTGGTAGGGCATAGCGATATCGCCCCGCAGCGCAAACAGGATCCTGGCCCTCTCTTCCCATGGCAACAGCTGGCGCAGGCAGGTATTGGTGCCTGGCCGGAAGAGCGGGAGGTGGAACGTTACTTGGCAGGTCGTGATAAGCATGAGCCGGTGGCGATGGCATCACTGTTGGAAAAGCTGGCGCGCTACGGCTATGGCGTTGATCCTACATGGGATGCCAAGCAGCAGCGGAACTTGGTAGCGGCATTTCAGATGCATTTCCGGCCCAGCGATTATCGCGGTGAGCCAGATGCAGAAAGCGAGGCGATTATAGAGGCGTTGCTAAGCAAATACGGAGCTATGCGCTAACGTAATACCCTATTGATTATCCAGACGAGCGTAGTTCTATAGCCCGTGCAGATTACCGTGCTCTTTCAACCAGCGAGCGGTACGGCTAATGCCTTCCTCAAGCGAAACCACGGGTTGATAACCCAGTTCCTGCTGTGCGCGAGTGGTGTTCAGCGTCAGATCGAAATTGAGCTTGGCGACGCTGTAATGGGTCAACACGGGTTCTTTATCGCTTTTACTGCCCAGTTTTTCCATGCCACGTGCCATCATATCCAGCATCGGGTAGGGCACCGAGCGGATGCGGCACTTCATGCCCAACTCATCGATCAGCTGTTGCAGCACGGTGCGTAGCGTGCAGGCCTGCTGGTTGGAGATGTTGTAGGCCCGGCCAGAAGGAGTCTCTTCCTTCATGGTGGCCAGCCACATGGCGTGTACCGCATTATCCAGATAGGTCATATCGACCAATGCATCCCCGCCACGCGGTAACAGCAGGCTACCGTAATTTTTGATCATATGCAGCAGGCGCGGCAGCATGATTTTGTCGTGTGGGCCAAATAGCCCCTGTGGCCGCAGGATGGTGAAATGGGTTTGCGGGTTAGACAGCGCCAACTGTTGCACCACCTGTTCCCCGGCGGCCTTGCTGCGGGCAAACTCGTTGGCATAACGAATCGGGCGGAAGTCTTCATCCACATTGCGGTGATGGTGATAATCAAAGTAAATCGCCGGCGAAGAAATATGAATGAACCGTTCTACACCGTAGGCCGCAGCCCATTCCCCCAAACGGCGGGTAGCGCGGACGTTGGCCAGTTCGAAGGCTTCTTCCGTGCCCCATGGGGAAGTGAAACCGGAGCAGTGCCACAGCACGTCGACATCCGCCAGCATGGCTTTGGCCTGTGAAGAGATCAGGTTGGTGAGATCGGCATGGATGAATTCGGCACCCATTTTTTCCAGCAGGCAACCCATGGCCTGATTGCGCCCGGTGGCACGTACTTTTATGCCTTGGCGGCGGAGATATTCAACGGCGTTACGGCCTAACCCACTGGTTGCACCGGTGACCAATACCTTCATAACTCACTCTGTTCTCACCAAAAATCAGGATGCTGAGGGCGTTTTAGCGCGCCCCAGCAAATAAGGTGCCATTCTTTCGTGATTTTGTGCGCTATGCAATGAGAAAGGACCTAACCGCAGCAGCAAACTGTGCGGTTGATCGAGAATTCGACTAATGAGGACGCTGGTTATCGTACTCTTCGGCCAATTGGGCAATCCGTTTGGCCATGCCACGGAAAATAAACAGGTGGGCGGGCATCATGACAAACCAGTATAACAGCCCGCTGAAACCGGCAGGATGCCACCAGGCGCGGACATCGAGTTGGCGGCGATCGCCCAGGTCTTTGATGCTGAAGGTCAGGCGACCAAGCCCCGGAGCTTTCATCCCGAACATCAATGCCAGCTGCCGTAATGGCTTCTTGGTGATCACCTTCCAGCCATCGACCAGATCGCCGATTTCCAGGGTGTCACGCTGCGGTCGGCCATAAACGACGCCGTTGCCGATCATATCGTCCATGCGGGCGCGGATTTGCCACAGAATGTTGGCGTAGAAGTATCCCTCTTTGCCGCCCAACTGCTGCACGACGTGCCATAGCGCTTCGCTGGAAGCCTGGGTATCCACCTCACAGCCTGCATGTTTGGGGTAGAAGCCATAACCGGGGCGCCAGCGGGCTCGGGCTTCAGGATCGTAACCCCAGTCGGCAGAGTCGACCACCTCGTCTTCGCGGCGTAGCGTCTCCTTCACGGCCTCATCAAAGGTTTGTAGTGGCTGTGGGATCAAGGCTTGCAGCGGTTTGCCATCGGCAGGTAAGTCATGGTTCAGCCCCTGAATGAGCGCGCTGGCAATCGAGGTTGGCACAGAGGTGATCATGCTGATAAACCATACAGAGATAAAGCGTGTCGGCAGCGGCACCGGGATCAGCCAGCGCTTTTTGCCGCTGATCTTGATAAAACGCTCGAACAGGGTTTGGTAACTGATGTACTCCGGCCCGGCCACGTCAAAAATCCGGTTTTCCTGCGCCGGATGTTGCAGTAGCTCGGTCAGGTAAGTGAGCAGGTTATCCAGTGCGACCGGGGACGATTTTGACCGCACCCAACGCGGTGGCGTCAGGATCGGCAGGTTATAGACCATATCGCGCATAATCTCGAACGCGGCTGACCCAGGGCCAACCACGATACTGGCGCGCAATTCGGTGACGGGAATGCCGCTTTGGCGCAGGATTTCGCCGGTCAGTTTACGGGCGATGAGGTGGGGGGAGCTATTGCCCTCTGGTTGCAGTGCACCAAGGAAAATAACCTGTTTAACGTTGGATCCTCGCAAGGCATCGCGCAGGTTCTCCGCTGCCTGGCGCTCCTTTTCGATAAAATCGTCGCCATCGCCCATACCGTGGATCAGGTAGTAAACGGCATCGATCTGCCATAGCGCCGCCGTTAGCGTTTCTGGGCGATAGACATCCACGTAGCGGCAGCTTACGTGCGGCCAGTTTTGCTCTTCCAACCATTCTATACGGCGTGCTGCGGCAGTGATTTCGTGGCCCTGCTCGGTCAAACGGGGGATCAGGTGTTGGCCAATATAACCGCTGGCTCCAAGAACCAGAATACGTTGGGAGGTCATTGCGCTGCCTTAGATTATTGATGTTAATGTGAGCATAAACGACAGGATGCCAAATTAGCGGGCTAAATGCACTTTTTGTATGGGTATCAATAGTTGCATCTGCACGGAGGGCGGTTCACACTACGCGGCGATCAAGCAACGAGCCCATGCCCGATGAAAATCAATTCCCTGTGTTATTTGCTGCTGCTAATTGCTCTGGCTGGCAGCCTGTGTTTTCCCGCTCCGCTGTGGACGTGGTTGCTGCTGGTAAACTTGCTGACCCTGCTGATCTACGGAGCCGATAAGCTGGCCGCCTGCAAAAGTTGGCAACGGGTGCCGGAAATCACCCTGCTGCTGTTTGGCGTGCTGGGCGGTTGGATAGGGGCCATTATCGGGCAACGACTGTTCCGTCATAAAACGCAGAAACAGCCGTTCAAAACCTATTTTATCCTCAGCGTAGTGCTGAACCTGATGCTGATACTGGCTGTGGGTTATTGGCTCTACGGCCGGATGGTGGTTTGACTTACCGCACTATGCGTAATTAAACGGGCGCCGCATGCGCCGCCCGTTGTCATCAATCTACGTTAAGGTTTCTTCTCGCCAACGACCACCGGTGCATATTCAACCGGCACCCACGCATAGCCTTTACCTTCGACGCGTACGTGGCCCAGGCCAGGGAAAGGTAAGTGTGCTCCGCCAACCCACAGCTTGTTTTCAGCCGCATCGGCAAACACCTTCTGCCGGGTAGCGATCGCCTGTTTGGAGTCCGTGTCAAAGTCCACCGCGACTTCAGGTTTGGCAAACTGCAAAGAGTGACTGTGGACGATATCCCCCCACAACAGCAGTTTCTGGCCGCCGGAGCTGAACAGGTAAGAGGTATGCCCAGGCGTATGGCCCGGTGTCGCTATCACTTCCAATCCAGGAAGTAACTGCTCCCCAGGGCTGTACAATTTCAGCTTGCCCTGTTCGGCATAAGGGGCCACGGCGTCCTGGGCCATTTTGAACATCGGCTGCGCATCTTTCGGGGCTTTGGACGCTATCTCTTTACTCAGCCAATAATCGCCATCGGCCTTGGAGGCATAGACAGTAGCGTTAGGGAAGGCGGCTTTGCCCTGATCGGTGATGCCGCAGGCGTGATCGGGGTGCAGATGCGTCAGCAATATCATATCAACCTGCTCTGGCTGATAACCTGCCGCGCGCAGGTTGTTTTTGATAGCCCCCAAGGTTGGTCCAAAACACTGCGAGGTACCGGTATCTACCAAAACCAGATGCGTACCAGTATTCACCAGAAAAGCGTTAACCGCAGTCTGTATGCCTGACTTGCTGTCGGTAAACATGCGGGCGAACAGCTTTTGCATATCCGGCTCGCTGACACCATGGAACAGCTTGGTTGCAAGGTGGGTATAACCGTCATACAGCGCTGTCACCTCCAGGTTACCCAACATCATGCGGTAATAGCCGGGAGCCTGCGTTTGCTGTTGGGCCGGTGCCGGGGTGGCGCTGGCTGGCAAGGTAAACATCATTCCACTGCTAGCGAGGGTGAGAGCTAATAACGTCTGGCGCAATTTATGACTCATTGATGATATCCCTTCAGGTTTTGAAACTAGGCTGAGATAACGGGTTTGGCGAGAACTGGGAAGCAGGGCCTCCCGGTGTTACTGCAAAAAAATCAAGCGTGCTGCTGCAAGAACTCCCGCCATAGATCGACGACTTTTTGCAGATCCTGGCGGCTAACGTTCAGATGCGTCAGGATACGGGTTAACGGCCCGACGCTGATTAACACACCACGTTCGCGCATCCAGGGGCCGAGCTTGGCCGCCAGCTCCGGGGATTGGCGCAGGTACAGCACGTTGGTTTGTGCGCCCGGTTCGGCAATATCCACGCCAATGTCACGTAGCTGTTCTTCGAGCCATTTGGCGTTGTCATGATCTTCTTTCAGCCGCTCGACGTTGTGCTCCAGCGCATAGAGCCCGGCCGCCGCCAGAATACCGGCCTGGCGCATTCCGCCACCGGTCATCTTACGCCAGCGGTTGCCACGTTGAATAAACTCTTTGCTACCGCATAGCAGGGAGCCGACCGGTGCACCTAGGCCTTTCGACAGACAAATGGTGAAGGTGTCGCAATACTGGGCAAGGGTTTTCAGCGGCACGTTAAGTGCCACCGCCGCGTTGAAAATGCGCGCGCCGTCAATGTGCAGAGCCAGCTTGTGTTCACGGGTGAACTGCCAGGCCTGTTGCAGATATTCCAGCGGCAGCACGCGGCCGCTGATGGTGTTTTCCAGGCTTAGCAGACGAGTCTTGGCGAAGTGAATATCATCGGGTTTGATGGCGGCGGCGACTTTATCTAACGGCAGCGTGCCATCAGGATTGGCTTCGATCGGCTGGGGCTGAATGCTGCCCAGCACGGCGGCACCACCGGCTTCATATTTGTAGTTATGCGCTTGCTGGCCAACGATATATTCCTCACCACGCTGGCAGTGGCTCAGCAGGGCTACCAGGTTGGCCTGGGTGCCGGTAGGCAGGAATAATGCCGCCTCTTTGCCAGAGAGTCTGACCGCTTCAGCCTGGAGGGCGTTGACGGTGGGATCGTCGCCATACACGTCGTCGCCGACGTCAGCCTGCGCCATGGCGGTGCGCATCTCTGCGCTAGGTTGGGTAACGGTGTCACTGCGTAAATCGATAAGCATACGGGTCCTTGGTAGCCAATGAGGAAGAGGCTTTCATCATAACCGGATTAGCGCGGGGCAAAAGCGGAAAATGCAGGGGACAACCAACTTCATTGCCCCCAGAAGCGATTAACGCAGCCAGTTGGTTTTAGCCAGTTCGACAACTTCATCACCCCGGCCATTGATGATGGCGCGCAGCATATACAGGCTGAACCCTTTAGCCTGTTCGAATTTAATCTGCGGCGGCATCGCCAGCTCTTGTTTGGCCGTGACCACGTCGAGCAAGGCCGGGCCAGGATGGGCCAGCATTTCCTGCAATGCCGCGTCCAGCTCGGAGGCCTTTTCTACCCGAATGCCTTTGATGCCTGCCGCATTGGCGATAGCGGCAAAATCCGGGTTGTGCAGATCGGTGCCGTCGGTAAGGTAGCCACCGGCCTTCATCTCCATTGCTACAAAGCCCAGCACGCTGTTATTGAATACCACCACCTTGACCGGCAGCTTCAACTGCGCCAGCGATAGAAAATCCCCCATCAGCATGGTGAAGCCACCGTCACCGCACATGGCGATCACTTGCTTATCCGGTTCGGTGGCCTGGGCACCAATCGCCTGCGGCATGGCGTTGGCCATTGAGCCATGATTGAACGAACCGAGCAGGCGGCGTTTGCCGTTCATTTTCAAATACCGTGCAGCCCACACCGTCGGCGTGCCGACATCGCAGGTGAAGATGGCGTCATCCGTGGCGGAGTTGCTGATTTGCTGTGCCAGATATTGTGGGTGGATCGGCTGGTCATCGTTGGCGGTTGCCAACCCGTCAAGATCTTTACGCGCTTCCCGGTAATGCTCCAGCGCTTTATCCAGGAACTTGCGGTCGCTCTTGGCTTGCAGCAGCGGCAACAAGGCACTGAGCGTCGTTTTGATATCGCCCATCAGAGCCATATTGACCGGGCAATGGGCGCCGATGCTGCCGGGGTTGATATCGATCTGAATGATATTGGCATTGCCAGGATAAAACGCCCGATAAGGGAACTGAGTGCCTAGCAGCACCAAGGTATCCGCGTTCATCATGGCGTGGTAGCCGGAAGAAAAACCGATCAGCCCGGTCATGCCAACGCTGTAAGGGTTATCCCATTCGATGTGCTCTTTACCGCGTAGGGCGTGCACAATCGGGGCCTGTAGCAGTTCGGCCAGTTTGACGACTTCGTCATGCGATCCGGCGCAGCCGCTGCCGCACATCAGGGTGATATTTTTGGCGCTGTTCAGCGTTACTGCCAGTTTCTGCAGTTCGCTCATTGGTGGCTGCATCAGTGGGTGCGCAGGCGTATGCCACACCAGGCTGGCATCTTCTGGGGCCATTTGCAGAGCGACATCCCCCGGCAGCACAATCACTGAGACTCCCCGGTTGAGGATCGCTTTGCGCATGGCGATCTCAAGCACTCGCGGCAGTTGCTCTGGATTGGACACCAGCTCGCAGTAGTGGCTGCATTCGCGGAACAGCTCTTGCGGGTGAGTCTCCTGGAAGTAGCCGCTGCCGATCTCGCTGGAAGGAATATGGGCGGCGATAGCCAGCACCGGAACGTGATTGCGGTGGCAATCGAACAGGCCGTTGATCAGGTGCAGGTTGCCCGGGCCGCAGGAGCCTGCGCAGACCGCCAGTTGGCCGGTGAGCTGCGCTTCGGCACCGGCGGCAAAGGCGGCGACTTCTTCGTGGCGGGTGCCCATCCAGGCGATGGTTCCCATCCGGTGCAGGCTGTCACTCAGGCCGTTGAGCGAATCGCCGGTGACGCCCCAGATCCGTTTTACCCCGGCCTGTTCCAACGTTTTGGCGATCAGCGTGGCTACTGTTTGCTTCATAGTTCCTCCAGTCATTATCCAAAATGAGGGGTACTCGCCCGGTTAAAGGCAAACAGAAAGTGTAGAAGGGCATCAGGGAATACGCTTACCGATATGTGCCCCATCGGGAAGATGGGGCAAAGCTTCAGGCGAGGGTGACGTCACTTTGTAGCTGGCAGCTACAGGCTAGCACGTAACCCTGCTCGATTTCCGCCGGGGTTAACGTCATGGTGCTGGTGGTGGTGTATTGGCCGTCGATAATACGGGTTTTGCACGAGCCGCAAACGCCAGCCCGGCAGGCGGCATTGACCGGTAATTTATGGGCTTCTAAAGCGGCGAGCAAGGTGCTGCCGACCGGTATGCGGAATTCACGCAGCGGCTGACCGATGCGCAATGTTAATTGTTCGTTTTTCCCATCATCCAGCTTTGCCGAGGTGTGGAACTGTTCCTGATGGAAGTTGGCAGCGGGGACACCGAGCGCCAG
The DNA here is from genome assembly GCF_059697885.1 of Serratia sp. NCCP-200. Classification (NCBI taxonomy): domain Bacteria; kingdom Pseudomonadati; phylum Pseudomonadota; class Gammaproteobacteria; order Enterobacterales; family Yersiniaceae; genus Serratia; species Serratia sp. NCCP-200. The sequence goes on from NZ_BAAKUJ010000002.1 coordinate 864,984, forward strand.
ACAAAGCTGCTCAACCTGTTGCATGTAAGGGGCAGGGCCGCAAGTCATCACGATGCGTGAGCTGATGTCCGGCGCGGCCTGTTGCAGCACCTGTTCATTGATGCGGCCAGACAGGAAGCCGGGTTGCGCATCCTGCTCTGCCATCAATGTCAGTTGCAATTGCGGATGGGCGGCACATAGCCGTTGCCATTGTTCGGCAAAAATCACATCGGCCGGGGTGCGGACGTTAAAGATCACCCGGATATCGCATTGCGGCTTGTTCACCACCAGCCAGCGGCACATCGACATGATCGGCGTGACGCCACAGCCGGCAGCCAGCATCAGGTAGCGATCGCTGGGGTGTTGCACGCAGCTGAATTCTCCCTGGGCGTCTGATAACCAGAGCGTTTGGCCCGGTTTGACCTCTTGCGTCAGCCAGCGTGAGCCGAGGCCATCCGACAGACAACGTACGCTGATGCTGATAAAAGGACTCAGGCCGGGCGAAGAGGAGAGGGTGTAAGCGCGCAGCGTGTCTTCACTGTTGCGAATGCTGACCAACGCAAACTGGCCGGGTTGATAAGGGTAAAAGTCGTTATTGATCAGGTTCAGCGTCCAGACGTCGGCGGTTTCCTGTTGCAGGGAGTGCACCTGCATCGGGTTGGGGCAAAGTGGGCTGGGTTGGCTCATGGGGCACCTCAAAACAAACGGGGCCGCCGCGATGGGCAGCCCCGGAACAACGGCCTTAGCCGAGAAGGGTTTGCATATCTTTCTCTACGGTGGTGACCGAACGCAGGCCGAATTTTTCATTCAGCACCGCCAACAGATTGTCGGTCAGGAAGGCCGGGGCGCTTGGGCCGGTGACGATATTTTTCACCCCTAGCGACAGCAGCGTCAGCAGAATGACGATCGCTTTCTGCTCGAACCACGACAGCACCAGGCTGAGCGGCAGGTCGTTGACCGTGCCACCGACTTTCTCGGCGAGTTTCACTGCCAGCATTACGGCGGAGTAGGCATCGTTACATTGGCCAACGTCCAGCAGGCGCGGTAGCCCTTCCAGCGTGCCGAAGTCCAGCTTGTTGAAGCGGTATTTACCGCACCCCAGCGTCATGATCAGGCAATCTTGCGGCACGCTGCGGGCAAAATCGGTGAAGTAACTGCGTTCATCACGGCTGCCGTCACAGCCACCCACCAGAAATACGTGGCGCAGTTTTTTCTGTACTACCAGATCAACCACGGTATCGGCGGCGCTGAGTAGTACCTGGCGGCCAAAACCGACGGTGATCAGTTGTTCGATTTCGCTATAAGGGAAGCCAGCCAACTGCTGCGCCTGAGCGATCACGGTGCTGAAATCATCCCCTTCCAGATGGTTGACACCAGGCCAGCCAACGATGCTGCGCGTCCAGATACGATCGCCATAGTTGCCGACGTTCGGATCGATGATGCAGTTGGAGGTCATGACGATCGAACCCGGGAATTTGGCAAATTCGGTCTGCTGATTTTGCCAGCCACTGCCGTAGTTACCCACCAGGTGTGGGAATTTTTTCAGCTCTGGATAGCCATGGGCCGGTAACATTTCGCCGTGGGTATAAACGTTGACGCCGGTGCCTGCGGTCTGTTCCAGCAGCAAGCGCAGATCTTTCAGATCGTGGCCGGAGATCAGGATCGCCTTGCCTGCCACTGGACGCACGTTGACCGTGGTCGGCTGCGGATCGCCGAAGGCACCGGTTTCGCCGCGATCCAGAATAGCCATCACGCTGAAGTTCATTTTGCCGATGGCCATCGAGTTGTTCAACAGAGTGTCCAGATCGCTCGGTTGGGTACCCAGCCAGGCCATGAAGGCGTGGTAATCGGCATAGATCTGGTTGTCGAACTGGCCCAGCACATGGGCATGTTCCATATAGGCGGCGGCCCCTTTCAGGCCGTACAGGCACAGCATCCGCAGGCCGTGGATATCGTCGCCTACCTCGGCTTTATCTTTATTGAGGGCAAACTGTGCGGCCTGTTGCAACAGCGCAGGCATATCGTTGCCGGCCAGTTGCAGCTGGGCCAGCGGATGATCGACCTGCACGCTGGCGTCAAGCAAGCGGCAGCGAACTGCCAGCGAGTCACGCAGGGCAATGGTGTCACGTGCATAGCCGATAATGCGTTCGGAATCGAAGTTAACGTTGGTCAGCGTAGAGAAGAAGGCGCGTGGGGAGAAACTGTCGACATCATGATCGATAATACCCAACGCACGCGCCTGCAAGGCCCAGGCAGAGAGCCCTTGCAGCGCCGCTATCAGCAGATCCTGCAGGTCGGAGGTTTCTGCCGTTTTGCCGCACATCCCTTGGGCGTAGGAGCAGCCGTTACCTGCCGGTGTCCGGATGGTTTGTTCACATTGCACACAGAACATAATCGCTTCCTTTTTTAAAGTTGCATTTATAATGCTTGTTTTGAAGCATAGATCGATGACGCAACCTTAAAAAGGCTTTTGTGATACAACTTTAACAAAGTTTGATTTAGAACAAGTTGGCGTGCGGATGGGAATTATTACGCTTTGATCAGCAGGCGCGGCGAGCCGCGCCCGTGGGCGTCAGGAGAACAGGGCGATTAACACCGGAGCCAACAGGCTCAGCAAGAATCCGTGCACGATGGCGGGAGGCACCATTTCTATCCCGCCGCTGCGTTGCAGAACCGGCAGGGTGAAATCCATCGAAGTGGCACCACATAAACCCAATGCAGAGGAACGACTACGGCGCACCAGCGTAGGGAGCAGCATTATTGCCACCAGCTCACGAGCCAGATCGTTGAAGAAGGCGGCGCTGCCCATCACTGGGCCATAGGCGTCGGTGATCAGGATGCCGGAAAGGGAGTACCAGCCAAAACCCGAAGCCATCGCCAAACCGGCTTTCAGCGGCAACCCCAGCAGCAGTGCGGCCACTGCACCACCCGCCAGCGAACTGAGCGCCACCACCACGGCGACCATCATGCCACGGCGATTGAGGGCAATCTGGCGTAGCGTCATCCCACTGTTGCGTAACTGTGCGCCCACCAGAAGCAACAGAAACAGCAGGGCATATTCACTGCCTTGGCCAGCAAATTGCAGCCAGTGCCACTGGGTGAGTCCCAAGGCAAAGCCACCCACCACCACCCCACAGAGCTTCAGGGATTCCAACGCCATATGCAGGCGTGAAGGTAATGTTTCTTGCTTGTGAGTACTGTGCCAGGGGCGGCGGCGTTCAAACAACGATAACCAAAGGAGATTGGCGCAGAAAATGCACAGAAAAAACACCAGGGTGTACTGAAAGATCAGCAGCAGGTTACTGCTGAGGTTTTCCAGGAATGCCAGGCTGATCCCCATAATGAACAGGATCACATACACCATCCAGCTCAGCAGCCGGTTAATGGCCCGGATCAGGGTGACGCTACGCAAGGGGACAAGATAACCGACAATTAGCGGTATCAATATAATCAGCAGTCCTGAATACATGTGAAACAAGCGTCCTTTAATCTGGAGGGAATACGGCAAACCTAACACGCTAACCAAAATGGGCGGCGGAGTAAAGTGGCGGATTTACGCGGTTTGCAGCACGCGGTGGCAATGTCTGCTTGACCTGTAATGGCTTTATTGCTCATCCTCAAGGTATCAGGCGAATAAAGGAGTCAGCAGATGTACCTGGAGCGTATTGAGATTGTAGGATTTCGCGGTATCAACCGGCTTTCACTGACGCTGGATGATAATACCGTGCTACTTGGGGAAAATGCCTGGGGCAAGTCCAGCCTGCTGGACGCCATGACCTTTTTGCTGGCCCCCGAACAGACGCTGTACCGCTTTGAAGCCAAAGATTTTTACTTCCCACCTGGCGACGAGGCGGCCAAAGATCGTCATTTGCAGATTATCTTCACCTTTTGTGAAAAGGATACCGGCCATGCGCATCTGCCGCGCTATCGCCATCTTTCGCCGCTTTGGTCGAAGGGGGAAGATAACCTGAGCCGCATTCACTACTGCTGCGTGGGGGAATTAGACGATGATGGCACGGTATGCACCTGGCGGCGTTTTCTTGATGCCGAGGGCAACGCCTTGCACCTGCACCATATCGATCAACTGGTGCACGCCCTGATCCGTATTCATCCGGTGCTGCGGCTGCGTGATGCGCGCTTTATTCGCCGCCTGCGGCCCAGCTCACTCAGCGATCGTCTCCCTGCCGATAACGAAGCCCTGGCACAGCAGTTGGATCAACTGACGCGCGAACTGGTGCGCAACCCGCAAAAACTGACTAATGCCGAACTACGGCAGGGGCTGGCGGCGATGCAGCAACTGCTTGAACACTATTTTGCCGAGCAAGGTTCGCAGATTGCCGGGCCTCGCCATCGTCGCCAACCGGAACAACAGGCGTGGCGATCGCTAGACAGCATCAACCGCATGATTGCCGAACCTAACAGCCGCAGCATGCGGCTGATCCTGCTGGGGATGTTCTCTACGTTGCTGCAGGCCAAGGGAAACGTAAAACTCGATCCCCATGCCCGGCCATTATTGCTGGTAGAAGACCCGGAAACGCGTCTGCATCCCATCATGCTGTCGGTAGCCTGGGGGTTGCTCAACCAGATGCCGTTGCAGCGTATTACCACCACCAACTCCAGCGAGCTGGTGTCGCTGGTGCCGGTGGAGCATATTTGCCGCCTGGTGCGCGAATCGGCCCGGGTTGCCACCTATCGCCTCGGGCCAAAGGGGCTAAGTGCGGAGGACGGGCGGCGCATTGCGTTCCACATCCGCTTTAACCGGCCCGCCTCGCTGTTTGCCCGCTGCTGGCTGCTGGTGGAAGGGGAAACCGAGGTCTGGCTGCTTAACGAACTGGCGCGCCAGTGTGGTTATCGTTTCGAGTCTGAAGGTGTGCGGGTCATTGAGTTTGCCCAATGCGGGCTGAAACCCTTGCTGAAGTTTGCCCGGCGCATGGGTATTCAATGGCACGCCCTGGTGGATGGCGATGAAGCCGGGAAGAAATATGCCAATGCCGTGCGCAGCATGCTGGATAACCACGAGGATAACGAGCGCGATCGTTTGACCGCGCTGCCTGCGCCGGATATGGAGCATTTCATGTATCGGGAGGGATTCAGCTCGGTTTATCACCGGGTGGCTTCGGTACCGCTAAAGGTACAGATGCCGGTGCGTAAGGTGATCATCAAAGCGGTGCATCACACTTCAAAACCCGATCTGGCGATTGAGGTGGCCATGCAGGCCGGGGCGTGGGGCACCGACTCGGTGCCACCGTTGTTGAAGAAAATGTTCTCCCGCGTGATATGGCTGGCGCGGGGCCGGGCGGATTAAGAAAAGTGTTTGCTAATCCCCTGTTGGAGCTCATCCAGTAACTGGTAACGGCGGCGATATTCCGCGCGTTTTTTGCTGGCGATGGTTTCCATCGGCTTGCGGCCAATGCGCTCGGGTAACAGGAAATAGCCGTTATCGAGTTGCTTGCCGCCCATGGAAAGCCAGAACTGATCGTAATCGGCATGCAGCTGGCTTTTCTTTTTGTGGTGGTAGCGCCAGTTCTGGTAAATATGGGTGGTGTTGCCTACCGCGATCAACTGCCGGATACCCAACTGTTGGGCCAGGTGGCAAATGCCTTCCAACACCAGGCGTTTTGGAAACAGGCCGTGGCAGGCTTTGGTCGTATTCTGGATCTCAGCGTGTGGCACCGTGGAATTGGCGCCTTGCATACCGCCGATAAATAACGTGGGTTGTTGCTGGTAATTCATCAAGGTGAAGGTCATTTCAGCCAGCATGATCCCTTGGCTATTGCGCAACAGCAGGGTCGTTTCACCCTCTTTATTCAAGTGGTCCAGAGAGGCCAGTTGCAGGCAGATCTGCTCGCCATTTTTGTCCTGTGCACGGCTTAAGGTAAAGGGGTGGCGACCCAATTGGCCGAGGTGCACCTTCAGCGGCATGCGTTGGGTGAGCAGATCGTAGTGATCGCGCAGGGCAAAAAGACGGTCGATGCGGCTCATGTTGTTCGCCAGATAGGGGCGATGCAGTTTGCAGGGCAGATTGGGCTGTGCGCTTAAAATCTCATCCAGCAGCGGGTTGGCAGCCAGCGTATTGAGCAGGCTGCGAGTCGTGGGCCAGCAGAGCAGCGAACGGCCAAGAAACTTAAGGCGGAATGACGTTTTTTTCCAGGCATTGCTGGGCACTTTCTCGCCGTTGATCAGTGCCGTCATCAGTTGGCTGGCCGGTTTGGCCGATATGAGTGGATAGCTGAGCTGAGACATGATGAAATCCTGGTTTGTGTCTAAATGACTATTTCATCAAGGCTTCACTAAACAGAAGCTCAATACGGTAGGGCAAAATTGCCTTGCTCGAAATACGTTGAGCCTTGGTTTAGTTATCGGAAACGCAACATGCTAATTTACTTGGGTTGCCATGGTTGGCAGCCTGAGAATGACAGGAAACAGGTAGGAACAAACATTGACGTGGTTATTCAAAAGTAAGAAACGTGGGTTGCTGGTGTGCGCCGTTCTGGTGGTGCTTGCCGTTGTGGTTTATTGGCACTTTAGCCATCCGGCCCCGGTGGAGTTTAAAACCGTCAAGGTCGCTAAACGCGATCTGGAACAAAGCGTATTGGCAACCGGCCAACTGGACGCGGTGCGTAAGGTTGATGTGGGGGCTCAGGTCAGCGGACAGTTGGAGAGCCTGAAGGTCGAGATTGGCGATAAGGTGCAAAAAGGCCAACTGCTCGGCATTATCGATCCCGAACAGGCACAAAACAGCATTCGCGAAGGCGAAGCCACGCTGCAGCAACTGCAAGCCCAGCTGCAACAGGCTTTGGCAGAGCAACAACTTGCGGCGGTGACCTTGCAGCGTAACCGCGAACTGGCCAAGGTGCAGGCGGTGTCGCGCCAGGATTTGGATAAATTCACCACTGAGCTGGCGGTAAAAAAAGCGCAGGTTGAAACCACCAGAGCGCAGATCGCCAAAAATCAGGCCAGCCTGGATACCGCCAAGATCAATCTCGCCTATACCCGTATCGAAGCGCCGATGGACGGTGATGTGGTTCAGATCACCACCTTGCAGGGTCAGACGGTGATCGCCGCGCAGCAAGCGCCCAACATTCTGACGTTGGCAGACATGAGTACCATGATGGTGAAGGCCCAGGTTTCCGAGGCGGACGTGATCCACCTCAAGCCGGGGTTGAAAGCCTGGTTTACCGTGCTGGGCGATCCGAGCAAACGTTTTGACGGCGAGCTGAAAGACATTCAGCCCACGCCAGAGAAGGTCAACAATGCCATTTTCTATTATGCGCGTTTCGAAGTGCCAAACCCACAGGGCTTGCTGCGTCTGCAAATGACCGCGCAGGTGCATATTCAGCTGGCTGGCGTCAGCGATGCGCTGGTGATCCCGCTGGCGGCATTGGGGGATCAGATCGCCGATAACCGTTACCATATTTCGGTACTGAAGCAGGGTAAGGAAGAGAAGCGGGAAGTTACGATCGGCATTCGCAACAATGTGGATGTGCAGATTGTCAGTGGGTTGCAGGCCGGTGAAGAAGTGATTGTCAGCCGCGGCGGCGCGGAGGCCAACTGATGACGGCACTGTTAGAACTGAGTGATATCCGGCGTAGTTACCTCTCCGGCGACCAGACCATAGACGTGCTGAAAAACGTCAGTCTGCGCATTAACGCTGGTGAGATGGTGGCGATTATGGGGGCTTCTGGCTCCGGTAAATCGACGCTGATGAACATTCTCGGCTGCCTGGACAAGCCCAGCGCCGGAACTTACCGTGTGGCCGGGCAGGATGTGGCAACGCTTGATGGCGATGCGCTGGCCCGGCTGCGGCGCGAGCACTTTGGCTTTATCTTCCAACGCTATCATCTGCTACCCCATCTGAGTGCGGCGCATAACGTGGAGGTGCCTGCGGTTTATGCCGGGCTGGGCAAGGCAGCACGGCGCGAAAGGGCGGCGGCCTTGTTGCAACGTCTGGGGCTGGGGGAACGTATCACCTACCGGCCAAGCCAGCTTTCGGGGGGGCAGCAGCAGCGTGTCAGTATTGCGCGGGCTTTGATGAACGGTGGTCAGGTGATCCTGGCGGATGAACCGACCGGTGCGCTCGACAGCCATTCCGGTGAAGAGGTGATGACGATCCTCAAGCAACTGCGCGAGCAGGGGCACACGGTGATTATCGTCACGCACGATCCGGCGGTAGCGCAGCAGGCAGAGCGGATTATCGAAATCCGCGACGGTGAAATCATCGCCGACTCTCGGCCACAGGCGCAGGGTAACCCGCAGGCCAAAATGCTGGATATGGCTGCGCCAGCACCTTCCTGGCAGCAGGTAGCTGGCCGTTTCCGTGAGGCGTTGGTGATGGCTTGGCGTGCTATGGCAGCCAACAAGATGCGCACGGCGTTAACCATGTTGGGGATCATCATCGGCATTGCCTCGGTGGTCTCAATCCTGGTGATCGGCGACGCGGCCAAGCAGATGATCCTGGCAGACATCAAATCCATTGGCACCAACACCGTGGACATCTATCCCGGCAAAGACTTTGGTGATGACGATCCCAGCTTCCGCCAGGCGTTGAAGTATGGCGATCTAAGCGCGTTGCGCGAACAACCCTATGTCAGTGCGCTTTCGCCGAATATCAGCAGCAGCATGCGGCTACGGTTTGGCAACATTGATGTGGCCGCCAACGTCGCGGGCGTCGGTGAACAATTTTTCCGAGTGTACGGCATGACGCTTTCCCAGGGGGTAGGTATCGATGCCCTACAGGTGCAATCCCAGGCGCAGGTGGTGGTGATCGACGCCAATACCCAGCGGCGGCTGTTCCCGCATAAAAAAAACGTGGTGGGTGAGGTGATCCTGATCGGCAATATGCCAGCCACGGTAGTGGGGGTGGCCAAGGAAAAGCAGTCGATGTTCGGCAGCAGCAAGGCGCTGAGCGTATGGGTGCCCTATAGCACGATGGCCAATCGCCTGATGGGCAATGACTATTTTGACTCGATCACCGTGCGTATCCGTGAGGGCTATAACAGCCAGGAAGCGGAACAGCAGTTGACGCGGTTGCTGACGCTGCGCCACGGCAAGAAAGACTTCTTCACCTACAACATGGACAGCCTGGTGCAAACCGCGGAGAAAACCACCCGCACGCTGCAACTGTTCCTGACCCTGGTGGCGGTGATTTCGCTGGTGGTTGGCGGGATTGGGGTGATGAATATCATGCTGGTCTCGGTAACGGAAAGGACGCGTGAAATCGGCATTCGCATGGCGGTGGGGGCGCGCTCTGGCGACGTTCTGCAACAGTTCCTGATCGAGGCGGTGCTGGTCTGCCTGGTGGGGGGCGCGTTGGGGATCGCGCTGTCGTTCGCGATTGGCCTGCTGGTGCAATTGGTGATGCCGGGCTGGCAGATCAGCTTCCCGCCGGTGGCCTTGCTAAGTGCGTTCTTGTGTTCCACCGGTATTGGCGTGGTGTTCGGCTATCTGCCGGCACGCAGCGCTGCCCGCTTGAATCCGATTGACGCTTTGGCGCGCGAGTAACAGCAAAAATAAAATGCCAGCCGTATGGCGGCTGGCATTTTGAGTTGACAGTGCAGAAGTGGCTGAAGGGGAGCGTTTAGGCCATTGCCTCGCTTTCCAGCGGCATAATCAGGCTCGCGTGGTTCCCTTTCGGCCCTTGATGTACGTCGAACCTGACCTGTTGGCCCGCTTTCAACGTTCGGTAGCCATCCATTTTAATTGTTGAATAATGCGCGAAGATATCTTCACCGCCGCCTTCTGGGCAGATAAAGCCGAACCCTTTGGCGTTATTGAACCATTTAACAGTACCCGTCTCCATGTTGCTACATCCCTCGCAATGCTATTTTTAAAATGAGATGAATAACTGATCCAGGTGAGCTTCAACTGGTCAAAAGACCAACAACTCACAAAATTACACTCTAGAGCAAATGATCAACACGTCAAGGGATCGGCCAATGACCGCGTCGGGCAGTTCACCAAAGTTTGAAGTAGTTAACGCTATTGACATGGTTTGGTAACAAATTGTGGTCGCGATAAGGGTGATTAATCTCGTTGTGCTGCGGCACGTTAACCGCGAAGATGGTAAAATAGTGTTGATACTCCCGTTTGAATAACCCGAACATGGCCCCATATACTGAGGCATGGCAGAGAAGATGAGCAGCAATGGGCAATAGCAACGATTGGCTAAATATTGAACACTTAGCCGAAGAAAAACAAATCGATGCGGTAAAACCGCCGTCAATGTATAAAGTTATACTTAACAACGACGATTACACACCGATGGAATTTGTGATTGACGTTCTGCAAAAGTTCTTTTCTTATGATATTGAACGTGCAACGCAACTGATGCTCACGGTCCACTATCAAGGCAAGGCGATCTGCGGTGTATTCACCGCCGAGGTCGCAGAAACCAAGGTGGTCCATGTGAACCGTTACGCAAGGGAGAATGAGCATCCGTTGCTCTGTACGCTGGAAAAAGCCTGAAAAGGCAATCTATTGGGGAGGTGCCTATGCTCAATCAAGAATTGGAACTCAGTCTCAACATGGCTTTCGCCAGAGCGCGCGAGCACAGACATGAGTTTATGACCGTGGAGCACCTGTTGCTGGCGTTACTCAGCAACCCTGCCGCGCGCGAAGCGCTCGAGGCTTGTACGGTGGATCTGGCTGCGTTACGCCAGGAGCTGGAAGCCTTTATCGAACAAACCACACCAACGCTGCCCACCAGCGAAGAGGAGCGCGACACTCAGCCGACGCTCAGCTTCCAGCGTGTACTGCAGCGTGCGGTATTCCACGTGCAGTCCTCCGGCCGGAGCGAAGTGAGCGGTGCCAACGTGTTGGTGGCGATCTTCAGCGAACAGGAGTCCCAGGCGGCATACCTGCTGCGTAAACATGACGTCAGCCGTCTGGACGTGGTGAACTTCATTTCACATGGTACACGTAAAGATGAGCCGGGCCAGGCACCTAATGCGGAAAACCCGGTAAACGAAGAGCAGCCTGGAGGGGAAGACCGTATGGAAAACTTCACCACCAACCTCAACCAACTGGCCCGCGTCGGCGGTATCGATCCGCTGATTGGCCGTGACCGTGAACTGGAGCGCGCCATTCAGGTGCTGTGCCGCCGCCGTAAAAACAACCCGCTGCTGGTGGGTGAATCCGGCGTAGGTAAAACCGCCATTGCCGAAGGGCTGGCCTGGCGGATCGTGCAGGGTGATGTGCCAGAGGTGATGGCAGACTGCACCCTCTATTCGCTGGATATTGGCTCATTGCTGGCGGGCACCAAATACCGTGGCGATTTCGAGAAGCGCTTCAAGGCGCTGCTCAAACAGCTGGAGCAGGATAAGAACAGCATCCTGTTTATCGACGAAATTCACACCATCATCGGTGCCGGTGCGGCTTCCGGTGGGCAAGTGGATGCCGCCAACCTGATCAAACCGCTGCTGTCGAGCGGCAAGATCCGGGTGATTGGTTCCACCACCTATCAGGAGTTCAGCAATATTTTCGAAAAAGACCGCGCGCTGGCGCGTCGCTTCCAGAAAATAGACATTACCGAGCCGACGCCGGAAGAGACCATTCAGATCATCAACGGTCTGAAAACCAAGTACGAAGCGCACCATGACGTGCGTTACACCGCTAAAGCGGTTCGTGCTGCGGTAGAGCTGTCGGTGAAATACATCAACGACCGTCACCTGCCGGACAAGGCAATCGACGTGATCGATGAGGCTGGTGCGCGTAGCCGGTTGCTGCCGGTGAACAAGCGTAAGAAAACGGTCAACGTGGCGGATATCGAATCCGTGGTCGCACGCATTGCGCGTATCCCGGAAAAGACCGTCTCTGCCAGCGATCGCGACGTGCTGAGAAGCCTGAGCGACCGCCTGAAAATGCTGGTGTTTGGCCAGGATCCGGCCATCGAGGCGCTGACCGAAGCGATCAAGATGAGCCGTGCCGGTCTGGGCCAGGATCGCAAGCCGGTGGGGTCCTTCCTGTTCGCCGGGCCGACCGGGGTAGGGAAAACCGAGGTTACCGTGCAGCTGGCGAAGGCGCTGGATATCGAATTGTTGCGGTTTGATATGTCCGAATATATGGAACGTCATACCGTCAGCCGTCTGATTGGCGCACCTCCGGGCTACGTCGGTTACGACCAGGGCGGCCTGCTGACCGATGCGGTGATCAAACATCCGCACGCGGTGGTCCTGCTGGATGAAATCGAGAAAGCGCACCCGGATGTGTTCAACCTGCTGTTGCAGGTGATGGACAACGGGACGCTGACCGATAACAACGGCCGTAAAGCAGACTTCCGTAACGTGATCCTGGTGATGACCACCAACGCCGGGGTACGTGAAACCGAACGCAAATCGATTGGCCTGATCGAACAGGACAACAGCATCGACGCGATGGACGAGATCAAGAAGGTGTTTACGCCAGAATTCCGTAACCGTCTGGACAACGTCATCTGGTTCAACCATCTGTCTCCTGCGGTGATCCAGCAGGTGGTCGACAAGTTTATCGTCGAACTGCAGGCGCAGCTGGATGCGAAGGGCGTGTCGATGGAAGTGAGCGACGAAGCGCGCGACTGGCTGTCTGTGAAAGGCTATGACCGTGCGATGGGCGCTCGTCCAATGGCGCGTGTGATGCAGGAAAGCCTGAAAAAACCGCTGGCCAACGAACTGCTGTTTGGCTCACTGGTGGACGGCGGCTCGGTGAAAGTCGAGCTGGACGCAGACAAGAAACAGCTGACTTACCACTTCCTCAGCGCCCAGAAGCGTAAAGCGGATGAAGGTGCGGTGCACTAAGCGGTAGGCAGGTAACGAAAAAGCGATGCCTTGGCATCGCTTTTTTTATACGTGAATTTCACGGACTACGAAATTGAACCAGGTCGGGGCGAACAGGTTCGCCTCAACAAAATGAGTGAGCCCTCTCAGTTTACCTGCGCCAACACAACTCGGTGGAGAACGTTGCTGCGGGGGTAAACGGAAAGGGCTCTTTTGAGGGATCACATCCTCGGTGTCGCCAGTGGCTGGCGACGGGTGAGCCGATTAACGGCTACGGAAGACAATGCGGCCTTTGCTCAGGTCGTACGGGGTCAGCTCTACAGTGACTTTGTCACCCGTCAGGATGCGGATATAGTTTTTGCGCATTTTACCGGAGATATGAGCGGTAACCACGTGCCCGTTTTCCAATTCAACACGGAACATGGTGTTCGGCAGCGTATCAAGAACGGTGCCCTGCATTTCAATATTGTCTTCTTTGGCCATCGAATCCTCTAGGTCTAACTACCTTAGTTTTTAACCGGCAAGATAATGCCGAAAAACCCACATTATGTAAAGGAGTGTCGGTGAACAATGCACCGATTCCACAAAATTAGTCAGTTTGGGAGGGCAGTTCAACCAGCTGTGGGGGTATGACTTGCGCTGTCCAGCATTCCGGCGCTAACACTCTGCGCTGAAGGTTGCTCAACTGCTGCAAAAATTGGCGGCGGGGAATTTCTCTCGCTCCAAGCCGGGCAGTGTGAGCGTTAAGCACCTGACAGTCAACCAATTCTCCTCCATAAGCGGCAAAATGGCGGCAAAACGCCCATAAAGCACACTTTGATGCGTTGGTGGTGCGGCTAAACATCGATTCACCGCAGAACAGCGCCCCCTGGGCGACACCGTACAGGCCGCCGACCAGCTCTTCCCCCTGCCACACCTCAATGGAATGGGCGTGCCCAAGGTGATGCAGTTGTAAATAGGCACGCTGTACCTCCTCGCCGATCCAGGTGCCTTCATCGGGGCGGTATGCACAGGCGGCGATCACGGCGGCAAAATCATGATTGAGGGTAATGCGGAACGGCGGGTTGCGCAGGAATCGCTTGAAGCTGCGGCTGACATGGTAATCCGCTGGGAACAGCACCGCCCGAGGGTCCGGTGACCACCATAGGATGGCTTCCCCAGGCGAATACCAGGGGAAGATCCCGCGCTCATAGGCTGCCAGCAGCCGCGCAGGCGTCAAATCGCCACCGATGGCCAGCAGTCCGTTAGGATCGTGCAGGGCGGCCTCTGGTGAGGGAAACGCTACAGACTGCGATGACAGCTTAACAATGCGCATAAAACCTCTTAGCGTCGCCCACAGGCGGTTCTACAGCGATAGATTACTGATACGTTGGTGGAATTGGGCGTAACGGCCAGGCTGGCGCATTAGCGCCGCGTGGCTGCCTTGTTCCACGATACTGCCGCCATCCATCACGCAGATGCGATCGAAATGCTCCAGTCCATAGAGTCTGTGAGTCACCAGAATTAACGTCTTGCCGCGGCAATGCTGGCGGAGCAGGGCCAGGATCTGTTGTTCGGTTTCGGCATCCAGCCCCTCGGTCGGCTCATCCAGTAGTAATAGCGGGGCTTGATGCAGCAGGGCACGGGCAATGCCCAGACGGCGTTGCTCACCGCCGGAAAGCTGGCGGCCACCTTCACCCAGCCAGGCATTCAGCCCCTCATTTTCCAGCAGCTTATCCAGACCAACTTGTTGCAGTGCGAGGTTTAAGTCCTCATCGCTGGCCGCAGGTGCGGCGATACGCAGGTTTTCACGCAGCGTGCTGCTGAAGATATGCACCCGTTGGCTCACTACCGTAGTCATGGCGCGCAGCGTAGCTTCATCATAGCTGGCCAATGGTTGGCCGTTGAGCAGCATTTGGCCGCCGTCGGCATTCCAGGCGCGGGTCAGCAATTGCAGCAGGGTCGATTTACCACAGCCGGTACGGCCCAACAGCGCGATGTGCTCACCAGCGGCGATGTTCAGCGTCACGTTGTTCAACACCGGCAGCGGCTGGTCGGGATAGGTGAAAGACACCTCGCTTAGTTGCAGCGCTGCGCCCGGCTGTGAGGCTGGACCGCTGGCAGGGAAGGTGACTTCCGGCTGCTGATCGATGATCTGCTTGACCCGGGTTGCCGAAGCGATCACCTGGCCCAGATGTTGGAACGCGGCGGCGACGGGCATCATGGCTTCAAAAGAGGCCAGGGCGGCAAAGGCAAACAGGGCAATCAGGGCCCCGGGTTGGGTATCGCCACCGATCCCCGCAGCGGCAAGCCACATCAATAGCGTGACGGTGAGGCCACTTGCCAGGATCATCAGCGCCTGGGCAATCCCCCCTAGCGAAGCCTGTTGCCACTGACGGCTCTGCCAGCGTTGTTCGGTTGCGTTGAGCTTATGCCGGAAACCGTCCAGCGCGCCAAACACCACCAGTTCGGCCTGCCCCTGGAGCCAGGCGGTCAGGTCGGTGCGGTACTGGCTGCGTAACAGGGTCAACTCTCCCCCGATGGGCTTACCTGCGCGATAGAAGACCGGCGGAACGGCCAGCAACAGCAATAACAAAAGTCCTCCCAGCGTCAGGGCTAACGGAACATCCAGCCAACTGAGGCCGAAGGTGACTACCACAATCACCACCGCAGCGCTGACCATTGGCGAGATAACGCGTAGGTAGAGGTGATCTAGCGTATCAACGTCGGCAACCAGGCGGTTAAGCAGCTCAGCCTGACGGAAGCGTGCAATACCACCCGGTGACAGCGGCAGGATCTTGCGGAAGGTAAATACCCGCAGATGGGACAACACGCGGAAAGTGGCGTCATGGCTGACGACCCGTTCTGCATAACGCCCGGCGGTACGGAAGATTGCCGCACCCCGTACGCCAGCGGCCGGCAGCATGTAGTTGAAGGTATACAACCCCGCCAGCCCGGCCAGCGAAGAGGCAGCCAGGAACCAGCCGGACAGCGCCAGCAGGCCGATACTGGCCAGCAGGGTGACGATAGCCAGCACGATACCCAGTAAAATCAGAAACGTGTGGCGACGATACAACGCCAGGAATGGCAGCAAAACGCGCATGATTATAGCTCCCCGCTGCGGTGTGCAATCAGTTTGGCAAACAGACCGGGCTGGGTGCTGAGCGTGGCGTAGTTGCCCTGCTGCACGATTTTGCCGCTGTCCATCACCCAAATCTGGTCATAATCTTCGGTATCTTCCAACTGGTGCGTGACCAACAGCGTGGTCTGCTGATGGGAGGCGGCATTCAGCGCCTGCATCACCAAACGCTCGCTGTGGGCGTCCAGGCTGGCCGCAGGTTCATCCAGTAACAGCAAACGGCGGGGGCTGAGCAGCGCCCGCGCCACGGCCACACGCTGAGCTTGCCCAACGGAAAGGCGGGCAGCGCCATCACCCAGATCGGTTGCCAACCCTTTTGGTAAATGCGGCAGGAATTCACTGACGTAAGCCTGTTCAACCGCCTGTTGCAATTGGGCCTCGCTGGCCTGCGGATAGCCGAGCAGAATATTGTCCCGCAGAGTTTGAGCTGGCAGATGGGGATTTTGCCCCACCCAGCCCAGTTGCTGGCGCCAGTTAACCGCAGCCAGCTCGCGCAGTTCGATGCCGTTGATCAGCAACGAGCCCCGGTAGGGCAGGAAGCCCAGCAGCAGGTTCAACAACGAGCTTTTCCCGGCACCGCTAAGCCCGACCAAGGCAATACGCTGATTGGCTGGCAGGGTAAAATCAAGCGGCCCTGCAAGCACTACGCCATTGGGTGAGAGGATTTCCAACTGCTGCGCCCGTATGGTCAGTGCTTCTTGGCTATTTAGCGTTTGAGAGCCATTGCCAACCTGCTCGCCCTCTGCGGCCAGGAAGGTTTCCAGCGCTTCGGCAGCGCCCACGGCCTGGGCTTTGGCATGGTAAAAGGCGCCCAGATCGCGCAGCGGTTGGAAAAACTCCGGTGCCAGGATCAGCACCAGAAAACCGGCAAACAGCGTTACGCCCATGCCATAGCTGCCAAAGTCCAGTTCACCGAGGTAGGAGAAGCCAAAATAGACCGCCACCACGGCGATGGAAATCGAGGCGAAGAACTCCAGCACGGCGGAGGAGAGGAAGGCCAGACGCAGCACTTCCATGGTGCGCTGGCGAAAATCTTCTGAGGATTTGGCAATGTGATCGGTTTCCGCCTGGCCGCGATTAAACAGACGCAGAGTATCCAGGCCGCGCAGGCGATCGAGGAAATTGCCGCTGAGCCTTGCCAGCGCGACAAAGTTACGGCGGTTGGCATCGGCCGCACCCATACCGACCAGTGCCATAAACAGCGGGATCAGTGGGGCGGTAGCCAGCAGGATAAACCCGGCCGCCCAGTTGATCGGGAAGACGGTGATCAGGATCAGCACTGGGATAAACACGGCCAAATACATTTGCGGCAGATAGCGGGAATAGTAATCCTGCATATCCTCAATCTGCTCAACGATGATGCTGGCCCAGCTCCCGGCGGGCTTGCCCTGGATCCAGGCGGGGCCAAGCTGTTGCAGCTTATCCAGCACCTGCGCACGCATACGCTGGCGAATGACCTGCCCGCAGATGAAGCCAACCCGTTCGCGCAGCCAGCTCAGGAAGGCGCGCAGGGCAAAGGTGGCGGCCAACCAGATAAACGACGAAACCAGTTCGCCACGGGGCTGATGTTCAATAATCAGCGCATGGAGCAGTGAGGCCAACAGCCAGGCCTGGGCGACGATCAAGATGCCGCTTGCCAGGCCTAACAGCATGGATAAACGCAGCCAACGCTGCGCCAACGTACTCTGTGTTTTGAGCCAACGGGTTAACTGGTGCTGTCTGGTTTTTTTCATCAGGTAGTCTGCGTCGCCGATGCCTGTTGTAGCAGGCTTGGTTAACGTACTGTTAAAAAAGTGTTTGTCTCAGCGGGAAATAAGACAAGTGAACGCTAATGTTACCTCGTCACTCGGTAGACGTGAACTAAATATCCCTTTCATCACTTGGGCAACAGTCACGTTTTTAGCGCGGATGGGGTTGTTTTGAACTTTCAGGAGCGGGGGATAGAAATAAGGCGGCCAATCGGCCGCCTCGGTAACGTTTATCGCTGAAGGGTTATTTGCACTCGGCCTGTGCGATACCGTCGAGATAGCGTTCGGCATCCAGTGCGGCCATACAGCCCGTTCCGGCTGAGGTGATCGCCTGGCGGTAAATGTGATCCATGACGTCACCTGCGGCAAATACGCCAGGAATGGAGGTCTGGGTCGCGTTGCCGTGAATACCGGACTGCACCTTGATATAGCCGTTTTCCAGCTCAAGCTGCCCGCCAAAGATCGCGGTGTTCGGGCTGTGACCGATCGCGATAAATACGCCAGCAAGCTCTAACTCTTTGGTCTGCTCAGCGTCTTTGGTGCTGCGTAAGCGCATCCCGGTGACGCCCATCTGATCGCCCAACACTTCGTCCAGCGTGCAGTCCGTATGCAGGATGATGTTGCCGTTCTTCACTTTTTCCATCAGGCGATTGATCAGGATCTTTTCGCTGCGGAAACTGTCACGGCGGTGCACCAGGTGAACCTCAGAGGCGATGTTTGACAGATACAGTGCTTCTTCCACGGCGGTGTTGCCACCACCGACTACGGCGACCTTCTGGTTGCGATAGAAGAAACCATCGCAGGTGGCACAGGCGGAGACCCCTTTGCCCTTGAAAGCTTCTTCCGATGGCAGGCCTAAATAACGGGCCGATGCGCCAGTAGCGATAATCAAGGCATCGCAGGTATATTCGCCGCTATCACCCAACAGGCGGAAAGGGCGGTTCTGCAGATCGACGCTGTTGATATGGTCAAACACGATCTGGGTGTCGAACTTTTCTGCGTGCTCACGCATCCGCTCCATCAGCGCCGGGCCGGTCAAACCTTCGGCGTCGCCTGGCCAGTTCTCGACTTCGGTGGTGGTGGTCAGCTGACCGCCTTGCTCCATACCGGTGATCAATACCGGGTTCAGGTTCGCGCGTGCTGCATAAACCGCTGCGGTGTAGCCAGCCGGGCCAGAGCCCAGGATCAATAATTTGCTATGTTTAGCCGTGCCCATGAATAACCTCGTTTCCCACAATGGCGGACAATGAAACCGATTGTAGGGAAAATGCGGCAGTAAAAAAAGCGCCAGGGGATGTTGTTACCGATTTGTTTGATAATCAGCGCCTATTAGCCGCGATTTTATCCTTGGGCTGGGAGAGGTAACAGCAGCAATAATTTTGTACAGCAATGGGTTAAAAATGCGTTTTTTGTCGGGTT
Organism: Serratia sp. NCCP-200; assembly: GCF_059697885.1. NCBI lineage: Bacteria > Pseudomonadati > Pseudomonadota > Gammaproteobacteria > Enterobacterales > Yersiniaceae > Serratia > Serratia sp. NCCP-200. Next base: position 883,997 of record NZ_BAAKUJ010000002.1, read on the forward strand.
TATGTGGGCAACTACCCGGTTTCGGGTAGGGGAAATTCCTAATAAAAAATCAGGTGCTCAGTTTTGCTGGCGGTACGTTCTACTGATTTTAGTTCTTTTACTTTGACAATCCGCTGCGCATTTGCGAAAACATCATTGGAAGAAGAAATTAACCCCGTGTCAGCTGCAAATCGTAGGCATTTTCGCCACCCAGGCAGAATATTGTCGGGGCGCGACGGGTGAGGGAGGGTTTGCCCTGACGGGGTTGATGGATTTCTGAACGTAAATCATTTGAATTCGTTGCCCAGAGGTGACAGACAGGCTGGGCAACGGCGGAAGATGGTAGTGACAAAGAGTGACGAAGCACAAGGGCGGTTGGTATTACGTATCCTGTTCCCTCAGGGGGATGAACCGCTAAACACTGGCATCGGGTCTTCGCTTGGAACAAATCCTTGCACATTGACGTTGGCTAGGGTGTGGCAAGTGCAGGGAAGAACATAAGAGAGACAATAATAATGGTAGATACTAAAAAACGCCCGGGTAAAGATCTCGACCGTATCGATCGCAACATCCTCAATGAGTTGCAGAAGGATGGGCGTATTTCGAACGTCGAGCTTTCAAAGCGCGTGGGGTTATCCCCAACCCCTTGTTTGGAGCGTGTGCGCCGTCTTGAGCGTCAAGGCTTTATTCATGGGTATACCGCATTGCTTAACCCGCATTATCTGGATGCTTCCCTGCTGGTCTTCGTGGAAATCACGTTGAACCGCGGTGCGCCGGATGTGTTTGAGCAATTCAACTCTGCGGTGCAAAAACTTGAAGAAATTCAGGAGTGTCATCTGGTTTCCGGTGATTTCGACTATCTGTTGAAAACCCGAGTACCAGATATGTCAGCTTATCGTAAGCTGTTGGGCGAAACTCTGTTGCGTTTACCGGGGGTGAATGACACCCGTACTTACGTCGTGATGGAAGAAGTCAAACAGAGTAACCGTCTGGTTATCAAAACACGGTAAGGTGCAGGTGCAAAACCTGATTAAATTCGTTACACTCCTGTTTATTCATACAGTTTTGGCGCCGGGGAAACTTCTCGGCGCCGTTACTCTATCCGTCAACAGGAACCTGGAGTGCCTTTCTTGAGCCAGGAATACACAGAAGATAAAGAAGTTACCCTGAAAAAACTCAGCAGTGGGCGACGTTTGCTCGAGGCTGTGTTGATCGTGGTGGCAATTTTTGCCGTTTACCTTATGGCTGCATTGGTCAGTTTCAATCCTTCCGATCCTAGTTGGTCGCAAACTGCCTGGCATGAGCCTATCCACAATCTGGGCGGCGGGGTAGGCGCATGGTTGGCCGACACGTTGTTCTTCACCTTTGGGGTCCTTGCCTATGCGATCCCACCGATTATGCTGGTGTTGTGCCTGTCTGGTTACCGTCGGCGCGATAACGGCGATTACGTCGATTTCTTTGGGCTCTCGTTACGTTTGATCGGCACATTGGCGCTGGTGCTCACCTCGTGTGGCCTGGCGGCGTTAAACGTTGACGATCTCTATTACTTCGCTTCCGGCGGGGTGATTGGCAGCCTGCTAAGCAATGCCATGTTGCCGTGGTTTAACGGCATTGGCGCCACTTTGGCGCTGCTCGGCATTTGGGCAGTGGGGCTGACGCTGTTCACCGGCTGGTCATGGCTGGTGATTGCGGAAAAAATTGGTGGTGTCGTGCTGGGCGCCGCTACCTTTATGACTAACCGTTCACGCCGTGAAGACCGCTATCACGACGATGACGATGTCGTGTTCGACGATCGCGAAGAAAGCGGCCAACCTGTGGCACCTGCTGCTATGGCAGTAGATGAGGACGACGCGTTGTTCTCTGCCTCTTCCGTGACCGAAACCGCCGAAGAAGAAGCGCAAGATGCCGCAGATCCTTTATTAAGTGGGTTGCGTGCCAGCGATGATGACCTCTCGCTTGCCGAGCCAGCGCCGGTCGTTACTGATATCCCGGTAATGCCGAAAGCGGCCGTTCAGGCTCCGGTCACCGTGGCCCCGACAGCGCCTGCTTCCATCAATCAGCATCCATTAACCCCTGCGCAACCACAAGACACGCCGCCGCTGTATTCGTTTGAACTGCCTGAAGAGACACCGGCACCGAGAACGACGCGCGTAACGGAGCCTTATCGTGAGGAACATGAGCCGCGCCTGGGTGACTGGCAGACCCCCGTTACGCCAAAACCAGAGCCGTCACCGTTTGATTTCTCTGCGGCCCAGCGGGATAGCGACGATGTCATTGGCTCAACGGGTTTCAGCGCCAGAGAGGTAGTGAAGCCAGCGGCGGTTGCCGCAGCCGCAGCAACCGCCGGTGCGGTGAACAACACCTTCATGCCTGCGTTTACTGCCACCAGTGATGCGAGCTCGCAGATCAAGCAGGGCATCGGCCCGGAACTGCCACGGCCAAATCCGGTGCGTATTCCAACCCGGCGTGAGCTGGCCTCCTACGGCATCAAGCTGCCTTCGCAGCGGATCGCGGAGCAGGAGCAGCGCAACCGTGGGGATGAACCTCAGCCAGAACCGTTCAGCAACCCGCAGGAAGAAGATGAAGTCCTGCAAGAAGCTGCATTGCGTCAGGCCTTTGCCGAACAGCAAAGCCAGCGCTATGGCGAAGAGTATTCGCAAGAACAACAAGATGACGAAGATGCGCAGCGTGAGGCCGAACTCGGTCAGGCATTTGCCGCGCAGCAACAGGCTCGCTATGGCGTAGAAGAACCGCAGCCTGAACCAGAACCGGCTCCGGTGACTCGCCCGGTGGATACCCGCCAGGCCTACAGTTTCTCACCGATGGCAGATCTGGTGGATGACGGCCCAACCGAGCCGCTGTTTACCCTGTCGCCACAGCTTGAGGATAGCATCGAGTTGGAAAGCGAGTTGGAAGACGACGTGCCGTTCGGGCAGTTTGAGCCTGAGGCGCCCGCTTATCAGGCACCGCGTCCGCAAGCTCCCCCTGCGCCTGGTTACCAGCCGCAACAGACTTATCAGCCACCCGTTCAGCAGCAACCGCCAGCACCAGCGATGGACAGCCTGATCCATCCATTCCTGATGCGTAATGATATGCCGCTGCAGAAACCGACTACGCCACTGCCAACGCTGGATCTGTTGACCGAGGCCCCGAAAGAGGTCGAACCGGTCGATACCTTTGCGTTGGAACAGAAAGCGCGGCTGGTGGAAGCCAGCCTGGCGGATTACCGCGTCAAGGCCGACGTGGTCGATATTCTGCCTGGCCCGGTCATTACCCGCTTCGAACTGGATTTGGCTCCTGGCGTCAAGGCCGCGCGTATCTCCAACCTGTCGCGCGATCTGGCCCGCTCATTGTCAACTTCCGCCGTGCGTGTGGTGGAAGTGATCCCGGGTAAGCCATACGTCGGCCTGGAACTGCCGAACGTCAAACGACAAACCGTGTATCTGCGCGAAGTGCTGGATTGCCCAGCCTTCCGCGACAACCCATCGCCTCTGGCGATCGTATTGGGTAAAGATATCGCGGGTCAGCCAGTGGTCGCCGATCTGGGTAAAATGCCGCATCTGCTGGTGGCCGGTACCACCGGTTCCGGTAAGTCGGTTGGGGTCAACGCCATGATACTCAGTATCCTGTATAAGGCCACGCCGAAAGAAGTGCGCTTTATCATGATCGACCCGAAAATGCTGGAACTGTCGGTCTACGAAGGCATCCCACATCTGCTGACCGATGTGGTTACCGATATGAAAGACGCCGCCAATGCATTGCGCTGGTGCGTGGCCGAGATGGAGCGCCGCTATAAGCTGATGTCTGCCCTGGGGGTTCGTAACCTGGCAGGCTACAACGAGCGGGTCGATCAGGCCGAGGCGATGGGCCGGCCAATCCCGGATCCGTTCTGGAAGCCAAGCGACAGCATGGATATCACGCCGCCGGTGTTGGAAAAAGAGCCGTACATCGTGGTGATGGTGGATGAATTTGCCGATCTGATCATGACGGTGGGCAAAAAGGTTGAAGAGCTGATCGCTCGTCTGGCACAGAAAGCGCGTGCTGCGGGGATCCACCTGGTGCTGGCAACCCAGCGTCCTTCGGTGGATGTGATCACCGGTTTGATCAAGGCCAACATCCCGACGCGTATCGCCTTTACCGTATCGAGCAAGATCGACTCCCGCACCATTCTCGATCAGGGCGGAGCGGAATCCTTGCTGGGAATGGGTGACATGCTGTATCTGGCACCGAATTCTTCAATACCGGTGCGTGTGCACGGGGCGTTTGTCCGCGATCAGGAAGTTCATGCCGTGGTCAAAGACTGGAAAGCGCGTGAGCGGCCGCAGTATAAAGAGGGTATTCTCAGCGCCGGTGAAGACGGTGAGGGTGGCGCAGGCGGTGGTCTGGACGGTGACGAAGAGCTGGATCCGCTGTTCGATCAGGCGGTCGAGTTTGTGGTGGATAAACGCCGCGCCTCGATTTCCGGTGTACAGCGTCAGTTCCGCATCGGCTACAACCGCGCCGCGCGTATCATCGAACAGATGGAAGCGCAGGGCATTGTCAGCGAGCAGGGGCATAACGGTAACCGTGAGGTGCTGGCTCCGCCGCGGCATGACTGATTGCCATCAGGCGCTGTAACCATAATAAAAGGGCCGCTTTGCGGCCCTTGTGCAAAGAAGCGTAAACCCCTGCTTTATCGGAATCGTGCTCTGGCTGTCAGTCGAGCGCTTCGGGTAGAGTGGAGGTGTTCAGGGTTATATTGACCCAGCTTGCGGTAAACGCATTTCATAAGGTACTTGGAATAATGAAAAAACTGTTGATTGCCTGTTGTCTGCTTTCGGGATTCGCATCTACTTCCGTATTGGCGGATGCAGCGCAAGATTTGCAAAGTCGTCTGGCGAAAGTAAACAGTTTCCATGCCAGTTTCTCCCAATCGGTCACCAGTAGCGATGGCGCTGCAGTGCAGCAAGGGGAAGGCGAATTATGGGTAAAACGCCCCAATCTGTTTAACTGGCACATGACCTCGCCGGATGAGAGCGTGCTGGTTTCGGACGGGGAGACCCTGTGGTTCTACAACCCGTTCGTCGAGCAGGTGACGGCCACCTGGCTGAAGAACGCCACTGGCAATACGCCCTTTATGCTGATCACCCGTAACGATGCTAACGACTGGAAAAAATACAACGTGAAGCAGAAAGGCGATGATTTCGAACTGACGCCAAAGGCCAGCAGCGGTAATCTGAAGCAGTTTGCCATCACCGTGACCAATAGCGGCACCATCAAGAGCTTTGCTGCGGTTGAGCAAGATGGCCAGCGTAGCGCTTATCAGTTGAAGAGCCAGCAGAGCAGCAGCGTTGATGCTGCCAAATTCAAATTTACCCCACCGAAGGGGGTGACGCTGGACGACCAGCGCCAGTGAGGTCTACGTGAGCAACATGTCACTCGATTTTTCCCATAATGAGTTCCAGCCACTGGCCGCGCGTATGCGGCCAACCACGTTGGCACAATACATTGGCCAGCAGCATTTGCTGGCCCCTGGCAAGCCGTTGCCACGCGCCATCGAGGCTGGGCAATTGCACTCTATGATCCTGTGGGGGCCGCCGGGAACCGGGAAAACGACGCTGGCAGAGTTGATTGGCCGCTATGGCCGGGCCGATGTTGAGCGTATCTCAGCGGTAACCTCCGGCATCAAGGAGATCCGCGAAGCCATCGAGCGCGCCCGGCAAAACCGCGATGCAGGCCGCCGCACCATCCTGTTTGTTGATGAAGTCCACCGCTTCAATAAAAGCCAGCAGGATGCCTTCCTGCCACATATCGAAGACGGCACCATTACCTTTATCGGCGCCACCACGGAAAATCCCTCCTTTGAGCTGAACTCGGCGTTGCTGTCCCGCGCGCGGGTCTATCTGCTCAAAGCGCTGACGGCGGACGACATCGGCCAGGTGCTGGATCAGGCCATGGAAGACAAGGCACGGGGTTTTGGCGATCAAAACATCGAGCTGCCGCCGGAAACCAAGCGCATGCTGTCAGAGCTGGTGGGTGGCGATGCCCGCCGCGCCTTGAACAGCCTGGAGATGATGGCCGATATGGCGGAAATCGACGGCAAAGGCATGCGGGTATTAACCCCGGAACTGCTCAAAGAGGTCTCCGGTGAACGCAGCGCGCGCTTCGATAACAAAGGCGATCGCTATTACGATCTGATTTCAGCGCTGCATAAATCCGTGCGTGGCTCGGCACCGGATGCCGCCTTGTACTGGTATGCACGTATTATTACTGCCGGTGGCGATCCGCTGTATGTTGCGCGCCGCCTGTTGGCCATTGCCTCTGAAGACGTTGGCAACGCCGATCCACGCGGAATGCAGGTGGCCATTGCCGCCTGGGATTGCTTCACCCGCGTTGGCCCCGCGGAAGGGGAACGCGCCATCGCACAGGCGATCGTTTATCTGGCCTGCGCGCCAAAAAGCAACGCCGTCTATACCGCCTTTAAAGCCGCCATGCGTGATGCCAAAGAGATGGCGGACTATGACGTGCCGGAGCATCTGCGTAACGCACCGACCAAGCTGATGAAGGAAATGGGTCTGGGCGCAGAATATCGCTATGCCCATGACGAACCCAACGCCTATGCGGCCGGAGAGAGCTATTTCCCGGCGGAAATGGCCACCACGCGCTACTATCATCCAACCTCGCGCGGGCTGGAAGGCAAAATCGGTGAAAAGTTGGCATGGCTGGCTGAGCAGGATCAAAATAGCCAGACAAAACGCTACCGCTAGCGTTGCCGTTGCGGTAAGGTTAGCGGGTATCACACTTCTTTTATGCGGCTATACCGTTGCGGCATAAAACACAATTTCTCTTTCAATAACAACAAGCACAGGATTAGCATGCTCGATCCCAATCTGCTGCGTAATGAGCTAGACGCAGTCGCCGTAAAACTGGCTCGCAGAGGCTTTAAACTCGATCTGGATCTGCTGCGTTCGCAAGAAGAGCGCCGTAAGGTTCTGCAGGTAGAAACTGAAACACTGCAGGCAGAACGTAACTCCCGATCGAAATCCATCGGCGCGGCCAAAGCGCGCGGTGAAGATATCGAGCCACTGCGTCGCGAAGTGAACGAACTGGGTGACAAGCTGGATGCTGCCAAGGCCGCACTGGATAAGCTGCAGAACGAGATCCGTGATTACGCGTTGGTGATGCCGAACGTGCCGGACGACGCGGTGCCGGATGGCAAAGACGATAGCGAAAACCTGGAAATCTGCCGCTGGGGCGAACCGCGTCAGTACGATTTCCCGGTACGCGATCACGTTGAGCTGGGCGAAATGGCCGGTGGGCTGGACTTTGCCGCTGCGGTGAAACTGACCGGTGCGCGTTTTGTGGTGATGAAAGGCCAAATGGCTCGTATGCACCGTGCGTTGGCCCAGTTCATGCTGGACCTGCACACGGAACAGCACGGCTATATGGAAACCTACGTGCCGTATCTGGTGAACCATGCCACGCTGTACGGTACTGGTCAGTTGCCGAAGTTTGGTGAAGATCTGTTCCATACCAAACCACTGGAAGAAGAATCGGAAAGCAGCAACTATGCGCTTATCCCAACTGCGGAAGTGCCAGTTACCAACCTGGTGCGTGACGAGATCCTCGATGAAGAAGATCTGCCGCTGAAGATGACCGCGCATACGCCATGCTTCCGTTCAGAAGCCGGTTCTTACGGGCGTGACACCCGTGGCCTGATCCGTATGCACCAGTTCGACAAGGTCGAAATGGTCCAGATCGTGCGCCCAGAAGACTCGATGAATGCGCTGGAAGAGTTGACCGGCCATGCGGAGAAAGTGCTGCAATTGCTGAACCTGCCATATCGTAAAGTGCTACTGTGCACCGGTGATATCGGTTTTGGTTCCTGCAAAACCTACGATCTGGAAGTGTGGCTACCTGCGCAGAACACCTATCGTGAGATCTCTTCCTGCTCCAACATGGGAGATTTTCAGGCGCGTCGTATGCAGGCTCGTTGCCGCAGCAAAACCGAGAAAAAACCACGCCTGGTGCACACGCTGAACGGTTCTGGTTTGGCCGTAGGCCGTACTCTGGTTGCCGTGCTGGAAAACTACCAGCAGGCAGATGGCCGTATTCAGGTGCCTGAAGCATTGCGTCCTTACATGGGCGGCCTGGAATATATCGGTTAATCCACCTCACGGTGGTAGCAAAATAGTCTATCGAAAGCGCCTACGGGCGCTTTTTTCGTTTGAATGGTTTTTTATTTACGAATGAAAGCTACATTTATTGATAGCAGACAAAGTTTACTACCCCCTAATGAGTAATATCCTTACTTATGGAGGGGGAATCGTTTTTCCACATCAAACCACCCAGCGCTAATTCAGCTTCCTCCTGTCTCTGCCAACCAAGGCATGACGTTTCCCGTTGTTCGGGCAAGACCAGGAGTGAGCTATGTCGAAGCAAAAATCTGCAGCATCATCATCCAACGGTATCAGCCGCCGTACGCTAATGAAATCCGGCACGGTAGCGGGCTTGACCCTGGCCGCTAGCGGTTTTTCGTTGCCTTTTAGCCGCCATGCCGTGGCAGAAACGGTCGGCACCGCGGTGCAACCCGTGCCTCAGGATAAAGTGGTGTGGGGAGCCTGCTCGGTTAACTGTGGCAGCCGCTGTGCCTTGCGGCTACACGTGCGCGATGATGAAGTTTACTGGGTGGAAACCGACAACACGGGCGACGATGTTTACGGTAACCACCAGGTGCGCGCCTGTCTGCGTGGCCGCTCCATGCGTCGGCGCATGAACCATCCGGAACGTCTGAATTACCCGATGAAACGCGTCGGCAAACGTGGTGAAGGCAAATTCAAACGCATCAGTTGGGAAGAGGCTTACAGAGAAATCGCCGCCAGCCTGCAACGTATCGTCGCCAAATACGGCAATGAAGCGGTTTACATCAACTACACCTCCGGCATTGTCGGCGGCAATATTACCCGTTCTTCACCCTATGCCTCGCTGGTCGCCCGTCTGATGAACTGTTACGGCGGTTTTCTCAGCCACTATGGCACCTACAGTACCGCCCAGATCGCCTGCGCCATGCCTTATACCTACGGCAGCAATGAAGGTAACAGCACCTCTGATATCGAAAACAGTAAGCTGGTGGTGCTGTTCGGCAACAATCCGGCGGAAACCCGCATGAGCGGCGGTGGCATCACCTACTTCCTGGAGCAGGCGCGGGAACGTTCTAACGCGCGCATGATCGTCATCGATCCGCGTTATACGGATACGGCCGCAGGGCGGGAAGATGAGTGGATCCCAATCCGGCCTGGTACAGATGCCGCACTGGTCGCCGGATTGGCGCATGTGTTGATCAGCGAGGATATGGTCGACCAACCGTTCCTGGATAATTACTGCGTGGGTTACGATGAAAAAACCTTACCCGCCGGTGCACCTGCCAACGGTCATTACAAGGCCTATATTCTGGGGCAGGGCGAGGACGGTGTTGAGAAAACTCCCCAGTGGGCATCGCAAATCACCGGCATTCCGGCCGAGCGCATCATCAAACTGGCACGTGAGATTGGCAGTGCCAAACCGGCCTATATCTCGCAAGGTTGGGGGCCACAGCGCCAGGCAAATGGTGAACTCACCTCGCGGGCTATTGCCATGCTGCCGATCCTGACCGGCAACGTAGGGATTAACGGCGGTAACAGCGGTGCGCGTGAATCAACCTATACCATCACCATAGAGCGGATGCCGGTGCTGGAAAATCCGGTAAAAACGCAGATTTCCTGCTTCAGCTGGACCGATGCCATCGCCCGCGGCCCGGAAATGACCGCCAAACGTGATGGGATACGCGGCAAAGACAAGTTGGACGTGCCGATCAAGTTCATCTGGAACTATGCCGGTAACACCATTACCAACCAGCACTCCGATATCAACAAAACCCACGACATTCTGCAGGATGACTCTCAGTGTGAAATGATCGTGGTGCTGGAAAACTTTATGACCTCTTCGGCGAAATACGCCGATATTCTGCTGCCGGATCTGATGACGGTCGAGCAGGAGGACATTATCCCGAACGATTATGCCGGCAATATGGGCTACCTGATTTTTATCCAGCCGGCCACTTCTGCCAAGTTTGAGCGTAAACCTATCTATGAAGTGATGAGCGAGGTGGCGCGTCGCCTTGGGCCTGAGGTACATCAAAAATTTACCGAAGGGCGCACCCAGGAGCAGTGGCTGCAATACCTGTACGCCAAAATGCTGGCGAAGGACCCGCAGCTACCTTCCTATGAAGCCTTGCGCAGCATGGGGATTTACAAGCGTAAAGACCCGAATGGGCACTTTGTGGCCTATAAAAAATTCCGTGACGATCCCGCAGCCAACCCGTTGAAGACGCCTTCAGGCAAGATCGAGATCTATTCGGCTAAGTTGGCAGAGATTGCCAACAGTTGGGAGCTGGAGAAGGACGAAACCATCAGCCCGCTGCCGGTCTACGCCTCAACCTTTGAAGGTTGGGATGACCCGTTGCGTAACACCTACCCGCTGCAAATGTTCGGTTTCCACTATAAGGCCCGGACCCACTCCAGCTACGGCAATATCGATGTGCTGCAGGCGGCTTGCCCGCAGGAAGTCTGGATTAACCCGCTGGATGCCAGCCAGCGCGGCATTGCCAGCGGTGAAACGGTGCGGGTATTCAATGGCCGTGGCGAAGTTCGCGTGGCCGCCAAAGTCACACCGCGCATCATGCCGGGCGTGGTAGCTATGGGACAAGGAGCCTGGCATCAGGCCAACATGAACGGCGATCGTATCGATCACGGTGCCTGCATGAATACGCTTACCACCCACCGGCCATCGCCGCTGGCGAAAGGTAACCCGCAGCATACCAACCTGATCGAGATCGAAAAGTTATGAAATAATTATCATTATCAATAATGGCAGTGATATCAACTATTTATTGATTGTGAACAAGGTGGAACTACCCCTTTAGGAGGATAGTTCCACCTAGAGCAGGTCAAAATAAAAAAATCATTACCTGCCATTTAAACCGGTCTGCGTAGTTGATTGCAGATTTTCCTGTAGCCATACCCCTGGCTGATTGAAGCAACCCAGAGCGAAATATTATGAGCGAGTCCCCCAAAAAACCTCTAACCGGCTTTCAGTGTTCCAGACGAAAGCTGGTTAAAAACAGTGCCATTGGCGGGCTTGCCCTTGCCGTTGGTGGCGTTTCTTTGCCTTTCAGCCGTCGTGCCAACGCTGAAACCTCCCCGACATCCGCCCTTGCCAAACCCGAAGAAAAAGTGGTGTGGAGTGCTTGTACGGTAAACTGCGGTAGCCGTTGCCCACTGCGGATGCATGTGGTCGACGGTATGATCAAATATGTCGAAACGGATAATACTGGCAACGACGAGTACCAAGAGTTGCATCAGGTTCGTGCCTGCCTGCGTGGGCGCTCAATGCGCCGCCGCGTGTATAACCCGGACCGCCTGAAGTACCCCATGCTCCGCGTGGGCAAGCGGGGCGAAGGAAAATTCAAGCAGATAAGCTGGGATGAAGCCTACACGCTGATCGCTGACAACATGAAGCGCATCATCAAAGACTATGGCAATGAAGCCATCTATTTGAACTACGGCACCGGCACCTTGGGGGGCACAATAACCCGCTCCTGGCCACCGGGTTCTACGTTGATCGCGCGCCTGATGAACTGCTGCGGCGGCTATCTGAACCACTATGGTGACTACAGCACCGCGCAGATCGCCATGGGGCTGAATTATACCTATGGCGGTTGGGCGGACGGTAACAGCCCGACGGACATCGAAAACAGCAAGCTGGTGGTGCTGTTCGGCAATAACCCTGGCGAAACCCGCATGAGCGGCGGTGGAGTCACCTACCTGCTGGAGCAGGCGCGTGAGCGTTCGAATGCACGCATGATTGTGATCGATCCGCGCTACACCGATACCGCTGCCGGTCGGGAAGACGAGTGGATCCCAATTCGCCCTGGCACCGATGCGGCACTGGTTGCCGGGTTGGCGCATGTGTTAATCAGCGAGAATTTGGTCGATCAGCCGTTCCTTGATAAATACTGCGTGGGTTACGACGAAAAAACCTTACCTGCGGGGGCTCCAGCTAATGGGCACTATAAAGCCTATATTCTGGGCCAAGGTGACGACGGCATTGAGAAGACGCCGGCCTGGGCCTCAAAAATTACCGGTATCCCGGCCGACCGCATTGTCAAACTGGCGCGCGAAATTGGCAGTACCAAACCGGCGTTCATTTCCCAAGGTTGGGGGCCGCAACGCCATGCCAACGGTGAGTTGACCTCACGTGCCATCGCCATGTTGCCGATCCTCACCGGTAACGTCGGGATCCATGGCGGTAACACGGGGGCACGCGAAGGCTCCTACGGCCTGCCGTTTGTTCGGATGCCGACCTTGGAGAATCCGGTTAAAACCAGCATCTCCATGTTCATGTGGACCGATGCCATTCTGCGCGGGCCGGAAATGACCGCCAAGCGTGACGGCGTGCAGGGCAAGGACAAGCTGGACGTGCCGATCAAGTTTATCTGGAACTATGCCAGTAACTGTCTGATCAACCAGCACTCAGAAATCAACCGTACCCATGACATTCTGCAAGACGAGAAGAAGTGCGAGATGATCGTGGTAATCGATAACCACATGACCTCGTCGGCGAAATATGCCGATCTGGTGCTGCCAGATTGCACCGCCTCTGAGCAGATGGATTTCTGTCTGGATGCCTCAAGCGGCAATATGGGTTACGTCATCTTCGCCGATCAGGCGATCAAGCCGCAGTTTGAATGTAAGAACATTTATGAAATGACCAGCGAGATCGCCCGACGTATGGGGGTTGAGCAGGCCTTCACCGAGGGGCGGACTCAGGAAGAGTGGCTGCGTCACCTTTATCAGCAGTCCCGCGAAGCCATTCCGGCGCTACCGGACTTTGAACAGTTCCTCAAGCAAGGGATCTTCAAGCAGCGCGATCCCGATGGTCACCATGTGGCTTACAAAGCCTTCCGGGCCGATCCGCAGGCTAATCCACTGAAAACGCCTTCAGGCAAGATCGAGATCTATTCTGCCCAACTGGCGGAGCTGGCAGCGACTTGGGAATTATCCAAGGACGACGTTATCGATCCGCTGCCGGTGTATGCGGCCGGTTTCGAAAGCCCCGACGATCCGTTAAGCAGCAAGTATCCATTGCAGATGACCGGTTTCCACTACAAGGCCAGAACCCACTCTACCTACGGTAACGTCGACGTGCTGAAGGCCGCTTGCCGCCAGGAGATGTGGATCAACCCGATTGATGCGCAATCCCGCGGCATAGCCAACGGGGACCTGATCCGTATTTACAACGATCGGGGTGAGGTACGCATTAATGCCAAGGTGACGCCACGCATGTTGCCGGGCGTGGTCGCTATGGGCGAAGGAGCCTGGTATGCGCCAGATGGTAGCCGTATCGATCATGCTGGCAGTATCAACGTGCTGACCACCCAGCGCCCGTCGCCGTTGGCCAAGGGCAATCCTTCTCACACCAATCTGGTCCAGGTCGCCAAACTTTAAGGAGTAGCTGATGACTACGCAATATGGATTCTACATTGATTCGAGTCGTTGCACCGGCTGCAAAACCTGCGAGCTGGCCTGCAAAGACTATAAAAACCTAACCCCGGACGTCAGCTTCCGCCGCATCTATGAGTATGCCGGGGGCGACTGGCAGCAGGACGGCGATAGCTGGCACCAAAACGTGTTTGCCTATTACCTGTCGATCGCCTGTAACCACTGCGAAGACCCGGCCTGTACCAAAGTGTGCCCAAGTGGCGCCATGCACAAGCGAGAAGACGGTTTTGTGGTGGTGAATGAAGAGGTGTGCATCGGTTGCCGCTACTGCCATATGGCATGCCCGTACGGCGCACCGCAGTACAACGAAGCGAAAGGGCACATGACCAAGTGCGATGGCTGCTATGAGCGCGTTGCCGTTGGCCAAAAGCCGATTTGTGTCGAGTCCTGCCCGCTGCGTGCCCTGGACTTTGGCCCGATCGACGAACTGCGTAAACAACATGGCACCCTGGCGCAAGTGGCACCGTTACCGGCCGCGCATTTCACCAAACCGTGCATCGTACTGAAACCTAACGCCAACAGCCGCCCGAGTGGTGACACTACCGGCCATCTGGCTAATCCGAAGGAGGTTTAAAATGGGAACGGGATGGCATGAATGGCCGCTGATGGTGTTCACCGTATTAGGGCAGTTTGTGGTGGGCGGCGTTATCGTAATGGGGCTGGCGTTGATCGCCGGTAATCTGACCGATCGCCAGAGCAAGGCGGTACACGGTTCTATGTTTTTCCTGTGGTTGCTGATGGGGATCGCCTTTATCGCCTCCGTGATGCACCTGGGGACACCGATCAGGGCCTTTAACTCGCTCAATCGCATCGGTGAGTCGGCGTTGAGTAATGAAATCGCCAGCGGTTCGATATTCTTTGCGGTTGGTGGCCTTTATTGGCTGCTGGCCGTGTTGAAAAAAATGCCGCCGGCGCTGGGTAAAGCCTGGCTGGTGCTCACCATGGTGCTAGGCCTGCTGTTTGTCTACGCCATGACGCGTGTCTACCAGATCGATACCGTACCGACCTGGCATAACGGTTACACCACGTTGAACTTCTTCCTGTCGGTGTTTATCGGCGGGCCGCTGTTGGGTGTGTTGCTGCTGAGGGCGGCCGGGCTGCAAGTGGCTGGCCGTGGTCAACTGATGATGATCAGCGTGCTGGCGCTGCTGCTTAGCCTGTGCTCGGCGCTGTTGCAGGGCAGTGAGTTGGCGACCATCAGCAGCTCGGTACAGCAGGCGTCGGCGCTGATCCCGGAATATGGCCAACTGATGGTATGGCGGCTGGTATTGCTGGTTCTCGGCCTGGGTTGCTGGATTTGCCCGCAGTTGCGCCGTGGTAACGCCAGTGTAATGGGGTTGACCTTGGGCTTTGTGTTAGTCTTTGCCGGTGAGTTGATTGGCCGTGGCGTGTTCTACGGCCTGCATATGACCGTTGGCATGGCCGTGGCTGGCTAACGTTAATCTGGGCGCGGCCTGGCTGCGCCCCTGGAGAAGCCCCAAGTTATGATGCTTGAAAAAATTGCCCTGACTGGCCGTGTGCTAGGTGTTTTATTGTATGCCCCACCGGAGAGCAAAGAGTGCCAGCCATTACTGGACTCCCTGGCCGACCCGCAGTGGTTGACCGAATGGCCTTATGAAGGCGCACAAGAAGCGGCAGCCCTGATCGCCGAAGGCTTGGCTGGAAACCAGCCAGAGACGCTGTCAGAGGCCTATCAACGCCTGTTTGTTGGACCACATACGCTGGTTGCTCCGCCTTGGGGTTCGGTCTATCTGGATAGAGAGAGCGTGCTGTTTGGTGATTCGACGCTGCGCCTGCGCCAATGGCTGCGGGTGAACGGTATCGAAGCCCAGCGCGACCAGAATGAGCCGGAAGACCATATTGGCACTTTGCTGATGATGGCGGCCTGGTTGGCCGAAGAGAAGCAGCACAAAATGATTTCCGGGCTGATTGCGCTGCACATTCTTCCGTGGGCACCGCGTTATCTGGAGCTGCTGCAGCAACATGCCGGACATCCGTTCTATCAAGGTGTGGCGCAGTTGGCACAAATCACGCTGGCAGCCTGGGCGGAAGAGTGCCCGTCACCGGTGCCGAGCCTGGAGCTGTATTTCTAATGAACAACGACCAGCAGTTATCTGCGCAAGGCAATAGCCGCCGCCGGTTGCTGACTGGTTGGCTGGATCGTAGTAAAGCCTTGCCGGAACAGGATACGCCCTCTGTGATATTGCCTGCGGTGGCTCGTCCACCTCAGGCTTTGCCGGAGGCGTTGTTCAGCGCGTTGTGCAACGGCTGTGGCGGCTGCGTGAGCAGTTGCCCGTACGGTTTATTGAACCTCGAGCAAGGCAAGCCGGTATTGAGCATCGATTTCACCGAGTGCGATGTCTGCCGCAAATGCACCGCCGCCTGCCAAACAGGGGCGCTGCGTGACAAAATGCCCTGCGACACGCTGCTGCGCCCGCGAATTAGCCATAGCTGCCTGGGGCGCCAGGACAGCTGCCGGATGTGTACCATCAACTGTCCGCAACAGGCTTTATCCTTCCAGCTTTCTGAAAACGGTGCCCGCCAATTGCAGTGTGACGATACGCTGTGTAATGGCTGCGGGCTGTGCAAGCTATCTTGCTTTCATGGGCATATTTCCCTGGCCGCCTCAGGTGAAAAATCGTTGCCGGAACAGCTATAAAGCCAGTTTTAACCCATTGTTAAACATATTGTGCGATCGCCCGTTAACCGCCGATTGACTTTTTTATCGCCAGTGGCATGATGCGCGCACTCTACTCTGTCTGCTCGGTTTCAATTTCACTATGTCCGCATATTCTCGCCCAGTGCTTATGTTGCTCTGCGGCCTATTGCTGCTTACGGTTTCCATCGCCGTTTTGAACACTTTGGTTCCCCTCTGGTTAACCCATGCTCAATTGCCAACCTGGCAAGTAGGGGTGGTCAGTTCGTCTTACTTTACCGGGAATCTGATGGGAACGCTGGTGGCGGGCAAACTGATCAAGCGGATTGGCTTTACCCGCAGCTATCATCTTGCCTGTCTGGTCTTTGCCTTCGCTACCGTGGGTATGGTGCTGTCGCTGGACTTCTGGAGCTGGATCGGCTGGCGCTTCTTTGCCGGGGTAGGGTGTGCCTGGATTTGGGTGATCGTTGAAAGCGCGCTGTTGCGCAGTGGTAATCTGAGTAACCGTGGCCAACTGTTGGCGGCGTATATGATAGTTTACTATCTCGGTACGGTTGCGGGGCAGTTGCTGCTAAGCAGTGTTTCAACCGAGCTGCTGGATGTGGTGCCGTGGGTGACCGCCGTTGTGATGGCCGCCATGCTGCCAATGCTGTTTGCGCGGGTTAATAACCAAGATGACGAGCCGCAGCAGGCCTCAATCTGGCAGATGTTCAAACGTCGTGACGCCCGGTTGGGCATCAACGGCTGTATTATCTCGGGGATCGTGCTGGGCTCACTGTACGGCCTGATGCCGCTTTATTTAAACCATCAGGGGATGAGTGATGCCAACGTGGGTTACTGGATGGCGCTGCTGGTCAGTTCCGGCATCGTGGGTCAGTGGCCTGTAGGGCGTTTGGCCGATCGCTATGGCCGCTTACTGGTGCTGCGCATTCAGGTGTTCGTGGTGATCCTTGCCAGCATCGCAATGCTGGGGAACTATGCGATGGCTCCGGCGCTGTTTATGCTTGGCTGTGCTGGTTTTACCTTATACCCGGTGGCGATGTCCTGGGCCTGCGAAAAGGTGCTGCCGCATCAGTTGGTGGCGATGAACCAGACATTGTTGATGAGCTATACCGTCGGTAGCTTGATCGGCCCATCGATGACCTCGATGCTGATGCAGAGCTACTCTGATCGGCTGCTGTTTGTGATGATTGCGGTAGTGGCTTTGGTTTATCTGGTTATGCTGCTGAAGAAGCCCGACCATCACCACACCCCGTTGGCAGCGGCCTGACCCCTCACCCCAACCCTCTCCCACAGGGAGAGGGAGCTGATTCGGCGCCGTTTTGGGGCCTTAGTCATTCTGTGACAGACTAAGGCCATTAGAGCCGGAATTTGGTGCGAGAGTAAATGTATGGGATTTCACCCGAAGGAATAGGGAGCTGATTCGGCGCTGCAGTCAGGTGCAGAAGTCAGTCTGTGGCCCGTTTCCATCCCCCAAATGAGAGGGAGGGGCGCCTCGGTGTTGAAGTTAGGTATATGAGTTAAGCTGTGGCACGTTCGGTCCCCTCTCCCTGTGGGAGAGGGTTAGGGTGAGGGGCATCTGTGGGAGCTTAATAGATCACTTTGTGGCCGTAGCTTTCCAGGATCCCCTTCACGCGATCCATGGTGTCGGCCTTAGGCGGATGAACGCCGTCCAGCTTGTACTCTTCACCCATCGCGATCCATTTGTGCTTGCCCAGTTCGTGGTAAGGCAACAGCTCGATCTTCTCGATATTGGTCATATCCTTGGTGAACTCACCGAGCAGATGCGTCGATTTATCATCATCAGACCAGCCCGGCACCACCACGTAGCGGATCCAGGTGCGTTGATTACGCTTGGCCAGATAACGGGCAAACTCCAGCGTGCGATGGTTGGAAACCCCCACCAGGTTCTGGTGAATATCGTCATTCATCTGTTTCAGATCGAGCATCACCAGATCGGTGGTATCCAGCAGCTCATCGATCACCGGGTCGTAACGGCGGACAAAACCGTTGGTGTCCAGACAGGTGCTGATCCCTTCCTTGTGACAGGCGCGGAACCAGTCGCGAACAAATTCGGCCTGCAGGATCGCTTCGCCGCCGGACGCCGTTACGCCGCCGCCGGAAGCGTTCATAAAGTGACGGTAGGCCACGGTATCAGTCATCAGCTCTTCAACCGTGACCTCCTTGCCGCCGTGGGTGTCCCAGGTATCGCGGTTATGGCAGTACAGGCAGCGCATCAGGCAACCCTGGAAGAACACGATAAAGCGGATACCAGGGCCATCAACGGTGCCACAGGATTCGAAAGAGTGGATGCGGCCTTTCAAGGACATTGCGGGTTTCTCCAAAATCGACTGTCAAACGCAGTCTACAATAGGCTGGTAACCGCCAGGCAGGGATCAACGATGTGGCGAAAAAAAGGTGCCAGGTAAAACGATTCCTGTTGGCCGGTTACATACCGGTTCACTGTTTTGCCAGATATCCATGCAGTATATACCTATCACAGGCTGAGCAGCAGCGTAGATACCTGGCAAAACAGACTCAAGACCAGAGTCAGGGGGTACTTAGTAAAAAGGCCGGAATATCCGGCCTTGGTAAGACTTGTTCAGCGGGGCAGAGCGATCCGCCCCGGAGAAACCGCGATTAGATCGACTGGGTGAAAGTACGAGTAATCACGTCTTGTTGCTGTTCTTTAGTCAACGAGTTGAAGCGCACTGCGTAACCCGATACGCGGATGGTCAGCTGAGGATATTTCTCAGGGTTTTCCATCGCGTCCAGCAGCATTTCACGGTTCATCACGTTCACGTTAAGGTGCTGACCACCTTCGATGGACGCTTCGTGGTGGAAGTAACCATCCATCAGACCCGCAAGGTTGGCTTTACGCACGTCGTCATCTTTACCCAACGCGTTAGGCACGATGGAGAAGGTGTAAGAGATACCATCTTTCGCATAGGCAAACGGCAGTTTGGCTACGGAAGTCAGAGAGGCTACAGCACCTTTCTGATCGCGGCCGTGCATTGGGTTGGCACCTGGACCAAATGGAGCGCCAGCACGACGGCCATCTGGGGTGTTACCGGTTTTCTTACCATAAACCACGTTAGAGGTGATGGTCAGCACGGACTGAGTTGGTACCGCATTACGGTAGGTACGCAGTTTCTGAATTTTCTTCATGAAACGTTCTACCAGGTCGCAAGCGATGTCATCTACGCGAGAATCGTTGTTACCGAACTGCGGGTATTCACCTTCGATTTTGAAGTCGACAGCCAGGCCGTCTTCGTCACGGATGGTGGATACTTTGGCGTACTTGATGGCAGACAGGGAGTCGGCTGCTACGGACAGACCCGCGATACCACAAGCCATGGTGCGATAAACATCACGGTCATGCAGAGCCATCAGCGCAGCTTCATAGCTGTACTTGTCGTGCATGTAGTGAATGATGTTCAACGAGGTCACATACTGTTTGGCCAGCCAGTCCATGAAGTGGTCCATACGTTCCATGACTTTGTCATAGTCCAGTACGGTGTCCATCATTGGGGCTTCTTTCGGGCCAACCTGCATTTTCAGTTTTTCATCAACGCCGCCGTTGATTGCGTACAACATGGTTTTCGCCAGGTTGGCACGCGCACCGAAGAACTGCATTTGCTTACCGACAATCATCGGGCTGACGCAACAGGCGATGGCATAGTCATCGTTGTTGAAGTCTGGGCGCATCAGGTCGTCGTTTTCATACTGTACGGAGGAGGTGTCGATAGACACTTTCGCAGCGTATTTTTTGAAGTTCAACGGCAGTTTTTCAGACCACAGGATGGTCATGTTTGGCTCTGGAGATGGCCCCATGGTGTACAGCGTGTTCAGGAAGCGGAAGCTGTTTTTGGTCACCAGCGTACGACCATCAACACCCATACCTGCCAGGGATTCTGTTGCCCAGATAGGGTCACCAGAGAACAGCTCATCATACTCAGGAGTACGCAGGAAGCGAACCATACGCAGTTTCATGACCAGGTGGTCGATCAGTTCCTGCGCCTGCAGTTCGGTCAGTTTACCGGCCTTGATATCGCGCTCAATGAACACGTCCAGGAAGGTAGATACGCGGCCGAAGGACATGGCTGCACCGTTCTGGGATTTCACCGCGGCCAGGTAGCCGAAGTAGGTCCACTGTACGGCTTCTTGAGCGGTGCTGGCTGGGCCAGAAATGTCGTAGCCGTATTTGGCGGCCATTTCTTTAATCTGAGCCAAGGCACGGTGCTGTTCAGCAATTTCTTCGCGCAGCTGGATGGTCATTTCCAGATCTTCGCCATTTTCCAGACGGGTCTGCAGAGACTTGAACTGGTTCAGCTTGTCGGCCATCAAGAAGTCGATACCGTACAAAGCAACGCGACGGTAGTCACCGATGATACGGCCACGGCCATACGCATCTGGCAGACCGGTCAACACGCCAGACTTACGGCAGTTCAGGATGTCTTTAGTGTAAACATCGAATACGCCCTGGTTGTGGGTTTTGCGGTATTCGGTGAACACTTTCTTCACTTGTGGATCCAGTTCACGGCCATAAACCTTGCATGAACCTTCAACCATCTTGATGCCGCCGAATGGGATCAGCGCGCGTTTCAGAGGAGCATCGGTCTGCAAACCAACGATGGTTTCCAGATCTTTGTTGATATAGCCCGCATCATGAGAAGTCACGGTGGAGACGACGTTGGTATCGAAATCAACTGGCGCATGGGTGCGGTTTTCCAGTTTGATCCCTTCCATAACCTTGTCCCACAGAGTGGTAGTGGCTTGACTTGCGCCAGCCAGGAAGGATTCATCACCCTCGTAAGGAGTGTAGTTTTTCTGGATGAAGTCACGTACGTTGACTTCTTTCTGCCAGTCACCTTCGCTGAAACCTTGCCAAGCGGTCGCTAACTTCTCGTTAAGTTCGGTCATTATACACCTACCTTCTAATGTGGATTTCTTTGTAAACCCGGCGCCGTGCCAGCCAACAGATTAGTGATTCTGTTTGCCGCCACGCAGATAAATTACCCAGTAAGTCAACCCAACCAGTAGACCACCACCAATGATGTTACCGATGGTGACGGGGATCAGGTTGTCGATGATAAAGTTGCTTACGGTCAGATGAGCGAATTGCTCGGGTGCTGCCCCCACGGCTTGCCAAAACTCTGGCGTGGCAAAGTGCTTAACCACTATACCCATAGGGATCATAAACATGTTGGCGATACTGTGCTCAAAGCCGCTGGCAACGAACATGGCTACCGGCAGGATCATGGCGAACATCTTGTCCATCAGGCTGCGGCCGGAGTAGCTCATCCAGACGGCCAGGCAAACCATCAGGTTAGCCAGGATGCCCAGACAGACGGCTTCGATAAAGGTGTGGTGCAGTTTATGGTCGGCGGTTTGCAATACGTTCAAACCCCACAGGCCATTGGCCGCCATATACTCGCCTGAGAACCAGATCAGAGCAACGAAGAACAGGGCACCAATCAGGTTGCCAATATAGACGTTTAACCAGTTAAGAGCCAATTGCCCCCAGGTAATACGCCCGCTGGCTTTGGCGATCACGGTCAGTACGGTGGAGGTAAACAGGTCTGCCCCGCAGACGACGACCAGCATTAACCCCATGGAGAAGCAGATACCACCCACCAGCTTGGCGAGGCCGAAAGGAATGGCGGCGGTGCCGGTGGTCGCTGTGATATAAAAAACAAAGGCGATAGAAATGAACACACCTGCGGTGATCGCTAAATAAAAAGTCGTCAGCGGATGCTTGGTGGCTTTATACACCCCCGCATCCTCGGCAACTTTCGCCATCGCGGCAGGTAACAGCATATCGAAGGGGTTGTCAGCTCTCACACTAACTCTCGCTCTTAAGGGTTATTACAACACACTGAGATACTAGCAAAGCAGTATAGGGTAAAAATTGACTTGGATCATAACGCGCGGAAGTAAAACGGCTTAAAACCGCAAATTTAGTAGGGTTTATTGAGTTATATTATTGATTTTAATGCAAAAAATATTTTTTAATGTTTACAAAAAATTTTGAAGTTAACGCCGTTTTGGACTGGGAAGGGTTAAATTTTTGTACTTATTGTCGCTTTTTGATGAATAAGCATTAATTGATGGTTAATTAATATTTCACGCTGACGTAACAATTGGCGATTTAATTATCCTGTTGGCTGATAAGTGCGCTTTTGATAAAAACATTCAACGCCAAGCTTTGCCTGTTTTTTGATCGGCAACCGGGTCAAGGCTGCTTCTTTGGGAGTAACGCCGGTAAGGTTCTACCGGCGTATCAATCAGGCTTATGCCTGCGCCCAGTGACGGCGTTTAGCGGTTTGCAGCTTTTCGTAAGCCGCCAACAGCGCTTGGTGGGCCGGCAGGGCTTTCAATTCACTGTCGATGGCAAACAGGCCGTTGAAGCGCTCTTCACCGCTCATGGCCGCAGAGGCAGCGTCAACCGCATCCTGACCATACATCTTCACGAAGGCCGTGTGATATTGAGCAGGATCGCGTTCTGGCTCCAACGCCAACAGCAGCAGCGTCTGCAGGCAACGATAGTAGTTGCTGCGCTCTGGGGTAAACAGCGAGGCGTTGAACTCCTGCGTCCACTCGGCCCAGATCAGTGCCTGCTCGAGATCGCCACCGGCCAATGCCAGCATGGATTTCAGTTCGCCAACGCGCAGGGTGTACCAGGCGTTGTCTTTACCAGAGGCAATGCCCAGCAATTCACGTACGCGGGTGAAATCGTCCAGCCCTTCATCATCCAACTGCTGGATCAGAGCCAGGTATTCTTCCGGCTCCCACTCGCTGCCCGGCAGTTGCAGCAGGGTTTCACGCAGGTGTGCGCCCATGCTGTTGTTGGCCAGCAGCAGATCCTCTGCCGGATAGATGTCGGACATCCCCGGTACGATGATGCGGCAGGCGTACACGTCCAGGTGCTCGTAATCGGCGATGTACACTTCGGCATCTTCTTTATTAAAGATGCTCATCAGGGTGGCGAACTCTTCCTGCGTGCTGCCGCTGAAACTCCAGTCGACAAACGGATAGTCGGCATCCTGTTTGAACAGATCCCAGGAGATCAAACCGCTGGAATCGATGAAGTGAGTTTCCAGGTTGGCATGCTCGGCCACTTCTTCGTCGTCGAAGGTTGGGGCGGTAAACACATCCAGATCTTTCAAGCCGCGGCCTTGCAGCAGCTCAGTAACGGTACGCTCCAGCGCGACTCCGAAATCGGGGTGAGCACCAAAGGAGGCAAAGCAGGTGCCGTTGGCGGGGTTGAACAACACCACGCAGATCACCGGGTAGTTGCCGCCTAACGAAGCATCATAAGAGAGGATCGGGAAGCCTTCGGCCTCCAGCTTGGCGATCGCCTCAACCACGTCAGGATAGCGGTTCAGCACTTCACTCGGGATTTCCGGCAGGCTGATGGACTCGGCGATGATGCGGTTTTTCACATAACGCTCGAACACCTCGGAGAGGCCCTGAACCCGCGCTTCGTTGGCGGTATTGCCAGCGGACATCCCGTTGGACACATACAGGTTACCGATGATGTTCATCGGAATATAAACGGTCTGCTGATCCGACTGGCGGGTGAATGGCAGGGCGCAGATGCCACGATCGCTATTGCCAGACTGCAGATCGATCAGATCGCTGGCTGTCAGTTCCTGCTCCGGATCGTAGAAGGCGTGCGTGCGCTCATCCAGGATGCCTTGTGGCAGTGAGTTGTCAGCCGGGATCGGGAACCATTTCTCATTGGGATAGTGAACGAAATCGCCTTCGGCAATCTGTTGGCCCAAATAGAAATCGGCAAAGAAATAGTTGGTCGACAGGCGCTCGAAATACTCGCCCAGCGCGGAAGCCAGCGCGGCCTTCTTGCTGGCACCCTTACCGTTGGTGAAGCACAGCGGGCAATCGCGATCGCGGATATGCACTGACCAGACGTGTGGCACCGGATTCAGCCAGGAGGCTTCTTCGATATTGAAACCCAGATCGGTTAATTTCTGCTGAAAACGGGCGATGGAGTCTTCCAGCGCAGCGTCTTTGCCAGGAATAAAAGTTTGCGTCATTGTCTTCACTTATATGGCGTACTAAAAACGCGCAATGATACGGGGTTTTGTTCTCAAGCTCCACGTATTCCGAAAGCCGATCAGATGTCACAGTAATTATGTGGATAAAGACGATAATTCAGCGGGTTATCAATAACGGAGAAACGTAATGAAATCAGTGAAACTTAGCGTATTGGCACTACTGTTGTCCGGGGTTTGTGGTTCGGCACTGGCGTTACCTAATATCACCTTGCTGGCCACCGGCGGTACTATCGCTGGCGGCGGCGACTCGGCCACCAAGTCTAACTACACTGCGGGTAAACTGGGTGTAGAGGCGTTGGTGGATGCGGTGCCGGAGTTGAAAAAGGTTGCCAACGTGCAGGGCGAGCAGGTGGTCAACATCGGTTCGCAGGATATGAATGACGAAGTCTGGCTCAAGCTGGTCAAGAAAATTAATGCGGACTGTGCCAAAACCGATGGTTTCGTGATCACTCACGGTACCGACACGCTGGAGGAGACCGCCTATTTCCTGGATCTCACCGTCAAGTGCGATAAGCCGGTAGTGATCGTGGGGGCGATGCGCCCGGCAACGGCCATGAGTGCCGATGGCCCATTTAACTTGTATAACGCAGTTGTCACAGCCGCAGACCCTCAATCGGCCAAGCGTGGCGTGCTGGTGGTGATGAATGATACGGTGCTCGATGGCCGCGACGTGACCAAAACCAATACTACCGGCGTACAGACCTTCCAGTCACCTAATTTTGGTCCATTGGGATACATCCACAACGGCAAAATTGACTACCAACGTTCGCCACAGCGCAAGCACACCAGCGAAACGCCGTTTAACGTCGACCAGATGAGTACGCTGCCGACGGTTGGTATTATCTATAACTATGCCAACGCGTCCGACGCGCCAGCCAAGGCGCTGATCGCCGAAGGTTATCAAGGGATCGTCAGCGCCGGGGTGGGTAATGGCAACCTGTATAAAACCGTATTTGATACGCTGGCCACGGCGGCCCATAACGGCGTAGCGGTAGTGCGTTCCTCCCGTGTGCCTACTGGCTCCACTACTGAAGATGCGGAAGTGGATGATACTAAACTCGGTTTTGTGGCAGCCGGAACGCTGAATCCGCAAAAAGCGAGAATTCTGCTGCAACTGGCATTAACTCAAACCAAAGACGCCAAACAGATCCAGGCGATGTTTAATCAGTATTGATCCCTGACTCAAGTGGGGGCGTAATGCCCCCATTTTCCCCGCTCCGACTATGCTGTAGGAAATCTCTTTTCGCAGGAACGATTTCATGCAGGCATTTGATATCCAAAGAATGGCATTTGACGAGACCACGCCAGAGTTCCTGGCCGAGGTGGCGCTACGCTGCCTGTTCACTTTTCTGCTGGTGTTTATCTTCTTAAAAATGACCGGGCGCCGTGGCGTACGCCAAATGTCGCTGTTTGAAGTGCTGATCATCCTGACTCTGGGGTCCGCCGCGGGTGACGTCGCGTTTTATCACGATGTTCCTTTGCTACCGGTGCTGATGGTTTTCGTTTGTATGATGGTGATGTACCGCTTTTCCACCTGGTTGATGGATCGCTTTCAAAAACTCCAGACCTGGATGGAGGGCGAGCCGCTGATTCTGGTCAGTGAGGGGCTGTTCGATTGGGATATCCTGTGCCGGGAAAATATCACCCATGATGAGTTCTTTATGGAACTCCGTCAGGCCGGTGTTGAGCACCTTGGGCAGGTGAGATTGGCCATCCTTGAGGTGAACGGCACCATATCGGTGTATTTCTACCCGGATGAGCAGGTACGGCCAGGATTACCAGTGTTACCGGCACAATGCGTCAAAAGCGTGGTTGAGATTGATGTGGAGGGTGACTATGCCTGCGGGATGTGTAGCCTGATCTCCACCTTGACGCCATCACCCGAACACGACTGCCCACGCTGTGGTAACCGTAAATGGATCGCAGCCTTGTCCCATAGCCGGGTAAGCTGAATACAGCACAAAAAACCGCGTTAACCCGCTGAATACGCCAGTGTCACAGCGTTTTATGGCATAAATAAACCCTGAGGCCGCAGAGCCTGTTATTTGCGGCCTCGCCAGTTTCTCACCCTTGGAACAATAAGCATTGCAGCCGGGTTACGTGAGTGATAAAACCGATAGAGTTGGTTAACATCAGCGTTAACTTCGGGCATATGTCGAAAGCCGATTTTTACGGCGCACAGTGAATGTGGTGAGGGGAAATGACTCAGGTTTATAATTTTAGCTCAGGCCCGGCGATGCTGCCGGTTGAAGTGTTGCGTCGTGCGGAACAAGAGCTGTGCAACTGGCACGGTCTTGGCACGTCGGTGATGGAAATCAGCCATCGCAGTAAAGAATTTATCGCCGTCGCCGAACAGGCCGAACAGGATCTGCGCGATCTGCTGAAAGTCCCCGCCAACTATAAAGTGCTGTTCTGCCACGGCGGTGCCCGTGCCCAATTTGCCGCGTTGCCACTGAACCTGTTGGGTGATAACACCACCGCCGACTATATCGATGGTGGCTACTGGGCGCACAGCGCGATCACCGAAGCGGAAAAATACTGCCAACCCAACGTGATCGACGTCAAAACCACCGTTGACGGCTTAAGCGGCATCAAGCCGATGAAAGAGTGGCAACTGAGCGATAACGCGGCATACGTCCACTATTGTCCGAACGAAACCATTGACGGTGTGGCCATTGATGAAACGCCAGACTTTGGCGATAAAGTGGTGATTGGCGATTACTCTTCGACCATCCTTTCCCGTCCGTTGGACGTCAGCCGTTTCGGCGTTATCTATGCGGGCGCACAGAAAAACATTGGCCCCGCTGGCCTGACGCTGGTGATTGTGCGTGATGACCTGCTGGGTAAAGCACGCCGTGAAGTCCCGTCGATCCTGGATTACACCGTGTTGGCAGAAAACGACTCGATGTTCAACACGCCGCCAACTTTCGCCTGGTATCTGTCTGGCCTGGTATTCAAATGGCTGAAAGAGCAGGGCGGCCTGGTGGAAATGCAAAAGCGTAACCAGGCCAAGGCCGAGTTGCTGTATAGCACTATCGATCAGTCGGACTTCTACCGTAGCCGTGTGGCCGTTGCCAACCGCTCCTGGATGAACGTGCCGTTCCAGCTTGCCGATCCTGCGCTGGATAAAGTGTTCCTGAGCGAAGCAGAAGCCATTGGCCTGCAGGCGCTGAAGGGCCACCGCGTAGTAGGCGGCATGCGTGCTTCCATCTATAATGCGATGCCGCTGGCCGGCGTGAAGACCCTGACCGACTTTATGGTCGACTTTGAACGCCGCCATGGTTGATTGCCACCGCCCGCATTGAACGGGCGGTCGTACCGCTGTTGTCCTTTTGCATTAAAGCGGCTCCGGCATTATCCCGGGGTCGTTTCGTTTATCAGATTCTGGAGAGTTTTGTTCACATGGTGGATTCCCTGACGTTAGAACCGGTTGCTTTGGTCGATGGCACCGTCAACTTACCCGGCTCCAAGAGCGTATCCAATCGGGCTTTGCTACTGGCTGCACTGGCGCGGGGAACGACCCGGCTGACCAACCTGCTGGACAGCGACGACGTGCGTCATATGTTGAATGCCTTGCAGGCGCTGGGAGTGAGTTACCAGCTCTCCGACGATCGCACCACCTGTTCCGTTGAGGGTAATGCTGGCCCGTTGGTTGCCGCGCAGCCGCTGGAGCTGTTCCTCGGTAATGCCGGTACGGCAATGCGTCCATTAGCGGCAGCACTGTGTCTGGGAGAGGGCGACGTGGTGTTGACCGGCGAACCGCGCATGAAAGAGCGCCCGATCGGCCATCTGGTGGATGCCTTACGCCAGGGCGGGGCGCAAATCGATTACCTTGAACAAACCGATTATCCACCTGTGCGCCTGCGTGGCGGTTTCCGCGGCGGCGACGTAAGCGTTGACGGCAGCGTATCCAGCCAGTTTCTGACCGCCTTGCTGATGATGGCACCGTTGGCGGCCCAAGACACCGCTATCCATATTTTAGGTGAGCTGGTTTCCAAACCTTATATCGATATTACCCTGCACCTGATGAGGACTTTCGGCGTGGAAGTCACGCACGACAACTATCGCGTGTTCCATATCCGTGGGCAGCAGACTTACCGTTCACCAGGCGACTATCTGGTAGAAGGCGATGCCTCTTCAGCATCCTATTTCCTGGCCGCTGCGGCGATTAAGGGCGGCACAGTGCGTGTTACCGGTATCGGTAAGAAAAGCGTGCAGGGCGATACCAAATTTGCCGACGTGCTGGAAAAAATGGGCGCGCGCATCACCTGGGGCGATGACTTTATCGAGTGCAGCCGCGGTGAGCTTAAAGGCATCGATATGGACATGAACCACATTCCAGATGCGGCGATGACCATTGCCACCACCGCGCTGTTCGCGGCCGGGCCGACCACCATCCGCAATATCTACAACTGGCGGGTAAAAGAAACCGACCGTCTGGCGGCGATGGCAACAGAACTACGCAAAGTTGGCGCCGAGGTGGATGAAGGTGAGGATTACATCCACGTCGTGCCGCCAAGCAAGCTGCAGTTTGCCGAGATCGGCACTTACAACGATCACCGTATGGCGATGTGCTTCTCGCTGGTGGCGCTGTCGGATACGCCGGTGACCATTCTTGATCCGAAGTGTACCGCCAAGACCTTCCCGGACTATTTTGAGCAGTTGGCGCGTATCAGCCAGTTGGCCTAATCTTCTCTATATCCGTTATCAATGGGCCTCGTTTGAGGCCTTTTTTGCGATTAGTGCCCATCTTTTCGGCAATCAGACAGTTCGCGGTAACAGTAAACTCCACAGGCGCGTATAATATGCCCCCGAATCTGCTCCTACTTGGGCAGACTGCAGGGCGTGTTCCTGTGAGGTTCCTACCTGAAGGAGAGAGAAATGACGGCTACAGTTCCGGTGATAACCGTTGATGGACCAAGTGGTGCAGGCAAAGGCACGCTGTGCAAGGCGCTGGCAGAATCCCTTGGTTGGCGTTTGCTGGATTCCGGCGCGATTTATCGCGTACTGGCCCTGGCAGCGTTGCACCATCAGGTGGATATCACCTCTGAAGAGGCGTTAGTCCCCTTGGCCGCCCATCTCGACGTCCGCTTTGTTGCTCAGGATGGCAAGCTGCAGGTTATTTTGGAAGGTGAGGACGTCAGCAATGAGATCCGCACCGAAACCGTTGGCAATACGGCTTCGCAAACGGCCGCATTCCCACGAGTTCGTGAGGCGCTGCTGCGCCGCCAACGCGCATTTCGCGAGGCACCGGGCCTGATCGCCGATGGCCGTGACATGGGCACGGTGGTGTTCCCCGACGCGCCGGTTAAAATTTTCCTTGACGCCAGTTCCGAAGAGCGTGCGCATCGTCGCATGCTACAGTTGCAGGAAAAGGGCTTTAATGTTAACTTTGAACGTCTTTTAGCCGAGATAAAGGAACGGGATGACCGTGACCGTAATCGGGCTATTGCGCCACTGGTACCGGCTCTCGATGCCCTCGTGTTGGATTCTACCAGCATGTCGATCGAGGAAGTGATCCAGCGGGCGTTGGCATATGCACATGAAGTTTTGGCGTTGCCGCAGCAATAAGCGCGGCGGCGTTTTTAGCTTTTTGTCATATTTGTCATCGTACTGCATAGCAGTAACTGAATATATCGGGTAAAATTTTACCCCTGTAACCTAAACCTTGTCGGCAGGAAGCCAATGGCAAGGTATGTGAAACAACCCCATTCGGCGGGACGCTAAATGGACGTTAAACTATAGAACCCTGAAGATTAAACATGACTGAATCTTTCGCTCAACTCTTTGAAGAATCCCTGAAAACAATCGAAACCCGTCCGGGTTCCATCGTTCGTGGTGTTGTTGTTGCTATCGATAAAGATGTCGTACTGGTTGACGCCGGTCTGAAATCTGAATCTGCCATCCCGGCTGAGCAATTCAAAAACGCCCAGGGCGAGCTGGAAATCCAGGTTGGTGACGAAGTTGACGTTGCGCTGGACGCTGTTGAAGATGGCTTCGGTGAAACTCTGCTGTCCCGTGAGAAAGCTAAGCGTCACGAAGCTTGGATCACGCTGGAAAAAGCTTACGAAGAAGCTGAAACTGTCGTCGGTGTTATCAACGGCAAAGTTAAGGGTGGCTTCACTGTAGAGCTGAACGGTATTCGTGCGTTCCTGCCAGGTTCCCTGGTTGACGTGCGTCCAGTTCGCGACACTCTGCACCTGGAAGGCAAAGAGCTTGAGTTCAAAGTCATCAAGCTGGATCAGAAGCGCAACAACGTTGTTGTTTCTCGTCGTGCAGTAATCGAATCCGAAAACAGCGCAGAGCGCGATCAACTGCTGGAAAACCTGCAGGAAGGCATGGAAGTTAAAGGTATCGTTAAGAACCTCACTGACTACGGTGCATTCGTGGATCTGGGCGGCGTTGACGGCCTGCTGCACATCACTGACATGGCTTGGAAACGCGTTAAGCACCCAAGCGAAATTGTCAACGTGGGCGACGAAATCACTGTCAAGGTGCTGAAGTTCGACCGCGAGCGTACTCGTGTATCTCTGGGCCTGAAGCAACTGGGCGAAGATCCATGGGTTGCTATCGCTAAACGTTACCCAGAAGGCACCAAGCTGACTGGTCGTGTTACCAACCTGACTGATTACGGCTGCTTCGTGGAAATCGAAGAAGGCGTTGAAGGTCTGGTACACGTTTCTGAAATGGATTGGACCAACAAAAACATCCATCCGTCCAAAGTTGTTAACGTGGGCGATGTAGTGGAAGTGATGGTTCTGGACATCGATGAAGAACGTCGTCGTATCTCCCTGGGCCTGAAGCAGTGCAAAAACAACCCATGGCAGCAGTTCGCAGAAACCCACAACAAGGGCGACCGCGTTGAAGGTAAAATCAAGTCTATCACTGACTTCGGTATCTTCATCGGCCTGGACGGCGGCATCGACGGCCTGGTTCACCTGTCTGACATCTCCTGGAACGTTGCAGGCGAAGAAGCAGTTCGTGAATACAAGAAAGGCGACGAAATCGCAGCTGTGGTTCTGCAAGTTGACGCAGAGCGCGAGCGTATCTCCCTGGGCGTGAAGCAACTGGCTGAAGATCCGTTCAATAACTACCTGTCTATGAACAAGAAAGGTACTATTGTTACTGGTAAAGTCACTGCAGTTGACGCCAAAGGTGCTACAGTTGAATTAGCAGGCGGCGTAGAAGGTTACCTGCGTGCTTCTGAAGCCTCTCGCGACCGTATTGAAGACGCAACTCTGGTTCTGAACGTTGGTGACGAAGTTGAAGCTAAATTCACTGGCGTTGACCGTAAGAACCGCGTTGTAAGCCTGTCCGTCCGTGCGAAGGACGAAGCTGACGAGAAAGATGCAATCGCTACGGTTAACAACACCAAGCCGGAAGAAAGCAACTTCTCTAACGCTATGGCTGAAGCCTTCAAAGCGGCTAAAGGCGAGTAATGACGGGGGGCGGTTTCTGACCGCCCCGATACGGTAGTTTAGCTGCAAAGCTTGGAGGAACTATGACCAAGTCTGAACTTATTGAAAGACTTGCTGGCCAGCAATCTCATATTCCGGCGAAGGCCGTTGAGGATGCAGTGAAAGAGATGCTCGAACACATGGCAGCTACGCTAGCCGAAGGTGAGCGCATCGAGATCCGCGGATTCGGCAGTTTTTCTCTTCACTACCGTGCTCCGCGCGTCGGCCGTAACCCTAAAACGGGTGACAAAGTTGAGTTGGACGGCAAGTACGTCCCTCACTTCAAGCCAGGTAAAGAGTTACGTGACCGTGCCAATATCTATGGCTAGTCGCTGACCACCCATAGTGTTGTTGCTTGTAAAGAATATAAAACGGTGCCTTAGGGTGCCGTTTTTTTTCGCCTGAAAACCCTCCCATACCTGCCAAAATTTGCGCTCCGCTCCGCAACCTTTCCTGCAAATGCCAAATAGCCAACCGATTGTTTACGACCTCCTTTCCTGAGTAGCAACCTGCAACTGGCGGTTATTCGTCTGAGACGTCACATTTGTTGCAGGATAAACTTGGCAAGGAGCGCGGAAATCAGGATCTCACTGGATAGGGCCGCCATCGCTTTGGTGATGGGGATGCTGCCGATACTGTTTTTGCCCCACTTACCGTCGTGGCCTTTATTGATGGGGCTAGCCGTTGCGGCTTTGTGGCTCTGGCGATATAAGCCGAATCCATGGCGCCAGGCACTATGCTGCTGCCTGCTGGGCTTTATCTACGCCACCGGCAGTGCCAGCCTGTTGATGCAGCAAGTCGCAACGTTGACGACCAACGGCGATAAAGCCGTGATTGCTTCCGTGCGTAGCATTTGGCTGAACGGGGCTGAAACGCCACAGGTGCAACTGCGTATCGAGCAGGTTGGCGGGCGCTGGCTGGTGCCTGCATTGTCCTTTACGGCAAACTGGCGCGGCGAAAAGCCCTGTGCGGGGCAACGTTGGGCGATGAAGGTTCGCTTCCGCCCGGTACACAGCAGCCTGAATGAAGGGGGCTTTGACGGGCAGCGTTGGGCCATTGCTAATCGGCAACCGTTGCGTGGCTTTGTACGTTCCGCAACTGTGTTGGATAAGGGCTGCAACTGGCGTCAGCTGATCGTCAAACAAATGGATCAATCGTTCATTCCACTGACGCAACGCCCGGTGTTGCTGGCGCTGGCGTTTGGCGAACGCTCGCTGATGAGTAATGAGCTGCGTGGGCAACTGATGAAAACCGGCGTGGCTCACCTGATGGCCATTTCTGGCCTGCATATTTCCCTGGCCGCGGCCTTTGCCTGGGGGCTGGCGCGTGGCGTGCAGTTTTTATTGCCCGCGCGTTACATCGGCTACCGTTTGCCGCTGGTCGTCAGTTGGTTGATGGCGCTGTGCTATGTGTGGCTGGCAGGTGGGCAACCGCCAGCAATGAGGGCCTTTATTGCCTTGTCTCTGTGGCTCTGGTTGCGCCTCAAGGGCGTTTCCTGCACTTCCTGGCAAATCTGGCTGTGGTGTATCAGCCTGCTGTTGTTGTGCGATCCTATGTCGGTGCTTTCGGACAGCTTCTGGCTCTCCGCCCTGGCGGTTGCGGCCTTAATCTTTTGGTTCGAATGGGCACCGTTGCCCAGGCGCTTCAGCACTTCTTGGGGTTGGGCACCTCTGCGTTGGCTACACATGCAACTAGGCATGACGCTATTGCTGATGCCGTTACAATTTGGCCTGTTTCATGGCTTGAGCTGGACATCGTTACCCGCCAACCTTTGGGCAGTACCGATCGTTTCTCTGCTGTCGGTTCCGTTGATATTGTTGGCATTGATGCTGTTTTTTATTCCGCCGGTAAGCCACTGGTGTTGGCAATTGGCCGATCTTACCGTCAGTTGGGCCTTATGGCCGCTTCCCGGGCTCGAGCAAGGGTGGCTACAGGTTGGGGCTGCCTTGCTGCAATTTAGCGCCCTTGGGTGGTTAGCCGTGGTTTGCTGGCGTTTTCGCTGGTGGTATCACTTTCCTGTTGGTTGTGCCGTTGTGGTGCTGGGTTGCCTGTTCTGGCGGGAAAGATCGCCAGATTATCGCTGGCGGGTCGATATGCTCGACGTAGGGCACGGCCTGGCGGTGGTGATCGAGCGAGAAGGTAAGGCAGTCATCTTTGATACGGGCAACCGCTGGCAAGCCTCCAGCGCGGCAGAGCGCAACATTTTGCCATTCCTGCGCTGGCGGCAGATCTCGCTGGAGCAAATCGTTATCAGCCATAGCCATCTGGATCATATCGGCGGCTTGCCGGTACTCGAAGCGGCGTTTCCACAGGCCAGCGTGCGTACGCCGATCGTTAACGTTGGCCACCTGCCTTGTGTTCAAGGGCAGCGATGGGTGTGGCGAGAGCTAAACTTTCAGGTGTTGTGGCCTCCTGCAAGGGTGGATTATGCCGCTAACGATGATTCCTGCGTAGTGCGTGTCGATGACGGCAAGTTCAGCCTGTTGCTGACGGGGGATATTGAACGCCGGGCCGAGCAGGCATTGCTGAAACAACGTGCGAATTTACCCAGCACTATCCTTCAGGTGCCACATCACGGCAGCAAGACATCTTCAACGCCGCCATTTTTGCGTGCCGTTGCCCCCAAGCTGGCGTTTGCCTCGGCATCCCGCTATAACGCCTGGCGGTTACCGGCAGCAAAAATAGTCAAACGCTATCGGGAAAATCACATTCCCTGGCGTGATACGGCCCGCTCAGGGCAGCTCAGCGTGTTTTTTTATCGTCATGATTGGCAAGTTAAAGGCTTTCGCGAACAACTAAATCCACGTTGGTATCATCAGCGGTTTGGCGTTGAGGGGGATAATGAGTAGAATGGGCCGCTATTTCTTCCGATGCTGGTATTTGCATGATGAATGATAAAGATCTGTCCACCTGGCAGACGTTCCGCCGCCTCTGGCCGATGATCACACCGTTTAAAACCGGGTTGGTGGTCGCCGCCATTGCGCTGGTTTTAAACGCCGCGGGGGATACGTTGATGCTGTCCCTGCTCAAACCGTTATTAGATGACTTTGGTAAAGCCGATAGCCGAGTCTTGCATTGGATGCCGTTGGTCGTGATTGGCCTGATGCTGATGCGTGGCATCACCAGCTATGTCTCCAGCTACTGTATTTCCTGGGTGTCTGGCATGGTGGTAATGCAGATGCGCCGTCGTCTGTTCGGCCATATGATGCGAATGCCGGTGGCCTTTTTTGATCAGCAATCAACAGGAACTCTGCTTTCACGTATTACCTACGACTCGGAACAGGTAGCTTCATCCTCTTCCAGCGCGTTGGTTACCGTGGTGCGTGAAGGGGCCTCGATCATCGGCCTGTTCATCATGATGTTTTATTACAGCTGGCAGCTCTCACTGATCCTGATCGTGCTGGCACCGATTGTTTCCTTCGCAATCCGCCTGGTCTCCAAACGTTTCCGCAATATCAGTAAAAATATGCAAAACACCATGGGGCAGGTGACGACCAGTGCAGAACAGATGCTGAAAGGGCATAAAGAAGTGCTGATCTTTGGTGGCCAACAGGTGGAAACCGAGCGCTTCAACACCGTCAGTAACCGCATGCGTCAGCAGGGGATGAAGCTGGTTTCGGCTTCTTCTATTGCCGATCCTATTATTCAGTTGATCGCCTCATTGGCATTGGCGTTTGTGCTGTTTGCAGCAAGCTTCCCTAGCGTGATGGATACGCTGACCGCCGGTACCATTACCGTGGTGTTCTCCGCCATGATTGCCTTGATGCGTCCACTGAAATCCTTGACCAACGTGAATGCCCAGTTCCAGCGCGGCATGGCGGCTTGCCAGACGTTGTTCTCGATCCTGGATTTGGAACAGGAAAAGGATACCGGTACTCGCCAGGTTGAGCGTGCCAAAGGCGATATCGAATTCCGTAATGTGACCTTCGCCTATCCGGGGCGCGAGATCCCAGCGCTGCGTGATATCAATCTGAGCATTTCAGAAGGTAAAACGGTGGCGTTGGTTGGTCGTTCTGGTTCGGGTAAATCGACGATTGCCAACCTGCTGACGCGCTTCTACGACGTGCAGGAAGGGCAGATCCTGATGGATGGTCACGATCTGCGGGAATATACCCTGGCCTCGCTGCGCGATCAGGTTGCCCTGGTCTCACAGAACGTCCACCTGTTCAATGACACCATTGCCAACAACATTGCCTATGCTCGTGAAGAGCGCTACAGCCGTGAAGAGATCGAGAAAGCGGCGCGCATGGCCTATGCCACCGACTTCATTGATAAAATGGAGCATGGTCTGGATACGGTGATCGGTGAGAACGGCGTGATGCTTTCCGGTGGTCAGCGTCAGCGTATTGCCATAGCTCGTGCCTTGCTGCGAGATTGCCCAATCCTGATCCTGGATGAAGCCACCTCCGCGCTGGATACCGAATCCGAGCGTGCGATCCAGGCGGCCTTGGACGAACTGCAGAAAAACCGTACCTCATTGGTGATTGCCCACCGTCTGTCGACTATCGAGAAAGCCGATGAGATCCTGGTGGTTGAAGATGGGCGTATCGTTGAACGTGGCCAGCATGCCGAGTTGATCGAGCAGAAAGGGGCTTACGCACAACTTCACCGCATGCAGTTTGGTCAGTAATGATAGAGCGCATCTGGTCCGGTAGTTCACTGGTTTACCTGCTGCTGTTGCCGCTCTCCTGGCTGTATGGCCTGGTGAGCGGCCTGATCCGCCTTAGCTACCGCTGTGGCTTGCGCAAGAGTTGGCGTGCGCCGGTGCCGGTAGTTATCGTGGGGAACCTCACTGCGGGTGGTAACGGTAAAACACCGATGGTGATCTGGTTGGTTGAACAACTGCAACAGCGTGGCTACCGGGTCGGCGTGGTTTCCAGAGGTTACGGCGGCAAGTCGGCGGTCTATCCGCTGGTGCTGGATGCTCAGACTACCACCCGGCAAGCCGGTGATGAACCCGTGCTGATCTTTCAGCGCACCGGGGCACCCGTGGCTATTTCGCCAAAGCGCGCCGAAGCGGTGCAAGCCTTGTTGAATCAGGGCGAGCTTGATTTGATCATCACCGACGATGGCCTCCAGCACTATGCTTTACAGCGTGATTTTGAGCTGGTGGTGATCGATGGCGTTCGTCGCTT
This sequence comes from Serratia sp. NCCP-200, assembly GCF_059697885.1. Taxonomy (NCBI): domain Bacteria; kingdom Pseudomonadati; phylum Pseudomonadota; class Gammaproteobacteria; order Enterobacterales; family Yersiniaceae; genus Serratia; species Serratia sp. NCCP-200. The sequence goes on from NZ_BAAKUJ010000002.1 coordinate 920,879, forward strand.
CGGCAATGGCTGGTGGCTACCTGCTGGCCCAATGCGTGAGCGTGTGTCCCGCTTAAAGACGGTAGATGCCTGTGTGGCAAATGGCGGTGTTGCCCAGCCGGGGGAAATCGCCATGAAGCTCCAGGCGCAGGATGCGGTGAATATCGCCAGCGGTGAGCGCCGCCCGGCGATCGAATTGCCCCACGTGGTGGCGATGGCAGGGATCGGTCATCCTCCAAGATTTTTCGCCACGCTAGAAAAGTTGGGGGTTGAAGTCGATCGCGAGGTTGCTTTTGCCGATCACCAGGAATACAACCACGGGCAGTTAGCCGCATTGACGAGCCAAGGCCAAACGCTGCTTATGACCGAGAAGGATGCGGTGAAATGCCGTGCATTTGCCCAGCCTGACTGGTGGTATTTACCGGTTGAAGCGGTACTTCCCACCGAGCAGGCCGAGCAACTGTTGCAAGGGATCCAGAAGTTAATCAAATAATCTAAGCTTCCAAAGCGTGCAAGCCCAAGGCTTGCGCGCAAGCTTGCAGTGAGCGCTGCTGCGTTTGCTGATAAAGCGCCAATTCATCAATCACGCCCGCCCCTAATGCCTGTTCAAACGCCGTACGGCTCGATGACGCCGCGTATTGCGCATGGCGGCTCCCCCCCAGATTAGACTGAAAAATTCCGGCGGCGCTAACCGGCAGGAAATCCTCATACACCAACGGCTGGAAGCGGATGTAGTCCAGCGCGATGAGCTGTTCGAGCGTGCTGTGCTGCTCAATGGTCTCTTTAACCGCCAGCCCGCACTCGGTAGGGAAATAGCGGAACCAGGCTAATTGCTGCACGCGTAGTGTATTGTAATCATCCGGGAAGGCCTGGAAATGCTCAGCCAGCAGTTGGTAATAGCGTGGAGCATTATCTTCCGTAGCCGGAACCTGTAATGCATCCTGGGCGGCCTGCAGCAGGCGATCGTAAAGCGCTCGCCCTTTGGCGGTCAGGGCTACGCCCCGTTGCTCAATTTCACCGAAACGCGCGGTATGATGGCCCACAACCTGATGACCGTCGGGTTCGATAAACAGGACTTGTTCCTCTAACGCTTTGAAACTGGTCTGGCGTAGCAGAATAGGGCAGTTGCGTGTAGGTGGACCCTCGATCACCGCTTTGGGCGGGATCCCGCGTTCTGGCATTGCCGCCTGTACTCGATCGATATCCAGTGTTCTTGGTGTCAGATGGTTGATATGTGGCCCTTTGAAGGCGACGATATCGGCGATCAGGCGATGTTGATTGTGTAACTGTTGATACTCGCTGGCGCTGACGGTGGCCAAACGGTGCCAACGGAAAGTTTCGAGCGCCTGGGCAACGAATTCTTGCGCCTGTTCGGCATCCAGCCCGCCCTGAACTTCATGTAACGCTATCAGCTCCAAAGCCCGCTCGGTAAAAATGCAGCGGCGATCCAGCAGCCGTTGTGCCAGCTCGCGCAGCGCCACATTCTCAATCAGTTCCAGCCGTAGCAACGAAGTAAAGATGCGAAACGGGCTGACTTGCAGATCGGCTTCATGTACGGCACGAAAGGCGGTGGAGTGGACAGGGACGCCAGCAGCGGTGAGATCGTAATAACCCACAGGAGACATGCCCATGACGGCAAACAGTCGTCGTAAAGTCCGCAATTCAGCTGCCGTGCCGACGCGGATAGCGCCGTGGCGTTCCATCGATAATCGACCGATTTCACCGGTAATCTGCAACCCATGTGCCAGGGCGGAATCTTTACTAAGTACCTCCCGGTTGGTTTCAGCGACCAGTTCGATCAAGTCACCGTACAGTGGCACCTCTTGTTGATACATGGCCGACATTGCCAGGGAAAATTTGGCGCGAATGTCATTCGGCGAGACGAAGTGCTGGTCGATCATACTGCTAGCTCCTTAGCTCAATAAAATCTGAAAAATGCGGTTTAGGCCGCCAATAGTGCTGGCCAGATGACACCTCACCGTGTTTTTGACTCAAGTCTAGTCAGTTGGTTCGTGATTTGTTATCGATTGGCTAACGATATTAGTGTTTTATGCGTTGGCTCTCATTTGCAGGTTTAACCCCAAGTGGTGAGTGATGAGCGAGATGCTCCTTCGATGAGCTAAAAATAAGAGGAATTTAAATCAGTAAAATCAGTCAGATATAAATATTCTGGGCGGATATAGCTAAAAAGTGTGATAAACCTCTTGTCTTGATGATGAGTTTATGAGTAAATGCATACCGGCCTGTGATGCAGCGCTATTTATGTACGAGTATAGATTAAGTAGTTCCTCCCAAGACGTTATCATCTGATTCCGCTTCAAAGACGAACCTTCTAAGTACCTCCCATAAGTAATGATTCTGAAAAACGGCCAAATTGCCATAGGGCAGGTTTTTGTAAATATTTAAAAGGTAATAGTAATGTCTAAGAAGACTGGTCAGGTTAAGTGGTTCAACGAAAGTAAAGGTTTTGGTTTCATTGAACAACAAGATGGCGGCAAAGATGTATTCGTACACTTCTCTGCAATCATGACCGAAGGTTTCAAGACTCTGGCAGAAGGCCAGCGTGTTGAGTATACCATTCAGGACAGCCCGCGCGGGCCGGCTGCCGCCAACGTTGTTGCTCTGTAAGTTTACAGGGAATAGCGTATAGAGAGCTTAATACAACCATAATGACGCGTTTATGCTGAGTTATGCGGAAGATATTAAGCTCAAACAGCCCGCCGCAGTGCGGGTTTTTTAATTTTTGCTCACGAGAGGTTTGTTACGAGAAACTTTAGGATGGGCTGGTAGCGTCCACACAATAACAAAAATAACGTTGTGAAGGATGCTCAAGTGAAAGGATATAAAATATGTTTAAGAATACAATGCTAAAAATGGGCCAAGTGAAATGGTTTGATCAGGCTCAAGGCTATGGTGTTATTTCACCGGTCGATGGTAGTGACGAAATTTATGTTAGCCGCCGTGCTATCGCCAATACCAAGAACAAGTCATTAAACGAAGGTCAGAACGTCGAGTTCTCGATTTATCGTAGCTCTCACGGGCTGTCAGCGGCAGACGTTATCGCGTTCTGACCCAAACTTTCCTCGCCAGTGCCGGTGCCGCCACCCCATGCACTGGCGAAGAAAATTTCTCCAGGATCCTCTATCATCAGGCCATTGCTCAATGACCCTTGGATATCAGGATGCCAATCCCCGTTATTTCGCTTTCCTCTGCCCGCGCGCTTCATCTTGCCGCTCAAGGGCTGCTATCCCCAATCAAACGCCAGGCTTGCCCCGATGATGTGATTACTGCCATCGATCGTATGGGGTTGCTGCAAATTGACACCATTAGCGTGGTGGCCCGCAGCCCTTACCTGGTGTTGTTCAGTCGTCTGGGCGATTATCGGCCTGAATGGCTGGAACAGGCCTTGGCTAGCCGCAAACTGTTTGAGTACTGGGCGCACGAAGCCTGTTTTCTCCCTATCGATGACTTTGGTCTGTTACGCCACCGCATGCTGCAACCGCAGGGGATGGGGTGGAAATACTCGCAGGAATGGGTGCAACAGCACCAACAGGCTATCGATGAACTGCTACAGCATGTCGCGGTGAATGGGCCGGTGCGTTCGGCCGATTTCAGCGCCGAAAAGAAAGGCGCTAACGGTTGGTGGGATTGGAAGCCGGAAAAGCGTCATCTGGAAATTCTGTTTACCTCTGGCAAGTTGATGGTGGCTGAACGCCGTAATTTTCACCGTGTCTACGATCTCACCGAACGTTTATTGCCGCAGTGGGATGACGATGTGCATGCCTTACCTCAGCCGACGGCGCAGCAACAGATGCTCAGCCGTAGTTGCCGCTATCTCGGCGTGTTTAAAGCCGAATGGTTGGCAGATTATTACCGCTTGAAACGCGTCGCCCCCAAACCATTGCTGACAATGTTATTACAGCAGGGAGAGATCTCTCAGATCGCTATCGACGGGCTGGAAGGGGAATTTTATGTCCATCAGTCTCTGGCGGCCGAGTTGGCGCTGGCGGTACAAGGGAAGTTGAAATCCACGGTAACCTGCCTGCTGTCTCCTTTTGATCCGGTAGTGTGGGATCGGCGGCGCGCGCTCGAACTGTTCAACTTTGACTATCGGCTGGAATGCTACACGCCAAAAGAAAAACGCCAGTACGGCTATTTCACCTTGCCGCTGTTGCAGCGGGGCGAACTGATTGGCCGGGTGGATGCGAAAATGCACCGCAAGCAGAACGTGTTTGAAGTAATCAGTTTCCATCTTGAATCTGGGGTCAAGCTGGGTAAGCAGCGTTGTCAGGATATTCGTCAGGCAATCACCCGTACGGCGAAATGGCATGGGGCGCAGCAGGTTTTGCTAGGAGACGTACCCGCATCGCTGGCAGCAGAGTGGGGGCAAGGCTGGGAAGTCCCCTCACCCCAACCCTCTCCCACAGGGAGAGGGAGCTGAAAGTCCCTGCTCTGCTGGGAGACAGAAGATAATCTCAGCAAAACTGAGCGCTTCTTCGTGTCTTGTAGGAATGGGTATCTCCCACAGGGAGAGGGGGCTGAAAGTCCCTGCTCTGTTGGAAGACAGAAGATAATCTCACCAAATGTTGGGATCCTTCATGTTCTGTAGGAGCTGGTATCAGGTACGGATTTTAATCTGTCACAGAATCAATGTTGAGACGGGTACCATAATCAAGTTGTGGCACGTTTAGTCCCCTCTCCCTTTGGGAGAGGGTTAGGGTGAGGGCGGGGCGTTTTCAGTTGCTGTAGTTGGCAAACAGCGCGATGATTTTATGAAGACGTTTGATCATTTGCAGGTTCTCATTTTTTTTTGTGATGTGAGTCACAAAAAATTCTACGCCTGCTAATGGAGTGATTCAACCCCCGCAGAAAAATTTCCCGTTCGGCAACCGTCTGAGCAAATCAGGCGGTGATTAACCGGCCCTATGGCGTTATGCTATCCTCACGCACTTTCCCTGTTAGCATATCTTCCCCTGGAGGAAGCATGGATCACCGTTTACTCGAAATCATTGCCTGCCCGGTTTGCAACGGTAAGCTGTATTTCAACAAAGAACATCAGGAACTGGTCTGCAAACTGGACGGCCTGGCCTACCCATTACGTGATGGTATTCCGGTATTGCTGGAAAACGAAGCGCGCACCATCCCACTGGACGAGAAACACGCATGAGTTTTATCGCTATCATCCCGGCGCGTTATGCGTCCACCCGCTTGCCGGGTAAACCGTTGGCGGATATCCACGGTAAGCCGATGGTGGTGCATGTGATGGAACGAGCCCGTGAATCAGGGGCTTCCCGCGTGATTGTCGCCACCGATCACCCAGAGGTGGCCAAAGCGGTCGAGGCTGCCGGCGGTGAAGTTTGCATGACCAGCCCGGACCACCATTCAGGCACCGAACGCCTGGCGGAAGTGATCGAAAAATGTGGCTTTGCCGATGATGAAATCATTGTCAATGTGCAAGGCGATGAGCCGATGATCCCGCCGGTTATCGTGCGTCAGGTGGCAGAAAACCTGGCGGCCAGTAGCGCAGGGATGGCTACGCTGGCGGTGCCGATCGAAACCGCAGAAGAAGCCTTCAACCCGAATGCGGTCAAGGTGGTGATGGATGCGCAAGGCTATGCGCTCTATTTCTCACGTGCCACCATCCCTTGGGATCGTGAGCGTTTTGCTCAGTCAAAAGAGAGTATTGGCAATAGCCTGCTGCGGCATATCGGGATTTATGCTTACCGCGCCGGTTTTGTCCGCCGCTACGTCAGTTGGCAACCAAGCCAGCTGGAACAGATTGAATTGCTGGAGCAGTTGCGTGTGCTGTGGTACGGCGAAAAGATCCACGTCGCGGTGGCGCAGGCCATTCCGAGCGTCGGTGTCGATACCCCAGAAGACCTGCAACGAGTGCGGGACAGCATCAAGCGTTGAGTCATCTATTGGCCGGAGACCCCGGCCATCTCAATTCCCTGATTTACCCTTTTTATTGATCTGCATTGAAGAATTTCTCCGCTCACCGTTCAATGATGACAGTTGCTTATCCTTAATGTGGAGGGGGTCGTTCCATGGAGCAGCTGCGTGCCGAATTGAGTATTGTGCTGGGAGAGTCCGTCGGTCGTCTGGAACGCGTCAGCGAACAGCCATATGCCCATCTGTATTCACTGTATGATCGTCAGGATCATGCGATCCCGCTGATGGCGAAAAGCTTCGTCTGTGAGGGCATTGCCCAGCAGGAAGCTTACAAGCTATCCATGCTGGCGCGTGAAGGGGACATTCGTCTGCCAACGGTGTTTGGCGTGGTCTACACCCGGCAAGCGCCTTACAAAGAGATTTTGCTGATCGAACGCCTGCGTGGCGTCTCGGTCGAGGCTCCAACCCGGACTTTAGCCCGTTGGGAAGCCTTGATGGACCAGATTGTCGACGGCATGCTGGCCTGGCACCGTATCGATAGCCACGGCTGCGTGGGCACGGTTGACAGCACGCAGGAGAATGATTGGTGCAGTTGGTACCATCAGCGTATCGAGGTACTTTGGTCAACTCTGGGTAATATGAACTCGCCGCTGTTAAGCATGGCAGATCGCCGTCTGCTGTACCGCACGCGCGAAATGCTGATCGACTTCTTTGCCGATTTTGACGACCCTTGCGTGCTGGTGCACGGTAATCTGGGGTTACGCAGCATGCTGAAAGATGCCAAAACCGACCAACTGCTGGCGATGCTCAACCCAGGCATGATGCTGTGGGCGCCACGGGAATATGAGCTGTTCAGGCTTTGCGAGGCGGGGATGCCGGATCAACTGCTGTTCCACTACCTACAGCGTGCGCCGGTGGCGGAGTCCTTCCTGTCTCGTCGTTGGCTTTATGTGGTGTGGGAGGCGGTAGCCAGGATGATCCATACCGGCAAGCTGGATCGCCCGGCGTTCGATCAGGCCGCACAACAGCTACGGCCCTGGCTGGCTCACTAATCGCTGCTGACTTCACCATCCCCTTTTAGCTGCTGCCACAGGCTGCCCAGCGTTTCATATGCCGCCCGTTCGCTGTGCCCAAGGAACATGGCGGAAGGGATTACCCGATCCCAGATATTCAGCGGTGAAGTAATGGCCAGTTGATTGGCCGGAGCCGGGATTGGGGACAGGCCTTGGGCCTCAAAGAAACGCATGGCACGCGGCAAGTGATTGGCGGATGTCACCAGCGCAAACGGCTGTTTCCCCACCAATTTGGCGACCTCTGCGGCTTCCTGTTCGGTATCCCGCGGGCGGTCCACCAGCACGATGTCGTTGGCAGGTACGCCCAGGCTTTCCGCCACCAGTGCTGCGGTGGCCGCGCTGCTTTGCGTTTTCGCGCCTTTTCCACCGGTAAAGACCATCTTGCTACCCGGGTGCGACAGGTATAGCCTGACGCCTTCGGTCACCCGTGGCAGGCTGTTGTTGAGCAGGTTAGAGCTGGGGGCCCAGTCCGGGTTATAGGTATAACCGCCGCCAAGCACCACGATATAGTCAATCTGGCCGTTGCCTCTATAGGTCGGGTAACTGGACTCTAACGGCTTCAACAGGCGATCGGCGACCGGTTGCAGGCTGAGCAACAGCAACAGCAGCCAACTCAGGCTTAATATGACTTTGCCGCTTTTCTGCCAACGGGTAAACCACAGCAGCAATAATGCCAGCCCCATTAACAACAGCAGAGCGGGTAGAGGCATCATCAGGCCACCAATAAATTTTTTTAAGTTAAATAACATCAAAAATCAGGTCCTTTTGGGCGAAAAAACGACATCTGGCCGCATTCATGCTGCAAGAAGATTTATTCTAAGCCAGTCTGTGCCAAAATAGCAGGTTTGAATGGGCAGGCGCTTTGCCGTCGGCCAAGATAGAATCAGCGGAGCCGTTGTCCATGCAGGATCGCAATTTTGACGATATTGCCGAGAAGTTTGCGCGTAATATTTACGGCACCACCAAGGGGAAAATCCGTCAGGCGGTAGTCTGGCAGGATCTGACCATGCTGCTGGCTCAGTTGCCACAGCGGCCGCTGCGCATTCTGGATGCTGGTGGGGGCGAAGGCCACATGGCCTGCCAACTGGCAGAATTAGGACATCAGGTCTTGTTGTGCGATCTTTCTGGTGAGATGATCCAACGCGCTGCGTTGCTGGCCGAGCAGAAAGGTGTGAGCCAGAACATGCAATTCATACAAAGTTCGGCGCAAGAGATTGGTCAGCATTTGGCACAACCGGTCGATCTGATATTGTTCCATGCGGTTTTAGAGTGGATCGCCGAACCGCAGGTGGCTTTGCAGGCGTTGTTTGACTGCCTGGTGCCTGGCGGCGCACTGTCACTGATGTTCTTTAATGCCAACGGTTTGTTGATGCGTAATGTGGTGTTGGGCAATTTCCAACTGGTGGATCCCGAGGTCAGGCGGCGTCGCAAGCGCTCGCTGTCGCCGCAGTATCCACACAGCCCACCGCTGGTCTACGGCTGGTTGGAGCAGATGGGCATGCAGATTTCAGGCAAAACCGGCGTGAGGGTTTTCCATGATTATCTGCAAAGCAGGCAGCTACAGACCCAAAAATTTGAAGAGTTACTGGCGCTTGAACAGCTTTATTGTCGGCAAGAGCCTTACGTGAGTTTGGGGCGCTATATTCACGTCTCGGCGCATAAACCGAACCTGAAGGACGAACTATGAGTGAATTTTCCCAGACAGTACCCGAACTGGTCGCCTGGGCACGGAAAAATGATTTCTCTATTTCGCTCCCCACTGAGCGTCTTGCGTTTTTGCTGGCTATCGCCACGTTAAATGGTGAGCGGCTGGACGGCGAGATGAGCGAAGGTGAGCTGGTTGATGCATTTCGCCATGTCAGCAAAGGGTTTGAACAGACGCATGAAACGGTGGCGATACGCGCCAACAATGCGATTAACGACATGGTGCGCCAGCGCCTGTTGAACCGTTTTACCAGCGAGTTGGCGGACGGCAATGCTATCTATCGCCTGACGCCGCTGGGTATTGGTATAACCGATTACTATATCCGCCAGCGTGAGTTTTCGACCCTGCGCCTTTCCATGCAGTTGTCGATCGTGGCGGAAGAGTTGAAGCGTGCCGCAGACGCTGCCGAAGAGGGCGGCGATGATTTCCATTGGCACCGCAACGTCTTTGCTCCGCTGAAATACTCGGTAGCGGAGATCTTCGACAGTATCGATCTGACCCAGCGCCTGATGGATGAACAGCAACAGAGCGTGAAAACCGATATCGCGGCGCTGCTCAACCAGGATTGGCGTGCGGCGATCTCCAGCTGTGAGATGCTGCTGTCGGAAACCTCCGGTACCTTGCGTGAACTTCAGGATACGCTGGAGGCCGCAGGTGATAAACTCCAGGCCAACCTGCTGAGGATTCAGGATGCCACGCTGGGTGAGATGGAGCTGGGCTTTGTCGATAAGCTGGTGTTTGATTTGCAAAGCAAGCTGGATCGCATCATCAGTTGGGGCCAACAGGCGATTGACCTGTGGATCGGCTATGATCGCCACGTGCACAAGTTTATCCGTACCGCCATCGATATGGATAAAAACCGCGTGTTTGCCCAACGCCTGCGCCAATCGGTACAAAACTACTTCGATAACCCTTGGACGCTGACCCATGCCAACGCCGATCGTCTGCTCGATATGCGAGACGAAGAGTTGGCGTTGCGCAGTGAGGAGGTCACCGGGGAGCTGCCGCCAGATCTGGAATATGAAGAGTTCAGCGAAATTCGCGAACAGCTGGCAGCGATGATCGAACAGGCACTGAAGATTTATCAGGAACAAAAGATGCCGCTCGATTTAGGGGCAGTGATGCGCGATTATCTGGCGCAATATCCGCGTGTGCGTCACTTTGACGTTGCCCGCATAGTGGTCGACCAGGCAGTGCGCCTTGGTGTGGCTGAAGCTGATTTTTCAGGGTTGCCCGCACAGTGGCAGGCAATCAATGATTACGGAGCCAAGGTACAGGCCCATGTCATCGACAAATATTGAACAAGTAATGCCAGTCAAGCTGGCCAAGGCATTGTCTAACACGCTGTTTCCGGCGTTGGACAGCCAATTGCGCGCAGGTCGTCACATCGGTATCGATGAGTTGGACAACCACGCTTTCCTTATGGATTTTCAAGACGAGCTGGAAGAGTTTTATACCCGTTACAGCGTTGAGCTGATCCGGGCGCCGGAAGGGTTCTTCTATTTGCGCCCGCGCTCGACCACGCTTATTCCACGCTCGGTGCTCTCCGAGTTGGACATGATGGTCGGCAAGATCCTGTGCTACCTCTACCTGAGCCCCGAGCGCCTGGCGCATGAAGGTATTTTCAGCCAGCAGGAGCTGTACGATGAGCTGCTGAGCCTGGCGGATGAGAGCAAGCTGCTGAAGTTCGTCAACCAGCGCTCCACCGGTTCGGATCTTGACCGTCAGAAGCTGCATGAAAAAGTGCGCTCCTCGCTCAATCGCCTGCGCCGTCTGGGCATGGTGTATTTCATGGGCAATGACAACAGCAAATTCCGCATTACCGAGGCGGTGTTCCGCTTCGGTGCCGATGTGCGTAGCGGTGACGATCCGCGCGAAGCCCAGTTGCGGATGATCCGCGACGGTGAGGCGATGCCGGTTGAAAACAGCCTGTCACTGAACGATGAAGTTGATGCGGAAGATACGCAGGCAGAAGCCACCCAGGACAGTGCAGAGGATGAACAGGAATGATTGAACGCGGTAAATTTCGCTCACTGACGCTGGTTAACTGGAACGGTTTCTTTGCCCGAACCTTTGATCTCGATGAGCTGGTCACCACGCTTTCGGGCGGTAACGGGGCCGGTAAGTCTACCACCATGGCGGCCTTCGTCACGGCGCTGATCCCGGATCTGACGCTGCTGCACTTTCGTAACACCACTGAAGCCGGTGCCACCAGCGGTTCACGCGACAAAGGCCTGCACGGTAAATTGCGTGCCGGTGTCTGCTACTCAACCCTGGACGTAGTCAACTCACGCCACCAGCGTGTGGTGGTCGGGGTTCGTCTGCAACAGGTTGCGGGGCGCGATCGTAAGGTTGATATCAAACCTTTCACCATTCAGGGGCTGCCAACGGCAGTGCAACCGACCGAACTGCTGACCGAGACCGTCGGTGAGCGTCAGGCTCGGGTTCTTTCGTTGCAGGAACTGAAAGAGCGTGTTGAAGAGATGGAAGGGGTGCAGTTCAAGCAGTTCAACTCCATCACCGATTACCACGCCCTGATGTTTGATCTGGGGGTGCTGCCCAAGCGTCTGCGCACTTCCTCCGACCGCAGCAAGTTCTATCGTCTGATCGAAGCCTCGCTGTATGGCGGGATTTCCAGTGCCATTACCCGTTCTCTGCGTGATTACCTGCTGCCGGAAAACGGCGGCGTACGTAAAGCGTTCCAGGATATGGAAGCCGCACTGCGCGAGAACCGCATGACGCTGGAAGCGATCCGCGTCACCCAGTCGGACCGCGATCTGTTCAAGCATCTGATCTCCGAAGCAACCTCGTACGTTGCCGCAGACTACATGCGCCACGCCAATGAACGGCGTATCCATCTGGATGGAGCGCTGGTATTACGCAACGAGTTGCTGAGCAGCCGCAAACAGCTGGCCGCTGAGCAGTTCCGCCACGTTGAAATGGCGCGTGAGCTGGCTGAGCAAAGCGGTGCTGAATCCGATCTGGAAACCGATTATCAGGCCGCCAGCGATCACCTCAATCTGGTGCAGACCGCAATGCGCCAGCAGGAAAAGATCGAACGCTATGAAGGCGATCTGGAAGAGCTGACCTACCGTCTGGAAGAGCAGAATGAGGTTGTCGCCGAAGCGAGCGAACAGCAGGCGGAAAACGAAGCGCGTGCCGAAGCCGCAGAGCTGGAGGTGGATGAGCTGAAAAGCCAGCTCGCCGATTACCAGCAGGCGTTGGACGTGCAACAAACCCGCGCCATTCAATATCAGCAGGCACTTCAGGCTCTTGAGCGCGCCCGTGCGCTGTGTCAGGTGCCGGAACTGACCGCCGAAAATGCCGAAGAGTGGCTGGATACCTTCCAGGCGCGTGAGCAGGAAGCGACAGAGTCCCTGTTGCAGTTGGAACAAAAGTTAAGCGTGGCGGATGCCGCTCACAGCCAGTTCGAGCAGGCCTACCAGCTGGTGGGTAAAATTGCGGGCGAAGTCAGCCGCAGTGAAGCCTGGCAAACCGCGCGTGAGCTATTGCGTGACTGGCCTTCGCAGCAGCATCAGGCCGAGCGTGTGCAGCCGTTGCGGATGCGTTTGAGCGAGTTGGAGCAACGTTTGCGCTCGCAGCAGGATGCCGAACGTCTGTTGCAGGAGTTCTGCAAACGTCACGGGCAGAGTTATCAGCCGGATGAACTTGATGCCTTGCAGCAAGAGCTGGAAGAGCGTTTGGAATCGTTGTCCCAAAGCGTCAGCGAGGCCGGTGAGCGCCGGATGGAAATGCGCCAGGAGCTGGAGCAGATCCAGCAGCGCATCAAGGAGCTGACCGCCAGGGCACCGATTTGGCTGGCCGCGCAGGATTCACTGACCCAGCTCAGCGAGCAGAGCGGTGAAGCCTTCGAAGATGGTCAGCAGGTTACCGAATACATGCAGCAACTGCTGGAGCGCGAACGCGAAACCACGGTTGAACGTGATGAAGTGGCCACCCGCAAGCGCGAAATCGAAGCGCAGGTTGAACGCCTCAGCCAGCCGAGCGGGGCAGAAGATCAGCGTCTGGTAACGCTGGCGGAGCGCTTTGGCGGCGTGCTGCTGTCTGAAATCTATGACGATGTCACCATTGACGATGCCCCGTACTTCTCAGCGTTGTACGGCCCGTCGCGCCACGCCATTGTGGTGCCGGATCTGTCGCTGGTGCGTGAGATGTTGGAAGGGTTGGAAGACTGCCCGGAAGATCTCTACCTGATCGAGGGGGATCCGCAGTCGTTTGACGACAGCGTGTTCGCCGTCGAAGAGCAAGAAAAAGCGGTGGTGGTGAAAATCGCCGATCGCCAGTGGCGTTACTCCCGCTACCCTGAGGTGCCGCTGTTTGGCCGTGCTGCCCGGGAAAATCGCCTGGAAGTGCTGTACGCAGAACGTGACTCCTTGGCCGAGCGCTACGCCACCTTGTCATTTGACGTGCAGAAAACCCAGCGTTCTCACCAGGCGTTCAGCCGCTTTATTGGTTCGCACCTCGCCGTGGCGTTTGACGCGGATCCTGAAGCGGATATCCGTGCTCTGAACAGCCGCCGTGGTGAAATTGAGCGTGCGCTCAATAACCACGAAGCGCAGAACCAACAGCAGCGTCAGCAATACGATCAGGCCAAAGAGGGCATTTCCGCGCTCAACCGCCTGATGCCGCTGGTCTCACTGCTGAATGATGAAACCTTGCAGGATCGTGTCGAAGAAATTCGCGAGGAAATGGAAGAGGCGCAGGATGCTGCGCGCTATATCCAACAGCACGGCGTTTCCTTGGCCAAGCTGGAGCCTATGTTATCGGTGCTGCAAAGCGATCCGGAGCAGCATGAGCAGCTACAGCAGGACTATGTACAGGCCCAGGCCACCCAACGCCAGGCTAAACAGCAAGCCTTTGCCCTGACGGAAGTGGTTCAGCGCCGCGCGCACTTCAGCTATACCGACTCTGCTGGCATGCAGAATGCTGATAACGATCTCAACGATAAACTGCGTCAACGCCTGGAACATGCGGAAGCGGAACGTACCCGCGCCCGCGAGCAACTGCGCCAGTATCAGACCCAGTTTACGCAATACAGCCAGGTACTGGCCTCGCTGAAAAGCTCCTATGACGCCAAACGCGACATGCTTAAAGAGCTGAGCCAGGAACTGGTAGACATTGGCGTGCAGGCCGATGCCAATGCCGAAGCCCGTGCGCGGCAGCGCCGGGACGAATTACATGCCTCGCTGAGTAATAACCGTAACCGCCGTAACCAGTTGGAGAAACAGCTGACCTTCTGCGAAGCGGAAATGGACAGCCTGCAAAAGAGACTGCGCAAGCTGGAGCGTGATTATTACCAACTGCGTGAGCAGGTGGTGACCGCCAAGGCGGGCTGGTGTGCCGTGATGCGTCTGGTGAAAGACAACGGGGTTGAACGCCGTCTGCACCGTCGTGAACTGGCCTATATGGACGGTGACGAGCTGCGTTCGATGTCGGATAAGGCATTGGGTGCGCTGCGTCTGGCGGTGGCGGATAACGAACATCTGCGTGACGTGCTGCGCCTGTCGGAAGATCCGAAACGGCCAGAGCGCAAGATCCAGTTCTTTATCGCGGTCTATCAGCATCTGCGCGAGCGTATCCGTCAGGATATTATCCGTACCGACGATCCGGTCGAAGCTATCGAACAGATGGAGATCGAACTGGGCCGTCTGACCGAAGAGCTTACCGCACGCGAACAGAAACTGGCGATCAGTTCGAAGAGCGTGGCGAACATTATCCGCAAGACCATTCAGCGCGAGCAGAACCGTATCCGGATGCTTAACCAGGGGCTGCAAGCAGTTTCCTTCGGTCAGGTGAAGAGCGTGCGGTTGAACGTCAATGTACGGGAAGCGCATGCCACCTTGCTGGATGTGCTCTCCGAGCAGCAGGAACAGCATCAGGATCTGTTTAACAGCAACCGTCTGACCTTCTCGGAAGCGTTAGCCAAGCTGTATCAGCGCCTGAACCCGCAGATCGATATGGGCCAGCGCACGCCACAAACCATCGGTGAAGAGCTGCTGGATTACCGTAACTATCTGGAGCTGGAAGTGGAAGTGTTCCGTGGCTCCGACGGCTGGCTGCGTGCAGAAAGTGGCGCGTTGTCTACCGGGGAAGCGATCGGTACCGGTATGTCAATTCTGGTCATGGTGGTGCAGAGCTGGGAAGAGGAATCACGCCGCCTGCGGGGTAAAGATATTTCACCTTGCCGCCTGCTGTTCCTTGATGAAGCCGCGCGTCTGGATGCCAAATCCATCGCCACGCTGTTTGAGCTGTGCGATCGTCTGGAGATGCAGTTGATTATCGCCGCGCCAGAAAACATCAGCCCGGAAAAAGGGACTACCTATAAACTGGTGCGTAAGGTGTTCCAGAACCATGAGCATGTACACGTGGTTGGCCTGCGTGGGTTCGCCAGCGAACAACCGGCTTTAGATTCGGTGTCGGAATAAACGCCACAAAGCTAAAAAAGTGCACTATAAATCTGAAAATAGCCGCCTGAAGGTGGCTATTTTTTTGTATGACGAGGATGATAGGCGTGTTTTTTTACCGGTGGTAAGCTGGGATGAAAACGGTTATTTACGGCGCTGAGAGCAAAAGCGCCGTTCTGTTTGTATACTGAAACTAATAATAGTCTGTGCGGTATTTTTGTGAGCCTACAGGGGGCAAGGGATGTTGCTTAAAAATGGAAACTCAGTACGACGTCTGGCATTGAGTTGCGCAATAGCGTGTGGTTTTGCCGTGTCGTTTTCCGCATGGGCAACTGTTCCGGCGTTACCGGTGGCATCATCGTCATCGGGAATGTCCGTGGCACAAAGTCGTGCCGAACTGCTGGCGGCATTGCCGAAAAGCGTTGTGCCGTATTATCTCTCCACTTTGGCACCGCTGTACGCTGCCAACCAGATGCAGCCTATGTGGCAAGATCGGGATGCGGTACAGCAATTTCAGCAGCAGCTGGCTGAGTTGGCCATTTCTGGCGTACAGCCGCAGTTTACTCAATGGGTAAAACTGCTGACCGATCCGCTCATCACCGATATGGCACGTGATATTGTGCTGTCGGATGCAATGCTGGGTTATTTGCAGTTTGTCTCCTCAATCGGGGCCAACGGCAACAACTGGCTGTACAGCAATGTTCCTTACAAGCTGAAGGTGCCAGCGAATACGGTGATCAATCAGTGGCAGCTCTCGATACATCAGGGCAAAACGCTGGCGTATATTAATTCGTTAGCCCCGCAGCATCCTCAGTACGCAAAAATGCATTTGGCGCTGCGCGAAATGCTGGCGGCTGGGCGCCCGTGGCCACAAATGACCAATGGCGCAAGCCTGCGTCCAGGTCAGCTCAGCGACGATATTCCCGCACTGCGCGATATTCTGGCGCGTACCGGAATGCTAATCGCCACTCCGGCGGTAGCATCTGCTTCGCCTGAGCCTCAAGTCACCAACGCCAGCGCGACGACCCCGGCGGCGGATGACGATCTGTCGGTGGATGAAGAGAAGGATCGTGCTACCGCAGCGGCTGTCGTAAGCCCGGGCGCGGCATCGATCAAAGATCTTGCTCCCTCTCCAGAAGCGACCGCGCAGGTACAACCTGCCAGTCCGGTTTCGGTAACGGATAATCGTTACACCGAAGATCTGGTGGAAGGGGTCAAACGTTTCCAAACCTGGCAAGGGCTGACTCCTGATGGCGTCATCGGTGCCCGGACGCGTGAATGGCTGAACGTTTCGCCACAAACTCGTGCTTCACTGCTGGCGTTGAACATCCAGCGCCTGCGCATTCTGCCAGGGCACGTTGATACCGGTATTATGGTCAACATCCCGAACTACTCGCTCACCTACTATCTGAATGGTAATGAAGTGTTATCTTCGCGGGTGATTGTTGGCCGCCCGAGCCGCAAAACGCCATTGATGAGCAGCGCGTTGAATAACGTGGTGGTCAACCCGCCGTGGAACGTGCCCACCAAGCTGATCCGTGAAGATATCGTGCCCAAGGCCATGCATGATGCCAGCTACTTCCAGAAACACGGCTACCGTGTATTCTCTGGTTGGAGCAACGATGCGCAAGTGATCGATCCGGCAATGATTGACTGGAGTGTGGTTTCACCACGCAACTTCCCTTACCGCATCCAGCAGGCACCGGGGAGCAGCAACTCGTTAGGGCGTTTCAAATTCAACATGCCGAGCTCGGATGCCATCTATCTGCATGACACCCCGAACCATGGCCTGTTCCAGAAGGATATCCGGGCGTTAAGCTCTGGCTGTGTGCGCGTTAACAAGGCTTCCGATCTGGCCAACATGCTGTTGCAGGATGCCGGTTGGAACAACGCGCGTGTTTCCTCCACGCTTAAAGGCGGTAATACGACGTATGTGAACATCCGCCAGAACATCCCGGTGCAGTTGTATTACCTGACGGCCTGGGTCTCTGATGATGGCAAGCCACAGTTCCGCACAGATATTTACAATTATGATGCGACAGTGAGATCGGGTGCACAAATTTTGGCTCAGGCCGAAAAATTGATGCAATAAATGCAGTAATTCTAGATAAATAACGGTCTGAATGTCTGGCCAGTAACGGGCTCTGTTTTTTGTGAGCACTGGTAAACCACAGCGTATCGCGGGTTGACTCCGCATACGCTGGCGGTTATGGTTCGGGCAGTGCGCAGTTTTGTGCATTTATTTTGACATTCTTGCCGAGTTTAAAGAGTCATGGACAAAATTGATCATCATCGCCGTAAATGGCTGGCGTTAGGTAGCGCCGCCGTGGGTATCGCACTGCTTCCAGGGCAGGCGTTTGCCAGTCTTTCTACCGCTCGCCCACGTATTCTGTTGTTGAACAACCTCAATACTGGCGAATCCATCAAGGCCGAGTTCTTCAATGGTAAAGGTTACAATAAAGAAGAATTGGCGCGCCTGAACCATATCTTCCGTGACTATCGGGCCAATAAGGTCAAGAGCATTGATCCGGCTCTGTTTGATCATCTCTATCGCCTACAGGTGATGCTGGGCACCAGCAAACCGGTACAGCTGATTTCCGGCTACCGTTCGATGGCGACCAACACCGAAATGCGTGCGCACAGCCGTGGCGTGGCCAAGCAGAGCTACCACACCAAAGGCCAGGCGATGGATTTCCATATTGAAGGGATCCAGCTGAGTAATATCCGTAAGGCCGCGTTAAAAATGCGTGCTGGCGGGGTAGGCTATTATCCACGTAGTAACTTTGTGCACATCGATACCGGCCCGGTGCGGACCTGGTAATCATTGTGCATCATGATCGCTGAATGGCACCCGCCCTTTGGGCGTAGTGTCGTTGTCGTTGGAGCTTTATGAAATACCATATTATCCCCGTTACGGCGTTCAGTCAGAACTGTACGCTCATCTGGTGCGACGTGACCAAACAGGCGGCGCTGGTCGATCCTGGTGGCGATCCGGAAAAACTGAAGGCCGCCATTGCCGAAAAGGGCGTACAGGTTAGCCAGATCTTACTGACGCACGGCCATCTCGATCACGTAGGCGCGGCGGCAGAAATGGCCGAGCATTATCAGGTGCCAATCTATGGGCCGGATAAGGAAGATGCCTTTTGGCTTGAAGGTTTGCCAGCGCAGAGCCGTATGTTTGGTCTGGATGAATGTGCCGCGCTAACGCCGACCAAATGGCTGGAAGAGGGGGATAAAGTGCAGGTGGGCGAAATGTCGCTGAACGTACTGCATTGCCCTGGTCATACGCCTGGTCATATCGTTTTTATCAACGAACAGGCGCGTTTGGCATTAGTGGGGGACGTGTTGTTCAACGGTGGCGTTGGCCGCAGCGATTTCCCGCGCGGTGACCATCAGGCGCTAATCGCTTCAATCCGCAACAAATTACTGCCTCAGGGCGACGATATGGCGTTTATTCCAGGACATGGCCCGATGTCTACCTTTGGCCATGAACGTCAAACCAACCCGTTCCTGCGCGAAGAACCGGCCATCTGGTAAAGACACCTCTCGGCAATGCCCCTCACCCTAACCCTCTCCCACAGGGAGAGGGGACCGATCGAGCGTGTTTAAAATTGTAGTGACTCACCTTTGATGAGTGACGAGCGGTTTGCTGAGATGGTCTCTTTACTGCCAAAACTTGCAAGCATTAGGGGCGCAAATGCGCCCCTTTTTCAATGCAAAATCAACTTACAGCACGGCAACGATGGCTTCGCACAGCGGCGCCATATTGTCCGGCGTCATCCCTGCCACGTTAACGCGACCGGAGTTAACGGCATACACGCCAAATTCATCACGCAGACGCAGAACCTGCTCTTTGGTCAGGCCGCTGAAGGAGAACATGCCGTTCTGGTTGATGATGAAGCTGAAATCCTGCTCCGCCCCTTTTTCCTGCAGGGTATTAACGAACAACTGGCGCATACGGTGAATGCGCTGACGCATGTCGGTCAGCTCTTGTTCCCAAATGGCGCGCAGCGCTGGGTTACCCAAGATGGTGGCAACTACGGCCGCACCGTGTGACGGCGGGTTCGAGTAGTTGGCACGGATCGCGGCTTTCACCTGGCTGAAGGCGCGCTCGGCGGTTTCTGCATCGGCAGCTACCACGGTGCAGGCACCGACACGCTCATTATACAGACCAAAGTTCTTCGAGTAGGAGCTGGCAACGATCAGTTCCTGATGTTTGGCAGCAAAGATACGCAGACCCTGGGCATCTTCTTCCAGGCCCTTGGCGAAGCCTTGGTAAGCGAAGTCAAACAGCGGCAACCAGCTCTTGGCTACGGACAGTTCAGCCAACTGAGCCCATTGTGCTTCGGTTGGATCGATACCGGTCGGGTTATGGCAGCAACCGTGGAACAGCACTACGTCGCCGGCCTGAGCCTGGCTCAGGCTGGTGAGCAGACCGTCGAAGTCCAGCGCATGGTTGGCGGCGTCGTAATAGTTGTATTCCAATACTTCCAGGCCAACGGCACCAAAGACGTTTTTATGGTTTGGCCAGCTTGGATTGCTGACCCAGATACGCTTGGCGTTGGTCTGGTTGGCAATAAAGTCGGCCGCTACGCGCAGGGCACCGGTACCACCAGGGGTTTGCGCGGTACGTGCACGCTTGTCGGCAATGATTGGGCTCTGCTTGCCGAACAATAGCTCTTGCGTGCAGCTAGCAAATTCAGGAATACCTTCAATACCCAGGTAGTTTTTGGTGGTCTCATTTTCCAGCAGATACTGTTCAGCTTTTTTAACGCTGGTCAGCACCGGCGTTTTGCCGGTTTCGTCTTTATAGACGCCAATACCCAGGTTGATTTTATTCTCACGCTTGTCGGCGCGGAAAATGTCGGTCAGACCTAGAATCGGGTCGGCAGGTGCAGCGGTGATTTTTTCAAACATGTCAGATGCTTCCATGGCCTAGAGTTAAGCAGACAGAAACATCAGGGTAGCGCCAGTTATCGCCTTTGCCAACCGTTTGCGAGAAAAACACCTCGATCTTGTGACGGCGGCAGATTCAGCACAAAAAATGACGGGGAAGGGCGGATTGGCAGAATAAAAAATTGGCGGAAGCGCTAAAAACAAAAACAGGGCCGAAGCCCTGTTTTTTAACTTAGCTGACGGCGAGCCGTCATCAAGTGCAACAACTTAGAACTGGTAAACCAGACCGGTAGCTACGATGTTGTCAGTAGCGATCTTGTTAGCACGAGTGAAGTCGTTTTCGTCCAGCAGGTTGATTTTGTAATCAACGTAGGTAGACATGTTTTTGTTGAAGTAGTAAGTAGTACCTACATCAATGTATTTAACCAGGTCTTGATCGTTGCCGTAAGCGCTACCCAGGTTCTTACCTTTAGACTGCAGGTAAGCGATAGATGGACGCAGGCCGAAATCGAACTGGTACTGTGCTACCACTTCAAAGTTCTGAGTTTTGTTAGCGATAGAACCATCGAAATCACCGAATGGAGTCATGTTGCGAGTTTCTGCATACATGGTTGCCAGGTAGACATTGTTGGCGTCGTATTTAGCACCAACGGTCCAGGCTTCAGCGTTTTTACCACCAGCAGTAGAGAAGCGGGTTTGCGCGTCAGTACGATCAGAACCAGAGTAAGCAGCACCCACGCTCACGCCTGAATCCATGATTGCGTAGGTAGAGGACACACCCCAACCGTCGCCGTTTTGTTTGTTAATAGCACGGCCATCGTTTTCGTTTTTGCCTTGGTACTGCAGAGCGAAGTTCAGGCCATCAACCATACCGAAGAAGTTGTTGTTACGGTAAGTAGCAACACCGTTGGTACGGCCAGTCATGAAGTTGTCAGTGTAGGTGTAAGTATCGCCACCGAACTCTGGCAGCATATCTGTCCAGCCTTCAACGTCATACACTACGCCGTAGTTACGGCCGTAATCGAATGAACCGTATTCAGCAAATTTCAGACCCGCGAAGCCCAGACGAGTTTTAGTACCTTCGGTACCTTGTGACTCAGCGTGGTTAGCTTGCACGTTGTATTCCCACTGGCCGTAACCGGTCAGTTGGTCAGTAATCTGGGTTTCACCTTTGAAGCCAAAACGAACGTATGACTTGTCGCCATCGTTCTCTTTGTCGTTAGAGAAGTAGTGCAGACCGTCAACTTTACCGTACAGATCCAGTTTGTTGCCGTCTTTGTTGTAGATCTCAGCTGCGTTGGCTGCACCAGCTGCTAACAGAGCTGGGATCACTACTGCAAGAATGTTGCGCTTCATCATCATTATTACCCTCATTGGTTTTATTCGGACACCTTGCCACTGCCGCCAATAATTCTTTTGGAACTATTGTTGATAGATTGGTGTCGTCCTGTGTCTGCACGCAGTGTTCCATTCACGGGCAGGTTTATCTAGAACGAAAATGCTACCAATGTCTCAATCTGGTTTCAGAAAGAAACGATGTGTAACAATTTGTGTATTTTGGGGAACTTTGTGATGCAGGTCAATAATCAAAAATGCGAAAGGCCAGCTAAGCTGGCCTTTATTATGTAAAGAAAATGTTTAAATTATGCTGGGTTTTATGACTTAGAAGCTGGCGTTACGTGGCGCTCTTGGGAACGGGATCACGTCACGGACGTTCTGCACCCCGGTCACATAGGCGATTAAACGCTCAAAACCTAAGCCAAAACCGGAATGTGGCACGGTGCCATAGCGGCGCAGGTCACGATACCACCAATAATCTTCTTTATTGAGGCCCATCTCTGCCAGACGCTGATCCAGCACATCCAGACGTTCTTCACGCTGTGAACCACCGATGATTTCACCAATGCCCGGCGCTAGCACGTCCATCGCCGCGACGGTTTTGCCATCTTCGTTCATGCGCATGTAGAAGGCTTTGATATCTTTCGGGTAGTTTTTCACAACTACCGGAGCCTTGAAGTGTTGCTCGGCCAGATAGCGCTCGTGTTCAGACGACAGATCGATACCCCAGGAAACCGGGTTCTCGAAGGTCTGGCCGGAAGCGATCAGGATCTCGACCGCCTCGGTGTAGTCCACCTGGGCGAAATCAGAAGAAACAAAGCGCTTCAGACGGTCGATGGCGTCTTTATCTACCCGCTCAGCAAAGAATTGCAGATCGTCGGCACGTTCATCCAGCACCGCCTGGAAGACATACTTCAGCATGCTTTCGGCCAGCCCGGCAACGTCGTCCAGGGTAGCAAAGGCGACTTCCGGTTCGATCATCCAGAATTCCGCCAGGTGACGGCTGGTGTTCGAGTTCTCGGCACGGAAAGTGGGGCCAAAGGTATAAATTTTTGACAGCGCACAGGCGTAGGTTTCGCCGTTCAACTGGCCGGATACGGTCAGGAAGGCTTCTTTACCGAAGAAATCCTGGCTGAAATCGACGGCACCTTTATCAGTGCGTGGCAGGTTTTCCATATCCAGCGTGGAGACGCGGAACATTTCACCGGCACCTTCGGTATCAGAGGCGGTGATCAGCGGGGTGGAAACCCAGAAATAACCGTTCTCGTGGAAGTAGCGGTGGATTGCCTGTGCCAAGGTGTGGCGAACGCGGGCAACCGCGCCAATCAGGTTGGTGCGTGGGCGCAGGTGGGCAACTTCACGCAGGTATTCGATGCTGTGGCGTTTGGCCGCCATTGGATAGGTGTCAGGATCGTCAACCCAACCCACCACTTTGATGGCTGTGGCTTGCAGTTCGAAGCTCTGGCCTTCACCCGGCGAAGGTACCACGGTACCGGTCACTTCAACGGAACAGCCGGTGGTCAGGCGTAACACTTCGTCCTGATAATTCGGCAGAGAATCATTAACGACGGCCTGTAACGGATTAAAGCAGGAGCCGTCATAAACGGCGAGGAAGGAGATACCAGCTTTAGAATCTCTCCGGGTACGTACCCAACCGCGTACGGTGACTTCACTGTCAACCGCAGCACGACCTTGCAGTACGTCGACTACAGGCACTACGCTCATAGATTTCTCTCTTATAAGTTTTTCAGAAATAGGCTAACAACCCAAGAATTTGGGGATGTTGCTATGTTACTTGCCGCGTTGCAGAGCACAAGCAGAAATCATCAGAATGGGACAACATTTATTGCAGTGGGATAAAAAACAGGAGCTATATAAAGGAAGAGGGGGAACGCCGCTGAGAAATGCCCACACGGTTTGTATCCCCGGCTGACTCTCGTTCTTTAATGCAGCGCCGTACAGCTCCCTCTCCCTGTGGGAGAGGGTTGGAGTGAGGAGTGGCCTTAACTGGCTTTCTTCACCAGCGGCAGATCGAAGGCTTTGCGCAGCGCTTTGACAAACGCGGGGTCCTGGCAGATGGTTTTGCCTGGGCTATCGGACAGTTTGGCCACTGGCTTGCCTTTACACTCGACCAGCTTGATCACGATATTCAGCGGCTTGACGCCGGGGATATTGCAGGTCAAACGCGTGCCGATACCGAACGCCAGGTTGATACGCCGATCAAAATGGCGATACAGCGCCAACGCCTTATCCAGATCAAGATTGTCTGAAAACACCAGCGTCTTGCTCATGGGATCGATACCCAATTGCTGGTAGTGGGTAATGGCTTTTTCACCCCATTCGATCGGATCGCCAGAGTCGTGGCGCAGACCTTGATAGCTCTGGGCAAACTGCTTGCCGAAATCACGCAGGAACGCATCCATGGTGATACAGTCGGTCAGTGCAATGCCGAGCTGATCGGGATATTCATCCAGCCAGGCCTGCAATGCGGCACGTTGGCTGTTGGCCAGTACCGGGCTAATCTGTTGATGAGCCTGGAACCACTCATGGGCTTGCGTGCCAACCGGGATCAGATCCAGCCGATGCGCCAAATCGTAGTTACTGGTGCCAACCAGATAGGGGAATTCGGTTTTCAGCGTGCTGACAATGGCCTGTTGCACCTCGCGAGAGAAGCGGCGACGGGTGCCAAAGTCCATTAGCTTGAAGCGTGAAATATCAATATCCCCGCTCAGTTGCTTGAACTGCGCCAGGTTCTGGCGCAACTGGCTAATGGCCATCTCTGGCGTGGCCTGTGGCGAACGCTGGCGGTGCACCACTTCGCTGATCACGGCCAACAACGGCACTTCCCACATAATCACTTCGCGCCAGGGGCCAGCGATACGGATATGCAATTTGCCGTCATGATTGCTAATGCTGACCTGTTGCGGATCGTAGCGAAACTCCCGCAGCCAGCTCAGGTAATCCTGATGGAAGAAAGGCAGGCTGGAGAGATAGCGGTGTTCGGCTTCGGTTAGCGCCAACTCGCTCATCATGGCAACCTGCGCGCGGATCTCGTCGGCATATTCGCCCAGCAGTTCGTCGCCACGGCAACGAAACTCCGCCGCAACGGTAATTGCGGGGTAGCGATGGAACACTGCTTGCTGCATATGAAGCTTGTAGGCGTCAGTATCAAGCAGTGAAGTCAAAATCGGGGAAGCGTATAGAGTCATATCGCGTTACAGCATCCTCGTCAGGCGCGTGTCCAAATCCGGATAATCAAAAAAGTGGGGGGAGTATACCCGGATTATCCTGTTATTGAAGCCTCATCACACCACAAATGGCCGGAACGGGTCGAGGATAAAACGTGCCTTTATTTTACCGGGGGCACAACCTCGGACAGAAAAAGCCATTTAATCCAATAAACTGAATGGCTTAGTTGATTTACTCATAAAAATTATGAGGTTAATTATTTTAAACACAGATTCAGATAAAACCGGTTGGCGTATAAATACTGACCCGATTGCGCCCGCTCTTCTTACAAAAATAGAGCGCTTCGTCGGCCTGTTTGATGGCTGGATGCAGTTCTGCCAGGTTGCCCACGGCAGCGATGCCACAGCTGATGGTAAAGCGTACCCGTTTTCCGTTGAGCAGCTCCAGGCACATTTGTTGGGTTTGTTCACGCAGGGCTTCCATCATGCTGCGGGCATTTTCCAGGGAACAGTGGCCGAGCAGCAGGGCAAACTCCTCACCGCCATAGCGGCAAAAAATATCGCTGGAACGGAAGGTGTTACTTAACGACTGGGCGAACATTACCAGCACTCGGTCGCCGACATCGTGGCCATAGGTATCGTTAAGACGCTTGAAGTTATCGATATCGATGAGACAGAACGCCAGCGGATAGCTACTCTGCGCGAGCATCTCACACTCGAGGAAAAATTTGCGGCGGTTATAAATGTTGGTTAAGGGATCGAAGAATGACGAGACCTCCAGCTCTTTGATTAGCTGCTGCTTTTCGTTTTCCAGCGCGATCTTGACCTGATTGTATTGTTTGAGCTGGGTGATGGCATCACTGATGGCGATCAGCTCTTTGCTGTAAAAAGCGTCGTTGTCATCAATATTCATATCGCCTTGTGACAGGCGCAGAATATTTTTATGCGTTTTGGTCAGCCAGCGGGTGATGTTGGAACAGAAGATCATGGAAGGCAGCAGGATGAACAGGGCAATCAGCCCACTCAGAGAAATCATGCCGTAGATGGCCGTCTGGCTATCATACTTTTTGGCTTCGGAAGCGGCCATCTCCAGCTCAAAGCTGCGCTCATAGAGTCTTTGGGAAAGCCTGTCCATCTCCTCGATATAGCTGGCGATCAGGTTGATGTCATAGACGGTATTGTGGGTAATGGCTTGATATAACCCGTCTGAAATGTTGCTGATCCGATTGTTGGAAATGTTACGGAGTATCTCATCCACCAGCTCAGCAATCTGCGGATCGTTATAGGCCAGCTTTAAGAACGCCAAACGAGTACCGAGCGGGGTGAACACCCCGGTCAATTGGATGGCCTTCAGATAAGCATTCTTGCGTTCCTGGCTGCTGAGATTGACGTCGATAATCTGATCGATCAGTTCGGTCAGCGACATATTCAGCCGGTTATTAAGGCGAACAGCCTCCAAAAACAGAAATGAGTCCGCATTGATCAGCCGGGTGTCGTAGGTATAGCGGTAGAAGGCTTTGGTGGTCTGGACGATATAATAGGCGCTGTTGATATTGAACAGATTGCTGTTGGCAGTATCGACTTGCGTGACCTGACGCGAATCGTTATCCAGCAGCCTTTCCATCCAATCGAGCATAGAAAGTATGGCAATCTTTTGCCGAATGCCCAGGCGCAGGGCGAGATCGGCGTCGACATTGGATTTAACAATCGCGATTTTTTCACGCGCCTGTTGATCGGCCTGTTGCCATTCGGCTTGGGTGACGGATTTATCCGCTAAACCTAATCTTTTTAACCGGTGTGCCAGCAGCGTAGCCTGAAAGGCCTCGGCCACTTCTTTGGTCCTGCTGATTTTATACAGGTTTTCCAAGCTTCGCTCATGGCTGGCACGGGCCTTTATCAGCCCATTGGCAATAAATACCGCAAAGGACAGCATGATGGCAAAGGTGAAGAAATAGATCAGGTATTTTACTTTCATGCCAATCTGTTTCTCCTACTGGCTCTTGGATGATTATATCATTGCTACCGCTGGTTTTCCTCCGCAATTCGGTTGCCAACGGGGACGGAACTGCGCCTGTTTAAGCATAAAATGCTGAGTTTGACGTTAAGCGAAGCGCCAGGGTAGCTGGAGCATAGCAAACAACAGCGAATGTCTGCGTGAGTCGTGTGATTTCTTGGTGCGATTTGCTGCCAATTCTGGGTTTTTTTTATAGCTGTGATACAGTTTATTCACAATCGGGCCATTGAGGTACCGCGTCGTCCTGCACGGCGGTGCGCTCCGAGTCCGGGATCTGTAACTCACTGAGACGTCAAAGGGTTTTTATGACACAACAGCCACAGGCGAAGTATCGCCACGATTATCGCGCCCCAGATTATACCATCACCGATATCGACCTGGATTTTGAACTGGATGCAGACACCACGCGCGTTACCGCCGTCAGCCAGATCAAACGGCAGGGTGCCGCCGGTGCACCGTTAACGTTGAATGGCGAAGACCTGACTCTGGTGAGTATTCAAGTGGATGGGCAGCCGTGGAGCGCCTATCACCAGCAGGAAAACCAACTGGTGATCGAACAGCTACCTGCCCAGTTTACCCTGACGATCGTCAACGATATCCATCCGGCTAAAAATAGCGCGTTGGAAGGGCTATACCTGTCTGGCGAAGCGCTGTGCACCCAATGCGAGGCCGAAGGCTTCCGCCACATCACCTTCTATCTGGATCGCCCAGACGTGCTGGCCCGTTTCACAACCCGCATCGTCGCCGATAAAGCGCGTTATCCGTTCCTGCTGTCGAACGGCAACCGGGTGGCTGAGGGTGACCTGGCAGATGGCCGTCACTGGGTACAATGGCAGGATCCGTTCCCTAAGCCTAGCTATCTGTTTGCGCTGGTAGCAGGGGATTTCGACGTGTTGCGCGATAGCTTCACCACCCGTTCTGGTCGTAAGGTGGCCTTGGAGCTGTTTGTCGACCGTGGCAACCTGGATCGTGCCGACTGGGCCATGACCTCGCTGAAAAACTCGATGAAGTGGGACGAAACCCGCTTTGGCCTGGAATACGATCTGGATATCTACATGATCGTCGCCGTGGATTTCTTCAACATGGGGGCGATGGAGAACAAAGGGTTAAATATCTTTAACTCGAAGTATGTGTTGGCCAAGGCAGAAACCGCCACCGACAAGGATTACCTGAATATTGAAGCGGTGATCGGCCACGAATATTTCCATAACTGGACCGGCAACCGCGTGACCTGCCGCGACTGGTTCCAGCTTAGTCTGAAAGAAGGGCTGACGGTGTTCCGCGATCAGGAGTTCAGCTCCGACCTGGGCTCCCGTTCAGTCAACCGCATCGATAACGTGCGGGTGATGCGTGGGGCGCAGTTTGCCGAAGACGCCAGCCCGATGGCGCATGCGATCCGGCCGGATAAAGTGATCGAGATGAACAACTTCTACACCTTGACGGTGTATGAGAAAGGATCCGAAGTGATCCGCATGCTGCACACGCTGCTGGGGGAACAACAGTTCCAGGCGGGGATGCAGCTCTATTTCGAACGCCACGACGGCAGTGCGGCAACCTGCGATGATTTTGTGCAGGCAATGGAAGACGCTTCCAACGTCGATCTGTCGCTGTTCCGCCGCTGGTACAGCCAGTCTGGTACGCCGCTGCTGACGGTGCGTGATGATTATAGCGCCGAGGATCAGCAATACCGCTTGCACGTCAGCCAGAAAACCGCGCCGACGGCCGATCAGCCAGAAAAACTGCCGTTGCATATTCCGCTGGATATTGAGCTTTACGACAGCGAAGGCAACGTTATTGCCTTGCAGAAAGGCGGTTCCCCGGTCAATAACGTGTTGAACGTCACCGCCGCCGAACAGACTTTTGTGTTTGATGGCGTTGCGCATAAGCCGGTTCCTTCGCTGTTGCGTGAGTTCTCGGCACCGGTCAAGCTGGACTATCCGTACAGCGATCAGCAACTGACGTTCCTGATGCAGCATGCACGCAATGAGTTTTCTCGCTGGGATGCCGCGCAGAGCCTGCTGGCCATTTACATTAAGCTGAACGTCGCCAAACATCAGCAGAAGCAGCCATTGTCGCTGCCGCTGCACGTGGCAGATGCCTTCCGGGCGGTGCTGCTGGATGAGAAGCTGGATCCGGCCCTGGCCGCGCAGATCCTCACGCTGCCATCGGAAAACGAAATTGCCGAGCTGTTCGCCATCATCGATCCGCAAGCCATTTCGGCAGTGCATGAAGCGATCACCCGTTGCCTGGCTAAAGAGCTGGCCGATGAGTGGCTGGCGGTATATCACGCTAACAAAACCGAAGGGTACCGGGTTGAGCACGGCGATATTGCCAAGCGTTCGCTGCGTAATATTTGTCTGCACTATCTGGCTTTCGGCGATGTAGAGCAGGCCGACAAGCTGGTGGTGCAACAGTTCCAGCAGGCTGACAACATGACCGATTCGCTGGCGGCACTGGCTGCGGCGATGGGGGCACAGTTGCCTTGCCGTGATGCCTTGATGGCCGAGTTTGATGAGCGCTGGCATCACGATGGTTTGGTGATGGACAAGTGGTTTATCTTGCAGGCCACCAGCCCGGCGGCAGACGTGCTCAGCAAGGTGCGTTCGTTGCTTCAACACCGTTCATTCAGCCTGAGTAATCCAAACCGTACTCGCTCGTTGATTGGTGGGTTCGCTTCGGCTAACCCGGCGGCGTTCCATGCGGCAGACGGCAGCGGCTATCAGTTCCTGGTGGAGATCCTCAGCGATCTGAACAAGCGTAACCCACAGGTTGCTGCGCGGCTGATTGAACCACTGATCCGCCTGAAGCGTTACGATGCCTCTCGTCAGGCGTTGATGCGTCAGGCGCTGGAGCAGTTGAAAGGGCTGGAGAACCTGTCTGGCGATCTGTTTGAGAAGATCACCAAGGCGTTAGACGCGTAAAAGCAAGGGGGGCGGCATTTGCCGTCCCCTGATTAATTTGCCACCCGGCGGGAAGTCCCAACGGTTTGCGGTGGTGACAACACCCTGGTCAGCACCTCTGCTTCCAACTCTGCCAGCTTTGCCGAACCTTTGCGGCGCGGTCGTGGCAAATCAATGGTCAGATCCAATCCGATACGTCCTTCTTCGATTAACAGCACCCGATCGGCCAGTGCGATCGCCTCGCTGACGTCATGCGTGACCAGCAGTACGGTGAAGCCATGCTGTTGCCAAAGCGTTTCGATCAGCCCCTGCATTTCAATACGCGTTAACGCATCCAGTGCCCCCAAGGGTTCATCCAACAGCAACAAACGTGGGCGATGGATCAACGCACGGGCCAGGGCGACGCGCTGTTTCTGCCCGCCAGACAGCGCGGCTGGCCATTCATTGGCACGATCGGCCAGCCCAACGGTGGTTAACGCCTGCAATGCAGCATCACGCCAGTTGCCGCGTAGGCCAAGCCCCACGTTATCGATCACCTTTTTCCACGGCAGCAGGCGAGCATCCTGAAACATCAGACGCGTATCGTCTTTGGCGTGGCTGAGTGGGGCATTACCACTCACCAGGGTCCCACCGTTGGCCGTTTCCAGCCCTGCGAGCAGGCGTAATAAGGTGCTTTTACCACAGCCGCTGCGCCCAACCACGGCCACAAACTGGCCCGCAGTGATGCGGAGTTGCAGATCGTCCAGCACGGTGCGGTTGCCATAACGTTTGGCGATGCCTTCCAGCGTAATGGGGGTGCCTTGCGGAATACGAGTCGGGGCCGTCATTATGCTTCTCCTGATTTCAGTTGATAGGCCGGGTGCCAGCGTAACCAGACACGTTCGAGCAGTTGTGCGCAGGCATCGGCCAGTTTGCCGAGCAGGGCATACAGAATAATGGCGACCACCACTACATCGGTTTGTAGAAATTCACGGGCGTTCATTGCCAGATAACCGATGCCAGAGTTGGCGGAGATGGTTTCGGCGACGATCAGCGTTAACCACATAAACCCGAGCGCAAAACGCACGCCGACCATGATCGAAGGCAACGCGCCGGGTAACACCACCTGCGTAAACAGGCTAAAGCCGCTCAGGCCGTAGCTGCGCGCCATTTCCAGCAGGCCACGGTCGATATTCTTGATGCCGTGATAGGTGTTCAGATAGATCGGGAATAGCGTACCCAGCGCCACCAGAAAGATTTTGGCGGACTCGTCGATGCCGAACCACAAGATCACCAGCGGGATTAGCGCCAGATGCGGCACGTTACGGATCATCTGTACCGAGCTGTCGAGCAAACGCTCTCCCCAACGGGACAGGCCGGTAATGAACCCTAGTACCAAGCCAATGCTGCCACCGATACTGAAGCCAATCAGCGCACGCCAACTGCTGATGGTCAGGTGTTGCCACAGTTCGCCACTCTTGGTTAAGGCCCAAAAGGCAGCCACTACGGCGCTCGGCGCGGGCAAGATACGGTTAGATAACCAGCCAGCCTCAACGGCGGTCTGCCAGCCAATCACCAGCGCTACCGGCAAAGCCCAGGGGGCCAGCCGGTGCAGAATTTGTTGTGCACCGATCGCCATCACTGTTCTCCTCAGCTTTGTGACACTTTTTGTGGGATATAGATATTGGCGACCGCTTCGCCCTGTGGCTTGATCGTACGCAACTGGGTTGGTTGTTCGCTGGTCGCCAGATCGAGATGCGGGAACAACAGTTCACCTACGCGATAGGCCTCTTCCAGATGCGGGTAACCGGAAAGAATAAAGGTATCGATACCCAGGTCGGCATATTCCTGAATGCGCTCAGCGACCGTCGGACCATCGCCCACCAACGCCGTGCCTGCACCGCCACGCACCAATCCGACACCGGCCCACAGGTTAGGGCTGATTTCCAGATTGTCCTTCTTGCCGCCGTGTAAGGCCGCCATACGCTGTTGGCCAACGGAGTCGAAGCGGGCGAAGGCTTTTTGTGCATCCGCAATGGTTTGATCATCGAGGTTGGCGATCAAACGGTTGGCCGCCTGCCAGGCTTCTGCGGTGGTTTCGCGCACGATGACGTGCAGGCGAATGCCGAAGCGGACTTTGCGCCCCAGGGCCGCTGCTTTGGCTCGTACTTCCTCTATTTTTTCTTTCACTTGAGCAGGGGGTTCTCCCCAGGTCAGATACAGTTCAACCTGCTCGGCTGCCAGATCCTGTGCCGCCTCTGAGGAACCGCCAAAATACAGCGGTGGGCGAGGTTGCTGCACTGGCGGGAACAACAGCTTGGCGCCTTTCACCTGAATATGCTTACCGGCGAAATCGACGGTTTCACCTTCCAGCACTTTGCGCCATACGTGGGTGAACTCGGCGGAGGCTTCATAGCGTTCGGTGTGGTTAAGGTGTAATCCTTCCGCTGCCAGCTCTTCTGGATCGCCGCCGGTCACCAGATTGAACAGGGCGCGGCCATTGGAAAGGCGATCTAGCGTGGCGGCCTGCCTGGCTGCCAAGGTCGGGGATATGATGCCGGGGCGCAGGGCCACCAGGAACTTCAGCCGCTGCGTGACCGGAATTAACGACGCGGCAACTAACCAAGAGTCTTCGCACGAACGCCCCGTTGGGATCAGCACGCCGCCGAAACCGAGCCGATCAGCGGCCTGGGCGATCTGCTGAAGATAACCGTAATCGACCGCACGTGCCCCTTCTGAACTTCCCAGATAGTGGCCATCTCCGTGAGTCGGTAAAAACCAGAATACGTTAATGCTCATAGCGCTCTCTCCTGATTATTGTGCGGCTGGGTGCCAGACGCGTTGAGAAATATCGACCTGAACCGGAACCAAGCGGTTGGCGAAAAAGAGATCGGCGGTTTTTTGCTGGGCAGCAATGGTGGCGTACCCTAGGGGTTTGATGGCCGTCGGTGGGCGATGATCCAGATAGCTGGCAATTACCGCTTCCGGTAAGCCCATCGCCTTGGCCAGCAAGGTAATGCTCTGCGCCCGATCGCTATGCGTCAGCGCATCGGCCTGGGTCAGCACCGCCAGCACCTGCTGGATGAACGGGCCGTTGGCTTCGGTATAAGGGCGAGCGGCCAGATAGAAAGAACCGGTCTGGTTCAGTTCGCTGCCATCGGTCAATACCCGCACTCCGCCTTGCAGCAACGCGGCAGAATAGTAGGGATCCCAGATCACCCAGGCATCGACGTTGCCCTGTTGGAAGGCCGCTCTGGCATCGGCGGGCGTCAGATAAACCGGTTGGATATCGGTAAACCTCAGGCCGTCCCTTTGCAGTGCCCGCAGTAGCAGGTTGTGTGAACTGGAGCCTTTCTGGAAGGCCACTTTATGGCCTTTCAACTCGGCGACGCTGTGGATCGGGCTATTTTCCGGCACCAGGATCACTTCCGCCTTGGGTTTTGGCGGTTCTACGCCGACGTACAGCAGGTCGGCACCGGCCGCTTGGGCAAAGATTGGAGGGATATCGCCGGTGCTGCCCAGATCGATGCTGCCGACGTTCAGCGCCTCGAGCATCTGCGGGCCCGCCGGGAATTCGATCCAACTGATGTTGGTGGCAGGAAAGCGTTGTTCCAGCAACTGGTGGGTTTTGGCCAACACCAGACTCACCGAGCCTTTTTGATAGCCAATACGAAACTGAGCAGGCGCGTTATCTTGTGCGACAGCGGTATTGGTCAGCGCCAGCGCCATAATGGCGGCCAGCGCACCGGTGTTAAGCCAACGGCGGAAAGAGAGTGGCATGATGATTTCCTTAGGCAGTTTGCCGGGTTAACAGAGAGGCGGCGGTGTTTGGCACCGGCGGTTTACGACGGCTGAGCGCCAGATAAAAACTGTCCAACGCTTCGTTCAGGCGTGCGGCCACCCCATCGGATAGCTGGGCCTGTTCACCGTTAAGCACTATCTGGCCGTCATCGGCAAACACGCCGTGCAGCACTTCCTGGGCTTTCAGCGCCGTCAACACTGGCTTCAACGCATAGTCCACCGCCAGCATGTGGCCGATGGAGCCGCCGGTGGCCAGCGGCAAAACCACTTTGTGTTCCAGCGCGCGTTCAGGAAGCAGATCGAGTAAGGTTTTCAGCGCGCCAGAAAACGATGCCTTATAAACCGGCGTGGCGATCAAGAGACCATCCGCAGCGGCCAGTTGTGCGGCGAAGGCTTTAATATCAGGGCTGTTAAAATTGGCGCGCATCAGGTCTTCCGCCTGAAAATCGTGCAGGGTATAGGGGATCACTTCCACCTGCTGCTGTTGTAGCCAGCGTTGGCTCAGTTGCAACAGCGCCGCCGAGCGTGAGGGGAGCCTTGGGCTGCCAGCTAGAGATAAAACGCGCATCGCCACTCCTTATATCAAAAAGTTATTAATGTTAAATTAATGTTCGTAAGGTGTTTTAAAGCTAACAGCAAAAGGAGGTGATTTTTAAATCTCATTTTTTGATTTTGATATGCGTAAAGGGGGAAAAGCGGGGAAGTAGTGCCATACAAGGGAAACGATTGCGCTAAACGCGCTTTTTTTGCCTTTAATCAATTCCAATTGGCGAGGGGATACCGGATAATACGCCCCCGGTCGACAGGCCTATCCTGCTGACTTGAGGTTGTCGCTAAATAACCGCAACACCGAAAGCCTGAAGCAGGTGGGGATCATGCAGGTTAGCCGACCGTTGAGCGCAGGGATGCGTGATTGCGAGCCCCCAGGGATGGGTTTACGATGTGTCGGCGTTCTGCATGATCCCCACGTGTATCCCCATCAGGCACAGCGATTTACTTGCGACCTCAAGTCAGCAGGATATCACCGGGAAATCAGGAGAGTACATGTACTACCCCATCGTCAGGAAAGCCTTGTTCCAGCTCGATCCCGAGCGCGCACACGAATTGACCTTCAGTCAACTGCGCCGTATTACCGGCACCCCACTAGAGTTTCTTATCCGTCAGTCGGTGCCGAGCAAGCCGGTGAGCTGCATGGGGCTCTCTTTTAGCAACCCATTAGGTTTGGCCGCCGGTCTGGATAAAGACGGCGAGTGCATTGATGCCTTTGGCGCGATGGGCTTTGGCTTTGTTGAGGTTGGTACCGTTACGCCGCGTCCGCAAGCGGGCAATGAAAAACCGCGTCTGTTCCGCCTGGTCCCGGCCGAAGGGCTGATCAACCGCATGGGGTTCAATAACCATGGCGTAGACAATCTGGTTGAAAATGTTAAAAAATCCCATTTTGGCGGCGTGCTGGGGATCAATATCGGTAAAAATAAAGACACGCCGGTCGAGCAAGGCAAAGACGATTATCTGATCTGTATGGATAAGGTTTATCCGTATGCGGGGTATATCGCGATTAATATCTCATCACCCAATACCCCAGGATTACGATCCTTACAGTATGGTGAAGCGCTGGACGATCTGCTAGCGGCGATAAAAAATAAGCAGGCCCAATTGCAGGCTCGCCATCACAAATATGTGCCGGTTGCAGTAAAGATCGCGCCGGATCTTTCAGAAGAAGAACTGATCCAAATAGCAGACAGTTTAGTGCGTCATAATATAGATGGGGTCATTGCCACCAATACCACTCTCGATCGTAAACTGGTTCAGGGGTTGAATTACTGCGATCAGGCAGGGGGATTAAGTGGCCGTCCGGTACAGTTACGCAGCACCGAAGTGATCCGCCGTTTGTCGCAGGAGCTGCAAGGGCGCTTGCCGATTATCGGCGTTGGCGGAATTGACTCCCTGACGGCGGCGCGGGAAAAAATGGAGGCCGGGGCAACGTTGGTACAAATTTATTCCGGTTTTATCTTCCACGGACCGCGTTTGATTAAAGATATCGTTACCCATATCTAATATTTTGCCTTTCATTTTCGACCGGGGGTTTATTTCTGCCCCCGGCTCGTCTATATTTTGTTCGGTAGCGGAATTATCCGATGTTTCAGCAACCTTTCTGGTGATAAAATCGCCCTTTGCGTAATACTGCGTTGGCATGTGGTGAGAAGGATAAGCAATGAAGATAAAACCTGATGACAATTGGCGTTGGTATTTTGACGCTGAGCACGATCGACTGATGCTCGATTTAGCCAATGGTATGATCTTCCGTTCACGCTTTCCGGCAAAAATGCTAACCCCGGACGCCTTCGCTGAATGTGCATTCTGCGTCGATGATGCAGCGCTTTATTTTGATTATGAAGAACAGTGCAAACAGATAAAGCTCAGCCATGAACAACGTGCCGAGTTGGTATTAAATGCGCTGGTGGCCTTCCGTTTTCTCAAACCCCTGATGCCCAAGAGCTGGCATTTTGCTCAGCAACACTATCCGCTGCGCCCAAAAAATGGCGAGTTGGCGGCGGTGAAGGTGATGGATAGCGGTGTCGAGGCGCGTCTGCTGGTGGTGGAAGCCGGGGATAATGCCAGCCTGTGCTTGCTGGCACAAAATCAGCTGGCGTTGGCTGGGCGCACCATGGTGTTGGGGGATGCGATAAAAGTGATGCACGATCGCTTGAAACCTTGCATCCCGGATGAACAGTCTGCCCCGGCTTACGACAGGGCAGTGTAATAAGCGTTACGCCAGCTTCACATCGCTTTTAGGAATACAGCTGCAACAGAGGATGGTGCCGTTGGCAGCCACTGCGCTTTTCTTTAGCGGCACAACCTCGCCCTCCACCAGCGTTATCTTGCAACTGCCGCACAGGCCAGCCCGGCAGGAGTAAGGAATGCGAATGCCTTGCTGCTCCAACTGCTCTAACAAGATCTGCTGGTTATTACCGGCAAACACCTTTCCTTGATACTCAATGCTCACGCTGGTGGTGTTGTCCTGCGGCGCCTGCAGGCTTTCGACGACCTTACCTGCCCCATAAGGCCGCGGCGGTTTGGTTGACAATACTTCAACGCTATCGCCGACGCGGATAATACCGCTGTTACGGGCAATCATGTTTTGGCCAAAGTCGACGTCGCCATTATCGGCAGTGCGGAACTGTTGTAGCGTGCTCAACGGCTCGCCGCTCGGATGTTTGCGGCCACGTTCGACGCTGACCGTGGTCAATACGCAGCGGCTGCAAGGTTTTACCAGATCGAACATCACGTCGCCGACGCGGATCACCTGCCAACCATCTTCTGCCCAGGCCGGGCTGCCGGTCACCACCAGGTTCGGGCGGAACTGCTCCAGCCTGATGCTGCTTGGGCAACGTTGCTGCAGATCCTGGAACGAAGCTTCATTAATCAGCAGATAAGGGTAACCGTCGGCAAAGGAGAGTGGAATTTCCGGGTGCTTCTTTACCCTGCGGGTTAATTCAGGCCCCACCCAGCGTAGCTGGACCTCGCGCTGAAAATAACCGCTTAGCCAACTGTTGATGGCCACCGGCGCGATCAACGCGGTGAAATGATTGCCCCACACCTCGGTCGGCTGCGCATCGGGAGCGAAGTCAATGAAGCGGATCGCCGCGCTTTCACCGTCCGGTGCGGTCAGAAACAGACCATCCGCCAACAACGCCGGGGTAAACAGCACCATCTGCGGATATTGGCGGGCGGTGATGAAGGTACCGTCTGGCTCGGTGATCATGAAAGAGCGATCAAAAGCCAGGCCGTTGCTGGCCACCTGAGCGTGAGAGAGCTGCAAACCCCGTAGTGATTTGACCGGATGAACGTAAAGTCGGGAGAGCGTGATCACCCCTGCCTCCGTGCGATAAATGAAATAGAAGGGAGCAACTTTATGACAAGCGGTCTGGATTAGCTATAATGCGCAACAATTTTCTTTTTGGTGATAAGCACGATATGAACACTCTGTTTGCCAGCACGGCGCGTGGACTGGAAGAACTGTTAAAAAGCGAACTGGAGCGGCTTGGCGCTCACTCCTGCAAAGTGGTGCAGGGGGGAGTACATTTTCAGGGTGACGATCGTCTTCTGTACCAAAGCCTGCTCTGGAGCCGCCTGGCTTCGCGTATTCTGTTGCCGCTGAATGAATTTCGCGTGCACAGCGATTTGGATCTGTACCTCGGTGTGCAGGCCATTGACTGGCCATCGATATTTGGCCTGGATAAAACCTTTGTCGTGCACTTCAGCGGCCTCAATGAAGAGATCCGCAATAGCCAATATGGTGCGCTGAAGGTCAAAGATGCCATTGTGGACAGCTTTACCCGCAAGCTCAACGATCGGCCAATGGTAGAGAAACAGCAGCCGGACATTCGGGTGAACGTTTTCCTGCAGCGTGATATGGCCAGCGTAGCGCTCGATCTGAGCGGAGAAGGTTTGCACCAGCGCGGCTATCGCGATCTTACCGGCCAGGCTCCGTTGAAGGAAAACCTGGCGGCGGCGATTGTCCAACGTTCCGGCTGGCAACCAGGGGCGCCGATGCTGGACCCGATGTGCGGCTCTGGCACGCTGTTGATCGAAGCGGCGATGATCGCCTCCGATCGTGCGCCTGGCCTGCATCGTCAACATTGGGGCTTTACCGCCTGGAACGGCCACAATGCCGAACTGTGGCGTGAAGTGATCACAGAAGCGCAGGTGCGGGCGAAACGTGGCCTGCAAGAAACCCCGTCACGCTTCTTCGGTTCCGATATCGATCGTCGCGTCATTGAAATGGCGAAGGGGAATGCCCGCCGCGCTGGCGTGGCCGAATTGATCACCTTTAACGTTAATGACGTCAGCAAACTGACCAACCCACTGCCGGAAGGTCCGGTAGGCACGGTGGTCAGCAATCCACCCTATGGTGAACGCCTTGAGAGCGAACCGGCACTGATTGCGCTGCACAATATGTTAGGGCGCATTATGAAGAGCCACTTTGGTGGCTGGCAGCTTTCGTTGTTCAGCGCTTCACCGGAATTGCTCAGTTGCCTGCAGCTGCGCGCCGAGCGCCAGTTCAAGGCGAAAAACGGCCCGCTGGACTGCGTACAGAAAAACTACCAGTTGGCAGAAAACCCGCAGGGTGCTGGTGGTGTGCAGGTGGCAGAAGACTTTGCCAACCGTCTGCGCAAGAATCTGAAGAAATTGGACAAATGGGCGAAGCAGCAGGGGATCGAGTGCTATCGCCTGTATGATGCCGATCTGCCTGACTATAACGTGGCGGTGGATCGCTATGGCAGTAAGGTGGTGGTGCAGGAATACGCGCCGCCGAAAACTATCGACGCGCAGAAAGCCCGCCAGCGCCTGTTTGACGTGATTAACGCCACGTTAGCGGTGTTAGAGCTGCCTTCGAATCAGCTGATCCTGAAAACCCGCGAACGTCAGAAGGGCAAAAATCAGTATGAGAAGCTGGCGCAGAAGGGTGAGTTCCTGCTGGTAGAAGAGTTCAATGCCAAGCTGTGGGTCAACCTGACGGATTATCTCGATACCGGGTTATTCCTCGATCACCGCATCGCTCGCCGTATGCTGGGTGAGATGAGCAAAGGCAAAGACTTCCTCAACCTGTTCGCCTACACCGGCACCGCAAGCGTACATGCCGGGTTGGGGGGCGCACGCAGCACCACCACGGTGGATATGTCACGTACCTATCTGGAATGGGCGGAGAAGAACCTGCGGGTTAACGGCCTGACCGGTAGACAGCACCGCCTGATCCAGGCAGATTGCCTGTCCTGGCTGCACAATGCCGACGAACAGTTCGATGTGATCTTTATCGATCCGCCGACGTTCTCCAACTCCAAGCGGATGGAGAACACCTTTGACGTACAGCGCGACCATCTGGCGCTGATGAAAGATTTACAACGGATACTGCGCCGTAACGGGACCATTATGTTCTCCAACAACAAACGCGGTTTCCAGATGGATCTGGCAGGTCTGAACGCACTGGGTCTGGAGGCGAAAGAAATTACCGCCAAGACACAGTCAGAAGACTTTGCCCGTAACCGTCAGATCCACAACTGCTGGCTGGTCACCCACGCCGGCGAAGGAAAATAATTACTATGTCGTTAATCAGCATGTCCGGTGCCTGGCTCTCTTTCAGCGATGCACCTTTGTTAGACAACACCGAAATTCATATTGAAGACAATGAACGCGTCTGCCTGGTTGGGCGCAACGGGGCCGGTAAATCAACCCTGCTGAAGATCCTGGGTAAAGAGATCCCCTTGGACGATGGGCGCATCATTTACGAGCAGGATCTGATTGTGGCGCGTTTGCAGCAGGATCCTCCGCGCAATATCGGCGGCACGGTGTTCGACTTTGTGGCCGAAGGCGTGGCCGAGCAAGCGGAACACCTGAAGGCGTATCACGCTATCTCACATCAAGTGGAGCTGGATCCGAGTGAAAAGAACCTGACGCGTATGGCGCAGGTTATGGAGATCCTCGATCACCAAGGCTTATGGCAGCTAGACAGCCGTATCAGTGAAGTCCTGTTGCAACTGGGGCTGAACGGCGATGCGGAGCTGTCCTCCCTTTCCGGTGGTTGGCTGCGCAAAGCGGCACTGGGCCGGGCGTTGGTCAGTTCACCGCGCGTGTTGCTGCTTGATGAACCTACCAACCACCTGGATATCACCACCATCGACTGGCTGGAAGGGTTCCTGAAAGAGTTCCAGGGCAGCATCGTCTTCATCTCGCACGACCGTTCGTTTATCCGCAATATGGCCACGCGCATTGTCGATCTCGATCGCGGCAAGCTGGTGTCATGGCCGGGCAACTACGAGCTGTACCTGGAAAGCAAAGAAGAAGCGCTGCGGGTCGAAGAGCTGCAGAACGCCGAATTTGACCGCAAACTGGCGCAGGAAGAAGTTTGGATCCGCCAGGGCATCAAGGCACGCCGCACGCGTAACGAAGGCCGGGTGCGTGCTCTGAAAGCGTTACGTAACGAGCGTTCACAACGTCGTGAAGTGATGGGTACCGCCAAGATGCAGGTGGAAGAGGCCGTGCGTTCGGGCAAGATTGTGTTCGAAATGGAAGACGTCAATTATCAGGTTGCCGACAAAGTGCTGGTCCGGGGCTTCAGCGCCCAGGTGCAGCGCGGTGACAAAATCGCACTGGTGG
This sequence comes from Serratia sp. NCCP-200, assembly GCF_059697885.1. Classification (NCBI taxonomy): domain Bacteria; kingdom Pseudomonadati; phylum Pseudomonadota; class Gammaproteobacteria; order Enterobacterales; family Yersiniaceae; genus Serratia; species Serratia sp. NCCP-200. The sequence continues at coordinate 961,224 of NZ_BAAKUJ010000002.1, forward strand.
GGCCCAACGGCTGTGGTAAAACCACCTTGCTGAAATTGATGCTCGGTCAACTGAAAGCCGACAGCGGGCGAGTGCACTGTGGCACCAAGCTGGAAGTGGCTTACTTTGATCAGCACCGCGCCGAGCTGGATCCAGAACGTACCGTGATGGATAACCTGGCGGAAGGTAAGCAGGAAGTGATGGTCAATGGCCGTTCGCGCCATGTGCTGGGCTATCTGCAGGACTTCCTGTTCCACCCTAAACGGGCAATGACGCCGGTCAAAGCGTTGTCGGGCGGGGAGCGTAACCGCCTACTGCTGGCTAAATTATTCCTTAAGCCGAGTAATTTACTGATCCTCGATGAACCAACCAACGATCTGGACGTCGAAACGCTGGAACTGTTGGAAGAGATGATCGATAGCTACCAGGGCACCGTATTGCTGGTGAGCCACGATCGTCAGTTTGTTGATAACTCCGTGACCGAGTGCTGGATTTTCGAAGGCAATGGCGTGATCGACACTTACGTCGGGGGCTACTACGATGCACACCATCAGCGTGCCACCGCCAAGCCGATCCGCACGGTAGCCACCAGCCAAACCAAGGCTGCGGTGGAGAAAAAAACCGAGCAGCCCAAGAAATCAGCAGCCAAACTGAGTTATAACCTGCTGCGCGAACTGGAGCAGTTGCCGCAGCGCCTTGAACAGCTGGAAGTGGATATTGAAGCCTTGCAGGCACAGGTGAGTGATGCGGGATTCTTCTCACGCCCGCACAGCGAAACCCAGCAGGTGCTGGCCGATCTTGCCACTGCGGAGCAGGCACTGGAACAAGCCTTTGCCCGTTGGGAAGAGCTGGAAGCAATGAAAAACGGCTGATCGGAAACGGGTTGCCCGCACGCTGCTGCTGTGGGCAACCCAGGCTGTACCGATGAGCGACACGGTTAAGGAGGATAATGGTGTGTTCCCACGAAAGTCATAAGCAGCAGAGTCATGCGATGCATGGCGAGCCTCAACAGGATAACCTGATACTGTGCCCACAATGCGATATGCTGGTGGCGTTGCCGCCTTTGCAATCAGGCTCCAAGGCCGTTTGTCCCCGTTGTAAAACGACGCTCAGCGCCCGCTGGGCAGAACCGCGCAAACAACCGATTGGTTTTGCCCTCAGCGCGTTATTCATGCTGGTGTTAGCCAATATCTTCCCGTTTATCAATATGCGCGTTGCCGGTCTGGGCAATGAAATCAAACTGATCCAAATTCCTCAGGTGATGGTGGCAGAAGACTATGCCAGCATGGCCACCCTGTTTATGGTGTTTGTGCAACTGATCCCGGCGTTTTGCATGTTGGCGATTATTCTGCTGTGTGCCAGGGTGCGGCTACCACGACAATGGAAGATCTGGATGGCCAAAGTGCTGTTCCAGTTGAAGACCTGGTGTATGGTCGAGATCTTCCTGGCTGGCGTGCTGGTTAGCTTTGTCAAACTGATGGCTTATGGTGATATCGGCATTGGTTCCAGTTTCGTCCCTTACTGTCTGTTTTGCCTGCTGCAGGTGCGAGCCTTCCAATGCGTCGATCGCCGCTGGCTGTGGCAGGATATTGAACCCGCCCCGTTGATTGATCGCCCGTTGCAGGTTGGGCGTACCGGTCTGCGTCAGGGAGTTCGTTCCTGCTCCTGCTGTACGGCCATCCTGCCCGCCCAGCAGTCCAAATGCCCGCGTTGTCACACGGTGGGCTATGTACGCCGCCACCACAGCCTGCAATGGACGATGGCGTTATTGGTCACCTCGATCATATTGTATATTCCGGCGATGCTGATGCCGATTATGATCACCGAGGCGTTGGGCAATAAAATGCCATCAACGGTCATGGCCGGGGTGGTGCTGCTATGGGGAGAAGGGTCCTATCCGGTGGCGATGGTGATTTTCATTGCCAGTATCATGGTGCCCTCGCTCAAGATGTTGGCGATTGGCTGGCTATGCCTGGATGCCAATGGCAAAGGCAAGGCCAATGCCGATAGCGAGCGTATGCATCTGATTTATGAAGTGGTGGAGTTTGTTGGCCGTTGGTCAATGATCGACGTGTTTGTGATCGCCGTGCTTTCGGCGTTGGTACGTATGGGACAGTTGATGAGTATTTATCCAGACATTGGGGCGCTACTGTTCGCCATGGTGGTCATTCTCACCATGTTTGCTGCTATGGCGTTTGATCCCCGTTTAACCTGGGATCGCGCAAATGAAACAATAAAAAAGGAGCCGCAAGGTGACGGAAAGTAATCATGGCGTCGCGGATGTTGAGAAGATCAAGCGCTGGTCGCCGGTGTGGATCATTCCCATTGTCACCGCGTTGATCGGTGCGTGGATCCTGTTTTATCACTTCAGCCATCAAGGGCCGCAAGTGACGTTGGTCACGACCTCCGCCGAAGGTTTGGAAGCGGGAAAAACCAAGATCAAAAGCCGCAGTGTGGATGTCGGTACGGTGGAAAGCGTCACCCTGAGCGAAGATTTGAGTAAAGTGCTGGTGCAGGCTCGCCTGAACTCCGGCATGGAAAAGCTACTGCGTGACGATTCGGCCTTCTGGGTGGTGAAACCGCAGATTGGCCGTGAAGGCGTCTCCGGGCTGGGGACCTTGTTCTCCGGTGCCTACATTGAATTGCAACCGGGCAACAAGGGCAAGGTTGGAAAAGCGGATTATCAGCTGCTGGATGCTCCGCCGCTGGCCTCTCCCGATGCCAAAGGGTTGCGCGTGATACTGGACAGTGACAAGTCCGGTCAGTTGAACGCTGGCGATCCGGTGTTGTTCCGTGGCTACCGCGTTGGCTCGGTTGAAACCAGCTATTTCGATCCCAAGCTGCGCTCCATGCGCTATCAGCTGTTTATTACCGCGCCTTACGATCAGTTGATCACTACCAACGTCCGGTTCTGGAAAGACAGCGGCGTTGCCTTCGATATGTCCGCACAGGGGATGCGTGTGGAAATGGGATCCTTGGCGACGCTGTTTAGCGGTGGCGTCAGCTTTGACGTGCCAGAAGGTTGGGAGCGTGGCCCAGCGGTGAAAGAAAAGGCCGAGTTTGCCCTGTTCGATAACCAGCGCAATATTCAGGATTCTCTTTATACCGAGCATGTCGATTATCTGGTGTTCTTCTCTGAATCGGTCCGTGGCTTGCAGCCGGGGGCGCCAGTCGAGTTCCGGGGTATTCGCCTGGGTACCGTGGGGCAAGTGCCGTTCTACAAAGAAGGTATGCGCCAGCAACTGGATAGTGACTATCGCATACCGGTGCTGATCCGTATTGAGCCAGAGCGCTTTAACCAAGAGGTAGGCAAGGGGTTCGATGTAGTACAGCATTTGAAAGATGCAGAAGCACGGGGCATACGCGCCTCGCTGAAGTCCGCTAACCTGCTGACCGGGGCGTTATATATCGATCTGGACTTCTATCCAAATGAGAAGCCGTGGAAGGGGCCGCGTGAGCTGTTCGGTTATCCGCTGTTGCCAACTACTGGCAGTGGCCTGGCGCAGATCCAGCAGAAGCTGGTACAGACGCTAGACAAGATCAATTCGATGCCGATCAATCCAATGATCAACGAAGCGACCAAAACGCTGGCCGAAAGCCAGAAGGCCATGAAAGAAACGCAGAAAACCCTGCAGTCGCTCAATGACATCATCGGCAGTAAAGAGATGAAGGCATTGCCGGAAGATATGCAGAAAACCCTGCAAGAACTCAATCGCAGCATGAAAGGGTTCCAGCCAGGATCGCCTGCCTACAACAAGATGGTCGGTGATATGCAACGTCTCGATCAGGTACTGCGTGAGCTGCAACCGGTGCTGCGTACCCTGAACGATAAGAGCAACGCCCTGGTATTTGAAGCCGCGGGCAGTAATGACCCTCAGCCGAAGAAGGCCAAAAAATGAAAAAATGGATCCCGGTAGTTTTGGCGCTGTTGCTGAGCGCCTGTAGCAGTACGCCCAACAAGACTTACTATCAGTTACCGGCGTTGGGAACCCCGGCTCAGGTGAGTGGCACCCAGGCGTCACGCCAGCTGTGGTTGGAGCACGTCAGCGTGGCGGATTTCCTGGCGCAGAGTGGGGTGGTTTACCAGACTAACGACGTGCAGTTTGTGATTGGACAAAACAACCTGTGGGCCAGCCCGTTGGATCAGCAACTGCAACAGACATTGGTGACCAACCTGGGCAGCGCTTTGCCGGGTTGGGTGGTGTCATCACAGCCGATGAGCAGCGATCAGGATGTGCTTAACGTCACCATCAGCGGCTTCCATGGCCGCTACGATGGTAAAGCGATCGTCCGTGGTGAATGGGTGTTGAGCCATCAGGGCAGGCTGATCAAGCGGCCATTCAACCTGGAATTGAAACAGAGTGAAGATGGCTATGACGCCTTGGTCCGCACCTTGGCCCAGGGTTGGTTGCAGGAAGCGCAGGAGATTGCCGCACAGGCAGCTCGCCTTTAATCATAGCTTGTAATAATGCGTTCTAAAGCCATCCCGGTAAGGCAAAGTAAAAGCCTTGCCGGGATTTTTTTCTTTTATTATCATGAAATTAAATCCAGTCCAGCAATATCAGCCACTTAGCTTATGCGCCGTGCATAGCTCACAAATATGACAACGGTATGAAATTTGAACGTTGATCTTCTCGCCATTTAGGGCTATTCCTTAAATGTGGCTGTATTTCGTGCGGCCATTGTTTTCTTTCCACAGAGTAACAACGAGGGAAACGAGGCATGAAGAGACAGAAAAGAGATCGTCTGGAGCGGGCTGAATCACGCGGTTACCAAGCAGGTATTGCAGGGCGTTCGAGGGAACTTTGTCCCTACCAATCTTTAGATGCCCGGGCTAACTGGCTGGGAGGGTGGCGAAAAGCCATGGAGGACAGGGCTGTGACCGCTTAAGCGGCTCTCTGTCATGAATTAAGGAACGACCTCCGCCAAACAAGCGGAGGTTTTCGTTTTAAGCGTAAAATTATTCCTGCCAGCGTTTCAGCAAAATACTCGCGTTGACTCCCCCAAAACCAAATCCGTTCGACAGGGCATAGGTCATTGCCATCGGTTCCGCCTTATTGGCCACCAGATGCAGACCGGCGGCGGCAGGGTCTGGATTATCCAGATTCAGGGTGGCCGGAGCGATTTGATCGCGCAGCGCCAGAGCGGTGAAAATGGTTTCCAGTCCGCCTGCGGCTCCCAGCAGATGGCCAGTGGCCGATTTGGTGGAGGTGATGGCGATATGCCCATCGGTGCCGAACAGGTGTTTGATGGCGTTGATTTCACCCAGATCGCCAACCGGGGTTGAGGTGGCGTGCGCATTCAGATGCTGAACCTGATCGGGCGTGACGTCAGCCTGTTTCAGCGCAATCTTCATCGCCCGATAGGCGCCATCGCCATCTTCGGCCCCGGAGGTCATATGGTAGGCATCCGCACTGGTGCCGTAACCGACAATCTCAGCTAACGGCTTGGCACCGCGTGCCAATGCATGTTCCAACGTCTCGATCACCAACATCCCAGCACCTTCACCCATCACAAAGCCGTCGCGGGCGCTGTCAAACGGGCGTGACGCTTTGGTTGCGGCATCCGCTGGCGTGGTTGACATGGCTCGGGCAGCGGCAAAGCCCCCCAGGCTGACGGTATCGATAGCGGCTTCCGTTCCGCCGCATAAGGCGATATCGGCTTCATCGTTGCGGATCATCCGCACTGCATCGCCAATGGCCTGCACGCCTGCGGCACAGGCGGTGACTGGTGCGCCAATCGGCCCTTTGAATTGATGCTTGATGGAGACATGGCCCGCGGCCAGGTTAACCAAAAAGGAGGGAATGGTGAAAGGAGAGAGGCGCTTCGGCCCGCGGCTATCTGTGGTGCGCACCGCGTGGGCGATAGCTGGGAAACCACCAATACCAGAGGCGATCACGGTGGCCGTCCGTTCCTGTTTCTCCTCACTATCGGCGCTCCAGCCAGCCTGCTTAATGGCTTCGTCAGCGGCGGCCATCGCCAGCAGTATAAAGCGGTCCATTTTCTTTTGGTCTTTCGGTGCCACGCTCAGGTCAGGATCAAAACCGGCAGCGGCATCCTGCTCCAGCGTGGGCACCTGGCCGCCGATCTTGACCTGCAAATCTGCCACCATCTCTTCGGGTAGCGGGCTGATCCCTGACTGACCCGCCAACAGGCGTTGCCAGATCGGCTCTACGCCGCAACCCAAAGGAGAGACGGCCCCCATACCGGTGATAACTATACGACGACTGCTCATAGTGACTCCTTGGATGATTCATTAAGTAAGGCGTAGTGATGCTGCATCAGAGAAGCACGGCGTGACATGGCTTCTCCGGCCGCAGGACCTGCCGCCAACGTGATGTGCTGTAGGGCGATAGGCTGCTGGGTTAGCGCATCGATTAATAGAGGCTGTATTGGTTGACCGCTGCGTCGATCAACCAGTTCCGCGCTGTGTGCCCCTTCAGTCAGATGAGTATTGCCCCACTGGAACAACGTCACCAACACTGGGAAGAAATCCTTGCCACGCTCGGTGAGCAGATATTGGTAGCGTACCGGGCGAGTCTGGTAGCGTTGCTTATAAAGAATGCCGCTTTCCACCAGAAATTTAAGCCTGCGGGTCAGCAGCGTGGGGGATAGCCCCAGGCTTTGCTGAAACTCGTCAAATTTGCTCAGGCCATGAAAGGCATCGCGCAGGATCAGGATGCTCCACCATTCCCCCACGCGCCCCAACGAACGGGCGATTGGGCAGGGGGTCGTTGCAAAACTGGTTTTTTTCATGCAGCCCTCTTAGTGGATACATTTATTGTAGTCACTGCGTGGCGATTAAACGACCAGAACAGTAATAACAAAGGGGGGAAATAAACGGCGACCGAGAGAGGCCGCCGTAGGGCATTAGAACGCCGCAGCGTCCTTGAACAGGCCCACTTTCAGATCGCTGGCGGTATAGATCACTTTGCCATCGCACAGCACTTCGCCATCAGCCACGCCCATAATCAGCTTGCGGATGATCACGCGTTTGAAGTTGATGCGGTAGGTGACTTTTTTGGCGGTTGGCAGTACCTGACCGGTGAATTTCACTTCGCCGACGCCCAGAGCACGGCCTTTGCCTTCACCGCCCATCCAGCCTAGGTAGAACCCTACCAACTGCCACATGGCATCCAGACCCAGACAGCCTGGCATAACCGGATCGCCAATAAAGTGACAATCGAAGAACCACAGATCCGGATTGATATCGAGCTCAGCTTCTACGTAGCCTTTATTGTGGCTACCACCGTCTTCGGTCATCTTGACCACGCGGTCCATCATTAACATGTTGCCTGATGGCAACGGTGGGCCACCGGCGCCAAACAGTTCGCCACGGCCCGATGCTTCGAGATCTTGTTTCGTATAGGATTCGCGTTTATCTACCATGTTCTCAGTAAACCTTTTTTTGATGAAGGACGCAGCTTAACTTACACGTGTACGCTGAACAAGTCCGATCAGCCACGGCTGAACCAGTTAAGCCAGCGCAATGGCCACGGCAACGGACGCCGTTCTGGCAACATGGCCTGTGCAATTCGCTCCTGGATGGCGGCCAGCAAGCTAGGCTGCTGCTCATCGGCGAACGGATAGCCGGTCAATAACGGCAAGGCTTCTGCAACGCTATCTACCGCCCACAGATGGAATTGCCCAACACGCACCGCTTCGACGACGTCTGGGCGTAGGCAAAGGTGCCGTACGTTGCTGGCTGGCAGGATCACACCCTGTTTACCCGTCAGGCCACGGCGTAGACAAACCTCGAAGAAACCTTCGATTTTTTCGTTTGCACCACCGATCGGTTGCACATTACCAAACTGGTCAACGGAGCCGGTCACGGCAATTTGCTGGGTGATCGGCTGCTGTGACAATGCGCTGATCAGGGCGCAGAGTTCGGCCAGTGAGGCGCTGTCCCCGTCAACTTCGCCGTAGGATTGCTCAAAGACGATCGAGGCGGAGAAGGGCAACTGCTGATCGAGATCCAGTTCGGAGATCAGGAACGCCTGCATGATCATCATACCTTTGGCGTGCAGATTGCCGCCAAGCTCGGCCTTGCGCTCCACATCGGTGAATTCGCCATCGCCCAGGTGGACCACACAGCTGATGCGCGAAGGTTCGCCAAAGCTGCGCGGATGCCCTGGATAATCCAGCACAGACAGGCCGTTAATCTGACCAATCACCTCACCTTCGGTTTCGATCATGATCTGGCCCAGCTCAATCTCGTCCTGCATGCGTTCTGCCAGATAGCTTTCACGCCATTCGCGGGCATTCAGCGCCGCTTCTAACGCTTTAGCGGTGATCTGTTCATCTTCGGCATACAGAGCGGCCTCAGAAAGCTGCTGGCTGACCCACAGCGGTGATAGCGGTAGGCTACCCTGGTCACCGGTATGGCGCACCGCCTGGACCATCAGAGGCTGCCAGGCGTCGGCTGCCAGCGGTGGTAATTGCTGCTCGGCGACCACGCTATTGATATAGCCACACCATTGCACCATATCGTCTGGCTCGGTGAGCTGCAGATCGTCTTCATATTCACCGTAGACGGCCTGCCCGCAGACTTCAGGCTCCATATCATGGAAATCAGCCAGGCCATGGCGATCGCCCACCACAATCAGGCGTAACTCCAACGGCATCGGCGGGATCGAAATCGGCAGTGGCCGGGTTTCATCTGGCGTCAGCCACTGGAACTGGCGCTGGGTAATCATCTGCTTGAGACGCAGCCACAATAGCGGCTGTGCCAATAGGGCTCGCGCCGACAGGATCAGCACGCCGCCGTTAGCCTGATGGACCAGGCCCGGCTGCAAGGTGATCGCACCATTATGCATTCTGACGCAGCCAAATAACTGTTCTGGCTCAACCCATTCCTGGTATACGCAAGCACCGCCGGCGGCAAAAGGTTCATCGCCGCGCATGGCACTTTTAATGCTGACGGTGTCGCCTTCAATCACGTAGTGACTGCCTTTAACGGTATTCTGCGGTTGCAACTCTTCTGCCGCTCGGGCGATCAACGCCAGATACTCACGTGTTTCCTGTGCTTTCAACAGCATAAAACGTGGCAGAGACAGCGGATGCAAAAACAGCGTCAGCGCATTCTCCAAACGGGGCTGGATTGCAGAAAAGGCCACGGGTGCCAATTGAGCAGCGGAATCGAAAATCGCCTGATAAGGCGTAGCAGCAGGCAACAGAGATTGCCATTCAAGTCGGTTATTGGTCAAAGTGTTAGATGCAATCGTCAAAAAGGGAAAGCGCGATTATACAAGAATAACGCCAGCTTGATACCTCCAGAGTCATTGTTGAGCATCGGAGTTTGACATTGCTCGATGACAGTGCAAAAAACAGTCAAAAACGGCGGGTAATTGCCGAGGAAAAGTTGGCTAAAGCTGTTATGCTTATTAAAGTTACACGGTCACAGCAGAGTTCATGATGAAATATCAGCAACTGGAAAATCTGGAGAGCGGTTGGAAATGGAAGTACCTGGTGAAAAAGCACCGGGAAGGTGAAGCGATCACCCGCTACATTGAAAACAGCCTTGCTCAGGAGGTCATTGACCAACTGCTGAAGCTGGAAAATGAACCGGTCAAAGTGCTGGCGTGGATCGATGAGCACATGAATCCGACGTTGGATAACCGGATGAAACAAACCATCCGCGCCCGGCGTAAGCGTCATTTTAACTCAGAACATCAGCATACGCGCAAGAAATCGATCGATCTGGAGTTCCTGGTCTGGCAACGTTTGGCTGCGCTGGCGCATCGCCGTGGTGTCACCCTGTCGGAAACCGTCGTACAGCTGATCGAAGATGCCGAGCGCAAAGAGAAGTATGCCACCCAGATGTCATCGCTGAAACAGGATCTACAGGCGATCCTGGGTAAGGATGATAAATAGCATTCCCCAAATGTTTAGGCCAAAAAAAACCCCGCAATGCGGGGTTTTTTACTAAGAAGCGCTTACTTAGCCCTGAGGCTGAGAAACAACTTCTTTGATGCCTTTAACTTCGATCTCTACGCGACGATCTGGAGCCAGACATGCGATCTGAGCTGCAGTTGCGCGGCCTGAACGGTAGCCACAAGAGTCACCGGTAACTGGGTTAGCTTTACCCATGCCACGTGCAGAGATCTTGTCTGAAGGGATACCTTTAGACACGAGGTAATCCACAACGCTTTGTGCACGTTGCTCAGACAGGCGCAGGTTGTATTCTGCTGAACCTACTGCATCAGTGAAGCCCAGAACGACAACAGAACCGTCTTTCGGATCCAGTGAGCTCAGTTGGGTGTACAGCTGATCCAGAGCCTGTTGGCCTTCTGGCTTCAGGGTCGCTTTGTTGAACGCGAACAGAACGTCAGAAGTCAGAGTGAACTTCTTGGTCTCAACAACTGGAGCTGGAGCCGGAGCTGGAGCTACTACTGGAGCAGCAACTTCCTGGCCAAAGCGGTAGGAAACACCTACGCTCAGCATGCCGTTGTCTGGACGTGCGCCAACGGTACCTGCATCACCGATGTTGTTAACCCACTGGTAGTCCAGGCGGGTAGCCCAGTCACGGTTCAGTGCGTATTCAACACCCACTGCTGCCAATGGAGAAACGCCAGTGTCATGGTTGCCACCGTTAGAGCCAGCACCATCACTGTCTGCACGCCATACCATGCCGCCCAGACGAGTGTAGACGTCCAGATCGTTCATGATTGGGTAGCTCAGTTTAGCTGCCAGTTGAACGCCTTGAGCTTTGAAAGAACCCCGGTTAGCACCGGTATATTTCATACGACCTAACCAGTCGTAGCCCATTTCGAAGCCCAGGTATTGGTTTGCCTGATAGCCAACGAACGCACCAGCACCAATCTGGTCTTTACGTGCGTCGTTATCAACGGTGTAACCGTTACCGTAGAAACCGGTGTCATGGAACTGGGACCAACCCAGTTTAGCACCAGTGTACCAAGTGTCGTCTTTTGGTGCGGCTTGCGCTACTGTAGCGAAACCTGCCAGTGCCACTGCTAATGCGATAGCTGTCTTTTTCATTTTGCGCCTCGTTATCATCCAAATAGGCAATGAGCTTTAAAGCTGCTTTAAGCCCTTGGTTTAAATTCCTTCGCCAAGGTTTGAGCCCTCGTTTGTTACTCTGCCAGTTTTTCTGGCGTTATAGAGCAACCTTGGCGATGTAAAGTCTACAACGTGGCGCGAAAGTTACAAGTGTGATGTGATAAAGCTCTAAAAAAAAACATGGAATTAGACATATCCTCTAACATATCGGGGGGCTAAACGAGACTTTTTTTCATATGGAAGGTGGCGCCGAACCGCAGCCAACCTCGCTTCTCGCCCGATCTGCCTGCGATTGCCAGACCAAGCGATAAAAGTGATGGGAAAAGTCCTAAATTTACTTAATGATACAAAGAAGAGTGAATTTTTAAGGTTGAACAGTGTCTGTCGGCAGCAACGATGTCACGTTGGGGTCGCATAATGAACCCATAGGCATTGCCCAATTCTGCCGCTCGACTCAGCCTTAGACGATCCTCTTGTGTCAATTCTGGTAACCAGCCTAGCACCACACTGTAATTTCCTGTCAGTAAAGCCTTCTCCATGGCGTCTACGGTAGCCAGTGGATTGATCTGATTAAGCTGTACGACCTTATCAACCGGCAGGCTGGCCTGTTGCAGCCAGGCTTTGCTCAGTTTCTGCTGCGGGGTCAACCACAGTAACCAGCGTGATTGCTTGCCCAACTGCTGTAACAAAGGCACCAATAACTGGGCTACGGCGGGTTGCCGCTCATTGTAAACAAGCTCACTGATAAGGCCATTTTCGTTGCCCTCTTGCGCAGGGATCACCGCTTGCTTTGCCGGCATTGAGGATTGGCTAAAATGAGGTTGATAAAGTGATTGAGTACGCATGTCGTCTCCCGCCCGTAGTGTTACTGTATGTATATACAGTATAGCCATCGAAACAGAAGATCAACCCAAATTTTCGTAACGCTTCGCATAATTGAGATTATTTATTGTACGTCTTGAATTTATGATTGGCACGACTAGGGATAATGCGTATTTTTTTTAATTAGTTGTTCCCGTTACGTTTATTCCAACCAAAACATGCCTAATGGCTGTGGCTTCATATAAGGAGAGTTAAATGAATGGAGGATCGTTAAGGAGGATCGAACAGGCAAAGTCCTGCTTTGCCGCCCTGGGAAATATTGCCATACGCTCGCAGTTTGGCGGCTATGGCCTGCTGGCGGACGGCACAATGTTTGCGGTCATTACCGAAGGTGAGCTGTATTTGCGTGCAACGGAAAGTCTGGAAACCGCTTTTCGTGAGCGTGGCATGGTGAATATGACCTATTTAAAGCGAGGGGTCCCCATGGTCATGCGCTATTACTGGGTGAATGAGGAACTGTGGCGGCAGCCTCGCGAACTGTGTGCGCTTGCCTGGCAGGCTATCTGTGAGACGCGTAAAGAGATTAAGGTGAAAAAACGCTGCAATGGCAGATTGAAAGATTTACCGAATATTGATGCCTCATTAGAGCGCCAGCTGTGGCGAGCAGGCATATGCAATATTTATGATTTTCGCCTGTTGGGGGCCAGAGATAGCTATCTGAAACTGCTGCAACAGCAAAAAAATCTGGGCATGAAAGTGCTGATGTCACTGGCAGGCGCCATGGCAGGCTACCATCATGCCGCCTTGCCTAATCTACAAAGGGAGGCGTTGACCGAATGGTTCGAAAACTACGCGCTCTTTCCCTCCTTTGAGGCGCGGTCAGAAGACCGCGCCTGCGGCCCACATCCTTGAACTATCAACCGGCTTGAGTAATTTGTGTATTAAGTGCCGTCAGCTCTGGTAGCAATTCGAGTACCAGGCCAATTTGCTGCAACACCAGCTGTTCTTTGCTTTCCGGCTCCGGAACCAGCGCAGTAATACGCTCGGAGAGGGCTTCCAGTGCCTGCGTGCTACGCTGACGATCATGAGCGTCGTGGTGTAATGCACCATCAACATAGCAAACCGCATCGTTGAGCAAGTCCAGCACGGCGGCACTTTCCAGGCGCTCACGGTGGGCGCCCAGGGCGGAAATATAGCTCAGCAAGGTATGGTTCAGGCACAGCAGGCGGAATGCCGCTTCCTGAATGGTTTTATCGGCTTTAGGGTCAGCAGACATGTTAGAGATCACCGACGCCAATTCGGCATCGCTATTATGGGCATCGCGGCGGGCAATACGATAAGGCAGGCCGTTATCCTTGCCCTGATGGTACTGCACCAGAATGGCATCCAGATAACGGCAGTCGGCATTCAGTGTCTTACGCACCATGGCCGGTAACTGACGGAACTTCCAGTCTGGCCAGATAAAACTCACTGCTGCCCAGGCGATGGCACAACCCAGCAGGGTATCGTAGACGCGCGGGGCAGCCACTTCGAACCCTTCGCCCAGCAGGTTAAAGCATAGCAAGACCAACAGGGTGATAAACATTGTGGCGTGGGCATATTGCACGGTTCGGAAGGCGAAGAACAACACCCCCGAGATCACGATCAGGATCAACTGCCCTTCCAGCGAGGGCACAAAATAGAGGATCGGCAGCCCGATCAAAATGCCAGCCAGAGTGCCGATGATCCTTAACGCCAAGCGCCTGCGGGTGGCGTTGTAGTTGGGCTGGCAGACAAACAGGCTGGTCAGCAGGATCCAATAACCGTGCTGCATCCCGGTCAATTGAATAAACGCATAGCCCACGCACAACACCACGGACATCCGGATGGCGTGGCGGAATAGGGCGGATTGAGGTGTCAGGTGGCGGCTGATACGCAGGCGAATATCGCTCCAACCGGTGAGCCGGTCGTCTGACAGGTTGTTTTCCTCGGTCTGGCCACTCGCCAAGGACTGCTCAGACTCGATATTGGCCAACTGGGCGTCTATTGCCCGTAAATTCTTCAGCAGATGGGATAGCGCTCTGGTCAGTTCGCGATTTTCTGGGGTAATGGTAATCCGGGTCAGCGCCTCTTCCAGGCGCGAAAAAGCGGGCTCGAAACGCGGACTATGCAGATATTTTTGCCGTAGCAGTATCGACTGCGCCAGTTGCTGGCAGGCACGGGCCTGCTTGGCCAGCAGCCGCTGAAACCGGAACAGAATATCGCTGTGGCGGAACTGTTGGCTTAGCGCCTGATACTGTACGTGAGAAGAACTGGCGCGTTCATGGATATCCTGAGCGACAAAATAGTAGTGCAGCGTTCTGCGGGTGCCGCGCTGGCCACGGTCGCCTTTCAAGCGGGTCAGCAGTGAAGCCTTGGTCTGGTTAAGCGTGGTAACCAGCGTACTGTTGGCCATCGCCACGTCTACCCACGGCAGGTCGGCGTCCGATTCGGCATCTGGATCGAACAGGTTGGCCTTGGCATCCAGGTAGTTGGCCAACTGTTCATAGCACCGGGCCAGGTTTTCCTGCAGGGGCTTGATAGGAAATAGCAGATGGCCGATCAGCGTCAGCAAGTTGTACCAAATGGCACCGATAATCAACAGAACCGGTTGCTGGTACCAGGCGTCGTACATGGAGGTGCCAAGCATGGTGTAGACGGCGATCAGCAAGGCACCGAAGGCGATAGTGGCGTAACGCTGCCCTAATGCCCCCAGCAGGATAAAGCCGCAGGTTGAGGTCGTCAGCCCAAGGGCAAACAGCCAGGGGTATGGAAACAGCAGCTCAATCGATGTCGAGGCCACAAAAAAGCAAACTAGCGTAATGAGCAGATTTCGCAATCTTCCTGCCAGCCGGTCGTCCAGATCCGCTAGCGCGGCGGCAACGACCCCCAGCGTTAACGGAATGGTCAGTTTAGGGATGCCCAACCACCACGGCACCGCAGAGGCTCCAGCCAGCGCGATAAAAATACGCAGGTTATAAAGCAGGTTGCTGTTATAGGTATAACGCCGAATTTTGGGTGCTAAAGAGAGCACGACAAGCTCCTAAATGGGAGAAAGGTTAACGCGATTAAAAGCGGCGGCGGGCGTTCTCGATCCGCGCCTGTTGGGCCACCTCAACCGGCACGACGCGGCGGCCGACTGGCCACAGGGCGATAGCGGCTATCTTGAAATTTGCGATGCCTACCGGAATACCGATAATGGTGATGCACTGGGCGATGCCGGCAATAATGTGTGACAGGCACAGCCACCAGCCGAACAGGACCAGCCAGACGATATTCAGTAAAGAACCGCCGGCAGCCAGCAGGGCATTGCTTTTCTCTGGGTATAATTCATTGACATGGATCGCTTCGTTGCCAAATGGCAACAAGGAGATTTTGGTGATTTCCCAGCAGGAGCGGGTTAATGGCAGGGTGAAAATCAGCACGACGCTGAAGAAGGTGGCAATCAGCCAGCCAAGCGTGGTGAAAAAACCACCCAATACGAAATTAAGAACGTTCAATACAGTACGCATAGTCGTCATTCTGCTCTAATGATGGCCAAACGGCACGGGGGAAGTATTCATCAGCATAACGCAAAAACTATTCTACCCTTTTTTTAACGCTAGAGTGCCATTGCTTAACGCGGGTAAACTGGCGGCAACTCTGAACATGATTATGGCGTGGGCATATGGAACTTAAAGCGACATCGCTGGGCAAGCACCTGGCACAGCATCCTTACAACCGCGTACGGTTGTTGCATGCCGGGGTTGAGGTGAGCGGTGAGAAGCATGAATACCTGATCCCTTTCAACCAGTTGATTCAGGTGCGTTGTAAACGCGGGATCGTCTGGGGGGAGCTTGAGTTCGAACTGCCGGATGAAAAGGTTGTGCGTCTGCACGGTACCGAGTGGCAGGAAACCCAGCGCTTTTACCACTATCTGCAGCAGTCTTGGCAGCAGTGGAGCAGCGAGATGAGTGAAGTGAGCGCCGAGGTATTGCAACAGCAGGTCGATCATATCCGCCAAATTGAGCAACAGGACAAGTGGTTCAAACGTACCGAATTGAGCAGCTTGCAGCAGCAGATCCACCAGTCGTTTGGCGCATTGCCCATGCCGGTGGCGCGGCTGGAAGAGTTTGAAAACTGCCGTGAAAGCTATCATTTGTGCCTGCAGTGGCTCAAATCTGGTCTGCGCAGCGTGGCGCAACGCAATCAGCGGTGGTGCGACCGGATGCTGGAAACCCACCAGGATTTCTTCCAGACCGTTGAAACGTCACCGTTGAATGAATCGCAAAGCCGGGCCGTGGTGAACGGCGAGGATGCGGTGCTGGTTCTCGCAGGAGCCGGTAGTGGCAAGACCTCGGTGCTAGTGGCGCGGGCGGGGTGGCTGCTACTGCGTCAAGAGGCCGAGCCTGAGCAGATCCTGTTGTTGGCATTTGGGCGCAAAGCCGCCGAAGAGATGAACGAACGCATCCAGGAACGTTTGGGCAGCGTGGCGATCCAGGCGAAAACGTTCCATGCGCTAGCGCTACAGATTATCCAGCAGGGTAGCCGGAAAGCGCCGGTGATCAGCAAGCTGGAAAGTGACAGTAAAGCGCGCAGGACGTTACTAATTACCCACTGGCAACAGCAGTGCAGCGAGAAGAAAGCACAGGCCAAAGGCTGGCGGCAATGGTTAACGGAAGAGCTGGAGTGGGAATTGCCTGAGGGCGATTTCTGGCATGACCGGCGTCTGGCAGAGCGTTTGAGTGGGCGTCTGGAGCGCTGGCTTGGCTTGATGCGCACACACGGAGGTAGCCAGGCCGAAATGATAGAGCAGGCCGACGAAGAGATCCGCGACCTGTTCAGCAAACGCATTCGCCTGATGGCACCGTTGCTGAAAGCGTGGAAAACCGCGCTGAAGGATGAAGGAGCGGTCGATTTTGCCGGGCTGATCCATCAAGCCGTTAATCTGCTGGAAAAGGGGCGCTTTATCAGCCCGTGGAAACATATTCTGGTGGACGAGTTCCAGGATATTTCACCACAGCGTGCGCAACTGCTGGCGGCATTGCGTAAGCAAAACAAGCAGACCAGCCTGTTTGCCGTCGGCGATGATTGGCAGGCAATTTACCGTTTCAGCGGAGCAGAGCTGTCGCTAACCACTGCCTTTGCCGAGAACTTTGGCGTAGGCGAGCAGTGTGCGCTGGATACCACCTACCGCTTTAACGATCGGATCGGTGAGGTGGCCAACGGCTTTATACAGCAGAACCCGCACCAGTTGAAAAAGCCGCTCAATAGCCTGACCAAGGGCAACAAGAAGTCGGTGGTTATTTTGCCGCAAGAGCAGTTGGAAGCGTTGCTGGACAAGCTAAGTGGCTATGCGAAGCCGCAAGAACGGATCTTGGTGCTGGCGCGCTACCACCATCTCAAGCCTGAGGTGTTGCAAAAGGCGGCAACGCGTTGGCCGAAGTTGAATATCGAGTTTATGACCATTCATGCCAGCAAAGGCCAACAGGCCGACTATGTGATCATTGCCGGGCTGTATGAAGGCAAGGATGGATTCCCGGCGGAGGTCCGTGAATCCGTGCTTGAAGAGGTATTATTGCCTCAGCCTGAGGATTTCCCGGATGCGGAGGAGCGGCGTTTGCTCTATGTCGCCCTCACGCGGGCCAGGCATCAGGTTTGGTTATTACAAGATCGTGAACGCCCGTCGGTATTTATCGAGCAGTTGCAAGAGATTGGCGTGCCGTCGCAAAGAAAGCCGTAAACCACAGGCCTGGCACTACACCAGGCCTTGGTATTATTTCAGGCGTTCGGCGAGGTACTTTTCGTAATCAGGAATGGCGATCACTACTTCGCTCTTGAACAGCGAGGAGTCGATCAGGAAATCGGCGGTGGAGCGGTTGGTCGCCACCGGGATGTTCCAGACCGTGGCCAGGCGCAGCAAGGCTTTGACATCGGGGTCGTGGGGGACGGCGTTTAGCGGATCCCAGAAGAAGATCAGCATATCGATCTTGCCTTCGGATATCAGTGCACCGACTTGCTGATCGCCGCCCATCGGGCCACTCAGCATGCTCTGCACCGGGATACCGCTGGCTCGCTGGATCAAATTGCCGGTGGTGCCCGTGGCATACAGCTGATGCTGGGCAAGTACTTCCTTATTGTCTTCAACCCATTTCAGCAAGGCCTGCTTGCGATGGTCGTGAGCAACGAGTGCAATATGCTTGCGTGCTGCGATGGTGCGGGTGGTTTGTTCCATGTCGCTGTCCTTGGAAAATCGAATGATTCGCCACAGATTACTGAAACTGTATTTCACTGCCTAGTGCTAACGCGGGAAATTGCGAACAAACCACGCCTTTACGGCATAAAGGCGTAGTTGGCAGCATTTAACGGTTGCGAGATTGGCCGGCCCAGGCGATAAACCGTTTTTGCGTCTCGGGATCGGCGCGCAGGAACCAGTATTGCAGCATTTCCTCGGCAACGTTGTCGCCGTTCAGGGGGATAACCGCTGGGCTACCCTGTGTCGCCGAGATCACGCTGGCACTCAGATGTGCTAAAGCCGGAACGGAGGCCGGGCGATTTTGAGCGTTATAATCGGCAACGATCTTCTCCAGGTCATTCCCATTGGGTGAGGTTGTTAGTGGTAATACATCGTGTTTGATTGCTAACGGCTTGCCGTGGTTACCCAGAATTTTATAATTCGGCGCTTTATCAAATCGCTGGGCATCCTGCTCATTCTCGATACGCGGTAGCTCAATGGTGACGGCGCTGACGTTTTGACTGTTGAACACCACAATCTGCGCGGATGAAGTGTAAAACATCTGAGACCGTGGTTCTTTACGTACGGATTTGGTGACTTTGAACAACAGCTGATGCTGCCCGTCATTTAATTCCAGACTATCGGCTCCTTTTAACAACGAGCCCGTCATTTGCTTGCCGTCGACCACCATTAGCTCGATGTCCGGGGAAAGCTTCAGGGTCGTAGCTGCGGCCGAAACGCTTAGCGATATTCCAAGCAGCCCCGCAACCACCAGACCAAATTTCATTGTTACTTCCTTTTCGTGAAACAGTATGACTAGTGTTGGATACGCCACTAGTTATGTCAAATCTTTTCAGAATGCCGTTTAATTTACATTTACACACATTTTGATGATATTTGAAACATCACTTGGCTCAAACCAGTTTGCGGGCAGTATAGACGCTGACTGATAACAAATTTTAACCGATGTTGGCGTTTCGGTTACACTGATGAAAATGCTTTTCGGAAAACATCAGGAGCGAAAAATGCAAGACCTAGCAATTGCAGAGGTACTCAAGCAGGTCAAAACCATTGCGCTAGTGGGGGCCAGTGATAAATCGGCGCGGCCCAGCTATGGCGTAATGGCTTATTTGCTGGCGCAAGGCTATCAGGTCATTCCGGTGAGCCCGAAGCTGGCCGGGCAGACGCTGCTTGGGCAGGTGGTTTATGCCTCATTGGAGGATATTCCTCATCCTGTCGATATGGTGGACGTGTTTCGTAACTCGGAGGCGGCGTATGGGGTGGCACAAGAGGCCATTGCGATAGGCGCCGAGGTGTTGTGGTTACAAATCGGGGTGATCAACGAACAGGCGGAAGCATTGGCCAAACAGGCCGGGTTAACGGTGATTATGGATCGTTGCCCGAAGATTGAGATCCCGCGCCTGGGGCTGGCACGCTGATTGAATGAAAACGCCAGGATTGGCCCTGGCGTTTGAGACTGCTGATAGACTTCAACCCGTTACGCTACGTAGAGGCGCTGGTTTCTCAGGCTTGACGCTTAGTTACGCAGCCGGGGGGCCTGCAACTGGCTGCGAATGGATTCCGCCAGTTCATCCAGAGAAGGCTGTTCAGGGTGTGCATCCTGTGCTTCCCCCGCCAACTGCGCTTCGGCCAGATAAGTGTGAACCGGCTGGCCTTCATCGTCTTCCATCACCACGTGATACCACGGGGCGAGGCGCAACTCGTCGTTGGCTGCAATCTCGTCTGCTTTTGGGTGCTCCAGAGAGTATTCTGGATCGACATCAATCACTACCCCCAAATACCCCAGCAGCCGGTGACGAACCTGCTGACCGATACCGAATTTGCTGGCTATCATATGACCTCCTGAGAAACAGTGTATTGAACTCTATATGAGGACAAAAACAGCGCATTTCAAGTTACATCACCCGGCAGGCAAACCCTTTCAGATACAAGCCTTCAGGATAAGTCGCAATCACCGGGTGGTCGGCAGCCTGTCGGAACTGCTCTACAAATTGTACATCACGCCCGGCATCTACGGCAGCATCGGCCAAAATTTTCTGGAACAGATCGGTCGGCATCAGGCCTGAGCAGGAGAAGCTGAGCAGAATGCCGCCTGGGTTCAGCAACTGGAAGGCTAACATATTGATGTCTTTATAACCGCGACAGGCGCTGGCCAACTGATTTTTGTTTTCGACAAACTTCGGTGGATCCATGATGATCAGGTCGAATTTCTCACCCTGCGTGCGGTAGTTGCGCAGCAGTTGGAATACGTCATCACGTACAAACTCGGCCTTGCTCAAATCCAACTGGTTCAGTTCGACGTTCTGCTTGGCGATATCCAGCGCGGCCTGTGACGTATCTACGCTAATGACCTGCTCACACCCGCCCATCAAGGCAGACACTGCGAAAGCGCCGGTATATGAGAAGCAGTTGAGCACGCGACGCCCTGCGGAATAGTTACGCGCAGCCAGGCGGCTGTCACGCTGATCGAGATAAAAACCGGTTTTGTGCCCTTGTTGAATGTCCACCAGCAGTTTCATACCGTGCTCGGTGATCGGTAGCAGGGCCGGGGGCAGATCGCCCAGCACCGGGCCTTGGGTAAGCGGCAAGCCCTCTTTCTTACGTACGGCAACGTCTGAACGATCGTAGATCGCGCATTCTGGGTAGCAGTGCTGGAGAGCAGAAAGCAGCGGGGCGCGCTGATATTCAGCACCGGCGGAAAGTAACTGTAAAACCAGGAAGTTCTGGAAGCGATCGATGGTGACCCCCGGCATACCGTCAGATTCACCGGCGATCAGGCGATAACCGTCCAGCCCGTCACGCTTTGCGACCCAATCACGCCAGCTCTGTGCTTGCTGCAAGCGGCTGATAAAGAAAGCGATATCAATTTCTTCGTCCTGCTTGAAGGTCCAGACGCGTGCGCGAATCTGCGATTCTGGTGAATAGGCACCGCGTGCCAGCCATTTGCCCTGGCTGTCATGGATATCGATGGTTTCGCCGGACTGGGCTTTACCTTCGACACGGAGAACAGCGCCAGAGAAAATCCACGGATGGCGACGGAGTAAGGACTTTTCACGTCCTTTGGCAAGGATCAAGCGTGCGGTCATAATTAAGTATGCTGCCAGATAGAGAAAAAAGAGTGACACACTCTGGGCATCAGCGCAGAGAATGCCTGTAATGAAATCGATCAGGAGCCGATTATGACACAAGTTTGTATTGCCGCGTATGTCTATGGTGTGGTGCAAGGGGTAGGATTTCGCTATAACACCCAACACCAGGCTACGGCTTTGGGGTTAACCGGCTATGCGCGTAATCTGGATGATGGCAGCGTGGAAGTGCTGGCCTGTGGCGAACAACAGGCCGTTGACCAACTGATGGCGTGGCTGAAAAGCGGCGGCCCACGTAGCGCCCGCGTTGACCGCGTGCTGGTGGAACCGCGTGGGGTTGCCGAATATAAGGGCTTCAGTATTCGCTATTAACCCGTAGCTAGATACACTTCACCGGCTTTGGCAACCCGGCAATCTTGGTCGCCTGTTTGGCCGGGCCTTTCGGGAACAGCCGGTACAGGTAGCGGCTGCTGCCTTTCTCTTCGCCGTATTTTTGCGCCATCGCCTTGACCAGCATGCGAATGGCCGGTGAGGTATTAAATTCCTGATAGAAGCTACGCACAAAGCGTACGACTTCCCAATGCGCTTCGCTCAGTTCAATCTCTTCCTGTGCCGCTAACAGCGGGGCCAGCCCTTCGTGCCAGTCGGCACTGTTTTTCAGGTAGCCCTGGGCGTCAGTTTCAATCGTCTGACCTTCAAACTCCAACATACAGCCTCGGTGATCGGTAATTCATTGCGGGCCACAGTCTAGCAAACTTTTGCCCCGGCAAAAATAAAGCCCCGCATTGCGGGGCTCTGGTCAAAGCAAAAGCGATGCATCAGTTACTGCGGGCGAAACCCAGAATGCTCAGCAGGCTGATAAACATGTTGTACAGCGAAACATACAGGCTGACGGTGGCACGGATATAGTTGGTTTCACCGCCATGAATGATGTTGCTGGTTTCCCACAACATGGCACCGGCAGAGAACAGAATAAACAGTGCGCTAATGGCCAGGTGCAGGGCAGGGATCTGCAAGAACAGGTTGGCGATAACCGCTACCAGCAGCACTACGAAGCCCGCCATCATCATGCCAGACAGGAACGACATGTCTTTACGGGTAGTCAGCACATAGGCCGAGCAGCAGAAGAACACTACTGCGGTACCGCCCAGCGCCAGCATGATCAGGTCACCCGCGCCAGCGTTCAGGAAGGAGCTCAGGATCGGGCCAAGGGCGTAACCCATAAAGCCGGTGAAGGCGAAGGCTGCCAGAATACCGGCAGGGCTATTGGCCAGCTTATGGGTCAGGAACATCAAACCATAAAAGCCGACCAGCATTAACAGCAGCCCAGGAGCCGGTAAGCCCAGCATGGTGCTGGCGGTTGCGGTCAGTGCGGAAAAGGCCAGCGTTAACGACAGCAGAAAATAGGTGTTACGCAGGACTTTATGCGTGCTTAGCAAAGAGTCGTGCGAGGAGGATGAGACGACAATGCGGTCCATATGATCTCTCTTATCAGGTCATCACAAAATTGATCATGATAATAGTGCAGTGCAAGCCATTGATTAAAGTTTGTTTACCATTCTTTACCCTACGTGACTACTAGGGTATTGCCGCCCCCTGATTGTTGATTTCTTCATCGGTCAGATTGCAGATGCCGTTTTTTCGTTCGGTTGAACGGTTTCAGGCTTTACAACGGGATCGGCTGTGTTTATAGTTCGCTGCATTACGGAGGGGTGGCCGAGTGGCTGAAGGCAACGGTCTTGAAAACCGTCGACGGGAAACCGTTCCAGAGTTCGAATCTCTGCTCCTCCGCCATATTATGAATGACCCCAAGCTCAAAAGGCTTGGGGTTTTTCGTTTTATGCTATCCAGTAAATATACCATCCGCTCCAGATCGGCCAAAGGTAGGGATAGGACGGTATGCAATTTATTTAGCTATTTGTTCCTCCATCAACAGCTTGTTTCTCTCTGTGACCAATGCAACTTTCCCAACAACAGTAGACATAATGAAGCGGCCTTCCGTTCGCAGCATGAAGAAATAACAACTACGATATTGTATGAGATGAGACCATGTGGTTGCTCATCGACTCCTGACTCCTTATCCGTCCTGCATACGCAGCCAACCAAGCGCTGTGGGGGGACGTTCAACGTCTGGCTAGCGTCATATTGATGATATTGTGGGGTAACTTCATGACTAACGGAAAGAAAAACAAAATCGTACCCGATGCCAGTCTTGCAAAAGAAAAGAACCCCAAGCGCGTATCAGGCAAACGTGTGCCACAAGGAAAAGGCACGGTAAAAATACCGGAAAAAAAATATCAGCAAGAGCTCAGGTTGTTACACGAAGAACTTGTCCATTTACAAAGCTGGGTGATTGCCAAGGGGCTGAGAGTTTGCATCGTGTTTGAGGGGCGCGATGGGGCTGGCAAGGGCGGTACGATAAAAGCACTGACCGAAAGAGTCAGTCCACGAGTGTTCCGTGTTGTTGCCCTTCCTGCCCCAACCGAACGTGAAAAAACCCAAATGTACCTGCAACGCTACATGCCTTACATGCCAGCAGCAGGAGAGGTCGTTATCTTCGATCGTAGTTGGTATAACCGAGCTGGCGTCGAGCGAGTTATGGGTTTTTGTACGCCAGAGCAGACGCATCAATTTTTGGAGACGGTTCCGATGGTGGAACGATTAATGGTGGAGTCTGGCATAATTCTAATCAAATACTGGCTGGATGTAAGCCCAAAGGAACAAGAGCGTCGATTGCGTGCACGTATTGATGATGGCCGCAAGACATGGAAGCTTTCAGAGATAGATATCCGTTCTTTCGAACTCTGGGACGACTATTCCCGAGCCAGGGACGACATGTTTGCTGCCACAGATAGCCTTTGGGCTCCCTGGTTTGTTGCTAATTCAGAAGACAAAAAACGGGTTCGACTAAATGTTATCCACCATTTTTTGCAGCATATTCCCTACAAGCGGTTGCCAAAAATGAAGATTAAACTGCCTAAACGCAAAATCGGAAAATATCAGTCACCAGACTATCCTTTGAAACATATTCCTGAGATTTATTGAACAAAGGAGCCATGCTAATTCATGGCGATTTGCTGTTTAAAAACTCATGGCGTTTTTATCCTTTGAGCACAAAAGCTGACGGCAAAAACGATGAGCCTGTAAAATCAGAGGGCTGACGGGTAGTGACGGAATAGGGCTGATATAATGGGATTGTTATGAAATGATGCTGGTTATCCTAACCTCAGCAGGCGGACCATTTGACGACTTTCCCACACTTTTTTATGCCCTCTGAACACGTCCTGCAAAAATCCTCGTACACACCAGCCAGACAATAATCGCCCGAAGCACAAAGATCGCTGGTGCGGCTCGCGTCACACAGTCGCGATGCCGCTTGCCATCAGGCTGTTCGCTGAATCGCTGCAATAATAATTCCCCCTTAAAGAACACAATTGGATCCCTCAAGTAATCGTGATTGGCACTCGTTTATAGGGCCGTACACTGTATAACCAAGTGAGGTTGTTTCATTTTTGTGAATGAAAAGTAACAACCAACCCTCTAGACGCTAACTTTTCCTGGTCATTAACGCTACCGGGTATCAAAGGATGATATATGTCTTGCGAAAACATCGGCATTTCCCCGGCATTAGCCGCAGGGGAACGGACTCTTGCACCCGTCAAATCACTGACTTTTCTTGAAGGGGTCGCAATGATCGTCGGCACTAATATCGGTGCAGGCGTGCTTTCTATCGCGTACGCTTCCAGTAAAGCAGGTTATTTACCTTTGCTATTCTGGTTGGTACTGGTTGGCTGTGTAACCACCATCTCTATGCTGTATGTCGCTGAATCCACCCTTCGTACCCGAGAACATCTGCAGCTAAGCGGCTTGGCGCGGCGCTATGTCGGTGGTTTTGCTTCATGGGTCATGTTCGCTTCAGTATGTGTCAATAGTATCGGCGCGCTTACCGCTTACATGTCTGGTAGCGGCAAATTATTGCAATCCCTGCTCGGCATTTCGCCTGCGCTCGGCAGCCTGCTTTTTTTTATCCCAGCGGCGTTGGTTCTGTATCTCGGCTTGAAGGCCATTGGTCGTGGCGAAAAGTTTATCAGTATCGGCATGGTTGTCATGTTGAGCGCTCTGGTTATCGCGACGCTATTGAAAGAGACCACCCAGATGCGCAACCTGCTTGACGGTGATTGGCTCTTTATGGTGCCCGTATTCAGTGTGGTGGTGTTCTGTTTTTCTGCCCAATATATTGTGCCTGAGATGGCGCGTGGTTTTGCGAATAAGCCAGAACAACTTCCCAAGGCCATTATTGTCGGGATGGTAACGACTTTTGTGCTGTTGGCAGTGGTGCCGATGTCGGTGATCGCGCTCAGTGGGTTGGGTAATATTTCTGACGTGGCGACGATCTCGTGGGGGCAGGCGCTCGGCCAATGGGCTTTCTTCTCTGCCAATATCTTTGCGCTATGTGCCATGCTGACATCCTACTGGGGGTTGGGCGGCAGCTTCGTGAGTAATATTTTCGATAAATTCAGGCTGGGGGACGACGAACGGCCGTTGCGCCGCTTCGGCGTGTTGATGGTGGTCGTTTTGCCACCGTTCGCGCTGGCCTACAGTGGTCTGGTTTCTTTCGTCAATGCGTTGTATTTCGCCGGTGTATTCAGTGGCGTGATCTTGTCGATCATGCCGATACTGATTTTGCGAGGTGCCCGCAAAAATGGCGACCAGATACCGCTCTGGCAATGTAACTGGATCACGCATCCGCTGTTGCAGGTGAGTATTGTACTGCTGTATCTGGGAAGTGCGGTCTATGCAATTGCGTCACTGTTTGGTTATTTGCCGGCTGGCTGGTGACTGTTGCAAGGCTGCTGGAGTTGTCTGACGAGTCCTCCGCGCCGATTAATTTCCTGATTTGTTCACCTGGCGGCCATGTAGAATCGGGGGATGTGATCCACGATGTCATCCGATTTATTAGCGCTCCGGTGAATATGATCGGCAGCGGTTGGGTAGGGAGCGCCGCGGTTAATGTGTTCTTATCGGTGCCCATTACCCGCTCGCTACGCGGGTTGTGGGCGCTGTTTAATGGCCTACGCATCGAACAACCAGAGGCCAAAAGTGGCGGTTTGTGACCCGAATCACTGCCCCATGTAAGCGGCCCGAGTGTTTTCTTCTCATTCTGTATGTTAACCACATGATAACAAAACGTTATCCGATAGATGGCGATAAAACACTGTGCTAGGATGATTAATCACCCCCTCTGGCACCCACGCCAACTTGAAAAGGATATGACCATGCCTTTGAATAATAAAAATATTTTTGTAGCTCTCGCCGCCGCTTTATTTGCTGTCAGCAGTTACGCGGCTGCGCCGAAATCCGTGGCGATCCTCTCTATCGTTGACCATCCGGCATTGGATGCCACCCGTGATGGGGTGATTGATGAGCTAAAGGCTGCGGGGTATGACAAGGATAAGGTCAAGGTCCAGTTCCAAAGCGCGCAGGGAAATACGGCCACCGCTGGGCAGATTGCGCGTAAATTTATCGGTGACAAGCCCGATGCGATAGTGGCGATTTCAACGCCTGCTGCGCAGTCCGTGGTGGCGGCTACCAAGACCATTCCGGTGGTGTTTACTACGGTAACCGACCCGGTGGCGGCCAAGCTGGTCAGTAGCTGGCAGCCGAGTGGCACCAACGTTACCGGCGTTTCAGACAGCGTCGCCATTGGCCCACAGGTCGATCTGATCTTGCAGGTTAAACCCGATGCCAAGCGGGTCGGCATGGTCTACAGCCCAGGGGAAGTCAACTCGACGGTGGTGGTTAAAGAGCTGAAAGATGAATTAACCAAACGCGGGATGACGCTGGTTGAGGTTCCTGCCGCACGTACTATCGACGTAGCCCCAGCGGCCAAAAGCCTGGTGGGTAAAGTTGACGTGATTTACACCAATACCGATAACAACGTTATCTCTACCTACGAGTCGCTGGTCGGCATTGCCAATCAGGCTAAAATCCCGTTGATCGCCGGTGACAATAGCGTTGCCAAACGTGGCGCAGCTGCGGCGTTGGGGATGAGCTATTACGATCTGGGCCGTCAGACCGGTAAAATTGTCGTCCGTCTGTTAGAGGGCGAAAAGCCAGGTGCCATAGCTCCTGAGGTAGGTAACAAGCTCAGCCTGAGCGTGAACCCTGCCGCCGCCCAGAAGCAGGGGGTCACTCTGCCAGCGGAACTGGTGCAATCAGCACAAGAAGTCATCAAATAACGATCTGCGTTGAATGATGGTTTACATCGGGTGTAAATGGCCTGCCGCAGGTGGCGGGCCAAGCTGTTTATGAGGTACGCATGTCGTTAATTTCCCTGATGGGCGCTTTGGAGATCGGCCTGATCTTTGCGCTGGTCGCGTTGGGCGTATTGATCTCCTTTCGCTTGCTCAATTTTCCCGATCTGACGGCCGATGGCAGCTTCCCTTTAGGGGGCGCGGTTGCCGCGGTGATGATTGTCAGCGGTTATAACCCTTGGCTGGCATGTTTGCTGGCGGCTATCGCGGGTGCCGGTGCCGGCTGTTTGACGGCCTGGCTGCACGTGCGGCTCGGTATTTTGCAACTGCTGGCCAGCATTTTGGTGATGATTGCCCTGTATTCCATCAACCTGCGCATTATGGGCGCGCCAAACCTGGCCCTGATCGGCTTACCCAGCGTTTTCACTCCTTTTATCAGCCAGGTTGAGGACAACGCCTGGCTGATCCAGCCGTTATTGCTGTTGGTGGTGGTCGTCGTCGTCAAACTGGCGCTCGACGCGTTCCTGACCTCAGAAGTCGGCCTTGCGCTGAGGGCTACCGGAGCGAATCCGCGGATGGCGCGCGCTCAGGGGATTGCGACCAGTCGGCTGACGGTGATCGGCATGGCGGTGTCCAATGCGCTGATAGCGCTGGCGGGGGCGCTGTACGTACAGACTCAGGGGGGTGCGGATATCTCCATGGGGATCGGCACCATCGTCGTCGGGCTGGCGGCGGTGATCATCGGTGAGACGCTGTTGCCTGCCCGTAGCCTGTTCCTGATCACTATGGCGACCCTGTTAGGGGCATTGCTGTACCGCTTGATGATCGCTCTGGCCCTGAATGCAGACTTTATCGGCTTGCAGGCGCAGGATCTGAATCTGATCACCGCGCTACTGGTTACGTTGGCGCTGGTCCTGCCGAAGTTGAAACAAAAATTGAAAAGCAAGCGGGGGAGGCAGCCATCATGATGCGTGCCGAGCAGTTGTTTAAAACCTTTAACCCTGGAACCCCGCTGGAGAACCCGGTATTACGTGGCCTGTCTTTGAATATTGAGGCAGGGCAGTTTGTGACGGTCATTGGCAGTAACGGGGCAGGGAAGTCTACGCTGCTCAATGCGGTCAGCGGTGATATTACCCCCGATCGTGGCCAAGTGTTTATTGATGAACAGGACGTTACCCTGATGCCCGCCTGGCGTCGTGCCGGTATGGTTGCCCGTGTATTCCAGGATCCACTGGCGGGAACCTGTGAGGGGCTGAGCATTGAGGAGAATCTGGCACTGGCTCTGCAGCGCGGTCAAATGCGAGGATTTCAGCGGGCGGTCAAGAGCAAACAGCGGCAGCTGTTCCGAGACAAGTTGGCCACGTTGGAACTGGGGCTGGAGAATCGTTTAGGGGATCACATGGGCCTGCTGTCTGGCGGGCAGCGTCAGGCGGTCAGTCTGTTGATGGCGTCGCTACAGCCTTCTCGTTTGCTCTTGCTGGATGAGCATACCGCCGCGCTCGATCCTAAAACGGCGGCTTTTGTGCTGGCGCTGACCGACCGCATTGTCGCCGAGCAGCAATTGACGGTACTGATGGTGACACACTCCATGCGCCAGGCTTTGGATCATGGCCATCGAACCGTGATGTTGCACCAGGGGCGGGTGGTGCTAGATGTTGTCGGTGAGCAACGGGCGAACATGCAGGTTACCGATCTGTTGGCGATGTTTGAGAAAACTCGTGGCGAAAAGCTGGATGATGATGGGCTACTGCTGAGCTAAGGGTGTTCACTTTGTTGGGGCGTGGCATTGCTGCGCCCGCTTAGCTGAATAAAACAGCAAAAACAACGGTTTTGGCATAACCTGAGAGCAATTGGTTATTTGCCTGGGTTCCCCGTCCGTGCTGAGATTGTCGCCTGAAAAAAGTCAAACAAGGCGATGACCATGTCTACAGGGAAAACGCTGCTCGCGCTGGCGCTGAGCACACTCTTACCGGCAAGTGCTGCCATGGCGGCAGCCAACGATACGCTGATTTATTGCTCCGAGGCGTCACCGGAGTCGTTCAACCCGCAGATTGCCAGCTCTGGCCCAACGTTCGTTGCCAGCTCGCAGGTGCTGTATAACCGTTTAATCAATTTCGATCCGGTTAACAACACGCCAACGCCGTCATTGGCAACCGAATGGAAAATTTCCCCAGACGGCAAAACCTACACCTTTACCCTGCGCCAAGGGGTGAAATTCAACAGCAACAAAAACTTCAAGCCGACCCGCGATTTTAACGCCGATGACGTGGTGTTCTCGGTGTTACGCCAGAAAGACGCCAATCACCCATACCACAAGGTTTCGCAGGGTAATTACGAATATTTCCACGACGTAGGTCTGGATACGCTGATTAAGGAAGTGAAAAAGCTGGACGATTACCACGTTCAGTTCGTTCTGAGCGAGCCGAACGCCGCGTTTCTGGCAGATTGGGGGATGGACTTTGCGTCGATCCTTTCTGCCGAATACGCCGATGCGATGCTGAAAAAAGGCACGCCAGAATACGTGGACACCTGGCCAATCGGCACCGGCCCTTACGTTTTGCAGCAGTATAAAGTCGATTCACTGATCCGCTATGCTGCCAACCCTAATTACTGGGATGGAGAGGTGCCGACCAAGCATCTGATCTTCTCCATAACGCCGAACGTACAGACGCGCCTGGCGAAACTCCAGACCAACGAGTGCCAGATTATCCCCGCACCGGCTCCGGTCCAGTTTGATGAAATCAATAAAAACCAAGATCTGACCCTGCATAAGGTGGATGCACTGAACGTTGGTTACCTGGCGTTTAACACCGAGAAAAAACCGCTGGATAACGTGCTGGTACGCCAAGCCCTCAACTATGCCACTGACAAAAAGGCGATAGTTAACGCGGTGTTTTTAGGTTCTGCCACGGTGGCGAAATCGCCGCTGCCGCCAAATATGCTGGGCTTTGATAAAGACCTGCAGGATTACGGCTACGATCCGCAAAAAGCCAAGGCGTTGCTGAAACAGGCCGGGCTGGAAAAAGGCTTTGAGATCACGCTGTGGTCAATGCCGGTTCAGCGCCCGTATAACCCGAACTCCAAGCGTATTGCGGAAATGCTGCAAAGCGACTGGGAAAAGGTTGGCGTGAAGGCGAAAATCGTCTCTTACGAGTGGGGAGAGTATCTCGCCGGTATGCGTAAGGGCGAGCATGACACCGCGCTGTTTGGCTGGATGTCTGATAATGGCGATCCGGATAACTTTGCCGAGGTGCTGCTGGGTTGCAACAGCATCAAAACCGGCTCGAATGCCGCGCGCTGGTGCGATAAAACCTATGATGGTCTGGTACAGCAGGCCAGGTTGACTAGCGTCCCTGCCGAACGTGCAAAACTCTACGGTCAGGCGCAGGAAATCTTCTACCAGCAGGCTCCGTGGATTGCCCTGGCGAATGGCAAAACCTTCTATGCCACGCGCAGCAACGTTAGTGGCTATAGCGTCAGCTTGATGGGCAGTGATTTTTCCAAAGCCAAACTGAATTAACCGCAGGCCAGATTGAAAACGGGGGTAGCATACGGCGCCCCATAACACAATAAGACGGTTGAGGTTACTTAGGCTGCCGAACAACCCGGTAGCCTGCCAGCACGGCAGCCAACACCATAAACAGATGCCCCTCGGCGGAATCGAGCAGGAACGAGTTGAACAGGTGGCAGGCAAGATAACTGCCGAGCACGGCAACCAGCAGGTTGCGGCAGGCTGTTGGTTGCCGCCAGGCTGCTCGGAAGCAGCACCACATCCACCCCAGAAACAACGCCAGCCCCAGCAAGCCATTTTGTACCGTTTCCAGCAGGTATTCATTGTGCGGGTTATGCACGCCGTAACCGGTCTGCGCATTGCCATACCAGAAACTCCCGGCCCCGTTACCCAGCAGTGGGGCCTGTTTTATCAGGCGCAGCGATTCGCGGGCAAAGGCGGTGCGCTGTCCCATCGAGTTGTCGCAAGCCTGATAGGCCTGCTCTGCCGGGGCCAACACGCAATTGCGTACCTCAGCAAGGCCGAGCGTCAGGCGCTCCGTCGCTCTATTGGGGATAAAAATCAGCATAATGGCCAGCAGCAAACCACAGGCTAGTACCCCCAGCCGCTGCCAGCGGGGTAGCGTCAGCAGTAACCAAAGCCCCACGCCGACCAATAGCGCCACATAGCCGGTACGCCCCTGTACCATCAGTAGTACGTTCGCCGTTGCCAGTAGAACCAATGCCCCATAGCACCAACGCAGCGCACCTGATTGCGCAAAAGCGCGGGTTAGCCATATCAATGCAGCAAACGCCATAAACACGTTCTGGGTTATCTGCAGTTTAAACACCGTTGGATTCTGCGGATCGAGGCCACCCAGCGTTACATGCCCGACCCCCGAAATCAGGCTGATCGCCAGTATCACGGCATTGGCGATCAGAAAACCGCTGATAAAGCGGGTGATAAGCTTGGAGTTGCTGAGAAAGAACAATGCCAGAGGAAGTACAAACAGTAGCTTTTGATACTTGCCGACCATCTTCGGGCCGTATTCGTGGTGCTGGGTCAATAACGAGGCTGCCAGCAGTGCAAACATCAATGCTGGCAGCCACACCAGCGGTTGTTTGAGCAAAGGCATCAGTTGGCGAAAGTCACGCTGCCAAAGCAGACATAGCGCCGCTAACACCAGCGAAGCATTCATCAGCGCATTGGAGGTCGGCAGGGATACGCCGAGCAAAAACGCCGTGAAGCCAAACAGCCGAAGGCGGGCAGGGGAGAGTAACGATACGGAACAGGGTTCGGTGGATGGCATGGAGTGGCTCAAATCAGGGTTAATCAAACACGGTGTCATTCACCGTGCGGGAAGTTGGGATTTCCAGGCAGGTGAGCTGGCGGTTTATGGCCCGGATAACCTCACTGGCGGGAATGGCGTGCAGATAACGTTCCGGGGTAGCGGTGTTCACTTCGTCGGGGTGTGGTAATGAGCGGTAGTTGCCTGCCCATAACAGCACGTGCGGAGCCTGCCAGGGCGACCACTGTTGCAGATTGCTGGGGCCGAACAGCACGACGGAAGGCGTCTGCAAGGCGGCGGCCATATGCATCGCTACCGAATCCACCCCGATAAACAGCTTCGCCCGATCGATCAAGACGGCAAGCTCCGGCAGGTCCAGGCGACCGGCCAGATTGACCACCCGTTGTGGCATGGCGCAGTGGGCCAGAAGGGTGGCTATCAAGGCGATCTCATCGGCAGAACGCCCGCAGGTCAGCACCACGGTTTCCCCGCTGGCGGTGAGATGGTCGATAACCCGTGTGAATCCCGCCACCGACCAGGTTTTGAACGCCCAGCGCGCAGTAGGCTGGATCAGCACGAAATCCGTCAGGTGATGATGTTGGCTGAGGCGGTCAATCTCATCGACATCGCGCTGCCGGTAAGCCTGGGTCACCTTGGTCACCAAGGTGGGTAAGGCCAGCGGGGCCAGAATAGAGAGATTATTGAGCACGGTGTGTTGTTGATCATGTCCGTCCACCGGCACCAACAGCGAATGGCAAGCCCGCCACAGCCGGTTATTACGCTTGGGGTAAGCAAACCCCAGGCTGAACGTCGGTTTGAGAAAGCGGCAATACAACGCCGCCCGCCACTGGTCGGACAGATTAATCACCAGGTCGTAGTGGCCAGTGTTGAGACTGTTCCACAGGGCTTGCTCACCGCGATACTGTGCCTTGCAGCTCTGCCGTTTTAGGCTGCGATCGACGGTATAGGTCAGATAGACATCCCGATTGCCCGCCAGCATCGCCTCGGTACCGTCATACGCCAGCACGTCAATCAGGGCGTTGGGGTTATTGGCGCGCAGCGTACTGAGCAACGGCGTGGTCAGCAAAACGTCACCAAAGTGACGCAGCTTGATCACCAGGATGCGCTGTACCCGATCGCGGTGCAGTAGTCCGTTGGGCAAGCGACGGTCAGGTAACACGGCCTTGCCAGCACTCATCGCGAACGTCATATTTTGCTGATATATCCCAGAGAACGATAAAAGGCGATCTTATAGGGGGCGGAAAGACAAAGATAATTGGTTGTACAGATCAATAAGATCAGACCGATCGTTGAAAACGATCAATCCGTTACAAAGGAAAGGGGTATTGTACGGGGTTGTTAGCCACGGGATAAATCGGCTATTAGGAATTTTAGTATGGCAGCCACTGGCAGAAGTGTGAGGATGAATAGCGGGTGGTGAGAGATGCGTGGAAAGCCGAACCTCGTCCCTGAGGTTCGGCTTTTACAGATTAGCCGGCAGCGGCCTCGCGGAGGCGCTGTTTGATCTTGCTGTACTCCTGCTGAACATAGTGTTCTGCCTGCCCTTGATCCTTAATTGGCTCAATCTGCACGGCACAGTATTTGTATTCCGGCGTTTTGGTTATCGGGCTGAGGTTTTCCGCCACCAGCTCGTTACAGGCACCGATCCACCATTGGTAGGTCATGTAGATCGCACCCCGGTTAGGACGTTCGCTGACGTTGGCGCGGGTAATGACCTTGCCCTGACGGGAGCGTACCCACACCAATGCCTGATCCTCAATCCCTAGCCGTGCGGCGTCTTCCGAGTTGACTTGCACATAGCCCGGTTCATCGGCCAACGCGACCAGTGCCTTACAGTTACCGGTCATCGAACGGCAGGAGTAATGGCCCACTTCGCGTACCGTCGACAGCACGAACGGGAACTCATCGCTGAGCTGATCGATCGGCGGAGCCCATTCACAGGTAAAGAACTCCGCTTTGCCACCGGGCCGAGAGAATTCCCCGCCTTCGTACAGATAAGGGGTACCTGGGTGATCCAACGTTGGGCATGGCCACTGAATGTAGGCCAGATCCGCCATCTTCTCGTAGGTAGCGCCATAGTAAAGTGGGCATAGCTCGCGCAGTTCGTCCCAGATTTCCTGCGTGTTGTTGTAGTGCATTGGGTAACCCATGGCCGTCGACATCAGGCTGATGATCTGCCAGTCCGTCTTCACATCGCCCACCGGCTCCACCGCTTTATAGAAGCGTTGGAAGCCGCGGTCTGCCGCGGTATACACTCCTTCATGCTCGCCCCAGGAGGTTGCCGGGAAAACAACGTCGGCAATTGCGGCGGTTTTGGTCATGAAGATATCCTGCACGATCAGCAAATCCAGCTTCTCAAAGGTTCTACGGATGGTGGCTAAATCCGGCTCCGTTTGCAGCGGATCTTCCCCCATGATGTAGTGCGCTTTGAGTTTGCCATGGTCGATATTGTGCGGCACTTCGCTCAACGCATAGCCGATCTCGGCAGGCATCGCGTCGATCCCCCATGCGTTGGCAAACCTTTCCCGTGCCTCGGCATCCGTGACCTGGAAATAGCCGGGCAGGGTGTTTGGCAACGCGCCCATATCACAGGCACCCTGAACGTTATTCTGCCCGCGCACCGGGTTAACCCCGACGTTCGGCTTGCCCAGATTACCGGTCAGCATCGCCAGGCTGGTCAGCGCACGCACGGTTTCCACGCCCTGATAGAACTGGGTGACGCCCATGCCCCACAGGATGGTGGCCGTCGGCGCGCTGGCATACATGCGTGCCGTTTCACGGATTTGCTGGGCGGTGAGGCCCGTGGTTTTTTCAACCGACTCCGGTGGGTAGTCCGCCACGATGGCGCGATACTCGTCGAACTGCTCGGTATGCTGCTCAACAAACGCCTGATCGTACAGGTTCTCCTCAATCATCACATGAGCGAGCGCGTTGATCAGGGCGATGTTGGAACCGTTTTTCAACGGTAAATGGATATCCGCAATACGCGCCGTTTCGATATAGCGTGGATCGCAAACAATGACTTTGGCTCCTTTCTCCTTCGCCTTGAGAATGCGGCGGGCGACAATAGGATGTGAGTCCGCGGCGTTATAGCCGAAGACAAAAATACACTGGGTATCCTCAATCTCGCAGATTGAGTTACTCATGGCGCCGTTACCGACCGATCGCTGCAGACCTGCAACCGAGGGGCCGTGTCAGACGCGTGCACAACAGTCGATATTGTTGGTACCGACGGTGGCGCGAGCAAATTTCTGCATCACATAGTTGGCTTCGTTACCGGGCCCACGTGAGGAACCGGTCGTCATAATCGCATTCGGGCCGTATTTCTCTTTAACGGCCAGCAGGCGTGAACTGGCGAACTCAATGGCCTCTTCCCAGGACACCGACTCCAGTTTGCCACCTCGTTCCCGCCTGATCATCGGCGTTTTCAGCCGTGGCGTCAGGATCTTGGTATCGTGAACGAAATCCCAGCCGTAATACCCTTTCAGGCATAGCTCGCCCTGATTGGTCACGCCGTTAGCGCCTTCGGCCTTAACGATCCTGCCGTTGTCGACTATCAGGTTGATTTTGCAACCTGAAGCGCAATAGGGGCAGACCGTGATGACTGTTTTCATCTCCAGCACTCCTTGTTTAAACCTGTTCGACATTGCTCAACACGTCACTGGGCCTGAAAATCTCCGCGGTGACGAAAAATGTGTCTCACTTATTTGAAGCATAAATTGTGCCACGCTGACTTGATGTGGATTAATGGCACGCCTGTATTACTCGATAATCATTGGCAGAGGTTTACAACGGCTCAAAACCTTCTCCCGTATCCCATATTGATAGCCGCTGATAAATCACCCGTACCGCTTGCATCACTTTCTCCGTCATCGGGAAATAAAACATCACCACGTCCGGCTGAATGCCGAGAAATATCACTTCCTCAATATCTTCACGTAGCTGATCAATCAGGAAATTGAGCGGCATATTGTGGGTGCTCATAAAGAACATCTCGGCAATATCGTCAGGATTGACGATACGGATTTCGCCAGGAGCCAGCTCCATATCGGTGGCATCGACAATCACCAACCGGCTGGGCTTAAGATCGCGGATCTGATGTGTGACGTTTTCGGGGGTGGAACCGCCGTTGACGGCGATCCAACCCTCGATTGGCGTGTCAGCCATCATTTCCGCCAGCAATGGCCCGGCACCGTCGTCACCCATCATGCTATTGCCTACGGTAAGGACGACATTCATGGGTTCGTCACCTTTTTCACAATCAGATAGATAGCAGGCTCGCGCTCAATCTCGGCGAGCAAGCCGAGCAGCTTGGTACTCCATTCGCTAAAGGGAGCCGGTTGGCTATCAATCAACGGGGCCAGGGCATTGGCCAGCAGGCTGGTGTGGGTGGAGTCGATGGTGATTTCGCCAAAGGTCAGCAGGCCACGCATCTTGCGTTGAGCTTCACCTTCCGGGAACAGCTCAACCCAGGCTTGATATTGCGGCAATGGGCAGCTCAACTCGGTGTTCAGGCAGTCAATCACCCCCACGTGATGGCCAATCGCCAACGAGTAATACATCACCTGCTGCGCCTGGGCAGGCATGTCGTCATCGCTATCAAGAAACTTCTGGCGTAACGACCAGAACACCGCCTTGCCTTCATTTTGCATGGGGCAGCTCCTGTTGCAGGCAGTCAATCAGGCAAGCGACAATCTCGCGCAGACGAGGGTCGTTTTCCTGTTTCAACCATTCTTCAAGGCGCAACGTGGCCGCATCCATGCTGGCTCCGGCCAACAGAGAGAGGAAACGCTCACTGATGATACGGCCTTGGTAGTAGCCCGCCAGACGGCGAGCCTCGCGTTCAATCAGTACGCGGGTATGCAGCGGGATGCCCGGAAGCAGCAATGCTGCCTTTTCGCCTACCTGCTCAAGGTGGTTTTCGCCCTTCAGCTTTTGCTCCAGCAGGCCCAGGGCCACGGCAAAGCCGTAGAGAGTAGCGGCGGGCGTCGGTGGGCAACCAGGGATCCACACGTCAATCGGTACGATAGACTCACTGCCGCCCCAGACGCAGTACAGATCGTGGAAAATCCCGCCGCCACAGCCGCAGGCCCCGTAAGAGATACAGATTTTTGGATCGGGTGCCGATTCGTAAGCTCTGAGCGCGGGCACGCGCATGGCCCGGGTGACCGCGCCGGTAAACAGCAGAATATCGGCATGGCGCGGTGAGGGGACCACCTTGATGCCAAAACGCTCGGCATCAAATACCGGCGTGATGGCGGAGAAGATCTCGATCTCACAGCCGTTGCAGCCGCCGCAGTCCACGCGATAAACGTAGGCCGAGCGTTTGATATCCTTCAGCAGCTTGCTTTTGAGTTTGGCGGTCTGTTCATCAACGGTGATCGGCGTGTTGCGGTGATGATTAACCTTGATATCGGGCATCGTCATATTATTTCGCTCCCGCCGGCTGGCTCAGTTTCATCGGCCGATGCTGGCTCAGAGCCTGTTTACGCTTGCAGGCGGGGCAGGTCTCGAACTGTGGCCGTAAGGCTGCGATGCTATCGTCTCCCATGCCCGCGTGGGCCAGCAACGCCAGGGCGTAATTCACCGATTTGGTTGGCGTAAAGGGCTGCTGGCAACTACGGCAGTTGAGCAGGGTAAAGGTGGCGCGGATATACAGATCGGGCTTGTGCATCACCGCCATTTCAAACTCTTCCGACAGCCGGATCGCTCTAGTCGGGCAAACTTCTTCACAGCGTGCGCAAAAGATGCAACGGCCAATGAACAACTGCCAGACGCGCTCGCCGCTGGCCTCATGGGTTTCCATGGTTAACGCATTCGCTGGGCAGGCCACGGTGCAGGCGCCGCAGGCGATACACTGCTCAGGATCGTACTCTGGCTTGCCACGAAACCCCGGGCACACCTCCAGCGGTTTAAACGGGTATTTCACCGTAACTTCACCGGCCTTCAGGATGGTTTTAAACAGTTTCAGCATGCTGTCTCCCTCACTTGCACGGTGAATGGGTGCGTTCGATCCCGTAGCGTTCAATCTCCTTGTACGGCACGGTCTTCGCTTTACGCTTGTTGATATCGATCAGCGTGACGCGGTCGGTGCAGGAGTAGCAGGGATCGAGGCTGCCGATAATCAGCGGGGCATCGGAAACCGTATTGCCGCGCAGCATATAACGCAGCACCGGCCAGTTGGCGTAGGTGGCCGCCCGGCAGCGCCAGCGGAACAGTTTCTGATTATCCCCCAGCATGCTCCAGTGGATATCTTCACCGCGCGGGGCTTCGGCATAGCCCAAGGCAAACTTGTGCGGCTGATAGCGAAAACCTTCCGTGAGCAGTGGGCCGCCCGGCAGGTTATCCAGGCCATATTCGATCATCGCCAGCGAATCCAGCACTTCCTGCACGCGCACCATCACACGCGAATAGACGTCGCAGCCGTCGAAGGTGAACAGCGTTTTCGGCAATGAACCGTAGTTGGCATAAGGATGGTCAAAGCGCATATCGCGTTTGAAGCCGCTAGCTCGGATCATCGGCCCCACCGGGCTGTAGTCGCGGGCGATCTGCCGATCCAACAGGCCAATGCCTTTGGTGCGCTGCTCGATATTCGGCGTGCCGAGCAGCATCTCTACCAGTTGCGTCACGTCGGCACGCATCTCATGGATCAGCTTGATGGTTTTAACTCGCTGTTCTTTCAGGATGTCGCGGCGTACGCCTCCGATCAGGTTGAGCCCATAGGTTTTACGCGATCCGGTCAATAGCTCCGCCATGGTCATCGATTTTTCACGCACGCGGAAGAACTGCATAAAGCCGGTATCGAAGCCGACAAAGTGGCTGGATAGCCCGATGTTCAGCAGGTGGCTGTGCAGCCGTTCGACCTCCAGCAGAATGCTGCGGATGGCATGGGCGCGGGGTGGTACATAGATCCCCAACGCATTTTCCACCGAGGTGGTGTAGGCCACGCTGTGGGTAAAGCCGCAGATCCCGCAGACCCGGTCGGACAGGAAGGTGACCTCCTGATAGCCCATACGGGTTTCGGCCAGCTTTTCCATGCCACGGTGCACGTAGAACAGCCGATAGTCGGCATCGACAATGCGTTCACCGTCAACAAACAGACGAAAATGCCCCGGCTCGTCGGAGGTAATGTGCATCGGCCCGATCGGCACCACACGCGACTCGCCGGTGGCCGCATTTTCAAACGGGTAGGTTTCCACATCGGTGGTTGGCTCAGGGCGCTGGCGGTAATCCATGGTGTCTTTACGCAGCGGGTAAAGATCGTCCGGCCAGTCGTCCGGCAGCACCAGACGGCGCTCGTCCGGCAACCCTACTGGGATCAAACCGTACATATCGCGGATTTCGCGCTCGCCCCATACGGCGGCGGGAACGCGTGGGGTAACCGACGGAAACTCCAGCGTGATGGCGCTAACCTGAGCCTTGACGGTGATAAAACACTTTTCTCCCTCCTCCATCGACAGCACGTAGTAGACGGCGAAGTCCCCGGTCAAGGTACGTTCGTCATTGCCAAACAGCACCGGCAACCAACCGCCTAGCGGGTAATAGAGGTATTCCACAATCTCGGGTAATGAGTTCAGCTTGACCGTAATGGTGACCTGGTTGGCGGTTTGCCACTCGGCATCCAGCAGAGCGGAGGGGAACTTCTCGCGCACTTTGGCCAGGTAGCCTTTGCCGAGTTTCTCGTCGTTGTTGAGGGTCAATACGTGGGTTTCGTAGCTCACTTTACTTCTCCTGCCTGAGGTTCGGCCGCAGAGGAATGATTCTGAACGGCCCATGGCCAGCTCAATGGCTGGCCATGAGTGCCAGGCTTGTTGTTCATCACGATGTGGACCGCGTTTTCCAGCAGTCGGCTGACCGGTTGCGGGATATGGGTGCCCATTACCAGCATCAATACCAGCAGGATCAGCATCGGTAAGGTCGTCAGTATCCCCAGTTCGCCTTTGTTGACCTCTTCTGGCTTGTCGCCGAACAGCACGCTGGCCACCATGCGGACCAAACCGGCCAACACCACCGTCAGCAGCAGCAACAAGACGATGGTCAACGTAATATGGCCAGCCGCCAGCCCGGCGGTGACCGTCATAAACTCACTGAGGAAAATGTTGAACGGCGGCATACCGCCCAGCGCTAAGGCCCCCCCGGCCAGCAGCACGGCACTGAACGGCATGCATTTCAGCATCCCTTTCACCACGGTAATATCGCGGGTGCCGTACTTCAGCAGTACGTTGCCGGAGCCGCAGAACAGCAGGGTTTTTGCCAGGCTGTGGTTCAGGAT
This sequence comes from Serratia sp. NCCP-200, assembly GCF_059697885.1. NCBI lineage: Bacteria > Pseudomonadati > Pseudomonadota > Gammaproteobacteria > Enterobacterales > Yersiniaceae > Serratia > Serratia sp. NCCP-200. Next base: position 1,001,708 of record NZ_BAAKUJ010000002.1, read on the forward strand.
ATGCAGCAGCGCCGCCAGAATACCCAGCGGACCACCGATGCCGATCGCCACGGCGATCAGCCCCATGTTCTCTACGCTGGAGTAGGCCAGCAGCCGTTTAATATCGCGCTGCACCAGAATAAAGAAGGCCGCCACCGCGACGGAGAGGAAGCCAAACACCATCAACAGCGTGCCGGTAAAGCCATGCCCCAGCGTGGTGCTGATAATGATGTAGTAACGGATAATGATCAGCAGCGCGCAGTTGAGCAGCACGGCAGAGAGCAGGGCGCTGGTGGGGCTTGGTGCCTCACTGTGGGCGTCCGGCAGCCAGGCGTGCATCGGGAACAGCCCGGTTTTGGTGCCAAAGCCAATCAGGATGAACACAAACGCCAGATGCATCAGCATCGGATCCAACTGCGTGGCGTGCTTGAGCACTTCCGTCCAGAAGATGGCGTCGTTGGGATCGGGCATAAAGCTGGCCGCGTTGGCGTACACCAGAATGGTACCGAACAGCCCGAAGGCCACCCCGACGGTACAGATAATGATGTATTTCCAGGCCGCTTCCAGCGAGGAGCTCTGCCCGTACAACCCCACCAGAAACGCCGAGCTAAGCGTGGTGGCTTCGATAGCCGCCCACATCAGGATCAGGTTATTGCTGGTGATTACCAGCAGCATGGTGAACAGGAACAGGTGGAAGAAGCCGTAGTAGTGGCACAACGTCGCTACCGATATCTCGCCTTCATCGACCTCATGGCGCATATAGCCAATAGAGTAAAGCCCGGTAAGGCAGCCGATGATGCCGAGGATCGCCAGGAACAGGGCGCTGAGGCTATCCAGGTGCAGCCAGCGCCCGGCAGCCAGAATATCGCCTTGCTGGTACACCTGCATCACCACCCACAGGGAAACTGCCAGCAGCAGCATGATACCGACAAAGTGCAGCAGCGTTACACAGGCCCGCGCCGCATTGCCCAGCAGCCGACAGGCAAAGGTCAGTAGCGAGAAGGCCAGCGGCGTCAGCAGTAATAGAAACAGCATGGTGGAATTATTCATCATCTCACCCCTTCAACGCCGTCAGTTGTTCAACATTCAGCGTGTTGAGTGTGCGGTAGATTTTGCGCGCCAGCACGGCCATCACGATCACCGCAAAAATAGCATCGGTGGCGATGCCAATCTCCACCAGCTCCGGCGCGCGATTCGCCAACAGCGCCAGCGTCAGGTGCGATCCGTTTTCCATCAGGCAGTAGCCAAACACCTGTTTGAGGATGTTGCGTTGGGTGACGATACACAGCAGGCCGAGCATAAAATGCCCCAGCGATACCGCCAGCGCCGGTTTCAGCGAGGCCAGCAGCGGCACCTGCACCGGCTCCACCACAAACCAGCACAGCAGCACAATCACCGCCGCAGCCAGCATCAGCATCACCGGGCCGATCAGGCTGCCGTTCGCCGAGGGATCGTCCATTTTGCGAAAGGCATAAGCCATGATCACCGGCACCAGTACCACCTTGGTGATAAAGGCGCTGATCGCCCACAGCGTGAGCTGGTGGGCGCCCAGGGTTTGCCCTAGCGTCAAGAAGATCAGCACCAGTAGCAGCGACTGCAAGGCATAGAGCCAGCACGAGGCCACGGGCCGTTTGGCGCCAATCACCAGCAGCGAGGTGACCATCATCAGCCCCGCGAGGTTATTGACGATCAGTGAACCAGTCATAATCAACTCCCTTATCCAAGCCAGGCGACGGCAATCACGCTGGAACCTACCGACATCGCGATCAGAATCACTAGCACCACGCTCATCACCAGCGGCAGCGGAGCGGCCTGTGCCACCTCATCACTGGGTTTGCCGGGAATAACGCGCCCAAACCAATAGATGAACCAGGCAAAGCTGGCGACCGACTCGATCAGCACCAGTACCATCAGCGGCGTCATCAGCCAGAACTCACGCGACAGTGCAAAACCGGCGGCAAAAATCGGGAACTTGCTGAAGAAGCCGTTAAACGGCGGCACTCCGGTGATCGCCAGCGCGGCCACGCAGAATCCCACGCCCAGCAGCGGCATCTTGCGCATCACGCCCTGCAAGCGGGGCAGCATCCGGGTGCCGCAGCTGTAGCTCAGCGCCCCGGCCACCAGGAAGAACAGGCTCTTGGCAAACGCGTGGTTAAAGATGTAGGCCACGCCGCCGACAAAGGCGGTTTTGGAACCAAAGATGGAAATAGACAGCGCCAGGAAGATATAGGAGAGCTGGGTGATGGTGGACCATGCCAGCAGGCGCTTCATATCCTTCTGCGGTAGGTACATCAGGAAACCGTAAATCAGGGTAATAGTCGCCATGACGATGCCGACCCAGCCGATAATATGCGGCACCGCATCCGCAGACAGGATGGCGCGGGCATAGATGTAGACGCCCACTTTTACCATCGAGGCGGCGTGCAGATAGGCGCTCACCGGGGTAGGGGCTTCCATGGCATCGGGTAGCCAGGCCTGCAACGGAAGCTGGGCCGATTTCCCCCAGGCCGCGAACAGGATGCCACCAAATACGACCAGGCTGGCCGTACCGTTGAGCTGCGCAATGGCGCTCAGGGCGAAGGTGCCGGTATTGAGGAACAGCGTCGCCGCCGCCAGGTATAAGCCGATCGAGGCAATATGGGTGATCAGCAGGGCCTTCATTGCCGAACGTTGTGCCTTCGGCGTCTGGTAGTAACTAATCAGCCCCCAGGAACAGCCGCCGGTGATCTCGAAGAACAACAACTGCCCCAGAATGGTGGAGGACATCACCAGCCCGGCCATCGCGCCGATAAAGATCAGCAGGAAAGCGTAGTAGCGGTTGCTGCCCTCGTGGGGATGTTCGCGGTTGGCCGTAGTGAGGTAACCGGTGGAATACAGGCTGACCAGCAGGCCAAGAAACACCACCGCGAAGACAATCAGCGTACTGATGCGGTCGATGATAAAGCCGAACAGCGCCACGTTGCCGTATTGCAGCAGCGTGATGGTCGTATCCGCCTTGCCATGGGCCAGGAATAACCAACCGATAATCACCGTCCCCAGCGTGGCCAACAGCGCAAACAGGGTACAGATCCACTTGGCCATCCGTTGCGGCACGCAGGCCGTCAGCAGCGCGCCGATAAACGGCAGCAGCAGCGTGGCGAGGGCGGTATATTGCAAACAGAGCGTATTTTCCATAATGGGTTTCCTGGCGGCTACAGACCGGTTAGGTAAAAGACAAAGGCCAGCGCCGCTACGCCAAAACCGAGCCAGGTAACGTGGTGCGTCAACAGGAACCGCCCACGCGCCAAGGTATTTTCAACAATGGAGGCAATGACAAACACCGCCAGCAGTTTGGCCAGCATGATGACTGCCGCCAGCGCCAGCGCGGGCACCGTCAGTTCCACCGCCTTGCCAAAGGGAATAAACACCGCCAGGAACAGTTCAGCCACCACCACCTGCTTGAGGCCGATCCCCCATTTCACCAGCGCCAGGCCGGAGCCGGAGTATTCGGTCAGCGGCCCTTCCTGAAGTTCCTGTTCCGCCTCTGCCACGTCGAAGGGGATTTTGCCCATTTCGATAAACGCGGCGAAACCACAGGCCAGCATGGCCAGCAGGGTGGCCGTCGGGGAACTCCACCCTTCGGTCAGGGCGGCGCTGATGGTGCCGATATTGGTGGAACCGGCAATCAGCGCCACCACCAACAACGCCAGGATCAGCGTAGGTTCTACCAATACGCCCAGCGTCAGTTCGCGGCTGGCCCCGATCCCGGCAAACGGGCTACCGGTATCCAGACCGGACAGCGAGAAGAAGAAGCGGAACAGTGCGAACAGATAGAGCAGGGTGATCAGATCCCCCGCACCGGCAAACGGCGACGTCCGCGTGAAGATGGGCAGCGTCATCGCCACCAGCAACATGCTGCTCAGCAGTACATAAGGCATCACGCGGAAGATGGCGCCCGACTGCGCCGGAGCCACCTCCTGGCGCTTGAACAGCTTGCCCATATCGCGGTAGTCCTGCCAAATGCCAGGGCCACGGCGCGAGTGCATCCGGGCGCGGATTTGGCGGGAGATCCCGGTGAACAGCGGCGCGAGCGCCAGCATTATCAGCGCTTGCATCAGCGCGAAGAGTCCCATCATTAACGACGGTGTTTCCTGCATCGACATGCTATTTCCCCCTTAAACCGCGACAAGCAACAGCAGGATCACCAAGGCGATCACCACATACAGGCAATAGAAGCGGAAGTCGCCGCTCTGCATGCCCTGCAACCGCACCCCCAGGCGTTGAGAGGCCTTGACCAGCGGATTGATGATCCAGTCATCCCAGAATGGTTCGGCGCGGGTTGCCCCTGCGGTGGTCTGTTCCAGTGCCCGCGACAATGCAGGCGTTGGATCGAGCTGCTTACGCAGACGGTACAGCGAGGCAAACATGGCGCGCAGTGGCTGGGTAAAGCCCCCGGCTGACACCGCCATCGCCTGCTCCCAGTTGTAGCCGCAGGCCCAAGGGTCGCCGCGGCGACGGAAGCTGGACTGATTGCTTTTCAGCATCAGATACACCGCCAATGGGATCAGCGGCAGAGCGAGTAGCAGGATAAAGGTCAATGTTGGTGACAGCATTGCTTGGCTGGCCAGTTGCGGCACCAGCATGGAACCTTGCACGACGGTGACGCCATGAGTGCCAACCAGCGTCATGGCAACCTGCGCCAACACAGGTGCGACCACGCTGGCTCCCACGCCGAGCAGTACGCACAGCAGGGCCAGCAACAGCATGGAGACCGTCATCTGCCATGGCACTTCGCGAGCCTGCGCCGCTTTTTCACTGCGCGGCCCGCCGCAGAAGCTGACGCCGTAGACCTTAACGAAGCACATCGCCGCCAGCGCCCCAGTGATCGCCAGCATCACCATGGCAATCGGGCCGCTGAGGCGCATCATAAAGTTGCCGTCGTGGCTCATGGAGAACAGCGATTGGTAGGTGTACCACTCGCTGATAAAACCGTTCAGCGGCGGTAGGGCGGAGATCGACATACAGCCAATCAGGAATGCCAGCCCGGTGAGCGGCATCAGCTTTGCCAGGCCGCCCATCTGTTCCATATCGCGGGTATGCACGCGCCAAATCACGGCACCTGCACCCAGAAACAGCAAGCCTTTAAACACCGCATGGTTGAGCAGGTGGTACAAAGCGCCGAGCAAGCCTAACGCGGCCATCACCGGATGTCCGCTTGCCATGCCGACCATTGCCACGCCAACGCCCATTAAAATGATGCCGATGTTCTCTACCGTGTGCCAGGCCAGCAGGCGCTTGATATCGTGCTCGGCCAACGCATACAGTACTCCCAACACCGCAGACACCGCGCCGAAGGCTAGCACCACGATGCCCCACCACATTTCGGTGGCCCCCAGCAGATCGATCCCGACCTTGATGATGCCGAAGATGCCGATCTTCACCATCACGCCGGACATCAGCGCTGAAGCATGAGAAGGAGCTGCCGGGTGGGCGCGCGGTAACCAGCTGTGCAGCGGCAGCATCCCTGCCTTGGCCCCAAAGCCAAAGAAGGAAAGCAGGAACACCACCGACGCCATCCAAGGGGAAAGAGATAGAGTGCGGAAGGAATCAAAGTCCAGGCTGCCGCTCTGCCGCCACATCAGGAAGAAGGCGATCATGATCAGAACCGAACCGGCGTGGGCGATAAAGAAGTACAGCAAACCGGCGCTGATGGATTCGTCATCCTGATCGGCGATCACCAGGAACCAGGAGGCCAGCGACATCATTTCGAACAGAATAATGAAGTAGAAGGCGTTATCCATCACCACCAGCCCGACCATCGAGGCGATAAACAGGTTCATAAAGAACCCCATGCTCGCGGCGCCTTTGCCGCGATACTCCTGCACGTAGGCGATGGAATACAACGCGCAAACGGTGACCAGCAGCGAAATCACTATCAGCATAAAGGCCGCCAGCGAGTCCATGCGCACCACAAAGGCGGCAAACGAGAACAGGCCAGGGGTGGAGAAGGTGAGGGTTTGCCCGCTTAACAGGACGGGGGCGGCGCTGCACAACCCTAACAGACCACCCATTATCGCGCTGATGCCCGCCAGCAAAATGGCGAGGCGCTCCCGGCGAAACAGCAGCAGTGATAACACGCCACCGGCGACATACATCACCAAGGCCCAAAACAGTAGAGTGAGAGAGTCCATGTTTATTTCTGCCCCCTGACGAGAGAAGGAGAGGATGGCCAGCCGATCGCGACCTGGCCGGCTCGCGCCAAACGCCGGGCCTGCGCTTCCTGCTCAAGCTGCTGCTCATCGATGATATGCAGGGCATTGGTTGGGCAGATGCGCACACATTCCGGCCCATCGGCGAGGAAGGCGCAGAGATCGCACTTCACCGCTACCGTTTTGATCCCGGCATTCCAGGACAGATAGGGCGATTGGTTTGCGGGGCTGGTTGGCACGTCGGGTAGCAGTTCTGCCGGGACGTACTGCTCAAACATCGACGGGATATTGACTGGCCCGCTGCCCGCAGGCGTAATTGCACCGAACGGGCAGGCCAGGCCACATAGCTTGCAGCCAATGCACAGGGTCTCATTCAGCTCTATGGCATGCTCGCCGTGCGTGATGGCATTGACCGGGCAAACGCGTGCACAAGGGGCGTCTTCACATTGGCGGCAAAGTATCGGCGCCGTTTGCTCTCCGACGCGCGTCACCGTCAGCCTGGGATGCGACTGTAGCCCTTCGGCCTTATGCACTTCGGTACAGGCAGCCATGCAGGTATTGCATCCGATACAGTGTTGAGGTTCCGCAATAACAAAGCGGTTCATGGCCGTTCCTCCGACAGAAAGCGGTTCATGCTTATATCGCCAACGACAGTGGATTGAGGGCGGCGCGGCGGCGTTTCTCTGCGTTCATTTTTTGCAGTAGCTGTTGGTCTACACAGAGCAACGCATCGGTGGGGCAAAATTCCATACAGGCCGGGCCATTGGCACGTCCGGTGCAGAGATCGCACTTGTGCGCTTCCGCTTTCTCGGCGGCGGGGAACATCAAGGTATTACCCTGATGGGCCATCGGGCGGGTGACCACTTCCATCACTCCGTATGGGCAAGCCATGACGCAGGCTTTACAGCCGATGCAACGCTCCTGCGTGACCTTGACCATGCCGTCGCTTTGGCTGATGGCCCCGTTGGGGCAAACGCTGGCGCAGGGGGCATCATCACACTGACGACACAGCACCACGGTGCTGACATTGCCGCCTTTCAGCAGATGCAGGCGAGGCGTGAAGTTGGCGGCATCCAGCGCCGAGACATCCTGGTTTTGGCTATGGACCACTACGCAGGCGATCTCACAAGTACGGCAGCCGATGCATTTTTGCGGATCGGCCATGATAAACCTGTTCATCAGTCACTCCTGATTACCTTCCATCGTTAAACTCCAGGCGGCGAGCCTTTGAGTCTGTGCTGCCGTTAGCTATACATAAAACGTGCCAAGCCTAATAAATTGATATAAAACAGTTGGTTGTGATTTAATGTGCCGCGCATGAACGGCGGATGGGCATAAACGACGAAGCGGGAGGGGATATTCGTCACGTTCCGCCAGAGTTGGCGTCGTCACTTCGTCATTTTTGTCGAAATCGGCAGCAAAAATGACGGTTTACCCCTCACCCCAACCCTCTCCCACAGGGAGAGGGAGCCGATCGGCGTTGTCGATAAGTGCGGGAATAAAGTTGCGGCTTGTTAAGTCAATTTTCCTGTGGAGGGGGAGTTAAATTGGCGCTGTGGTCGATCACGGGACTTAATTTGCGTCTCGGACTGTCCCCTCTCTTAGGGGAGAGGGAGCTGATAGCCCCTACTCTGTTGGGAGAAGGGCTGTCATAGCAGCAACCTCGATCGCCCCCTTTAGCAAAGGTGAGTCAGCCGGTGCTTATGAAGGAGCACTACACTTTCAGCCCAACTCGATCGCCCCTTTAACCAAGGTGATTCAGCTGGTGCTTATGAAGGATCACTATACTTTCAGCCCAACTCGAACGCCCCCTTTAACCAAGGTGATTCAGCTGGTGCTTATGAAGGATCACTATACTTTCAGCCCAACTCGATCGGTCCCCTCTCCCTGTGGGAGAGGGTTAGGGTGAGGGGCCACGGGATCACCTTGGCACCGTAATTGCACTAGCTGAAGCATCGGTGATTAATCGCCGAACAACGGAGCCCAGATGCATGAAATAACCCTGTGCCATCATGCGATGGAAATCATGCAGCAACACGCCCGGCAAAATCATGCCCGGCGCATTACCGCCGTCTGGTTTGAGATCGGCGCATTTTCCTGCGTGGAGGCGGAGTCGCTGAGGTTCTGCTTCGACATGGTCTGTCGCGGCACCTTGGCCGAAGACTGCGAGTTACATCTGCTCGAACAACAGGCACAGTGCTGGTGTCATGACTGCCGGACGGATGTGCAACTGCTGGTTCCCCAGGTCCTGGTCTGCCCGCAATGCGGCGGACGCAACCTGCGGGTGCAGGCGGATGACGGCTTACAACTCAAGCGCCTGGAAATTGAATAACCAAGAGGAAAAAGCATGTGTATAGGCATTCCCGGTAAGGTTGTGGCGCTGGACGCAAATCAATCCCAGCACGCCTGGGTCGACGTCTGTGGTGTGCAACGAGAAGTGAATATTGCCCTGGTGTGCCAGGACGATGAACCGCCAGAAGCGCTAATCGGTAGCTGGGTGTTGATCCATGTTGGCTTTGCCATGAGCCGCCTGGATGAGCAAGAAGCGCAGGAAACCTTGTCGGCACTGCAAGCAATGGGGGAAGTGGAGCAGGACGTCGCGCTGTTCTTGGCAGGAGAAGGCGACCAGGAGCGGCGATAAATTGTGCTATCCCCGGCAAATGATATTCCTGTTGCGGTGTTTTGTTGATCCGGTCGGGAGAAATTACCATTAACAAACCTTACTCTTTGTGAGGATGTTCGCTGGCAATAATCTTCGTGACTCAGACAAGTGATAAACCATGTCGACTGTACGCTTAGAACAACAAGACCTGCTCGAAATTACGCGCATGCTGCTCGGGCAGCATAATTTCATCGATCTGTTACTGCAATTGCGTCAGGTATTGCAGCGCATGCAATTGGCCGACAGCGTCGCGTTGGTGCTATTTGATCCGCACAGTGAACGGGTGAGTTTTCACGGGCTGGATCAAGCGCAGCAGCCGGTAAATTATCAGGACGAAACGCTGCTGGCGAATGGTCCGGTCAGCCGCTTTCAACACAGCTCGTTACCCCAGCGCTGGCAGGCCGATGAGCTGCACGATCGCTATCCGCAAATCCGCGCCCTGAAGTTGCATCCTCCCTTCAACCAATACTGTTTGATGCCGCTACATGCGGGTGGGCGGCCGCTCGGTGGCTGTGAATTACTGCGTAGCGGAAGCGAGCCGTTCAGCGATGCCAGCCTGGTGCAGTTGCAAACGCTGATGGAAGTGGTGGCGCTGGCCACGCAGCAGATCGTTTTGTTGGAAAACGCGCAACGGCAACAGCACCAGCTGCGTCATGAGCTGGATGACTATCGCATCTTGGTGGATGTCACCAATGCGGTGCTGTCAAAGCTGGATCTGGATGATGTGATGGGGGAGATCTCGGAGAAAATTCACCACTTTTTCAACAGTGACGCCATCAGCATCGTATTACGCAGTAACCACGCCGATCAGCTCACCATCTACTCCACCCACTATCTGAACAACAATACTGCCGAACGCCAACAGTACAACGTGGCATTGGCTGGCACCTTAACCGAACGGGTGATGCGCAGCGGCGAAATGCTGCTGTTGAACCTGAAAAATGCCGAGCAGCTTTCTGGCTATGAACGTCGGCTGTTTGATATATCACAGGGTAAGATCGAGGCATTGTGCGTATTGCCACTGATATTCGGCCAAAAGAAGCTGGGGGTGCTGAAGCTGGCGCAATGCCAGGCAGATGGTTTTAACGCGGCCAACTTACGGGTGCTACAACAGATTGCCGAGCGTATTGCCATCGCGGTGGATAATGCGCTGGCCTGCCAGGAGATCAACCGGCTCAAAGAGAGTCTCGTGCATGAAAACCTGTATCTGACCGAGCAGATCAACGTCAATCATCCCGATCTGAGCGAGATTGTCGGGCGCAGCGCGGGGATGTCTGCGGTACTCAAACAGGTCGAAATCGTGGCTAAAAGCGACTGTTCGGTGCTGATCCTCGGGGAAACAGGCACCGGCAAGGAGCTGATTGCGCGAGCGATCCATAACCTGAGCGAACGGCGTGACCAGCGCATGGTGAAAATGAACTGTGCGGTGATGCCTGCGGGCCTGTTGGAGAGCGACCTGTTTGGCCATGAAAAAGGCTCGTTTACCGGGGCCTCGACCCAACGTATGGGCCGCTTTGAACTGGCGGAGAAGGGGACGCTATTCCTCGATGAAGTGGGGGAGATCCCCATTGAGTTGCAACCCAAGCTGCTGCGGGTGTTACAGGAACGGGAGTTTGAACGGGTCGGTGGCAATAAACCGATCTCCGTCGATATCCGTCTGATTGCCGCCACCAACCGGGATTTGCAGCAGATGGTGGCCGATCGTGAATTTCGCAGCGATCTGTTCTATCGTCTGAACGTGTTTCCGATCGTTATTCCACCGCTGCGCGAACGGCCTGAAGATATCCCCCAATTGGTGAAGTTCCTGACCCATAAAATTGCTCGTCGCATGAAGCGCACCATCGACAGTATTCCGGCGCAAACGCTGCGGTTATTAAGCCAGATGCCGTGGCCGGGCAACGTGCGTGAACTGGAGAACGTGATTGAGCGGGCGGTATTGTTGACGCGCGGCTCGGTGCTTGAGCTGCCGCTACCCGAATTGCAGTATTCGCAATCCTCAGGGGGGCCGCCTGTCGCTGCCATGGAAACGGCATCGCCGGAGGAGGATGAGCGCCAACGGGTGCTCCGCGTGCTGAAAGAAACCAACGGCGTGGTTGCTGGGCCACGCGGGGCTGCACAGCGTCTTGGGCTGAAACGCACTACGCTGCTATCGCGAATGAAAAAGTGGGGAATTTCGGTGAATTAATCGGCATAACGTCCCTCCACCCTAAAACCTCTCCCAAAGGGAGAGGGGACTTAACGTGCTCCGGTTGGCTTTTATACCTTATATCGGTTCCGTATTCGTGGGCAAAACTGAAGGTGCCACAAATTAATCCCAGCCGCCAAGACTTGGAGTTTCATGCTGTCAGGCATTTATTCCTCTCTTTATCTCCTTATTCTAAACAAGCCTTAAGGCTATATCTTCTCTCTTGACGAGATAAATTTTATCATTAAAGCTATTTTTTTATCATTTTTAATGAAATCAATTGCTTTTGTTGGTTTTCATGGAATTATTAACCATTTAAAATTATCTTTTTAGTTTTAAAATCTACTTAATTTTTCAATTTTGGGTTTTATATCTACTTTTCTTGTGGTTTTGTGATAAATCACCAATAAAGGCGTTTATCACTGATTTACATGGCAATGTTTTCATGAAATATCAATGAAAATCAATCAATTGAATGAGATTCCTACTGATTCTTTTGCGATCATTGACAGCTGGGCGACATTAATTAATATTAGCAGGGAAGAATTTGTATTCAGAAGATTCTTGGTAGATGGAACTCAAGTTGGCCTAACCCTTACACAATGGGTGCTTTGGTGAGAATACCAGAGTTAATAGGCTGTAATTGTTTTGCAAAGGAATGGCGTGTCAGATAATCAAGACCTATCTTGCCCTTTCAACTTGTTGTCCATCTAAACATCAATGTGCGTGCTTTAAGGCTTTCCTTATATCGCTCGATTGATAAATTTGGATAATGCTCTCTTATCGCACCTGATACGGACTGCTTGGCACCATTGCATGGTATTAGGCATAAGCTAAATTAACCTTATATCACAATGAAGATAAAAGTACTTATATCGAACGATGACAAGTTCTTTACGCAGGGCCTGACGCATCTTTTAAGTCACTACTTTAATGAAAAAGGTATCTTGGTTGACGTTAATGAAACGCTTGATGCCAATGTTCATTACTATTTGGCCTTTATTGGCGTCAATAATCTATCGCAATATCTCTACGCCAGAAAAATGGTCAGTACTGAGGTGATATTCATTATTCAGCCTGAGGTTGAGCTGATTTTAAATCGCCCTGAAAAGATGATGAGAATTCTACAGCGTAATCAATCTGTTAGTACGCTATTACAGCAAGTTGATGAGGTTTATCTCACGCCACAGAGGTTTTCGCAGATTGGGCAACCTCGGTCATTGACCCTGCGAGAAAAGGATGTATTGCATTATTATTCAATTGGTTACACCAATATCGAAATTGGTGAACTGCTTGGCATACATCAGAAAACGGTCAGTGCGCACAAAATCAAAGCGATGAACAAGCTTAACTTCAAGCACAAAGGCGAGTTCAGGCGTTGGCTCATCGAAACGCATTGCCCGCAAATGCGTGGAGCAGAAAATCTGAGATGAAACTTTCCTCAGGTGATCATTTATCTGCAGTTAAATTATAAAGTTAACATAATATGAAGTATATCATTGATACCGGACTGGTATTTGATAGCGACGAAAGAACGCTATTCTTGCAAGAATCACCAGATGAATCACTCGAGATCGGGGCGATCACCGCCCGTTTATTTGTTGAGATGCTAGAAAATCTGGCGGGGGTTGAGCGTGACTATCTGCTGGATGCGGTGTGGTCCAATCATGGTCTGAAACCGTCAAATAATAATCTCAATAACCATATCAGCCTGTTACGCAAGAACATTGCCAGCATTGCTGAGGTGGATGATCTGATCATCACTTTGCCCAAAAAAGGCTTTGTAGTGAACAAGAAATACGCTGTGAACGTGCTCGGGGCTGAGGTTTCTGACCGGCCAGAGGAAGAAGTCAAAGTGGCAAAAAAGACTAAAGCGACGGACTATCCGGTGACCCTGTGGTTTCTCTCATTGACGATTGTCATTTTGCTGGTGCTGCTTGGCTTGGTGGCAACGAGCGATCGCCACGCTATATTTGGGGTGTGTTGAATTAAGTCTGGTTCGGCTAGATGGGCATTCTGATTGGCTAACCTTATAATCAGTATAAGCCCATGATGAATTTGCAGGTTGCTATCCTATGTCTCAAACGCCGTTTAGTAGGGTCACGTATACATCACTTAGACAAAACAAGGTGTTGTTTGCCTTTGCGGTATTGGCGATGGTTTTGGCCGCTGGCCTGTATTGGGGCACTCAGCGCATTATCGATCAGGAGCGTGGCCGCTTCACCTTAGACTTCCTGACGCTGGTAGGGTATGCCCACGAACAGGAAACCTTTCTGCATCAATTACGTCATCAGAGCGGGCAACTGTCAGAGCTGCCCGATACGAGCATTGGCAGTTTTCATGAGATTACCACCTTGCCGGCTGGGGGGGACAGGCTGTTTGAGGGGCGTGAGTCCGTGGTGGATATGCCATTCTCTTTGCTGTGTGAAAAAAATTGCCCTATCAAGCCTGAGGCGCTATTACCGCTAGGTAGCTACCTGGCCGATTTTTACTCTTCGTTTTGGGCCGCATCCTACTTTCCTGCTGCTAACGTGTTCTTCATTAATGAAGCTGACGATGCCAGCATCAGCGTACCTGCGATTAATGTCAGTGCAGGATATGAACCGATTGACCTTGAGACTTATCGAGCCGTGGTCGACGCCGTGCGTGAACGGTTAAGCAGCAGTGTGCCAATCAAGGATTGCCAATGGCAACCAGGGGACAAGCCGATAGAGGATGAGGCTATCTGGTTTCGCACGGCCGCTCTGCCGGGCCGGCTGATTGGGTTGATACCCTCAGGGTTCTCGCCCAGGATCTGGAGCCACTTGAGTAGGGGGCCTGCCAGTTGTATCTACGCGGCTACCCTGCTGAGCCGTTCGCAGGTAGGTGTCCTGGAGCGTGCCGTCAACCCGGCACCGCGTCATATATTCTGGCTGCAGCGCTATGATCATATGTGGTTGAGCCATAAAACGCACGGCATGTTGATGGGAGAAGGCCAGCCCCCGAGAGTTGGTCTACCAGGTTTGCACTACACCCTGAGCGGTCTGGTGTTCAAGGTTGTCGACACAAGCGGCAATTGGACGGGGTACTATTCCGTAAGCTATGTGAGCTTTTTCCAGGACAATCTGTGGTTGCCAGTTAGCGTGCTACTGGTGTTGCTGATCGGCATCACCAGCGGTTTGGCTTATCTGCGTTGGTATAACCGGCAGGTGATCTTGCCAGCCCAGGTGGCCCAACATGAAATACTGGAAAGCGATGCCTTTAACCGCACTCTGATACAGACGGCGCCGGTTGCGTTGTGTCTGATCGATCGTGCCGATGGTCATTTGGTGTTTGGTAATGCGCTGGCATTGGACTGGTTAGGGGCAACGGTCGGTGAACGGTTGCCTGATCCCGCCGCCGCCAGGCTTTTGGAACAGGTACTTTCCGCACCGGCTGCCGGGGTTATTGAGCAACTGGATATGGCAGGAAAGATACTTTACGTTGCCTATGCGCCAACCCGTTACAGGCAACATGACGTGATCCTCTGCGCCTTTGCAGACGTCAGCGCACGGGCGGAAATAGAACGCCAACTGGCGCGAGCCAAGGCGGCTGCGGATGACGCCAGCGTGGCAAAATCCACCTTCCTGGCCACCATGAGCCATGAGATCCGCACGCCGCTGTATGGCGCGTTAGGCACTTTGGAGCTATTGGCCACCACGAGGTTAGACCGCCAGCAGCGTCAATATGTCGAACGTATCGACGATGCCTCACAAATGCTGCTGCAACTGATCAGCGATATCCTGGATGTCAGCAAGATTGAGGCCGGGCAGTTGCGGTTGGAGAAGAGGGCGTTTCAGCCGCGCGAGTTGGTACAAAGCTGCACCGGTACTTATGCGGCAATGGCCCACCGTAAGGGCTTGCTGCTGTTCTCTGTGGTCGATCCCGACGTGCCTCCGGTGGCGATCGGGGATGCGGTGCGCATCAGGCAGATCCTGAGTAATCTCATCAGTAATGCGATAAAGTTTACCGAGTTTGGCCACGTCATCGTTCGGCTCAGTCAGGTTGGTGCTGGGCGCGAGAAAACCCGGCTGCATCTGGAGGTCTGTGACAGCGGGGTCGGCATCTCTAAAGCACATCAGGCGAAACTGTTCACTCCCTTCTATTTGATTGGCGAGGGTCACAGCAGTTTGGGCGGGGCGGGGCTGGGCCTTTCCATCTGCGAACGCCTTGCCGATTTGATGGGGGCGGAAATCACGCTGGAAAGTAAACCTCAGCAAGGTAGCAAGTTTGCAGTGACGTTGGATCTTGCCGTTGGCGAAACGCCTGATGCGCAGCAACCGCAACTGGCAGGAGCCAACGTGTTAGTACGGTCGCCGCATCCGGAACTGACCGAAAATATCTGCACTTGGCTGCGATATTGGGGGGCTCGAGCGGCGTCGGATTTAGATCTACTGTTGCCGGGGAATGACGAGGCTATTTTGCTGGATGTGCAGCGGCACTCGCCGGGTGAAGCGCTTGAGTGGCATGGGCCGATTTTAACCGTTTATTTATCCGGTGAAGTTGCCAATGGCGCTGTGGTTGATGCGTACAGCCTAAGCAGTATAGGTTATGGCATTGGCCAACTGCTCAACGGTGACCCGCCAAGCGAACAGCACGAAATGACACTGCCGCAATTCCACTTTCGCGTACTGGTGGCGGAGGATCATCCCCTTAACCAGGTCACGCTACAGGGGCAACTCGAACTATTGGGTTGTGAGGTCCAACTGGCGGGCGATGGTGAAGAAGCCCTGGCGCAGTGGGATATCACTCCCTATGACCTGGTGCTGACCGACGTCAACATGCCTTACCTGAATGGTTACGATCTGGCGCGTAAGCTGCGTGCGGAAGGGGCGACGGTGCCGATTATCGGGGTAACGGCCAACGCGATGCTCGATGAGGAACGCCGCTGTGTTGAAGCGGGTATGAATGCCTGGTTGGTCAAGCCGATTGAGTTACGTACGTTGGTAGAAATCTTGCGCAAATATTCCCACAACGACCATAATCAACTCGAGAGTAACGAAGATAGGGATTTCAAACACGTAGAGCCCAATGTGCTCAACAAACACCGCGACATTTTTCTCAGCACCATGGAGGAAGATATGCGTCAGCTAGAGCAGGGGATGACTGACAGCGATGCAGACCGGGTTGCCACGGCCTTGCACCGTATGCGGGCTGCGCTGGCGTTGGCCAACCATCGGGCGCTCGCGGCGCAAATGGCAGAGCTTGAGTTGCATATGCAAACGCAGGGTCTGGATGGGCAAGGGCAAGCCAGAATGTCCGCAATCGTCACTGACATACGTCAGGTTTTGAATAACATCGCATCAATCTGATCAAACGTAGGTGTCCGATGAAAACATTACGCGTAGTCCTAGTGGACGACCACCAGGTGGTGTTGGCAGGTCTGAAAGACTTTCTGGATCAACAGCTCCATATCGAGGTCGTGGCCACCTTCACCTCCACCGAAGAGTTGGTACGCTATCTCAAAACTGCCCCACCCGATGTGGTTATCACCGATTACAATATGCCCCACGACGAGACACATAAAGACGGTTTACGCTACGTCGATTTTCTGGTCAGAAATTTCCCTCAGGTCAAAATGTTGGTGTTGACCATGATCTCCAATCCGATGATCGTCTCCGCGCTCTACGACACCGGGGTGGCAGGCGTGATCTTCAAACAGGATCCGCTATCAGAGGTTCAATCAGCGTTACGAGCCGTAAGGGCGAACGCCAGATATTATCCAGCTTCGTTCCAGAGCGATGGTCGTAGCGATGAGCGTGAGGTATTTATACAGCAACGCATCAATAGCCTGTCCCCACGCGAGTTTGAAGTTTTGCGCTATTTTGTCGAGGGTGACTCCATAGCGCATATCGCTGAACGGCTTAATAGAAGTGCCAAGACGGTTAGCTTGCAGAAGAATTCTGCTATGCGTAAGTTGAACGTTGAGAGTAATCAGGAGCTGATCCGTTTTTGTATGGGCAACCATATTTTTGACTGATAATGCGGCGGTTTGGCGAGGCCGAAGCCCTGCCGACTGGAATAGCATTTTTGTCTGGCCAGGTGAGGATAAATAGATTTAAATTCTGAATAATATATTTTATTAGGATCATTTATATATAACGCTGTGTTTTAACGACAAAATAAGTCGCGTAATTATATTTAGTTACTATTAAGTAGCTATTTTATGTTTTTTTGCTGTTTTTTATTTAAGCATAAATAATCCTAAAGCTGCATAATACTTGATAAAAAAAACTGTCTGGTGAATGATATTGCCATGACAGAGCGTTAGCTTTGCTGAGTAATATGAATGACATCCTTCTCTAGTACCATTAGGTGCAGCTATTTAATCATGTTATGCAAAGTAGCAGGTGATTAAGTGAACTATATTATCAACGGCAGTTTGTTCTTTGATACTGAAGAGCATTTACTCTCCAATGAGCAGAATAATAAAACATTAACGTTAAACGCTATTTCATCTCGGCTTTTCGATGAGCTTTTGAAAAATCCTGCCGGTGTGACTCGAGAGCATTTGCTAAATGTCGTCTGGTCAGAGCATGGCCTAACAGCATCAAATAACAACCTCAATAATCATATTAGTATATTGAGGAAGCATTTGGAAGAGTTGGCTGATCTGCACGATTTGATTAAAACCGTGCCCAAAAAAGGCTTTGCCTTGAACCGCAACCATATGATTGTCCTGGTTGAGGGAGAAGGGCAACCTGTGAGAACGGTTCAGGGAACAATGGTGAAGGAAAAACCCTCTTTCAGGTCAATTTATATGAGTCTTGCCCTTTTTATCCTGGTTTTGTTGGCGCTGTTCACTTCGCTGTATGGCGATAAATTTCACTCGATGTTTGCAAATACTCAGCCTAAAACTTTCTATAAGTATAAAGGCTGTGTATTGAAAACGCTGAGGGAGATCCCTGAAAAAAAACGGCAGGCGTCCATCGCTCTCGTCATGGAGATGATAAGAAAGAATGACGTTGATTGTGAGTACGATCGCTATGACGTGTTTTTCTATCTCAGTGGTGAAGAACAGAGCACCAACCAATTCAGAATGCTGTCTTTGTGCCGCAATGAGAATGGCGGCAATTATGATCATTGTTACAGCATAAAAGTGGTTTGAAGAAGATGAACAGGAAAAAGCTGGTGTGGATGTTTATCATCATTCTGTTGTCATGTACATCAGCATTGGTGTACCTGATGTCTAAGGAAAGCAAAGGGCAATACTTCAAGTGTGATACGGAGGTCTATTTCGAAAATGTCGCCAGCCACAGCAAGATTGAAGGTGATGTCTCTCTCATGCTGGTAAGCGACAATATAGGCCTGCTTTATGTGAGGGGGGTGCTCAGCAATGAAGGGGTAAATTATAATGTCAATCGCAAGGTTTACTTTAACTACAGCAATGAGCCCTACGGTAGCTACTATCACCTTAAGAAAATCAGTGATGAAAATTACGCCACCATCAATAGTGTACCGGACGCGTTGTTCAATGACCTGATCTTTGAGAACAAACAAGACTTCTATATCTCGATTACCTCCGTCGGCAACGGTGGTTTTGTACTGCGCGAGATGATCTTCCCGATGGCTATATGCGTAAGCAAGCAGATGTAAAAGAGCAGCCAATCTCTCGATTGGCTGCTTGGGCAAAGCTAAGGCTGGCCTTAGGCTTCGATTGGGGCACGCCAGTCGTCAGAACCCGAAGTCCCGGCGGTGGTGTGTTCCCAAGTGATTTTACGGTATGCCAGTGAAACGCGAACCAACTGAGTGAACTCAGCCTTGGTTGGATCCTGGCAGTGTGGCATTTTGCAGTCGATATCGATGATGGTGGCATCTTCCAGTTTGGTGGTAAAGAAGTGCTCTTGTTTACCTTCGATCGAGGTGCGGTACCATTTCAATTCAACCGTTGGCAGCATTTCGCCTGAGGCCAAT
Organism: Serratia sp. NCCP-200; assembly: GCF_059697885.1. Classification (NCBI taxonomy): domain Bacteria; kingdom Pseudomonadati; phylum Pseudomonadota; class Gammaproteobacteria; order Enterobacterales; family Yersiniaceae; genus Serratia; species Serratia sp. NCCP-200. Next base: position 1,020,654 of record NZ_BAAKUJ010000002.1, read on the forward strand.
GCGTTATACAGCAATGGAACAGCTTTGTTATAAGCCACGGTAAAGCGGAATGGCTTATGTGCACGCTGCCCTGACGGCTGGCCAGACTGCGGATCGGTTGGTACGGTAACGATATGTTCAAATTCCTGAACCAGCATCTGGTCTTCGTGGCCTTGAACAAAGATGTTACCGACAGATTCAGCGGTAAATGCGCTGGCGGTAATATTACCCTGGGTTTTCCCTGTGATAGAGATATAAGCTGGAGTTGGCATCTTAAAGATCCTTGTCAGTTAGCTTGGTATTAACTCAATGCTAGTCACACCGACTAGCCGATATTAATCGACCTCGAATGTCACTTGCCCCACTTCTCACTTCGGCCATCACTATAATCGGGACTTTCCCTAGTGCCAAGCCACTCACAAATTTGCAATGTTTATTGGTATCGTTAATGGGATAAAAAATTATAATATTTGCATTATTGGTGTTTTATGCTGGTTTAAATATTGATGGTAGTTATGGTTTATGTCTTCATCATAATTAAAACAATTACTTTATTTTTTAACTTGTTGTTTTTAATGAATTTATAAATTTTTGTGAAATTATTTTTTATGATCATAAGCAGAAAGCCGCTCTTGCCAGGTGATAAATTATTAGGACGCTTAGTAAAGAAAAATTTATGGACTTTTACCAGTCAGATCGGGGACGATACATTCAGTGAAGCTATGCTAATGCAGGAAATGTCCAGTTTTGTCGTGGGCCGTAAACCCATTTTCCGGGGATTTTGTTATTGTTTAGGATAATTCGCAGGTTTTTGCAGAATATGGGAAAATTCCCATATTTACGTGCGAAACAGGATTGCTCCTGGACCTCAGTGCGACATAAACGAAGGTATTTAGTTTTACGGCGATAGATTTTCTATCTGAATAGATGGCGCTAACTTTATTAGCATGGATGATATCTGAATGTCATTTTCCGGTGCTCATTCAACAAACATTAGCTGGTATTCCCTTATTGTGACTAAAAGGACGAGTGATGAGTAAGAATAATCAAAGCAGTGTTGCCCCCAAGGAAAGGATCAACATTAAGTACGTTCCTAACACGGGCGATCAAACCTCTGAAATTGAACTGCCACTGAACCTGATGGTCGTTGGCGATCTCAAGGGGGTTCGTGAAGACACCCCGATTGAAGAACGTCAGGTCGTTTCCGTCAGCAAGAACAACTTCAACGCGGTGATGAACGAAGCCAATATCAACCTTTCGTTCACTGTACCCAATCACCTGGAAGGTGAGGGGAAAGAAGAGATGCCGGTCACATTGGCGATCAATTCTCTCGACGATTTCTCACCGGACAACGTGGCGAAAAATGTCCCCGAACTGAAAAAAATTCTGGAACTGCGGGAAGCGCTGGTCGCCCTGAAAGGGCCTCTGGGCAATATTCCTGCCTTCCGTTCTCGTCTGCAAGATCTCCTAGGCAATGAAGAAATGCGTGAGCAGTTGCTAAAGGAATTGGACATTCTTAATCAGAAATAATTGAGACGGAAAGAGGGAATTTTACGTATGTCTTTACATGAAGAAAATGCGGTTTTAGCTGCCGAGCCTACCAGTACCACTTTCCTGCTAGACGAGATCATGTCTCAGACCCGCATGATGCCGGGTAATGATGGCTATGACGTCGCCAAACAGGGCGTTGCTGCATTTATCAGCAGCATTCTGGACACTGGCACCAACGAAGAGCCGATCAACAAGCTGTTGGTCGACAGAATGATCATCGAGCTGGATAAAAAGCTCAGTGCTCAGATGGACGAAATTCTGCATGCCAAAGAATTCCGCGAAATCGAATCCTCCTGGCGTTCACTGAAGCTGCTGGTGGATCGCACCGATTTCCGTGAAAACATCAAAATCAACATCATGCACGCGACCAAAGAAGAGCTGCTGGAAGATTTTGAGTTCTCGCCGGAAATTATCCAGTCTGGTTTCTACAAGCACGTGTACTCATCTGGTTACGGCCAGTTTGGCGGCGAACCTACCGCAGCCATCATCGGTAACTATGCGTTCAGCAACAGCACCCCGGATATGAAGCTGCTGCAATACGTCAGCGCCGTTGGGGCCATGGCACATGCGCCGTTCCTTTCCAGCGTTGCGCCGGACTTCTTTGGTATCAGCAGCTTTACCGAACTGCCTGCCATCAAAGACATGAAGTCGGTGTTCGAAGGGCCAGCACACACCAAATGGCGTGCGCTGCGCGAGTCGGAAGACTCCCGCTATCTGGGCCTGACCACGCCACGTTTCCTGCTGCGTTTACCATATTCCACCGTTGAAAATCCGATCAAGAATTTCAACTACTACGAAGACGTCAGCAAGGATCACGAACACTTCCTGTGGGGCAACACCGCATTCCTGCTGGCAGCCTGCCTGACAGACAGCTTCGCCAAGTATCGCTGGTGTCCGAACATCATCGGGCCACAAAGCGGTGGTGCGGTGCACAACCTGCCGGTTCACCTCTATGAGGCGATGGGCCAGGTACAGGCGAAGATCCCGACCGAAGTGCTGATCACCGACCGTCGTGAATTTGAGCTGGCGGAAGAGGGCTTTATTACCCTGACCATGCGCAAAGGCACCGACAACGCGGCGTTCTTCTCGGCCAACTCGGTCCAAAAGCCGAAGGTATTCCCGAATACCCATGAAGGCCGGATGGCGGAAACCAACTACAAGTTGGGAACCCAACTGCCGTACATGTTCATCATCAACCGCCTGGCTCACTACATCAAAGTGCTGCAGCGTGAGCAGATTGGTTCGTGGAAAGAGCGTCAGGATCTGGAGCGAGAGCTGAACATCTGGCTCAAGCAATACATTGCCGATCAGGAAAACCCACCGACCGATGTTCGCAGCCGCCGCCCTCTGCGTTCTGCTCAGATCCAGGTGCTGGATGTCGAAGGGGATCCGGGCTGGTACCAGGTGGCGATGCAGGTGCGTCCACACTTCAAATACATGGGAGCGAGTTTCGAGCTCTCGCTGGTTGGTCGTTTGGATAAGGAATAACAGGCCATGGCTGCGCTTCTTAATTGGGAGCGAGGAAGTTCTGCCAGCTTGTTTGAGCGTATCCAGGGGAAGGGCTTAGGCCCTTCCTCACATAGCCGTGTTCAAGAGCTATTAATCTCAATCAAGCAGCATTTGAACGAAGTCCTCAATTCGCGCCCCGGAGCCTGCCAAAGTGCTGCAGGCCTGGGGGTTATTGATCTCAATGATGCCACGGCAACCACGTCTGATTTTCGTAAGAGTATTGAGCAGGCCATCAAGGAGTGTATTGAGCGCTACGAGCCAAGAATTTCCGAGGTTGCCGTTCAATCCCTGGTAGATCAGGGGGACCCACTGTTATTGAGTTTCCATATCAGTGCTCAAGTTGATTTCGACAATATCGGCGATGTGGTTGAGTTCAATATCCAATTGGACAGCAACCGCCGTTACTGCCTAAACCAGGAAGCATAATGTCGTTCGAAAAGTACTTCAGGGATGAGCTGGATTACCTCCGGCAATTAGGGCGGGATGCCGCAATCGAACGGCCGCATCTTGCTGCCTTTTTATCCGAACAGGGTTCCGATCCGGACGTTGAGCGCCTGTTGGAAGGCTTCGCCTTTCTGACCGGCAACCTGCGCGAAAAGATCGACGACCAGTTCCCAGAGTTGACTCACGGCCTGCTGAATATGCTGTGGCCGAACTATTTGCGGCCAGTGCCCAGCATGACCATCGTCGAATACACGCCGAACAGCAGTGCGCTCACGGAAGCGACGTTGATCGAGCGCGGCAGCCAGATCGAGAGCGTCCCGATTGCGCAAAGAGCGGAACGCGGCGCGTTGCAAAATGACAGCGAAACACACGGCCCCCAGTGCAGCTTCACGCTGTGCCGGGATGTCTGGCTGTTCCCGATGGGTATCCAGGATATCGCCGTCAACAACAGCAACGAACAGGGGATATTGAGCATTCACTTCGGCGCCAAGGCGGAGTTGAACGTGCAGGAAATGCGGCTCGATAAACTGCGTTTCTATCTGGGTGAGGACGGTTACACCAGCACCCAGCTCTATTTCTGGATCAGTCACTATTTCGAACGGGCCGATCTGGTGGTCAATGGCATCACCATTCCGATGCCGGACTTCGATTTCAACCCGGTGGGCTTTGAGCGTGAAGATGCGCTGTTGCCTTATCCGAAAAACGCCTATGTCGGCTACCGTATCCTGCAGGAGTATTTCTGTTTCCCAGAAGGCTTCCTGTTCTTTGACGTGGCTGGCGTGGTGGATTTCCCCGCGCATCTGAAAGCCAGCGAGTTCACCCTCAATCTGCATTTCTCCCAGCCATTGCCGCCTGAGGTCAAGATACGGCCAACCACTCTGCGCCTGAACTGCACCCCGGCGGTGAATCTGTTCAAACGCGACAGCGAGGCGATAGCCCTGGATGGCACACAAACCGAATATCCGCTGTGTGCCAGCTACCATCATCCTGAGCGCTACGAGATTTTCTCGGTCGATCGCGTGGAGAGTTGGTTAAGCAAAGATCCCAAGGGCAGCGGGCGGGGGCAGGCCAGAAGCTATCCGGCGTTTGAAAGTTTCCATCATCAGGTGGAACCTGCGCAGGAGCGCAACATGCTCTATTACCGCCTGCGGGTGAGAAACTCGCTGTTCCGTAAGGGCTTTGAGCATTACATCTCCTTTGTGCGCAGTGATGAGACGCAGGTGGCGCTGTCTCAAGAAAACGTGTCGGTCAGCATGACCTGTACCAACCGCGAATTACCGCTGGCGCTACGCGTGGGTGATATCTGCCAACGGACGCAAGCAGGCCCGTCATTTGCGACCTTCCGTAATATTACCCGGCCTTCGGTACCGCTGTATCCGGTGTTGGATGGCAGCCTGCAATGGTCTTTGTTGTCCAATATGTCATTGAACTACATGTCATTACTGGACAAGGATTCGTTAAAACAGATCCTGCAGACCTATGATTTTCCCAGCGTACACAACCGGCAATCCGCTCGGTCGTCGCAAAAAAAACTGGACGCGATTTCGCGTATCGAAACCCAGCCGATCGACAGGTTGTTCCGTGGTTTACCGGTCAGAGGTCTGCAAACCACCCTCTGGCTGGAGCAAAGCGCTTTTGGTTCTGAAGGTGAGCTCTACCTGTTTGGTACGGTGTTGGCACGCTTCTTCTCCCTGTATGCCAGCGTCAACTCGTTCCACCTTTTGAAAGTCATCAATCTTGATAATCAGGAATGTTACCAATGGCCGGTACAGACGGGTCAACATGCATTGATGTAAGCGCGGGTGAAGGCGTACCGCTGGAGCCAGTGCTGGATGTGTCACGTTATAACTTTTACCAATTGGTCGAGCTGCTCAACCAAATGGCGGTAGCGTGGCAAAAATCCCCGGGTTCAGCCAGGCCAGCCGATGAGGCCATCCGCTTTAAATCGACCGCCAGCCTGGCTTTTCCAACCCGTGACGTGATCGCGTTGGAGACTTCCGCTCGCGGCCAGTTTGAGCTGGAAGTCTCTTTCCTTGGGTTGCATGGCAGCCAGTCGCCGTTACCCGGTTACTACCTGGATTCGTTGGCCTGGGAAGATGCCCAGAATGAAAACCGCCTGACGGATTTTCTCAACGTGTTCAACCACCGGCTGTTAACGCTGCTGCATCAGATTTGGCGCAAATACCGCTACTACATCTGCTTTGACGAGGGTGGTAACGATGATGTCTCGCAGCGCATGTTTGCGCTAGTGGGATTAAGTAACGAAGCGATCCGCAAAAAACTGCGCATCCACCACGGCAAAATGCTGGCCTATGCCGGTTTGCTGGCCAGCCCTGGGCGTGCCCCGGAAGTGATTTGCAGCCTGGTGGCGCACTGTTTCAACCTGGCGGATGTGACGCTGCAAAGTTGGCAACTGCGCAAGGTCAAAATTGCCCCGGAGCAGCAGAATCGCCTGGGCGGCAGGGTGAAGGTCAGCGGCCAGAAATACCAGGGGAAATCGGTGCTGGGCGTCAATTTCTCACTGGGATCGCAGGTAGCGGATCGCAGTGGCAAATATCAGTTGTGCCTCAACCAACTGACGCGTGAACAGTTCTTGTCATTTTTACCTAACGGGGAGAATTACGAGCCGTTAGAGATGTTTGTGGCTTTCATTATGCGCGACCAGTTTTCGTGGGATTTACGCCTGGGTCTGGCAGAGCAGCAGGTGGGCGGCATGATCCTGGGGACAGAACAAAACAACCTGCTGGGCTGGACCAGCTTCCTCGGGGAACCCGAGCAACAGCCCCACGTAACCATCAGCGTTATGGAATGACAATCAAGATTCAGGAAGAGAGATCATGGATAAACAGCAACCGACGCTATCATTGCGAGTCGTCAATAGCGACAGATTGGAAAGTGGCAAACCGGCCAGCAGCCTGTTTAATGCACAGGGTGGGGTGGTTGGCAGTGACGGCAGCCATCATTGGTCTATTCAAGATCAGGGCGGCAATATCAGCCCTTCACAGTTTGCCATTGAATGGCGTGATGGGTCCTTTTGCCTGCGGGTGCTCAACGGTGCGGTGAGTATTAACCAGTCGATGCTGACGGCAAACTCCGGTTTGGTGCGCATCCAGCAAGGTGATGAAATCAGCGTAGGCAATCTGGCCATCAAGAGCCATATCAGCCGCTCGAGCGCCGATATGATCGATCCGCTGATGGTTTCGCCAGAATCGCTGGTCTCCAGCTACAGCAACCCGCTGGAAGCGATGATGGAAGGGGGCAATACACAGGTATCCCACCATGAGCAGGACAACCGTCTCGCTGCCACGGTCGCCAACGGTTTCAGCCACGACCCGCTGCGGGTATTGGAAACCGAGAGCCTGACGATGCACGAACCTCTGAGCGCCCTCACCGGTGCCGATCAATCATTACAACAGGATCGCTACCGCGATCCGCTGTTCTCTTCTCCACTTTCTGATATCACCAAGGACAGTGCCATGGATCAGGAGTTTATCGATCTGCCGCAAATCAGCAGTTTTCTTTCCGGCCAGCAGGCACCGTCAGACAGCAAGATGGAACAGCAGCACGTGGCGATCACGCCGCTGATGCGGGGTTTTGGCGCGCAACTGCCAATCCGCAACAGCCAGGAGGCCAATGACTTCCTCGAGGAAGCTGGCAAAACGCTCAGGGCCGCCATTGAAGGGCTATTGGCCTTGCAGCGCAGCCAACACGGCCTGCGGGACAAACATCTGCGCCCAATCGAAGATAACCCGCTGCGTCTGAATATGGACTACGACACCACGCTCAGCCTGCTGTTTGCCGATCAAAAAAGCCCGGTCCACCTTTCCGCCCCGGCGGCGGTGGCCGAGAGCCTGCATAACCTGCGCCTGCACCATCAGGCCAACCAACAGGCGATTGCCCAGGCGTTGAGCACCATGCTGGAAGCCTTCTCCCCAGAGCGACTGCTGACGCGCTTTAGCCATTACATGCGCAGCAACGAGCGCCAGGAACAAGACTCCGCCTGGGCCTGGGAAATGTACAAAAACTACTACCAGGAATTGGCCTCCAGCCGCCAGCAGGGCTTCGAAAAGCTGTTTGGCGAAGTGTATGAACAGGCTTACGACCAGGCGCTGCGCCAGGGGATGAAGGACAGCGAACGATGAAAGGTGGCAGAGGATACTTTCTGACGACTGCGCTATGCCTGGTGCTGATGCTGTCAGGCTGCACGATATGGAAAAACAAGAAGCCGGAGCGCGCTACCGAGCAGCCTTCTACGCTGCGGTTGACGCTGCTGGCGGACGCGAATATCAACCCCAATGAGAAAGGCGAGGCCGCGCCGACCGAGATTGCGGTGGTGTACCTGAGCGATGATTCCAAACTGCTGGCCGCCGACTACGACCAGCTCGACACGGAAATACTGAAGAAAACGCTCAGTAAGAACTACATCGACCATCAGGAATACACCCTGCTGCCGAGCCAATATAAACCGTTACCCGCTATTGAGCTGGAAGAGAAGACCCACTATCTGGGGGTGATTGCCTACTATGCCGACGTTGATCGCGCTGAATGGAAAAAAATCATCAAGATCAAAGATGTTGGTCATAACTACGGCGTGCTGATCCACGTTAAAGCGGATGAAATCGACTTAAGGAAAGAGGAAGAATAACCATGCCGACCAAGAATCGGGTGATCTGGCGCGAAGGCCTGTTCATTAAGCCACAACACTTTCAACAGCAACAGAGACATAACGATTATCAGCTGCAGCGCCGTATCACCGCGCTGACCAATTACGCCTATGGCTTCCACTCGCTGCAGATCAATCAGGAACTGCTCAAGCTGGGGCGGATCGGCTTGACCAACGCCAGCGGCAGCATGGCCGATGGCACGGTGTTTGATATTCCTTATCAGGATTGCGCGCCCAAGCCGCTGGACGTACTGAACTGCAACGATGCCGCCAGCCGCGATATCTATCTGGCGTTGCCGATGCTCAACGACACCATCAATGAGGTTGCCAGCCCGCACAGCCAACTGCCTGGGGCGATCCGCTACGCCGAACATACCGATGACGTGCGCGATTTGCATACCGACGGCGGCGATGTCAGCCAGCTGCTGCTGGCCCAGTTGGCACCGCGTTTGATGCAGGGCTCCGAAGATCTCAGCGCCTATTCCGTGCTGCCGGTCTGCCGCATTAAAGAGAAGCACCCGGACGGCTCGCTGATCCTGGATGAAGAATTTATTCCTACCTGCACCACTCTGCACGCCTCCGTACAGTTGAAAGACTTTATGGATGAAGTGGAGGGTACCTTGGTGGAGCGCGCCCGGCTGTTGGCCAAACGTATCGGTTCGCCGGGCCAGCAGGGGATTGCCGACGTGGCCGAATTCATGATGCTGCAGGTGTTTAACCGCATGCAGCCTTTGTTCACCCATCTGTCTCATCAGGCGGTGCTGCACCCACAGGATTTTTATAGCCACCTGGTGCAAACCTGCGGCGAATTGCGCACCTTTACCGACGAATCACGTCTGGCAGGCAGCTTCATCGTTTATAACCATGACAACCTGACCGATTGCTTCCAGCCGCTGTTCCTGGCGATGCGCCAAACGCTCAGCACGGTGCTGACACCGCGTGCTATCTCGGTACAGCTGCATCCACAGCCTAACGGCATTCGTGTGGGGACGATCAACGATAGCGATCTGTTGCGCAGCGCTGACTTTGTGCTGGCCGTTCGGGCGCAGATCCCGCAGGAACAGCTGCGGCGGCAATTCGTGCAGCAAACCAAGATCACCTCGCTGGAGAAAATCCGTGAGCTGGTTAGCCTGCAACTGCCTGGTGTACCGCTGGTGGCGCTCTCTGCCGCCCCGCGTCAACTGCCTTACCATTCCGGCTATACCTACTTCATGTTGGATCGGCAAAGCCCGACCTGGAAAGAGGTCCTGCAAAGCAATGCGATTGCCTTCCACGTTTCGGGTGACTTCCCTGAACTGGATATGCAGTTCTGGGCGATTAGGAGCAGCTAATGAAAATGCATGCCGTCACGGATAACCCCGCGCTGCCCGAAACGGAAACCGTCACTTCGTATCGGCAATATCAGCTCCCGCTGCGCGGTGAGAGCCTGAATGCGATGGTGGACGCCGCCACGCCGTTACTCGGCATGGTGCTGCGCTTGAAAGACATGGAAAACCAGCCGCTGCCAGACCAGCTTTATCAGCAGGTGGTAACGGATATCCGCGCCATTGAGCAGTTCCTGCAAACCAAAGGCTACGAGCCAGGGGCGATCGTTTCGTTCCGCTACGTGCTTTGTACCTTTATCGATGAGACGGCGTTGGGGCACGGTTGGAATACGCAAAATGGCTGGTTGCAGCAGTCCTTGCTGGTGCATTTCCATAACGAAACCTGGGGCGGCGAGAAGGTGTACGTCCTGCTGGAACGCCTGATGGGCGAACCCAAACGTTATCAGGATCTGCTGGAGTTCATTTACCTGTGTTTCTGCCTGGGTTATCGCGGCCGTTACAAGGTGACATTGCAAAACAGCGATGACTTTGAACGGCTGTTCCGTCGGCTGCATCACCAACTGCAACAGCTGCGCGGTGAAGCGCCTGCGACCGTCTTGCACAAGAAACAAAGCCGCACCGGCGGGCGTTATTACCTGAGTAAACGGTTGACCATCAAGCACCTGCTATGGGGTGGCTTAGGCCTGTTGACGGTGATTTACCTGTTCTATGCCATCCAGTTACATGGACAGACTCAGGATATTTTGCAGCAGCTAAACAATTTATTGAGCTAGGAAGCACAGATGATTCAAATTGACTTGCCCACGCTGGTAAACCGCCTTAATCCCATCGCCCGCCATGCCCTGGAGGCCGCGGCGGCGCACTGCGTCAGCCTGCAGGAAGCGGAAGTGACGGTCTCGCAGGTATTAATGCAGATGGTCGCCAGCCCCTTAAGCGACGTCAGGGTGATCCTTAATCATGCCGGCGTGGACACTGACGCATTGCGTGAGTCACTCGATCAACGTATTTCCGGCTATCAGTCGGTCACTCAGGCTTATCCTAGCTTCTCCCCTTTGCTGGTGGAGTGGTTGCAGGACAGTTGGCTATTGGCGTCGGCTGAAATGGATCACAGCCAGCTGCGCGGCGGGGTGATGTTACTGACCTTACTGCTGAGCCCTATGCGTTATCTCACACCGGCGGCCAGCCGGTTGTTATCCCCGGTGAATCGTGAACTGTTGCGCCAGAACTTTGCTGACTGGACCGCCGATTCCGCAGAAGCCCCTCGGGTAGCGAAAGCGGGCGATAAAACCGCAACTGCCGCCGCCAATGGCGAAAGCCTACTGGCGCGCTATGCCAGCAACATGACCGAGCAGGCCCGTAAAGGCACGCTAGATCCGGTGCTGTGCCGCGACGAGGAAATCGACCTGATGATCGATATCCTGTGCCGCCGCCGCAAGAACAACCCGATCGTGGTGGGTGAGGCAGGCGTGGGTAAAAGCGCTCTGATCGAAGGCCTGGCGCTGCGTATCGTGGACGGCCAGGTGCCGGAAAAGCTGTGCAACAGCGAACTGATGACGCTGGATCTCGGCGCGTTGCAGGCCGGTGCGGCGGTAAAAGGCGAGTTCGAAAAGCGCTTCAAAGGGATCATGGCGGAAGTTGCCCAGTCGGCCACGCCGATCATCCTGTTTATTGATGAAGCCCATACGCTGATCGGCGCGGGTAATCAGCAGGGTGGCCTGGATATCTCCAACCTGTTGAAACCAGCGTTGGCACGCGGTGAGCTGAAAACCATCGCCGCCACCACCTGGAGCGAATACAAAAAGTATTTTGAGAAGGATGCCGCGCTGTCGCGCCGTTTCCAACTGGTGAAAGTCTCTGAGCCGAGTGCCGAAGAGGCCACGGTGATCATGCGCGGCTTGCGCACTATCTATGAGAAGGCGCATGGCGTGCTGATCGACGACGAGGCTCTACAGGCGTCGGCGGTGCTCAGCGATCGCTATCTCTCTGGCCGCCAACTGCCGGACAAGGCCATCGACGTGCTCGATACCGCCGCCGCGCGGGTGGCGATCAACCTGACTTCGGCACCGCGTCAGGTATCGGCACTGAAAACGCAGCTGCACCAGCAGGCGATGGAAATCCAGATGTTGGAGCGTGAACAGCGCCTCAACCTGAGCCAGCCGGATGAGCGTTTATCGGTGTTGCAACAACAGCGCGCTGAGATCGAACAGCAACTGGCGGACCTGAATGCCAGCTGGCAAACCCAGCAGCAGTTGGTGCAGCAGATCATCGCCCTGCGGGCAGAGCTGCTGACGCAGGAAGAAAACGCGACGGAAGAACAGGTTATTAATCTGGCTGCGCTGGGTGCCGAGCTGGAACAACTGCAACAGCATCAAACCCTGGTTTCTCCACACGTGGATAAACATCAGATCGCGGCAGTGATCGCCGAGTGGACCGGCGTGCCGTTAAACCGCCTGTCGCAGAGTGAACTGTCGGTGGTCACCGAGCTGCCAACGTATCTTGGCGAGCAGATCAAAGGCCAGGAAACCGCGATCCACTGCCTGCATCAACATCTGCTGACCGCCAGGGCCGATTTGCGCCGTCCGGGTCGCCCAATGGGTGCTTTCCTGCTGGTGGGGCCAAGCGGCGTGGGTAAAACCGAGACCGTATTGCAGATCTCCGAGCTGTTGTACGGCGGGCGCCACTATCTCACCACCATCAACATGTCCGAGTTCCAGGAGAAACACACCGTTTCGCGCCTGATCGGCTCACCGCCAGGCTATGTGGGCTATGGCGAAGGTGGCGTGCTGACTGAAGCCATCCGCCAGAAACCCTATTCGGTGGTGCTGCTCGATGAAGTCGAAAAAGCCCACCCCGACGTGCTCAACCTGTTCTATCAGGCGTTCGACAAGGGTGAACTGGCCGACGGCGAAGGCCGCATCATCGACTGCAAAAACGTGGTGTTCTTCCTGACCTCCAACCTGGGCTATCAGACCATTGTCGATCACGCCGAACAGCCGGAACTGCTGGGTGAACTGCTGTACCCCGAGCTGGCGGCCTTCTTCAAACCGGCCCTGCTGGCGCGTATGGAAGTAGTGCCTTACCTGCCTCTGGGCAAGGACACGCTGCAAACCATCATCCACGGCAAGCTCAAACGCCTGGATAACCTGTTGCGCCAGCGCTTTAATGCCGAAGTGGTGATTGAGCCTGAGGTGATCGAAGAGATCCTGCTGCGTGCCACCCGTGCCGAGAACGGGGCGCGCATGCTGGAATCGATTATCGACGGGGCGTTGCTGCCACCGGTTTCCCTACTGCTATTGCAAAAAATGGCGGCAGGTACGGCAATCAGCCATATCCGCATTGCCACGGAGGGAAATGCGTTTACCGCACAGGTCGAGGAGGCGCTATGAGGCAACGGCTGAAATGCTTACTGGCGCTGCTGGAAAACGATTCGGTCGAGCATTTGGTCCATGGCTTTTTGACGCTGGATCACCACCGTCACGGGTTCGACGGCTTGATGGTGGCGATGTTCAACGCCAGCGAGGGGCAGTTGGAATGCCTCCGCCTGTCTGATGCCAACCGGCGCGCTACGGTAAAGCTGGAAGCCGATATCGAAGATACCAACCACCCCTTGGTGCGGGTGCTGCGTAATGGCGCGCCCGAAGTCTGGTACGCGCTCAATCGCGGGGTGCGCATCGAAGATGACGGCTTTCGTGGCTTTATTGAGGCGTTGCCCAACGGTTGCAGCATGTATGGCGTACCGCTGTTTGATTTTCAGGGGCGGGCCTGCGGGGTGATTGCGGTGTTTGCCGAGGATATCGATCGATTTGTGGACAGCCGGGGCATGTTTTCTATCTATTGCCAGATTTTTCAGCACCGCCTCAACAAGCTGCAAGAGGTAGAGCATCTGCGATCGCAACTGGTCCAGCTGCGATCGATGTTCAAGGTGCGTGAAAAACAGTTGGATGAGCTGATGGTCTCGCTGAGCACCTCCGACGTTTCCACCTCGCCAGAGCTATCACGCGATTACAGCAAGATAGATGACCTGTCTAGCGCGGTGGAGGCGTTTGAAGCCGCGGTACTGACGCAGCGCCAGCGTCTGTACGGCAATGACAAAAACCGCATCGCCGACAGCCTGGGGATCACGCCGCGCACCCTGGGTTACAAGTTGGCGAAATACAGGTGTTAGCTATGAATACGTGGTTATTGATCGGTTCGTTACTGCTTTCCGGCAGCCATTCAGCCACCGAGTGGCTAAGTGGCCTTTCGCTGCCGCAGCCTGAAGGGGATGCGCATCAGTTGGCGCTGCTGATGAACTGCCGCAGTGAAAGCTCGCCGCTGGTGCGTCTGGACTGTTACGACAACGCGTTGTCAGCGGCCAGCGGCGACAATCCGGGTCAGGTACAGGCCGGGCCAGCCTGGCAGCGAGCCATGGCGCAGGAAAAAGGCCGCCGCGATCACTCGACGGCATTCCTGATAAGCGAAGGGCAGGGCAACAACCCGCAGGTGGTGCTGACCACGCCAGCGATTGGTGTGCCACCACCGCGGCCAGTGCTGATGCTGAGCTGCATCGACAACATTACCCGTTTGCAGATCGCCTTGGTCGGTCCGCAAAAAGACGGTGCGGTGACGCTAACGGCGGATAGCGACCGGTTTAACGTGCAGTGGTTCCTGCGTGAAAACGGCTATCTGCTGGAATCCAGCCGGGGCCTGGCCGGTATTGATGAGATCAAGCGGTTGATGTCGGCGCAGACGCTGACGATCGACGGTACCAACGGCGGGTTACCCCGTCTGACATTTAATATTTCGCAGTTAACGCCAGCGCTGAAACCGCTGCGTAACGCCTGCCACTGGTGAGGACTATGGATAGCACGTCACAACATCCCTGGCATGCATTATTGCTGACGCCGCTGACGCCCGAGCAGACCGCCAAGGCGTTGGCCGATGACGATCCGCAATGGGAGCATATCGACAGCCAGATGGTCAAAGTGGGTTCGCTGACCCACAGCTCGCTGAATATTGATGACCTTCAGCAGCAGGCGATGGCTCTGCTGTCGCAAAAAAGCAAAGACTTCCGTTTGGTGGTGCACCTGCTGCGTACCTTGCAGCACGGCGGCGAACCGAGCGACCTGATGCTGGCGATCTCCTTGCTGACCGCCTACGTGCAGAACTTCTGGACCAGCGCCTGGCCGTTGAACCCCCTGCATAAGCGCCGCTTTGCCCAGCAGATCCTCAAGCGTTTTGACAGCGCCAGCGGCAGCTTTAGCCAACGGGCGACGGATGCCCAACGCCAGGATGTGCAAGGTTTGCTGGCACATCTGGCCCAGGTTTGGCACAGCGACGAACCGGCTCTGGCGAAAGAGGTGGATAGCCTGCGAATCAGCTATGCGCGGTTGCCTACTCGCACCGTTGAACCGGTAGTTGAGGAGGAAGAACGCCCTCAGTCTGGTTCGGCATCGACATCAACCACTGCCAGCAGAACGATCAGCCCCAGCCTGAGCATTGATAGCTCCAGCGATAAAGCCTGGCGGCAAACGCTGCTGAAAATGGCGGATTTGCTGTGTGAACTACACCCCGAGGCTGCCATTGGTTTCCGCCTGCGTCGCCATGCCCTGTGGGGCAGTTTGACCGCGCCACCGATAGCGCAGGCCGATGGACGCACGCCGCTGGCAGCCGTTTCTGTCGATCGCATGGCCGATTATCTGGGGCGCGTGGCCACTGCGGATCTGGCCCTGTGGCAACAGGTAGAACAGAGCCTGGCGCTGGCACCTTACTGGCTGGATGGCCACGCGCTTTCGGCGCAGATCGCTATTCGGCTGGGATACGCAGGGGTTGCGCAGGCCATACGCGACGAACTGAGCGCCTTTATCGAGCGCATGCCGGCGTTAACCACCCTTTACTTTACCGATATGACGCCATTCCTCTCCCCTGAATCTGCCAGCTGGTTACAGCAGGATACGGGTGCCAAAGGGGGAGGTCACACTATTGAACAGGATGAAATTTGGCAATGCTATCAACAGCAAGGACTGGAAGCCGCGTTACAGATGATCGATCGGCAATCGCAGCAAGCCGAACCCAGGGACCGTTTTTACCTGCAATTGCTCAGCGCCCAGTTACTGGAAAAAGCGGGGATGACGGCGCTGGCACAGCAGCACTACCACAACCTGTTGCAGGTGGGGCAGCAAGTGCAGCTAAGCGAATGGGAACCGGCGTTGATCGCCTTGCTTACAGACAAGCAGCGGCAGCTCAAGCCGTGATGGCCAGGGAAGGGAACAGGAGCGTTAACGCATGAAATTGCCCTCATTTATTCATTTTGCCAGACCGGCCGTTCCGCGCATCAAAGCCTCGGTGCCGGTGGTGCTGGCGCTGTTGGCCTGTATCGGCTTGATTTGGGTCTGGATTTACGGGCCGGAATGGAAGCTGAAGGATTACCAACCGTTCGAACCTTTGCTTAGCCGCTGGTTGGTGACTGCATTGGTGGTGCTGCTGGCGGTGTGCTGGCTCACCTTCAAAATGGTGCGGCGTTTACAGCAGTTGGAAAAGCTGCAGCTGCAGGCCAAAACGCAGGTCGACGATCCGATCCTGGCCGATATCGAACAGCAGGACCAGTATCTGGGCGTCTGGAAGCAGCAGTTGCAACGGCGGCTGAATACCCCGGCTTATCTCTATCGCCTGCCTTGGTACATGGTGATTGGCACCCGCAACAGCGGCAAAAGCACCCTGATCAAAGAAGGCTACAAGCTGACCGAAATCGCCAGCCCGGAACTGACCAGCGTGGAAGACGCCGGTGAGTTGCGCGTGCGCTGCTGGCTGGGTGAACAGGCCGTACTGATCGATCCGGCAGGTGAACTGATCGAGCAGCCAACGCTGTCCATAGTGGGCAAAGCGGCGCTCAATAGCCGCCTATGGCAAAGCCTGCTGAACTGGCTGGTTGAACACCGTAAACGCCAGCCGCTGAACGGCCTGATCCTCACCGTCGATCTGCATCAGTTGCTGACGGCGAACAAGGCTCAGCGCGAAAACATGGTTGCCAGCCTCCATCAGCGTTTGCAGGATGTGCGCCAGGCGCTGCATAGCCAGCTGCCGCTGTACGTGGTATTTACCAAACTGGACCTGCTGTACGGGTTTGAAGCGATGTACCAGACGCTGGATAAGGCGCAACGCGAAGCGGTGCTGGGGGTGACATTCAGCCTGAACGCCGCCGAACCGGAGGTGTGGCGCAAAGAGCTGCAGCAGTTCTGGCAACAATGGATCGCCCAACTGAACGGCGCGATGCCAGACATGATGCTCAACGGCGTTGATGCCGGGCAGCGTAGCCAGCTGTTCAGCTTTACCCGCCAGATGCAGGGCCTGCAAGAATATGTGGTGCAACTGCTGGAGGGGATCCTCTACAGCGGCGATCATCAACAGCCGCTGCTGCGCGGTATCTACCTGACTTCTGCCCAACAGCGCGGACAGATGGATGATGTGTTTACCCAGTCTGCCGCCGTGCAGTATCACCTGTCGCCGCAGGCCTTCCCAACCTGGCCGGTCGCCGAAACGACCCCATACTTCACCAAAGAGCTGTTTAATCAGGTGTTGCTGGCGGAACCGAATTTGGCGGGGGAAAACGGCCTGTGGCTGCGTAACTCCAGAAAACGCCTGATGGTGTTCTCCTGCGTGGGCGCCGTGGTGGCGTTGACGCTGTGGGGTTGCTGGCAATACTACTATCAGAGCAACTACCGTGCCGGACAAGAGGTTCTTGCCCAGGCCAAAACCTTCCTCTCCATCCCGACGCCGAAGGGTGACGATCGCTATGGCAACCTGCAGCTGCCGTTGCTGAACCCGATCCGTGACGCCACGCTGGCTTATGGCAACTACCATGAGCGCAACAGCCTGTTGGCGGACATGGGCCTGTATCAAGGCAACAACATCGGCCCTTATGTGGAAAGCACCTATCTGCAGCTGTTGCAGCAGCGCTTTGTTCCGGCGTTGATGAGTGGCCTGTTGGAGCAGTTGAATGCTGCGCCTCCAGGCAGCGAAGAGAAACTCGAGATCCTGCGTGTGATGCGCATGCTGGAAGACGGCAGTGGCCGCAACGTGGCGCTGGTGGAACAATTTATGGGCGACCGCTGGAGCCAGCAGTTTAACGGCCAGCGCGAAGTGCAACAGCAGTTGATGGGCCATCTGGACTATGCGCTCAAGCACACCGATTGGCGTGCCGCGCGGGAAAGTGGCGATCAGGTTGCCATCAAGAACTTTATCCCTTATCGCCAGCCGATCCAGCTGGCACAGCGCGAGTTGAGCAAGCTGTCGATTTATCAGCGGGTGTACCAGAACCTGCGCATCAAGGCACAGGAAGCACTGCCTCCGGCCCTGAACCTGCGCGATCAGATCGGTGCCAGCTTTGACGACATCTTTATCTCCAACAACGATCGCCTACTGGTGGTGCCGCAGTTCCTGACGCGCAACGGTTTGCAGAACTACTTCACCAAGCAGAATGACCAACTGGTGGATCTGACGGTGATGGACAGCTGGGTGCTGGATCTCAGCAAAAACGTCGAGTATAGCGAGGCGGATCGCAAAGAGATCCAGCGGCAGGTGACCGAGCAGTATATCGGTGACTATACCGCCACCTGGCGTGCGGCGATGAATAACCTGTCGGTCGGTGAGTTTGAAGATCTGCCGCAGGCGATCAGCGCCATCGAACAGGTGATCAGCGGCGAACAGCCTTTCCGCCGTGCCTTGCAGACGCTGAGTGATAACACCCGGCTGCCTGCGGTGCCTGACTCGTTGCAGGGTAAAGAACGCCAGGAACTGATGCAAAAATCCGATTATCAACTGCTGGGCCGCATCAACCGCGAGTTCGCGCCGGAAACCGCCGTGCTGGTGGAGAACGGTGACAAAGGCAGCGTACTGCAAAGCGTCTACCAAAAGCTGACCGAACTGCACCGTTACCTGCTAGCGATCCAAAACTCACCGGCACCGGGTAAAGCGGCCATGAAGGCGGTACAGCTGCGCCTGGATCAAAACAGCAGCGACCCGATCTTCGAAGTTCAGCAGTTGGCGAAAAACCTGCCGGAACCGCTGAACCGTTGGGTCGGGGATTTGGCTGAGCAAGCCTGGCGCGTAGTGATGATGGAAGCCATCCAATCGTTGGAGGTCGAGTGGAACGAGACGGTGGTGAAGCAGTATCACACCTACCTGGCTGGCCGTTATCCGTTCGATCCTAAGTCGCAGCAGGACGTGCCGCTGAGCGAGTTTGAACGCTTCTTCGGCCCGAAAGGCACCCTGGACAGCTTCTACCAGCAGAACCTGAAGCCGTTCGTGGATAACAACCTGAGCAGCGGCAGCGACGGGCAACTGTTAATCCGCCCAGATGTGCTGCAACAGCTGGCACAGGCGCAGAAGATCCGCGAAACCTTCTTCTCGGCACAAAACGGCCTGGGCACCCAGTTCGCCATCGAACCGGTGGGGCTGAGCGGCAACAAACGCCGCAGCGTGCTGAACCTGGATGGGCAACTGCTGGATTACGCCCATGGCCGCAGCAATATGGTGCATCTGGTTTGGCCTAACTCCATGCGGGCCGGGGTAGAAAGCAAGGTAACGCTGGTTCCGGATGAAAACGGCAAGTCTCCACGCAGCATCACCTTCAGCGGCCCTTGGGCACAGCTGCGGCTGATCAACGCCGGTGAGTTGACCAACGTCGGCACCAACTCGTTCGACGTCCGCTTCAAAGTGGACGGCGGCGAGATGACCTACCGCATCCATGTGGATGAGTCCGACAACCCGTTCGCTGGCGGTCTGTTCAGCAAGTTCACTCTGCCAGACACGCTGTATTAATCGTTGTTATCCCGTCTCTCTGCCGCGCTTGGCAGAGAGACGCTTTAAGGATGAGTCCGCATGAGCGAAGCCTCAGAAAATATCATCATTCAAACCGGCGGCGATCCGCGCCATTGGCCGGAATTCAGCGCCATTCGTGAAGAGATCAACAAGATCAACCACCCGGCGCGGCCAGAGGTTAACTGGCGCCTGATTGAGTCGCTGGCGTTGACGCTGTTCCGTACCAACGGAGTCGATCTGCAAACCACGGTGTACTACGCCCTGGCGCGTACCCAAAGGCATGGGCTGGCCGGGTTTACCGAGAGCTGCGAGCTGTTGGCGGGCATGGTGGTCAGCCAATGGGAACGACTGTGGCCAGAGCAGCCGCAGGCCCGCTCGGAAATACTGGAGTGGTTCAACGGCCGCGTCGGTAGCCAACTGCGCCAGCATGAGTTCGGCATTGACGACCTGCGCCTGGTATACCGCGCCGAGCGGGCGCTGCAACTGCTGTGCGACAAACTGCAGCAGGTTGAGCTCAAACGCGTGCCACGCATTGAAAACCTGTTGTACCTGATGCAGAACACCGCCAAACGGCTGGAAGCCGCCCATGAAGCGGCCAAACAGCCGCCAGCGCAACCGCTGAAGATGCCCTCGATGGTGTATCTCTCGGTGCCCGAAGCTGAGCCGATCCGCACCCTGTTCTCGGGGGCAAAAACGGCCGCGAATGAACCCCCTCCGGCCTACGAAGAACCCGCGCCACAGCCAATAGAACAACCGTTGCCCAATGTGGAAGTGCGTTTTGCACCGCCACCACCGGTCATCCCTAAAGCGGCCAAACGCGCTGCAACGGCTTGGGGCTTTGGCGGCGGTGTGCTGTGCAGCCTGGTGGTTGTCGGTGCGGCTTATCTGATGCAGGTCAAACCAATGCAGGAGCGGCTGGCGGGGCTGGCCGCCACCCCAGAAGGTTCGGTGCAGCTGTGGCTGGCCCAACCGACTCTGGACGGCTACGGCCAGCAACTGAACACGCTGGAGAACCTTTCTCCGTTGGCCGGGTTGCGTACCGCCGATGCCTCGGTGGCGCTGGCCAACCAGCTGTGGCCGACCGATCCGGAGCAGATCGCCCAAAGCCAGCGTTGGCAACGGCTGCTACAGGCGCGGCTCGGCAGCGAGCGGGCCGACAGCAGCTATTTCCAGGTGCAGCAGCGCTTGCAGGCGCTGTCGGACAAGTTGCTTGAACAAGAACAAATACGCGGCAGCCTGACGCTTTCCTATCTGAAAACGCAGGTTTATCAGATGCAAAATGAACTGAACCGTGAAACGCCGCTGGAAGAGTTGCTGCGGCAGTTGGCGGTTTCGGTGGAACAACAACAACCGGCTTCACCGGTGCTGCTCAAGCAGATAGACGAGCGCTGGAATGCACTGCTCAGTCGCTATCACCAACTCACGCAGCAGGCAGCATCTGCCCGCTAACCTCCAGGAAGGAAAAGATATGTTTGCTGATGACAAGAAAAGCGCCCCCAAGGGGGGCGTACAGCCGAAGAACATTGTGGCCACGGAGACGCCGTCAGTCAGTGGCGATCAGGTGGTGGATATGGTGGGAGCCGCGGCTGGCGCTGTAGGCGGCAAGGCGGGCAAGGTGGTATCGCAGGCGGCGGATATTGCTAAAAAGGCCGGTTCGATAGCCTCATCCGTAGGCATCAATCCTAAGAACATTGTCAGCAGTGGTGGTGCCGCGGGCATGGCCTCATCTGCGGGCGTCAAGCCGATGAGCTTTGCCAGCGGCGGCAGCGCCACGGCGATGGCGTCCTCGGCTGCCAGTGCCTTGATGGGCGGCGCGGAACCGAGTGGGTTGCAGTTCACGCTCTCCACGGCGAACCTGCCTCCGCAGACCTTTGTGGTGGTGGATTTCAGCCTGACCGAGATGCTCTCCTCACCGTTCGTGCTGAACGTGGGCCTGGCCAGTGCCGATCCGGCCATCGACTTTGCCGCGGTGCTGGATGAGGATGCGACGCTGGTGATCAAGCGTGAAGGGGTAGTGCAACGCAGTATCACCGGCATGGTGGCGAGTTTTGAACAGGGTGATACCGGCCTGCACCAGACCCGTTATAGCATGGTGATCCGCCCGGCACTGTGGCGCACCACGCTGCGGCGCAACTCGCGCATCTTCCAGCAGCAGAGCATCGAAAGCATCATCACCACCTTGCTGAAAGAGAACGGCATCACCGATTTTGCCTTTGGCTTGCGTAACCCCCATCCGGCCCGTGAGTTCTGCGTGCAGTATCAGGAATCGGATTTTGACTTCATCCAGCGGCTGGCCGCCGAAGAGGGGATGTTCTACTACTTCGAATACCCCGAAGGCAAAAACATCGTGGTGTACACCGATGACGTGGGCACCTTGCCGCAGGGCGCTGTGCTGCCGTATAACCCAGGCGTAGCCTCTCAGGCGCTGGAGCTGTGTGTCACCACCTTCACCCGTAGCGCACAGGTGCGTACCGCCGTGGTGGAACTGAAGGATTACACCTTTAAAAACCCGCAGTGGTCGGCGGCCTTTAATGAACAGGCCAGCGAACTGCAAAATCAGCGGCCAGACTACGAACACTTCGATTTCCCTGGGCGTTTCAAAGATGAACAGCACGGCAAGGCCTTTACCCATTACCGCCTGGAAGCCCTGCGCAACGATGCCAACCTGGGGAATGGGCAGAGTAACGACTTTACCCTGCAGCCGGGGCTGCTGTTTACGTTGACCAGCCACCCGCGTAGCGATTTGAACCACCAGTGGCAACTGCTGAGCATTCAGCACAGTGGCAGCCAGCCTCAAGCGCTAGAGCAGGAGTCTGGTGGGCAAGGCACCACGCTGAACAACCAGTTCGTCTTCCTGCCGCACACCCAGACCTGGCGGCCGACGCCGATGCCGAAACCGAGCATGGACGGCCCACAGATCGCGATGGTGGTGGGGCCCGCCGGGGAAGAAATCTACTGTGATGAGTTCGGCCGTATCCGCCTGCAATTCCTGTGGGACCGCTACGGTAAAAGCAACGACAACAGCTCATGCTGGATCCGCGTGACCCAACCGTGGGCCGGACAGGGGTGGGGGATGTTGGCCATTCCACGTATCGGCCAGGAAGTGGTGGTGGATTTCCTGCATGGCGATCCGGACCAACCGATCGTCACCGGGCGTACCTATCACGCCAACAATATCCCACCGGGATCGCTGCCTGCCAGCAAGACCCAGATGGCGTTCCGCTCCAAGACCCATAAGGGCGAGGGCTTCAATGAGTTGCGGTTCGAGGATGCCAAGGGGGGCGAGGGGCTGTTTCTGCATGCCCAGAAGGATATGAGTACGACGGTTAAAAACGATCAGTCTCTTACCGTCGAATCAGGTAACCGGACGCTAAATATTCTTGCTGGTAACGAAACCAAAACCGTAAAGCAGGGTGGCCTGACGGAAACCATTTGTACCATGCGTAGCACCAGTGCTAATCAGGTTCAGGTCAAAGCTAAAGCAGGTAAGAGTGGCCCAGGAACACAGCTTTATGAGTCCTCAGACGACATCACGCTGAAAGTGGGGGCTGGGGAAATAAAGATGACTCCCGGTAGCATTGTACTCAAATTCGGTGGTTCAAGCATTCAGCTTGATGCTAACGGTATCTTTGTCAGTGGGCCCGTTATTCATCTGAATAAGTAAACTCATTACGAATGGCATTCTGATTAACGGGATGCCATGAACAAAATTATTTAGGGATAAATAATGTCAAATCCTAATGAACTCTCCCTTTTCCAGTTTAACGAAGGTGCGATTAATTTACCTACCGCCTGGAAAGATCTCAGTGTACTGGTGCTCAGTGCTGCCGATAACGACCAAAGCGGAATCAGCTTTACCATTTCCAGAGACGTTATTCCATGGGGAATGTCATTCAGTCAGTTTGCTGAGCGTGAGATATCCAGCCTGTCAAAACAGTTGAAAAATTACCAGCAGATTAATCAAGAGAATGGGGTGTTAGATTCCCGAGATACGGCAACGTCTGAATTTAGTTGGTCATCACCACAGGGGCCGATCCATCAATTAATGATGTTGCTTGATGTCAATCCTAAAGTGTTGGTTTTCACTGCCACGATCCCAGGAGATATGACGGATGAACAGCGGCAACAAATAACCACGTTGATGAGTACATTCCAATTGCGGGAATCGGCCACGGCAGAAAAAACGGCTACAAGGTAACAGGAGCGGACGATGAGTGTTGCACAAGGAGTATGGTCAGGCGCAGGTGCTGCTGGCGGGCGCTCTGCCGTTCGTCAAGAGGTGATGGAACAACAGCGTGAGGCATCACCACCGAATACTAACGAAGGCGGCGCGGAGTCTTTTAACGAACAAGCTCTGAACTTTATGGAGAGTGAAGAAGTAAACAGTGCGGTGACTGTCGGTATGGGAGCTTATGCCGTCGCGAGTGGTGCAGGGGCACCTTTCGCCGTCGGGCTAGCTGCTGGTTACGTTGGCGCACAAGCGGGTAGCTATGTCGGCGAAAAAGCAGGTACAGCCATTGCCGAGTACCTTGGATGGAAAAAGGTGGCAACGGAGGGAGATGCTCCGGCGCGTATGGGTGACTTTATTGCGCACCAAAAGAAAGACCTCGGTACCTGGGGGGCATTAGGCGGAATATTGCTCGGAGCGGTTGCTGCCGTTGCTGTGGGGGCATTGGTGGTTGCTACCGGTGGCGCTGCTCTGGTTGTTGTTGCAGCCGCAGCAGCCGCAGGCGGATTTGTTGGTGCTGGTGTCGCCGCGGCTGGCGCAGTGATGGGGCAATACGGTGATAACAAAGGCACGATTATCGACGGTTCCCCCAACGTTTATTTTGAAGGAAAAAAAGTGGCGCGAGTAGGCGATCCTATCGTGTGTAGCGATCATCCAGGTCCTCCGCCGGTTATCGCGGAAGGGGCGAAAACGGTCTACGCCAACGGCAAACAAATTGCCCGTTTAGGACACCGTACCACTTGTGATGCCAACATTAATAGCGCTGCGGCAACCATTATGGAAACCACAGAAACGGCGCAGATTTTCAAAGTTAAAGATAGCCGAAACTCAGCCCTGCGCTGGGTGACTATCGTCGCCAGTTATCTACCGATACCCAGAGGGAAGAAAAAGGGCAGCAAACCAAAAACCTCTTCTGAAGCTGAAGGTTGCAGTAATAACAAATGCACCAAACCCGGTGAGCCTGTGGATGCGGCAACGGGGGATTTCCTCCAAGTGTGGCCGATGATCGATATTCCGGGAATATTGCCGCTGACGCTTACCCGACTCTATCGTTCCAGTGGTCACTTGACTGGCAGTTTTGGCGATAAATGGGCAGATGATTGGTCTCAGCATTTAATCCTTGAAGACGCGGTCATTCGTTTTCGCAACCATGAAGGTGTGTTGCTGACATACGATGCCCCACAAGACGATGATGACGTTCAGGCTATCAATCTGCACGAAGGTCATTATCTGCTCTATGGCCAACGTAGTGGTGTATTGCATATTTTTAATCGACAAACACAACAGATCCTGAGCTTTGCCGAACCGCAGGGGAATGTTCGCCGCTTGTCTACCATCAGCGATCGTTTCGGTAATAAAATTCGTTTTCGCTATTCTGAAGAACGGCAGCTTTCACGCATTGATCATAGCGACGGTTATTCACTTGAACTCAGTTATCAGCAACAACAATTGGTTGCGATTGAATTGATTACACCGGTTCAACGTCAATGGCTGGTTAAATGCTGTTATGCTGCCACTGGCCTGTTGGCCGAATGTAATACATTCCAGTTCACCCACCTTTATCATGAGTATAATGCTGCCGGTTACATGACCCGTTGGCATGATACGGATAAGACCGACGCTTATATTCTCTATGACCCGCAGGGCAGAGTACTGTCTACACGTACCGCTAGCGGGCATTACCAGGATCGTTTTATCTACGATGATGCCGCCCAATGCACAACCTATCTGGATGCGGAGGGAGGATGCACCCGTTTTTGGTATAACAGTGATGGTCAGGTGATCCGTGAAATTGACCCGCTGGGGCGGGAACATTTGACTGAATGGGCGTTCGGCAACAAACTTTCTGAAACGGATGCCCTGGGACGCAAGGTAGAGTTCCAGCTTAATCAATATGGAGAAACAGAGCAGATTACGACCCCTACGGGTGAAATATATCGCTATGAGTACAATGGTTTTGGGCAGGTCACGAATAGCACCTTACCGGATGGTAAAGGTTGGCAATTTATCTATGGTGATGAAGGACAACTTTGCAGTGTTGTTGATCCGCAGGGTTTACGGCAAGAATATCGTTATGGCGAGTTGGGGGCATTAGTACGTCAGATCCTGCCTAACGGGGCAGAGTGGCGTTACAGTTACAACACGCAGCATCAAATCAGTGAGATTATCGCGCCTGATGGCGGTGTTACGCTATTAAATCAGGACATCTTTGGCCGCTTAAAAGACAGCCAAGATCCATTAGGGCACATCACCCGTTATGCATATAGCTCTCAGCATGCTAGCCCGACAGGCAGTGTCAGTCAGGTTTATTTGCCTGATGGCGTTAAGCAGGCGATCACCTATGACAGTGAAAAACGCATAGCGGCAATAACCGATGGCGCAGGAAAAACTACCCGTTACGAATACGGTGGTTTTGATTTGCTGACAGGCCTTATTCGTCCTGATGGGCAGAAATTGACATTTAGCTATGACAAGCTAACCCGTCTTGATGGTGTCACCAATGCACTAGGTGAAACTTACCGCTATACGCGTGATTTGGCCGGACAGGTCATTGCGGAAACCGATTTTACCGGGCGTACCATTCAATATCAATACGATGCTGTGGGGCGACGCATTTGGGCGCGTTACCCCGATCGTCGCGTGATCAGTTGGCAATACTCGCCGCGTGATCAGGTCTTGGCTCAACAGACATGGCGCAGTGATAAATTGAGTTCCACGCTGGTTGCAACGGTGAGTTATAGCTACGACGAACAGGGGCGCTTACTAAAAGCTGAAAATGCAGAAGCCGTTGTTGAGTTTGATTATGATGATGCTGGCCAACTGATTGCCGAGCGCTTGAATGGACGAGAGATTAAGCATCAGTGGGACACGCTAAACGGCACGCCAAGTTCTCGGTTGGTTGGCGAGCTCGGGCTTGATTTTGACTACGGTCTTCAGGGGGAACTGACGCAGTTAAGGCTTGCGGGCCATCAGCCATTACGTTTCCGACACGACAAGCTAGGCCGGGAAACCGTGCGCGAAAGTGCCGCAGGATTTATCCAAGCCTGTAATTATACTTCAGTGGGATTGCTGGCCAACCAGGCGGCTGGACGCAATTCCCCTTTGTTCCAGCAGCAATTAGTGACACCAGATTCGATGACACCTGCGTTGCATGGTAGCGCAGTCAACCGAAGTTGGCAGTATGATCGGGCCTATAACGTGGTGGGTATTGATGATGGGCGTTGGGGTAAGACGCAATATCAATATGATCTCAATGACCAGATAGTTCGAGCCAATTTTGCTGGCGTTTTGCCGCTCATTGAGCAGTTTTCCTACGACGCCAACCTGAACGTCACAATGCATGCTCGTATGCCACGTGGGGCTGAGGCTGCTTTACAGCAAGACCAACAACATCAGCGGGCAGGCCGTGTCGTATCCCGTGGTAACTGCCAATATCATTACGATATGGGTGGAAGGTTGGTTGAAAAACGAGTTCTTAAAGAAGGATTTCGGCCGCAGGTGTGGCGCTACCGCTGGAATGAACAGGATCAGCTATCGGAATTGATGACGCCGAAAGGCGAACGTTGGCGCTATGGCTATGATGCTTTTGGGCGGCGCATCCGAAAACTACGGTTAGTTGACAGCAAGCCATTTATTTCTACGTTGTTTGATTTGCCTGAATCAGCTACTCCACCAGCTAGCGCTGTGGTGCAGGGTTATGAGTACCTGTGGAGTGGTGATCAACTGATAGAGGAAGCCCCTATCTATGCCGATGGCACCGTTGCCTACGAGCAGAGTATCCACTGGTTGTATACCCCTGGTTCGTTAGCACCGGTGGCCCGCTATGAACAGGGCAAACTCCATTATGTCGTCACCGATCACATGGGTACTCCACGTGAATTGCTCAACGAACAGGGGAAGATGGTCTGGGCAGACCGTTTGAGTACCTGGGGTAAAACCGAGTTGTGGCAACAAGCGGCCAACGACGAAGATAAGGTCACTTGCAATCTACGGTTTGCGGGTCAGTATGCGGATGCCGAGTCTGGGTTGCATTATAACCGTTATCGCTATTATGATGTGGATACCGGGCAGTACTTGTGTCCAGACCCGATAGGGCTGGCGGGGGGAGTGAATCCTTATGCATATGTACATAACCCGCAGGGATGGATAGATCCGCTTGGATTGGCTGCGTGCCCTAAAAAAGTCGAGGCATTAAGAACGGGTGGTAAAAATACTACTGTTGAAGTCAGAACTAAGGCTGAAGCTAACGAATTACTCCATGCAGCATTCCCTGACTATCAGAAAGTTAGAGGCGTTGGGCCACAAGATGCTGTTGGCGTGAGAAAGAAAAGAAAGATGGACCGTTTTAAAGAAGGGGGAGCGTACCATAAGGACTACGCTATCGATCCTGCAACAGGTCGAGTAAGAGGCCATGCCCCGACTGATGATCACGGAAATTTCCCGCATATAAATATAAAGCGTGAAGACGGTATTAAAGTGGTAATTAATATAGTAGGTGGAAAATGAATTCAAATGTTAACTTGTTAAACATCATAAATAATGGTAAGCAGGTTGGGATACGTTATTCTTTTTTATCCGGAAATGAAGTTTGCTGGTCTTCTGTCGGACTGCAAAAATGGGAAGGAAAATATAAGGTTTTTATTGATGAAATTTTAGAGTCAAAAATGTCTTCTGAAGAATACTTGAGAGAAGAGATTGTATCGTTTGATTCTATTGAAGGTGCTTTGGAGTTTATCAAAAATAATACCAAAGTAGAAATAAGTGATTTAGCTCCTTGTAAAGGTCAACGGATATTTAATCCAAAATTTAGCTAGTGACAGAAAACCGGAAAGATCCTCTTTGGATCTTTCCGGTTTTTTTATGGCTGCACTAACATATTACCCTATTGCGCCTTAATCAACCCTTATCGGGCATCAGGCTGAGCGCCAGCGATTGCGCGATCGGACTGCATTTTGTCAGCCTGCCGCCCTTCAGATACAATTTCTCATCATAATGTATCACACAACTCGAATACTGGTTATGTTCCCATTTCTTAACTAACCTGTATTTATATTACTATTTGATTTAAAATGCTTTTGTGCAGATAAAAACTATCATGGTAGGGCGGTAGCGTGATTAAGATCCTTGCATATGATGAATTTCTAGCGGAGGTGTACCACCTGAACTGGTAGTATGATGTGCACGAGGGAAGTTACCTGTGTCTGGACCCGATAGGGCTGGCGGGGGGAGTTAACCCGTATGCTTATGTACATAACCCGCTGACATGGGCAGACCCATACGGGTTAGCTGCATGCCCAATGCGTG